>CACHAQ010000001.1 GCA_902577905.1 uncultured Alphaproteobacteria bacterium
AAATTTATAATTTCGTCTTTTATTGGATTTTCTCCTTATTTTCTTCTTTTTTCATTTATTGGTAATCAATTTTCTAATCTTATTGAAGTTAAAGAATTCCAACTAAGTAATATTTTGTCATTTGAATTAATTTTAGTTTTTTTACTATTAATTATTTTTTTATTACTTAGAATTTTTTTTAAATTTAAATAAATAGTTTTTTAAATCTAATTGAAATGAATAATAAATAAATAGTAACTACTATTGCAGCATATATAGTTATATCAATAATTATTAAATTATTTGCCGAAAATTCATTTGCTATTCTTGAATATATCAAAGCGGATATCTGTATTACGGATGTAATAATAATAACATTAAGTAATCTGATTGAGCCCTTAGTATTTAAGTAGATCATTAAAAGACCAATAAATAAAAGACCTGTTATAGCTCCACCAAGGTTTCTAAGCCATGCAATATTTGTACTTTCAGCAGCAGTTAAATTGACAAAACTATATGGAAAAAATAAAAAATATATTCCATAAATTAAAGAAAAAATTGATAAAAATAATATGCTTAATCTGATCATCTACTAAAAACTATTTATTAAGATATAATTAGTATTGCAAATTAATTTTTACTAAATATAGAAAATATATGTTCCGATTGTTAATAGTTTTAATTGTAATAGTAATTATACTATTTATTTTGAGATCAAGAGCTAAATCACAATATAATAATTATGGTAACTTTTATAGAAATTTAATTCTGATAGTCATAATTGGAGGTATAATTTTCTTCCTTGCTACAACTGGAAAATTCTTAATACCACAGTTATTAAACATTATCAAAGTTGGTTTACCATTCTTGACAAAATTAATAGGAATATAATGAAATATTTTTCAACAAATGATTTACCCTTAACCAATGAAATGATTAATTTTTGGAATAATAATGGATACTTGGTTATTGAAAATTTCAACACAGATAAAGAATGTGATGAATTAATGGAACGATCATCATATCTTATCGAACATAATAATTTTAATAATCAAAAATCTATTTTTGATACAGTCAATCAAGCTCATAATGATGATAGTTATTTTTTAGAATCAGGAGATAAAATTCGTTTTTTCTTTGAAGAAAAAGCTAATTTAAATGATGACAACATAGAAGAAAATAAACATTTTATTGTAAATAAAATTGGTCATGCGTTGCATGACTTAGATAAAGTTTTTTATAAATTCTCTCATAAACAAAAACTTCAAGATATTGCTTTATCACTTGGTTTCTCAAAACCGAAATTACTTCAGTCTATGTATATTTTTAAACAACCAAAAATTGGCGGTGAAGTAGTTTGTCATCAAGATTCTACTTTTTTATATACTGAGCCAGAAAGTACTATTGGTTTTTGGTTTGCATTAGAAGACGCAAATAAAACAAATGGATGTCTACAAGTTGCCAGTGGAGGTCATAAGGGTCCATTAAGAAAGCTTTTTAAAAAAGTAGGGGGTAAAATGCAGATGATAAATCTAAATGATGAACCATTTCCTGAAACTGATACTTTTGTAGAAGTAAAAAAAGGATCACTTGTTTTACTACATGGTAGACTTCCCCATTATTCATGTGAAAACACAAGTTTAAAATCAAGACACGCTTACACAATTCATGTAATTGATAATAACAACGAATATCCTGATTGGAATTGGTTACAAAGATATTCATTACCTCTTAAAAGTTTTATTAATGACTAAAAAAATAATTTTAGATTGTGATCCAGGTCATGATGATGCTGTAGCAATAATGTTAGCTGCTTCTTCTAAAGAGATTGACTTACTGGGTATCACCTGTGTTGGTGGAAATAGTGGTTTAAATAATACAGTAAATAATGCTCTTAAAGTTTGTACGTTAATTGAAAGAACGGACATCAAAGTTTACTCTGGTGCAAATAAACCTATTCATTATGAATTATTTACAGCTGAATATGTTCACGGAAAAACTGGATTAGATAAAAAAGGTGATCCTATAATAATAGATACAAATTATAAACCTCAAGAAAAACATGCAGTTGATTTCATAGTAGAAACTTGTAAATCTTCAACAGAGCAAATTTATTTATGTCCAACAGGACCTCTTACAAATATTGCCTTAAGTTTAAAAAAAGATCCGTCTATTAAAGAAAATATAAAAGAAATAGTCTTTATGGGTGGGGCTGCTATGTGCTTAGGAAATACTACACCTTCAGCTGAATTTAATATTTATGTGGATCCACATGCAGCTAATATTGTTTTAGAATCAGGTATTCCTTTAACAATGATGGGTTTAGATGTTACTCATCAGGTCAATGTAAATTCAAAAATTATCAAATCAATGAATGAAAATAAAAATAAAAGTTCTAAGTTTTTTGGAGAGCTAATGGAATTTTATACAATATTTCATAAAGAATTGTACGAAACTGAGGAAACACCTTTGCATGACCCATGTGTCATTGCATATTTATTAGATCCATCAATTTTTAGTGGAAAAGAAGTTAATGTCACAGTTGAAGAAAATTCTGAATTAACAAGAGGGGAAACTGTTGTTGATTGGCTTGGTGTTACCAAAAGACCAGTAAATTGTTTTGTAATGAATGAAGCTAATGATAAAAAATTTTTTCAATTACTTAAAGCTAAATTATCGTTATTACCTTAAGTATAAAAACTCTTTGCAATCTTTCCAGCTAAATTTGCATTATTAATTATTAAAGATACATTAGCATTTAGGGTTTGATTTTTTGATTGTTCGTTAATTTCTTTTATAAGAAATGGTGTTAATTCTTTTCCACTAATATTATTTCTATTAGCTTTTATTGTTGCATTATTAATCCATTTTTCTACATCATTTTTATTAAGCGCTTTTTCAAATGGAACTTTATTAAATATGAGAATTGATTTTTTATTTTCTATATTTTCATTAAGTTTTAAAAAGGAAGAAATTTCATGAATTTCATCAAATTTATTATCGACTTTATTTTCTGTTTCTTCATACCAAAAACCAGGCATATAATTTGTTTGATAACCAATTCTTGTAATTCCTAAAGTTTCAAGAAGTTCATTTGTTTTACTTAAATCTAAAATAGATTTAGCACCACTACAGATTACAAAATTTGAATTCTCAGAAAGAGCATATAGATCTGCAGATACATCATTGGTATTTTCAGCATTTAGATGCACACCACCAATTCCTCCTGTTGCAAAAAATCTTATTTGAAATTTAGAAGCTATAGAAATTGTACTTGCTACTGTTGTAGCAGCATTTTCATTATTAAATATTGATAAATTTATATTGTGATTTGAAACTTTTTGTACATTTTTCTCTTTTGCTAATATTTGAATATCTTCTTGTGATAATCCTATTTTAACCTTACCTCTAATAATTCCTATTGTTGCAGCAATTGCACCGTTATCCTCAACAGCCTTTATAGACTCATTTGCGACTTTAATATTTTCTGGATAGGGCAACCCATGACTAATCAATGTACTTTCTAAAGCTACTATTGGTTTTTTTCTGTTTATTGCTTCTTGAACTTTTTTACTTATCTCAAATATTGCATGCATACTTTTGTACACTCACTTTCTTAGAAAGATTTTTAATTTTTAAAAAATCACTATTAGTTTTTAGACTTTTACCACTAGCATAATAAGATCCGCATGCTACAGAAGTTTTCAGAATATAATTAATTTTTTCATTTATACTGAATAAATACAGCATCATAGCTGCTAGTGCGTCTCCAGCTCCATTTTCGTTTACTACTTTGATTGATGGAGGTTTTATTTTTTTTATATATTCATTACTTCCAAAGATCACATTATTTTTTGAATTAGTAGTAATTATTTTTATTTTTTTATTTTGTTTTAATATTTTTTTTACACCTACTATTATATTTGAAGAATTTGTAAGTTTAAATAACTCTGCTTTATTTAAGAATATAAAATCAATTTTATTTATAATCCTTTTAATTTTAATTACTTTATGCACTGATGTTGCGCACACTATAATTTTATTTTTTTTTGATAGTTTATTTATTGATTTTTCCAAATAGGTTTTAGAAAAATTTAGATCAAATATTATATTTTTATTCTTTATGTTTGGTATTTTTAAAGATTTATTATTTTCATATTCATCTGTGTTAGCTAATCCTAATAAAAATTTATTATTTTTATCTGATAAAGCTAAATAGTATCTATCTGCATAATTTTTATTCACTTGATGAACATATATTTTTTTTGAGATTTTTTTTCTAATCTCTTCATTAATAGCTAAACTATAAAAATTTACATCAACAAAATTCGAAAGCAATTCTGCAATATTGTAGGCCACTCCACCAATTCTGCTTTTTTGTATAATTTGATTAGATCTAAAATTAATAATATTTTTTTTAAGATTTAATAAATAATCGTGATGAATTGCCCCAATACAAACAAAAATGTTTTTAGATTTCAGCATTATGAATTATACACCTTTTATGTCAGTTTTTGATGTTGATCCACCTATTATTGATAATAAACATTTAATTAAATGGTTAAAGATTAATTTTTCTTTCTTAAGAAATAAATTACTCAAAATTAAACAACTTGATAGTGAAAGGGATATAAATTTTATTATATTCATAAATAATAAAAAAAAATATGTATTGAAAATTTCAAACCCATCAGAAAAAATAAATATATTAAAATACCAAGATAGATTAATAAATTATTTACGAACTGATCTTAGTCTTAAATCTTTTATACCAAAAATACACCATACAAAGATTGTAAAATATTTAGATAAAAAAAATAGAGAATGCTTTGTTAGGATCTTATCTTATATTGATGGGCGAATGTATGGAGATACAAAAAGTAACGATAAAATTGAAAATTCTTTAGGTAAGTTACTTGGAAAAGTATCAACTAAGTTGCAAGCATTTAACGATATAGATGCTCATAGAAATTTTATTTGGGATCCATCAAATATTAATTGGATTAAAAAAAATATTAATATTTTTACTGGTTCAAAAAAATTAATTTTATTAAAATGTTTTTCAGAATATGAAAAATTTGTAAAAAATAATTTAAATAAATTAAGATATTCAATAACTCATTCAGATCCAAATAATTATAATATTGTTATTAAAAAAAACAATGTTTGTGGTTTACTAGATTATGGAGATTCTATTTATTCTCCAACAATAAATGATTTAGCTATATGCCTATCATATGCATTAATGAATAATGATAATATTTATCTTACACTTAAAAATATAATCACAGAGTACAATAAACAATTTTCTATTAATGAGGATGAAATTAATTCATTAATATCATTATGTAAGTCAAGACTTATGATTACTGTTGTAATGGCAAAAAAACAAAGAATTAAATATCCATCAAATCAATATTTAAGTATTAGTGAGAAAGATGCATGGTCTTTATTAGAAAAATTAGACAAAATTCCTATCAATTTTTTAATATATATTGTTCGTGAAATATGTGGCTTTGATATTATTCACCATCATAATGAAATTATAAATTATATAAATAAATTCAACTTTGATAATATTTTTAAATTTAATATACTTGATAAAAATAAATCTATCTTAAAATTAAGCTCTGATTCACCTTTATTAAAAGGTAACCCAGATAATATTTCTCTTAAGAAAAGGGTTAATAAAATATTCAAAGAAGATAATTCTTGTATAGGAATAGGTTTATACAATGAAAAAAGAAAAGTTTATAAGGGACCTAACTTTATTTCTGAATTAAATACGAATGAAAGACGTAATATTCATTTAGGCGTAGATATCTTTATTGATCAAGGAACAGATTTATTTGCGCCAATAGATGGTAAAATTATAATTTTAAAAAATAATAATTTTAAATATGACTATGGTCCCACTCTAGTTTTAGAACATAGTTTTAAAAAATATAAATTTTATACTCTATACGGTCATTTATCCAAAATAATATTTCAAAAACTAAAAATTGGAAAAAAAATTAAGAAAGGTGAATGGATTGGTAAAATTGGTAATTCTAATGAAAATGGAAAATGGTTACCACATTTACATTTTCAAATTATTTTAGATTTATTAGGACATGATAAGAATTTTCCAGGAGTAGGTGAAGAATTTTTATTCAATATCTGGAATAAAATTTCACCTGATCCAAATTTAATTCTACGAATTCCAAAATCTTTTTATTCTAATAATAATGATTTTAAAGATACTTTAAAAAAAAGAAGAAAAAATATTTCTGATAATTTATCAATTTCTTACAAGAAACCTCTTCATATGCTTGAAGCTAAAGATCAGTATTTTTTTGATAGATATGGCAGGAGATACTTAGATTGTGTAAATAATATTTCCCATGTTGGGCATTCAAATTCCTATGTCCATGAAGCTATGACTAAACAAAATTTAAAACTTAATACTAATACGAGATATCTATACGATACAATTAACGATTATAGTGAATTACTTTTAAGTAAGTTTCCAAAGAAATTAAATAAGATATTTTTCGTATGTACAGGATCTGAAGCTAATGATTTAGCTTATAGAATAGCTCAAACTTATACTAGTGCGAAAGATGTCTTTGTGATGGACAATGCTTATCATGGGCATACCAATGCTTTAATTGATCTAAGTCCATACAAATTTAATAGTAAGGGTGGTTTAGGTAAAAAAGATTATGTTCACGTATTAGATATGCCTGACCCTTTAAGAGGTAAGTGGAGATATCAAAATTCAAATTGGATTCAAAAATATATAGATGAAGCTAAAACAGTAATTAGAAATAAAATTAAAGAAACAAAAATTGCATGTTTTTTTACTGAATGTATACTTGGTTGCGGTGGTCAAGTAATTCTTCCAAAAAATTATTTAAAAGAAATATTTTCAGAAATTAGAAGAAACAACGCATTATGTATTGTAGATGAAGTACAAACTGGTTTTGGACGCGTTGGAAGAAATTTTTGGTCATTTGAAGAGCATGACGTCGTTCCTGATATAGTAACCTTGGGCAAACCTATGGGTAATGGTCACCCAATAGCTGCTGTTATAACTACAGAAAAAATAGCTTCAACTTTTAATAATGGGATGGAATATTTTAATTCATTCGGTGGTAATCCCGTTTCCTGCGCTATCGGTAAAGCAGTATTAGAGACTATTGATAATAATAAATTACAAAAAAATGCTTTGTTAGTTGGTAATTATTTTTTAAAAGAATTAAAAAAAATCCAACTTAAATATAAAAAATATATTAGTGAAGTTAGAGGTAGGGGGCTTTTTTTAGGAATAGATATTATTCAAAATAGTAATGTGTCTAAACCAAACAAAAAATTAGCTAAATTGCTTATTAATTATATGAGAAATCAAGGTATTTTGTTGAGCACTGATGGCCCTTTTGACAATGTTATTAAAATAAAACCACCTCTTGTATTTACAAAATTAAATGTTGATCAGGTATGTAAAAACTTAGAAACTTTCTTTAAAAAATTATAAAATATATTCCATAACTAATCATTAGCATGCCAATGGTTAGATCAATCCAAAACCAAGTTTTATTTGAATAAATATATTTAGATAAGAACTTTGACATATATCCCAAAGAAAAGAAAAACAAAAAACTAGCTGAAATTGCTCCAATACCAAATGAAAATTGATCATTAAAATTTGTTGATAATGATCCTAGCAAAATAATTGTATCTAGATAAACATGAGGATTTGCGTATGTAATAAGGAGCAAGGTAATTAATATTTTACCGAATTCATTAATTATATTTAATTCTTTATTTATATCTTTAAATTTATTTAATTTTATAATTTTATTTAATCCATAAAATATAAGCCAAATTCCACCTAATACTTTTATTATTCCTATAATACTTGGATTAATTTGAACAATATAATTCGATAGATATATTCCAATTATAATTAGTAAACTGTCTGATAGACTGCAAAATAAAGTAACTGTAAAAACATAAGATTTTTTAAGCCCTTGCTGTATTACAAATAAATTTTGAGGTCCTATGGCTATAATTAATGTTCCTCCAATTATTAATCCTTGGATAAAATCATAAATATACATATTGCCTTAAATTGTAATTACACTATTTTAAAAATATGCACAAAATTATATTGTTTAGTTTGTTTATTTTATTATCAAAAAATGTTTATGGAGAAATGATAAAACCAGACCCTTCAATTGGCCCTAAAGAAGTTATTTCAATTCAATTAAAAGCACTACAAAAAAATAATTTACCTTTTGACGATGCCGGTATTGAACAAACTTGGGAATTTGCACATCCAAACAATAGAATGTATACAGGTCCTCTAGACAATTTTATTAGGATGATTAAAAATCCATCTTACGAAATGATGATTGATCACTTAGAACACAATATAATTCCTGTTCAGGAACAAGAAAAAAGTTCATATTACTTTGTAGAACTTACAGATAGTAATGGAAAAAAATTTGGTTTCGAATGGACAGTAGAAAAAGTAGAGCAAAACGGTGAGTTTAAAGATTGCTGGATGACTGTCGGTGTTTCTAGACCAATGCCTTTATCACAAGCATCATAGTGTGCGGAAGATTTACAAGCACTGAAGATAAAGAAAAAATTACAAAACTATTTCCTAACTCAGAAGTTTTAAATTACGCGCATAAGTCATACAATATATCACCTTCTAATATCGTTAATATTATTTATGAAAATAATCATAAACTTTTAATAGATACTTTTATTTGGAGTTATAGTTTTTTTAGTAAACAAAATAATGTTACTCAATTTGTTATTAATGCAAGAATTGAAACGATTAATGATAAATATTTATTTAAAGAATCATTTACTAAAAGAAAATGTCTATTTATTGCAAATGGATATTATGAATGGAAAAATATAAATAATCAAAAACAACCCTATTTAATATCAATTCCTAGAAATGAATTATTATTTTTTGGTGGAATTTGGAGGGAAGAAATAAGAGATAATAAAAAAATGAATGTTGTCTGTATCATTACTAAGGAGGCAAATGAAAATCTTTCCCATATACATAATAGAATGCCTCTTATTATGTCTCATAATGAGGGTCTTGAATTTCTTAATGATAATGAAAATAAATTTCTACATAAAAACAAAAGTGTTATCGAGGATGATTTAGACTTTTATCCAGTATCAAAAATTGTAAATAATCCAAAAAATAATGATGAAAATTGCCTTAAAGAAATATCTTTATAATATTTAAATTTTTTTATCGCTTTTATAATATTAATCAAATATATAATTTTTCTCTAATGAGTCATTTATTTTATAAACCTGCAAAATCTAGATTACACAGAAGTGAATTGGCGGTTCCAGGCTCTAATCCAAGGATGTTTGAAAAAGCATTAAAATCAAATGCCGATTATATTTTTTTAGATTTAGAAGATGCAGTATCTCCAAATGATAAAATTGATGCAAGAAAAAATGTTATAAATGCAATAAAAGAATATAATTGGAGAGAAGAAGGTAAAACAATCTCTATAAGAATTAACGGTTTGGATACACACTATATGTATCGTGATGTAATTGAAATTATAGAAGAGGTCGGTGATAAGATTGATACATTATTAATTCCAAAAGTAGGCTCATCATCTGATGTATATATGGTTGATTGTATGCTCAATCAAATTGAACAAAATAAAAAATTTAAAAATAGAATAGGTTTAGAATGTTTAATTGAAACAGCACTAGGAATGTCTAACATCCAATCAATTGCAACATCAAGTTCTAGACTAGAAGCATTACACTTTGGAGTTGCAGATTATGCTGCAAGTATGCGAGCAAGAACTGTTGTCATTGGAGGTTTAAATCCTGATTACCCTGGTGATCAATGGCATCATGGCTTATCAACTTTAGTAATGACCTGTAGATCATATGGCTTAAGAGCAATAGACGGACCCTTTGGAGACTTTAATGACAAACAAGGATATCTTGATGCAGCAAAAAGAGCGGCAGCAATTGGTTTTGAGGGTAAATGGGCAATACATCCATCGCAAATAGATTTAGCTAATGAAGTTTTTTCTCCACCCAAAGAAGAAATAGATAAAGCAAAAAGAATATTATTAGAATTGGAAAAGGCAGCAGCTGAAGGAAAGGGTGCTGCTCAGCTTGATGGAAGAATGATCGATGCTGCATCTGCTAGAATGGCTGAAAATGTTGTAAATATTAATAAGTTAATTGAAAGTAAGTAATGGACATACACGAATATCAAGCAAAAAAAATATTGTCCGATTTTGGAGTTAAAATTCCCACTGGTGGTATTGTTTATAGTCCAGAAAATGCAGAAAATAAAGCGAGAGAAATTGGTGGTTCAAAATGGGTTGTAAAAGCGCAAGTTCACTCTGGTGCTAGAGGTAAAGCGGGAGGAATTATAATATGTAATTCTCCGTTAGAAGTTGCTGATGCAACTGATAAATTGTTAGGTAAAAAATTAATTACAAACCAAACTGGTCCAGAGGGTAAGATAATAAATAGAATTTATATTGAAGAAGCAACTGATATCAAACATGAATTATATTTAGGTTTAGTGTTTGATAGATCTTCAGAAAGTATAATGGTTGTAGCCTCAACAGAAGGTGGAATGAGTGTCGAAGAAATTTCAAAAGAAAAACCTGAAACAATTATACGATCTAAAATTGAAGTAGCAGTTGGTATTCAACAATTTCAAGCAAGAGAAATAGCTTTTGGTTTAGGAATTGAATCCAAATTGATCTCAAGAGCAGCAAATACAATTATTGGTTGTTATAAAGCTTTTAGTGAGCTTGATGCAACAATGGTTGAAGTTAATCCATTAGTTGTATCACACCAAGATGAAATACTAGCATTAGATTGTAAAATGAGTTTTGATAATAATGCAATGTTTAGAAGAGATGAAATTGCAGAACTTAGAGATAAAACACAAGAAAATTCAAATGAAGTTTATGCTTCTGACAGAGGAATGAATTATGTAAGTCTAGATGGGAATATTGGTAATATTATTAATGGTGCAGGCTTAGCAATGGCTTCAATGGATATGATAAAACTTGCTGGTGGTGAACCTGCAAATTTTTTAGATGTTGGCGGAGGTGCAACACCTGAAAAAATAGTTAAAGCTTTTAAATTAATCTCTATGGACACAAAAGTTAAGGTGATATTAGTTAATATCTTTGCAGGGATTAACAGATGTGATTGGGTTGCAGAAGGAATTGTTCAAGCTTTATCAAAAATTGAAATTAAACATCCTTTAGTTATACGTTTAGCTGGAACTAACGTCGAAAAGGGAAATGAAATACTTAAAAAAAGCAATATAAATTACATTGAAGCATCAACTTTAGAAGATGCAGCAAATAAAGCAGTGAAGGCTCTTGGATAATCATGTCTATAATCATTCACAAAAATACAAAGATTTTAGTCCAAGGATTCACTGGAAAAATTGGAAGTTTTCATGCTGAAGAAATGATTAAGTATGGTTCTAACGTTGTTGGCGGGGTAACACCTGGAAAGGGTGGCATGACTCATTTAAATCTTCCTGTTTTTAATACTGTTAAAGAAGCTGTAGATCAAACTGGAGCATCAACATCAATTTTATTTGTTCCACCAGCCTTCGCAGCTGACTCAGCAATGGAAGCTGCTGATGCAGGTATTAAGACCTGTGTGGCTATTACTGACGGTATTCCTTCACATGATATGGTTAAAATAAAAAGATACATGAGAAGATATCCAAAAGATAAAAAAATGGGATTAGTAGGTCCGAATTGTGCAGGAATAATTAGCCCTGGTAAATCTATGTTAGGTATTATGCCTGGTCATATCTACAAAGAAGGTAAAATAGGAATAGTTAGTAGATCTGGCACTTTGGGATATGAAGCTGCACAACAACTTAAAGATTTGGAAATTGGTGTTTCAACAAGTGTAGGTATAGGAGGCGATCCAATAAATGGAAGTTCTTTTAGAGATATAATTGAAAAGTTTGAAAATGATGATGAAACTATTGCAGTTTTAATGATAGGTGAAATAGGTGGTCCACAAGAAGTTGAAGCTGGAAAATTTGCTAAAGAAAATATGAGTAAACCGGTAATTGCGTATATAGCAGGACTAACTGCACCAAAAGGTCGTGTGATGGGGCATGCTGGCGCAATTGTTTCTGCTTATGGTGAAAGTGCAATAGAAAAAGTAGAACTTCTTAAAGAGTGTGGGGTTACAATTTCCAAAAACCCTTCTGTAATGGGTGAAACTGTTAAAAAAGTATTAGTAGAAAATAATTTGAATTAATATAATTAAAAAATAATGAAATTTTTATATAAAAATGAATTCTGGATGTTAATATTTTCTCTAGGTGTTCTTTATTGGTTATTTAATCCATCAGTCTTAACAACCTTAGTTATGATTGTACCATTGCTATTGGCCGTTTCCTCCCGTAAATAAAGCTAAGTTTTATACTACTGATGCTTGAATGTTTATCGTATTTATAGCTAAAAAATGAAATTATATCTTATTAGACATGCAGAGTCAGAAGCTAATGCAGCATCAGATTTAGATAATCCAACTTATTATTATGATGCAAGAATTACTCAAAGAGGAGTTCAGCAAGCAAAAAAATTAAATAATAGAATTAAAAATCTCAAATTTGATAATTATTTTTGTTCCCCCTTAACAAGAACATTGGAAACATTCTCTATTGTTTTTCCATCTAATAAACCGGTAATTGAACCATTAATAAGAGAACATTTGTATCACTCATGTGATGTAGGAAGACAACCAAAAAAATTAAAAAAAGAATTTAATGATTTTGATTTTAATAATTTAAATGATTTTTGGTGGAATAATAACAAACCTATTAATGAAAAAAAAATTATACAAGAGTCTCACAATGATATTAAAATTAGATTAAGGTCTTTTCTGCTATCTATTAAAAACCTTAATTTACAAAAAATTGTATTAGTCAGTCACGGTACATTCTTAAGTCAAATAACTGAATATATGCTGGATAACTGTGAGGTATATGATTGTGAGTACAATGAGGTATACGAAAAATTTTTTTAATTTAATTCTTGATAAATAAAAATCTAAAACATTTCATTTATTATTTTATTTAATTTTTGTGTTACTCTATCAATTATTTTTTTTCCTATCTGTGCATTGGATTTTCTAGGATCTCCAATAATTCCACTTTTACTTAATTCTTTAGTTACCCAAGCTTTCTTAATATTTTTCTCATAAGAAATGGTTTTAGATGATAAATAATCGGAAGATAATCTATGTTTAGAAATTTTAGATAGCCTAACTAGGTTTGGAAATAAATATAACATAATAGATGTTTCAAATTCTCCACCGTGATAACCAAAGTCTTTTTCTTTACTTGATATAATTCCTTTAAATTGATCAAATAAAAAATATGTGCCTTTTACTATGTTTATCTTAAATTCTGATTTCAATTCTTTAGCAATAATATCTATATGGCTAATTTGTCCACCATGACTATTTAAAAGTAATATGTTTTTAAATTTCAATTTACATACATTTTCTATAATTGACAAAGAGTGCGATATAAATTCCAATGAATCAATACTTATTGTTCCATCAAAATCTGTATGTTCAGCAGCTGAACCAAAATATATTTCAGGCATAATTAAATATTTATTTGAATTATATTTTTTATTGAATTCTAATAATATTCCTTCAAGAATTTTTTTATCAGTATTTAATGGAAGATGCGGACCGTGTTGTTCTATTGATGAAAATGGGAAAATTAAAACTGTTTTTCTATTTATTTTTTTAATTTCATATGTTGTTAATTCTTCCCAAAAGTTTGTTAGCATTTTTTTATTATACATTTATAAGTAAATTATGAAATCTTATTCTTTATGGATTGATAAAAAAAAACAAGCTAAAATTTATCAAAAAAAACTTGTTTACAATAAAAATAACAAAACAGTTTTAGTTAAAACTATTTACTCAGGTATTAGCAAGGGAACTGAAAAATTAGTTTCATCTAAAAGCGTAAGTAAGGATCAATTTGAATTAATGAAAGCCCCTTTTCAAGAGGGTTCTTTTAATTTACCTATAAAATACGGTTATATAAATGTTGGGAATATTGTCGATGGCCCAAGGAAATATATAAATAAAAAAATATTTAGTCTTTATCCTCATCAAGATTTATATGAAATTTCTATTCAAAATTTAATTTTTTTACCAAAAGGAAATTTGAGAAAATATGTTCTAACTGCAAATATGGAAACAGCAATTAATATCTTTTGGGACGCACAATCTAAAAGTAATAACAAAATTCTAATTGTAGGACTTGGCTCTGTAGGATTATTAACTGCATTTTTTTTTAAAATTAATGGATATAAAAATGTCTATGTTTTTGATAATAATAAAAATAAAAGAAAAATTGCCAACTATTTAGGATTAAATTTTATTGATATAATAAAGATTGAGAAAATAGATGTAGCAATAAACACTACAGCTAATTATAAAGTTCTAAATTCTTTAATGGAAAAATTATCTATCGAAGGAAAAATAGTAGAAGCTAGTTGGTATGGTAAAAATAAAGGAGAAGTTGCCTTAGGTGGGTATTTTCATTCTAAAAGATTAAAAATTATTAGCTCACAGGTATCTAAAATACCAAAATACATGAAAAATAAATATGATTTTGAGGGGAGATTAAAATTAGCAATTAAATCTTTAAAAAATTCAAAATTAGAAAAATTAATTACTAGTGAAAGTAATTTTTTTGATTTAGAAAAAGATTACTATAAAATCCTTCAAAATAAAGATACAATAATGCATCTAGTTAAATATTAATTATGTATTCGATAAAAGTAAGAGAAAATATTCTAATAGCTCATTCTTTACCTGGAGAAGTATTTGGACCAGCCCAAAATATGCATGGAGCTACATATTTAGTAGATGCAGAATTTTTCACTGATAAACTTAATAAATACAATATAATTATGGATTTAGGAATAGTGTCCACGACTTTAAAAGATATTCTTAAAATATATAATTATCAAAATTTAGATGAGATTGATGAATTTAAGGGAAAAATTACCTCAACAGAGTTTTTAGCAGAGGATATTTGCAATAAGATCTTGAATAGACTAAGAAATGAATTCTCTGAAGATTACAAATCTTTAAAAAAAATTAAAATAACTTTGCAAGAATCAAATGTTGCATGGGCATCATATGAAAAAGAGGTTATCTAAAAATAAATCTTATATTTATTTTGTTTATCCAGGAAATATTAATGCAAAAACTGGAGGATATATTTATGAAAAAAATATCCTAGAATATGCAAAGATAAGGGATATAAATATTAGACCAATTGCGCTAAGTGAAAATTATCCTTTTCCTAGAAATAACGATATAAAATATTTTCTAAAAATTTTAGATAAAATTGATCCTGACTCTAAAATTATAATCGATGGATTAGCTTTAGAAGGAATGTATTCCATTTTTAAAAAAATACTTACTTATAATGTTATCGCGCTAATACATCATCCTTTATATCTTGAATTTAAAGGTCAAAGGTCAAAAAAATTCTTGAGATTAGAAAAAGAAAATTTCAAAAAAATAAATAAATTTATTGTTACATCTAAAAATACAAAAAATTTATTAATAAATGAATTTAAGGTTCTAAATAATAAAATATCTGTAGTTGAACCTGGGATAGAAAGACTAGCAAATTATAATTTTAAAAATAATAGTAAAATTCATCTTTTAACATGTGGAAGTATAATAAATAGAAAAAATTATCTTTTTTTATTAAAAGTTTTAAAGCCTTTAGATAATTTTATTTTAGAAATTGTTGGTGATACCACAAGAGATATAGGTTATTACAAAAAACTCAAAAAATTTATTTCTAAAAATTCAATGAACAGAAAAATAATATTCCACGGTACTATTTCAGATACAAAATTAGCAAAATTATATTCTAAAACAGATTGTTACATTTCGGTAAGTAAATATGAAGGTTTTGGAATGTCTTTAGCAAATGCATTAATAATTAAAAAGCCAATTATAACCTTTTTTACAAATACTATCTTAAATACACTAGGAAAAAAGGGTGTTATTTATTTCAAAAAATTTGAAGTAAATGATCTTAGAAATATAATTATTAAAAATATATTAAATAAAAAAAATTTTAATAAACTAAATATTGATATTAAAAAAAATAAAAGATATCTTCTTACTCCTCTAGAGTCAGCTAAGAAATTTTTTAATTTAATTTAATATGCATGAATTTCAAAATAAATGGTTAAATCTTAGAGAAACTGTCGATAGAAATTCAAGAAACAAAAGCATACTATATTTAATTAATAAATTTTTTAAAAATAAAAAAAATATTAGAATAATTGATTTGGGTTCAGGCGCTGGATCCAATTATAGATTTCTTAAGTCACGATTATTAAATAATCAATATTGGTCTTTTGTAGACATATCACATCAATCAACAAATTATTTTAAAGAAAATATAAAATTATCTTCTAAAATAAAAAAAACTAATTTTAAAATTGTTGATGTAATTAATAATTTAGAAAAAATAAATTTTAATGATTATAATTTAGTTACAGGATCTGCTTTTTTAGATATTCTTCCAAAAATATGGTTCAAAAATTTTCATAAATTAAATCTTGATACGGAAATTGTCTATTTTGCTTTAAATTATAACGGTAATTTTAAATTTTTTCCAAAACACAATGATGATAAAAAAATTCTTAATATATTTAATAAAGATCAAAAATCTGACAAAGGAATAGGGGAATTGGCCGTTGGACCAGATTGTACTGAATTAATAAATAAATTATTTAAAAGAACTCACAAAACATATGTTTTAGACTCTACATGGGATGTTAGTAAAAATTATGAATTTCAAATTTATTTTTTAAATTTTTGTAGAGAAATTATTCAAAAAAATAAACTTAACTTTGATGATTGGTTACAATTTCGTTTAAAAAGTATTAAAGAAAAAAATTCTAGATTTATTTTAAATAATACAGATTTTTTAGCTATTAAGAAATAAATTAACAATAATTTCATTTTCTAATTCATTAAAATTATGTTTGGGTCTGATAGCTTTATTGAGATTTGAAATTTCTTTTAAATTTAATGAATTAATTCCAGAGCCTATTAATATTGGGGCAATCATAAATTGAAGAATATCAATATATTTATTATTTATTAATTCTGAAATAGTTTTTGATCCTCCCTCTACTAAAATATTATTATATTTAAGTTTTTTTATTTGCGTAATAAAGTTTTTAGTAAAATTTTTTTCTTTTAATCTTATTATTGTTGAATTATTCAATCTAATATTTTTATTACTTTTTGTAAAAATTATATTTTCATTACCGTCATTAAATATTTTATATTTGTTATTTAGCGAAAGACTGCCATCGATAATAATTCTTTTTGGATTTGTGCCCTTTATTTTTCTTGTTGTTAATAGAGGATCGTCTTTTTTAATGGTATTTGAGCCTACAATAATTCCATCACTGATACTTCGTAAACAATGTAGATAAATAATACTCTTAGGATTATTTATGTAATGTGAATTACCATTATTTAATGCAATTCTACCATCAATACTTTGTCCTATCTGAGCTAGAACTAATTTTTTGTTTTTTCTTAATATTGGGAGAAGGATATTTAAGATTGATTGATAAAATTTACTTATATTAACTTTAGATACCAGATTATTATTTTTTATGTAAAAATTACTTTTTCTTTTTGATGACAAAGAAATACTATTTTTTTTAACCAATAAATATAAATCACTATTCTTTTTAGAATTTTTTATAAAATCTAGTAAAATTCCTATATTTTTAGATGTAATCATTTGTTTTTATTTCAATTATATCTATATAAAGTTTTCATGAGTTTCAAATCTAATACAGGAACTATAATTGATAGGGCAATTAACGAACTCAGGACCGGAAGACCCTTAATAATACAAAATAACAAGGAATATTGGATGTTCTTTAATATAGAGCATTCCCAAAGTAAAATTTTTAATCAATTCAATAAGCACTTAATTGATGAAAAATATCTACTTATTACTAAACAAAAAGCTCAATCAATTTTTAATAAGAATATTAAAAGTAATATTTATTTTGAGATAAATCCCAAAACAGATGTAAATCAAATAATAAATTTATTTGTCAATCCTCTTAGCAATAATAAAGTAATTAAATTTACCAATATTAAAAAATTCAAATCTACAAATTTTCATAATGTTTGTATCGATCTATCCAAAAATGCTAAAATGATACCATCGCTAGTTTTTAAAAAAATTAATAAAAAATATTACAAAAATATAAATGAATTTGGATTTAAGAATGGAATTTTAATATTTGATTACAAAGATTTATTGAAGCAAAATGAATTAATTTGTGAAAGTATTAAATTAGTTTCTAGTGCAAAAGTTCCACTACCAAAAAATGAAAATTCTAATTTTAAAATATTCAAATCATATATTGGATCTGATAAACATGTAGCGATAATTGTTAATCCAAAAAAAATAAATAAAAAATCTGTTAATTTAAGAATACATTCAGCTTGTTTTACAGGTGATATTTTTCATTCTTTAAAATGTGATTGTGGTGAACAATTAAATCAATCAATCAATTACATGGTTAGAAATAATGGTGGAATTATATTATATTTAGAACAAGAAGGTAGGGGAATAGGATTAGCTAATAAAATGAGAGCTTATTCTCTTCAAGCAAGGGGTATGGATACAATAGACGCCGATCATAATATTGGTTTTTTAGATGATGAAAGAGATTTTAATATTGCAGCTAGAATACTGAAATTATTAAAAATAAATAAAGTTAATCTTATTACAAACAACAAAAATAAAATTAATTCTATTAAGAAAGCTGGAATTAAAGTCGAAAATCAAATAAATACAAAGCCAACATTAAATAAATTTAATAAAAATTATTTTAAAACAAGAGTTAAAAAAGCTGGTTACGGTCTTAAACTAGTAGTATAATTATGAAAAAAATTCCCAAGATAAAACTTCAATTAACAAACGATAATGAGTTTGATTCATCTAATTTAAAGAATAAAACAGTTTTATTCTTTTACCCTAAGGCGTTAACTGGTGGATGCTCAGTAGAAGTTGCAGATTTTCAAAAATATTTAACAAAATTTAATAAAATTGGCTTTGATGTAATTGGAGCTTCTAAAGATCCTGTTGATCGGAATAAAAAATTTTCAGATAAGTATAAATTGAAATACCCACTTGGTTCGGATGAAGGAAAAAATTGTGATAAACTTGGTATTTGGATAGAAAAATCTATGTATGGTAGGAAATATTTTGGGATAGATAGATCTACATTTGTAATCGATAAAAATGGAAAAATTCTAAATTCTTGGAATAAAGTTAAAGTTAAAGGTCATGTTGAAGAAGTTTATAATTTTTGTAAGGATCAGTGAATTTTTACTTAATCTTACCTATTTCTTTTTCTCTTTTTATTACAAATAAACCACTTAACGTAATAATTATTGCACCAATAATCATATTATAAGTTGGAGTTTCACCTAGTATTAAATATCCAAAAATCATACCAAATATAATAACACTGTATCTTGCAGAGGCGGTTAATGAGAGTGGTGCATAAAAAACTGTTAATACTGAAAATAAATATCCGAATAAAACAAATATACTAGAAGCAAGAATATAATTTACATCTTCACCGCTTACTTGATAACCAAAAATAATTGAACCCAACCCTGCAAACCCAGTAATTAACAATGCTGTCACAAATGTAATTTCAACACTATTTGATTTAGTTGCTAAACTTTTTGTAGCAATATCTCTAATAGTTAAAAAAATAGCAGCTAAAATTGGTAACACTAAAAGATAATTAAATTGAAAATTTTGTGGATTTACAACTACTAACACACCTAAAAACCCAATAATAACTGCACACCATCTTCTAATTCCAACTTTCTCTCCCAAAAAAAGAAAAGCAAATATTGTAACAAAGAAAGGATTAGTCATTAAAAGTGTATAAACCTCAGATATTGGAAGTAATATTAATCCAACCAAAAAAAATAATGCCGTTAAAACTTCATACAAACCTCTTATATGAAAACTTTTGATTGATAGTATTTTAATTAAATTCTTTTTTTCGAAAAAAACTAAATATAAACCTAATAAACTTGATGTAACTAAACCTCTTAAAAAAATTACAGAATATAATGAATTGTCATCACCTATATTTTTTACAACAAGTTTGACATAACTATCATTTATAGAGAATGATAATTGGCCAGCCATCATAAAAAATACACCTATCGTCCCAACTGAAAATAAAATCTTGCTTTTCATAATAAAAAAAAATATTTAACTGATATGTTACAAAGAAATACTTCCAGCCATTTATATGGATTTACTGACTTGAAGTCATTAAATGAAAGAGGCCCTTTAGTTATTTCTTATGGAAAAGGAATATATGTTTACGATACTAAAGGTAATAAATATCTAGATGGGAATTCTGGTCTATGGAATCAGTGTGCTGGTTTTGACCATCCTGGATTAGTTGAAGTTGCAAAAAAACAGTATGAAAAATTTGCTGGTTATCATTCTTTATTTGGAAGATTGTCTGAAGAAACTTTACAGCTATCTGAAAAAATTATTGAAGTATCACCTTTTGATCAAGGTCGTGTATTCTTTTGTAATTCAGGATCTGAAGCAAATGACACTATGGTCAAAATGTTATGGATGTTAAATGCAAGAATTGGAAAGCCAAATAGACGAAAAATTATAACAAGAATTAATGGATATCATGGCGTTACTTTAGGAGCTTCTTCAATGACTGCCAAACCATACAATAAAGAGTTTGGTTTACCATCTGAAGAATTTATTCACATTGAATGTCCTCATTATTGGAAATATGGATTAGAGAATGAAACGGAAGAACAATTTTCACTTAGGATGGCCAAAAATTTAGAAGAAAAAATCATCAAAGAGGATCCAGAAACTATTGCAGGTTTTGTTGCAGAACCTGTTCAAGGTGCAGGAGGTTGTATACCTCCTTCAAAATCGTATTTTGATTTAGTTCAACCTATATTAAAAAAATTTAATATTCCTTTTATCGCAGATGAAGTAATTTGTGGATTTGGTAGAACGGGAAATTTATGGGGCTGCGAAACCTACAATATCAAACCGGATATAATTATCTCATCTAAATGTTTAACAGCTGGGTACTTTCCTATGGGTGCAGTTATAGTTAATAAAGAATTTTCAGATAAATTTGTTGAAGTATCAGAAGAAGCAGAAGAATTTCCACATGGTTTTACAGCTGGTGGTCATCCTGTTGGATGTGCAATTGCTTTGAAAGCAATAGATGTAATTATGAATGAGGGTTTATTAGATAATGTAAAATTGATGGAACCCTATTTTTTTGAAAGATTAAATGAATTTAATGATTATGAACACATTGGAGAAACTAGAGGTATAGGTCTAATGGCTGCTTTAGAGATGGTAAAAAATAAAGATACAAAAGAACCATTTGAAGGTCATCTTAACATGGGAGATAAAGTTGCTAATTTATCAATTGATAATGGATTAATTTGCAGACCTTTAGGTCCAGCAATTGTTTTGTGTCCTCAATTCATAATTACTAAAAATCAAATTGATGAAATATTTGATTCTCTTCATAAAACTATACAGCAAATTTTTAATTAAGTTTCGTATTTAACTATAAAACCTGAATACTTAACATTACTAATGATACTATTTGGAATAACTCCTTCAACTAGAGCTAGCGATGGCCCATCTTTAGATTTTTCAGTAATAGATAGTATACTTTGCATATCTCCTTGAATTATGGCCTCTACCTCATCTTTACTTTCTTTATTTTGAATATATCCATTTAATCCCAAAGATATTGCTAAATCACTAAACCAATGCCTAAAGCCCACTCCCTGAACTTTTCCTTTAATGATAAGTCGATAAGTTTTTATTTCATTTGTATTCATTGAAGTATCAATATAAGTACTTTTTTTTATCATACAATCCTTCAATTCATTATATGAAAAAAAGTATAATCTATTCTTCAATTCTTTTATTTTTTGCTGGAATTTTTTTTGTAACAAATGATGCAATAATAAACTATCTATCCCAAACAGATGTAAAATTTTATCATTTCATCTTTTATGGAATACCCATATTTTTATGTTTCCCTTTATATTTATTAATTAATGGAACTTTAAAAAAAAATATAAAATGTACTAATTATCTTCCACCTATTTTCAGAGGTTTTTTAAATATTCCATTGCCTTTTATTGCTTTTATAACTCTCGAACAAATTAAACTTCCAGAATTCACAACATTGAATATGACTGCACCATTAATGGGAACAATATTTGCTATTTTTTTACTAAATGAAAAATTAAATATTTTGACTTATCTTTCTTTATTTATTGGTTTCTTAGGAGTTTTGTTTGTTATTCAGCCAGGTTTTGAAAGCTTTAATATCTATTATTTAATTGTCCTTATTGGAGTTTTTTTAATTACCGTAACAACATTTATAGTAAATAAATATAGTCATGTAACAACAAATATTGGTTATTTTTTGTATGGTGGTTTTTTTGTTCATTTAATTTCAATACCTTTATTTTTAATGAATCCATTAAAAGTGACTTTTTTAGATTTTTTATTAATTTTAACTGCTGCATTATTTATTAACTCAGCTATGTTTTTTGCAACAACTGCATTTAAAATTGCACAACAACATTATGCATCAGTATTTAGCTTAGTTTACCTTCAGGTATTGTGGTCATCACTAGTTGGAATATTTATATTTAATGAATATATGAATTTATATGCTTATATTGGAGCAATATTTATTGTTTTAAGTGGAATTGTTTCATTACCTTCACAAATAAAACAATTAAAAGAAGCTGAATAATGATCAAAATTTTATTATTTTTATTTGTTTGTATTTTTAGTTACAAATCGTTTTCTACTGAAGTTCAAATCGTAAACGAAATTATAGGAAATGGTTTAGAGGTAAAAAATCACTCAAAAGTATCTGTTCATTACATTGGTAAATTAGAAGATAATACTGTTTTTGATAGTTCCTACGATAGAGGACAATTGTTTGATTTTCAAATAGGCGTAAGACAAGTAATCTTAGGTTGGGAAACTGGGTTACTTGGAATGAAAGAAGGAGGCAAAAGAACAATTTTTATTCCGTATGAGTTAGCATATGGAGAAAGAGGCGCAGGCAGTTTAATTCCACCAAAATCAAATCTTATTTTTGAAATTGAAGTCATAAACGTAATTCCTCCAGGATATAAAGAAATAGATGGTTATCAACTTAAATTAGCAATGACTGGCGATTTTAAAATTATAGATATTAGAACTAATGATGAAATCATTAATTCAAATAAAATACCTGGTGCTATTCAAATAACTGCATTTGACAAAAATGGAAATTTTTTCCCAAATTTTTTTGATAAATATAAAGAGAATGTAGAAATCGGAGAAAAAGTTATCTTTGTAAGCCAGAACGGAGATATATCATCAATTTTAGCTAATGGATTTGTTGAGCAACTAAAGCAGAATAATATATATCATTTAAAAGATGGTGTTTCTGGTCTTGAAAATATAAATTTTGATTTTGAATAAATTAAAAATCTATTTTCTTATTTTTTTCAGCTGCATAATTAACTACAAATTGCCACGCTGACCTACCTGTTCTATTACCTCTTTGCAAACTCCATTTAATTGCTTCTTTTTCTGTATCTTTATTAAATGACATATTAAACTTCTCACAATATTTACTAATGATATTAATAAAATCATTTTGAGAAATATTATGAAAACCAATCCATAAACCAAATCGATCACTTAGACTTATTTTTTCTTCAACACTTTCATCTGTATGAATCGCAGAAGATCTTTCATTTTCTATCATATCCCTAGGCATTAAATGTCTCCTATTTGAGGTAACATATAAAATAATATTTTTAGGTTGATTTTGTATACTTCCATCTAAAGTAGATTTAATTATTTTGTAATCACTATCTATTTTTTCAAATGATAAATCATCAATAAAAATTATAAAATTAAAATTTTTTAAATTTGCATATTTTTCGTAAATTATTTCAATATCAAAAATATTGTTCTTATTTAATTGTATTAATTTTAAGTTTTTATTTTTTTTGTTTACTTCATTAAAAACAGATTTAATTAGAGAACTTTTACCATTACCTCTAGATCCCCATAGTAAAGCATTATTTGTAAAATTACCTTCTGAAAAATTTACTGTATTATTTAATATAGTTTTTTTCTGCCTTTCTACTCCAACCAGAAGATCTAAATCCAAACATCTAAAATTCGATATTATTTTGAGATTTTTTATTTTACCATCCCAAATAAAAGCACTTCCTCTTGAGACAGTAAGATTTGATAAAAAATTGCTTAAAAACATAATAAATACTTTATTTGATTTTTCTTATTACACAGTATAATAAATCACTCAAATTAAATCATCATAGGTACTATTATGGAAGCTTTTGGAACATTTTTACCACTTATTTTAATATTTGTAGTTTTTTATTTTTTATTAATTAGACCTCAACAAAGAAAAGTTAAACAGCATAAAG
Organism: uncultured Alphaproteobacteria bacterium; assembly: GCA_902577905.1. GTDB lineage: Bacteria > Pseudomonadota > Alphaproteobacteria > HIMB59 > CACPNW01. Next base: position 24,643 of record CACHAQ010000001.1, read on the forward strand.
AAATGCTTTCTAATTTAAAAAGAGGGGATAAAATAGTAACTTCAGGTGGAATTATTGGAACTATAAATAAGGTTGCAGATAATAGAGAATTAACTTTAGAAGTTGCAGATAATGTTGAAATTAAAATTGCATCAGGAATGGTTGCAGATTTATACGCAATGCCAGAAGTTCAAAAAAAAGAACCGACAAAAGAAGAGAATAAAAGTAAATCTGGCTTCTCTTTATTTTCTAGAAAAAAATAATTTTTTTTATTAATGAAAAATTATCCTATCTGGAAATCATTTACCGTAATATCGTTAGTTCTATTAGGAATAATTTTTGCAATTCCTTCAATTATTTACGATGAAAATTCAGAAAATTGGTTTTTAAAAAATAAGATTAATTTAGGTTTAGACTTACAAGGTGGATCATATTTATTATTAGAGGTTCAGCTAGATGTTTTATATAAAGAAGAATTAGATAATTTTGTCGATAGCGCTCGTTTGATTTCAAGAGATAAAACTGCAAAAATTGAAAAAATTGATATTCAAGAAAATTCAGTTGTTATTTTTTTTGCTAATAATGAAAAGATAAAAGAAATTAGAGATAGTTTTTTTCAAATGTACAGAGGAGTTACTTTACAAATTAATAACAATACACTCATTATAAAGTTAAATGATGAATATAGAAAAATTATTCAGGACTCAGCAATTAAGCAATCACTTGAAATTGTTAGAAAAAGAATTGATGAATCTGGAACTAAAGAACCTCTAATCCAAAGATCTGGTAAAAAGAGAATACTTTTACAATTACCAGGAGTAAAAGATCCAGAAAGAATTAAAGATTTATTAGGTAAAACAGCCAAACTTACTTTTCACATTGTTGATAATGATAATATTTCTGCTCTTCAAAATAACCTTGCTCCTTTTGGAAAAATTATTGTTCCAGACATGTATGATGAAAATACAAAATACTTGTTAGACAAAAGAGCAGTTGTTGGTGGAGAAAATTTAGTAGATGCAAAAGGTTCTTTTGATCAAACAGAAGGTCATGCAGTATCATTCCGTTTTGATACAGAAGGTGCACAAAAATTTGGTAAAGTCACAACAAATAATATTGGGAAAAATCTTGCAGTTGTATTAGATGGTGTAGTGATCACAGCCCCTAGAATTAGTAGTGCTATTACAGGAGGCTCAGGTATTATAACTGGTAATTTTAATGCTCAAGAAGCATCTGATTTAGCAGTTTTATTAAGAGCTGGTGCTTTACCTGCACCTTTAGAAATAGTTGAAGAAAGATCAGTAGGCGCTGGTTTAGGAGCAGACTCTATAGCTGCAGGTCAAATAGCTGCTATCATTGGTATGGTCTTAGTTTGTGTATTTATGATACTAATCTATGGAACATTTGGCGCTCTTGCTAACGTTTCGTTAATAGTAAATTTATTTATAATTATTTCATTATTAGGCACAATTGGAGCAACATTGACGTTACCTGGTATAGCCGGAATAGTATTAACAATTGGAATGGCAGTAGACGCAAATGTTCTAATTTTTGAAAGAATTAAAGAAGAAAGTCTAAAACAAACAAAAGTTTTTCAGATTGTAAAAAATGGCTTCGACAGAGCCATGTCTACTATACTTGATGCCAATATTACAACTCTTATTGCTGCCGTGTTACTATTTGCATTTGGCTCTGGTCCAATAAGAGGTTTTTCAATTACACTATCTTTAGGTGTGATAGCATCAATGTTCACAGCTTTAATGCTTACAAATTTTTTAGTATATATGTACTTATCATTTGCAAATAAAAAGGAATTAAAACTGTAATGTTTGGTTTAAATAAAATTATTCCTGTTGAGCCTAATATTAATTTTTTAGGTTTAAGAAGAAATTTTTTAATTTTTTCTATTTTAGCAATTCTAATTTCAATTGTTTTATTAAGTATAAAAGGTTTAAATCTAGGTATTGATTTTAAAGGGGGTACTTTAATAGAGGTTAGTACAAAAAATACTTCAATTGGAGAATTAAGAGAAATTTTATCGACTTCTTATAGTGATGTATCTTTACAAGAATTTGGTAATGAAAATATTATTTTGATTAGACTTCAAAATAAAAGTAATCAAGAAAGTATTGAAACTATTAATTCTGTTAAAAATTTAATTCAAGATAAAGTTGTTGAATTTAGGAGATCTGAATTCGTAGGACCCACAATTAGTTCTGAGCTATTGTTTCGAGGTTTTCAAGCAGTCTCTTTTGCATTAATTGCTATTTTAATTTACATTTGGTTGCGTTTTGAATGGCAATTTGGTTTTGGGGCAGTTGTAGCATTAACTCATGATGTATTATTTACTCTTGGATTGCTCTCTATTTTAAATATAGAATTTTCTCTAGCAACAATAGCTGCAATTCTAACAATTGCTGGTTATTCCATTAATGATACAGTTGTAATATTTGATAGAGTACGTGAAAATTTGAGAAAATATAAAAAGTTAGAGTTAGTAGATCTATTTAATTTATCAGTTAATAATACTTTATCCAGAACTATAATGACAAGTTTAACTACACTTCTTGCTTTAGTATCTTTATTTATTTTTGGAGGAGAGGTTATTAGACCCTTCGCTTTAACAATGATTATAGGTGTAATAATTGGAACATATTCATCTGTTTTTATTGCGGTCCCAACTTTATTAATCTTTAAGTTTAGACCGCAAGATGAAGATGATTAATCGTTATTTAAGTTTTCTGTAACTTTTTCCCAATTAACTAAATTATCAATAAAAGCTTTTAAATAATCAGGTCTTCTGTTTCTATAATCAACATAGTATGAGTGTTCCCATACATCACATCCAAGTAGAGGAGTATGACCATGTACGATTGGGTTTTCTCCATTTGGTGTTTTAGTAATTTCTAATTTTCCATTATTTAGAACTAACCAACACCAACCTGATCCAAATTGACCAATACCTGCATTTATAAAATCTTCTTTCATCTTTTCAACTGAACCAATGTCTGAATTTATTTTATTTTCGAGCTCAGAGGGAATTTTACCATTTGGATTATTTTTCATTACTTCCCAAAAATGAACATGATTTATATGTTGTGCCACATTGTTGAATACTGGAGCATTTTTTTGATAAGAGTTGATTACAATATCATTAACATTGTCATCTTCTATATTTTGTTCTTTAATAAACTTATTTCCATTAGTAATGTAAGCCATATGATGCTTATCATGATGCAACTCTAAAGTTTCAGCCGACATATACGGCATTAGAGCATCTTTACTGTAGGGTAGATCTGGTAACTCTAGATTTATCATTTTATTTCCTTTGATTTACAAAATTTTCTTTAAAAATTCACCTGTATAGCTTTTTTTATTATTTGCAATATCTTCAGGTGTTCCTGTTCCAACAATTTGACCACCATTAACACCTCCCAGTGGACCTAGATCAATGATATGATCAGCTGTTTTAATTACATCAAGGTTGTGCTCAATAACAATTACAGTGTTTCCTTCATCAACAAGCGTATGAAGAATTTTAAGTAATTTTTTAACATCATCAAAATGAAGACCAGTTGTTGGCTCATCAAGAATATATAATGTTTTTCCTGTAGATCTTTTTGATAATTCTTTTGATAATTTTATTCTTTGAGCTTCGCCACCAGATAAAGTAGTAGCTGATTGACCTATTTTTATATAATCTAATCCAACATCCATTAGGGTTTGTAATTTTTGCTTTATTGCAGGAATTTTATCGAAAAATTTATAACCCTCCTCAACAGTCATTTCTAAAACATCTGAAATGGATTTATCTTTATATTTTACTTCTAAAGTTTCTCTATTATATCTTTTTCCTTTGCAAATATCACACTCAACATAAACATCAGCTAAAAAATGCATTTCTATTTTTTTTACTCCATCGCCTTCGCATGATTCACATCTTCCGCCCTTAACGTTAAATGAAAAACGACCTGGTTTATAACCTCTAGCACTAGATTCATTTAAGTTTGCAAACCAATCTCTAATAGGAGTAAAACATCCTGTATATGTTGCTGGGTTTGATCTTGGTGTTCTTCCAATTGGAGATTGATCAATATCAATTACTTTATCGATATGATTGATACCTTTAAAGTTAAAACGACTTTCATCTTTATTTAAAGATTTATTGAAATAGTCATCTAACCTTTGATACAATGTATCAATAATTAATGAAGATTTACCACTTCCAGATACACCTGTCACAGTAATAAAATTCCCTAAAGGTAATGTGATATTAAGATTATCTAAGTTGTTTGTTTTAATTTTATTAAGTTTAAAAACTTTATTTTTATTAAATTTTCTTCTATTTTTTGGAACTTCTATTTCTAAGGATTTATTCAAATATTTTGCTGTCAAACTTTTATTGTTTTTTAGTATTTTTTTAAGTCCTCCCTCAGCAATTATGTGACCTCCATTAACGCCAGCCTTAACACCTATATCAATTATATGATCAGATTGTCTAATTGCATCCTCATCATGCTCAACAACAATTACTGTATTACCTAAATCTCTTAATCTAAATAAAGTTTCAATTAGTTGTTGATTATCTTTTTGATGTAACCCAATAGAGGGTTCGTCTAAAACATACAAAACTCCTGTTAACCCAGAACCAATTTGACTTGCCAATCTAATTCTTTGACTTTCACCTCCAGATAAAGTTTTACTAGCCCTTGCCAATGATAAATAATCTAGGCCAACTCTATTTAAAAAAACTAATCTATCTTTTATTTCTTTAATTACTCCCTCAGCAATTTTTTTATTATTTTTATCAAGTTTACTATCAAGTGATGAAAACCAGTCTAGGCACTCACTAATTGATTTTTTAGTAATATTACCAATATGATTTTCATCAATCCTTACGGCTAAAGCTTTTTCGTTAAGACGGTAACCATTGCAAACTTCACAGTCTCTTTCAGATAAATATTTTTCTAATTCATACTGAAGCCACCATCTCTCAGTTTCTTCATATTTTCGATCAATAAAGTTAATTATTCCTTCAAAATCATATAAAAAATTTAGTTCACTATTCTCATCTCCATAAAGAATTATATTTTTAACTTTTTTTGGAATTGCACTCCATGGAGCATTTTTCTTTACCTTAAATTGTTTTAAAATTTTATCTATTGTTTCAACAAAATATTTTTTTTGGTAACCAAATACTTTCGTTTCCCATGGTTTAATAGCTCCATCAGAAATAGATCTAGTTTCATCAGGTACAATTTTGTATTCATCAAAAAATTTTTCAACTCCTAGTCCATCGCATTCAGAGCAAGCACCCTGTGGAGCATTAAAACTAAATAATCTAGGTTCAATTTCTTCAATACTAAATCCAGATACAGGACATGCAAATTTTGATGAGAATATCGATATTTTATTTGTATCTAGATTTTCTAAATATAATAAACCATCGGATAATGTTAACGCAACTTCTATACTTTCACTCAATCTTTGTTGGATATTTTTTTTTACAACAAGTCGATCAATAACAACATCAATATTGTGTTTAAAATTTTTTTTAAGTGAAGGCACTTCATCTATATCATAAACTACATTATCTACTTTAAGACGTTGGTAGCCCCTTTTTTTTAAATCTTCGATTTCTTTTCGATATTCACCTTTTCTGTCTCTAACTATTGGAGATAAAATATAAATTCTCTTATCAATATTATTTTTAATTATAAGATCAGTCATTTCACTTACTGATTGTGATTTAATTGGCTTACCTGTTGTGGGAGAGTAGGGAACTCCGACTCTAGCATAAAGAACTCTTAAGTAGTCATAAATTTCAGTAACAGTTCCAACTGTGCTACGAGGATTTTTTTGTGTTGTTTTTTGTTCAATAGAAATAGCAGGTGATAAACCGTCAATACTATCTACATCCGGCTTATTCATCATTTGGAGAAATTGTCTTGCATACGCTGAAAGACTTTCAACATATTTTCTTTGCCCCTCAGAATAAATTGTGTCAAATGCTAATGTCGATTTTCCTGAGCCACTTACACCAGTTATTACTACGAGTTTATTTTTTGGTATTTCTAAGTTTATATTTTTAAGATTGTGCTCTCTTGCACCTTTTATAACAATTTTATCTAAATTCATGAATATTAGTGTTATCTAATAACGTTAATATGTTATATGGATATATATAGAAATCTTATGGTTGGTAGTGTTAATAAAACAATTTTATTAGGAAACTTGGGAAGAGATCCTGAAATTAGGTCTATGCAATCTGGAGCAAAAATGGCTTCATTTTCAATTGCAACATCAAAAAGATGGAAAGACAGAAATACTCAAGAACAAAAAGAAAAAACATCGTGGCATAACATTGTTGTTTTTGGAGATGGTCTTGTCGATATTGTAGAAAAATATGTAAAAAAAGGATCTAAAATTTATGTTGAAGGAGAACTACAAACAAGGAAATGGCAAGATAAAGATGGGAATGATAGATACACAACAGAGGTCATTTTACAGGGATATAATTGTAATTTAACTCTCTTAGACAGCAGAAATAGCAATTCTCAGGTATCAGATAATTCTCAAGAAATGGATCAATCTAAGCCAACTGAAGACAATTCTTTCGGAAATCAATCTGGTGATTCTGAAGATTTAGATGAAGATATCCCTTTTTAATTTTATACATTAGATATTATAGTTTATTTACTGAAAAATATAGTTTTTTTAATATAATTTAATTATCTATTTATATTGGTTTAAATTATGCTTTTTGATATAAAAAATATTTAATTTTTCTTAGAAAACTTGGATTTTTTTAGTGCCTGACGATATAGATACATCAAATAACAACGATCAACAACCTGCTAATATACCTTCAGTAAGTTTAGAGCAAGAAATGCAAAAATCTTACCTGGATTATGCAATGTCTGTAATAGTTAGTAGGGCACTTCCAGACTGCAGAGATGGCTTAAAGCCAGTACACAGAAGAATATTGTATTCTATGAGTGAATCAGGGTACAATTTTAATAAACCATATAAAAAATCAGCAAGAATAGTGGGTGATGTAATGGGTAAATATCATCCTCACGGAGACTCAGCTATTTATAATTCTATGGTTAGGATGGCTCAAGATTTTTCAATGCGATTAGAGTTAGTCGATGGTCAAGGGAATTTTGGATCTTTAGATGGAGACCCTCCTGCAGCAATGAGATACACTGAAGCACGACTTGCTAAAGTATCCGAGAAGCTTGTTGAAGATATCGATAAAAACACTGTTTCTTTTCAGCCTAATTATGATGACACAACAAAAGAACCCTCAGTTTTGCCATCCCAATTTCCAAATCTTTTAGTTAATGGTGCATCAGGAATTGCTGTTGGTATGGCAACCAATATTGCCCCACATAATTTAGGTGAAGTAATTGATGCATCTTTGTATCTAATTAAAAATCCAGAATGTAATATTTCTGAACTTCAAAAATATATTTTTGGTCCTGATTTTCCAACAGGAGGTCAAATAATTGGTAAAAAAGGCATAACTGAAGCTTTTGAAACTGGAAAAGGAGGGTGTGTAGTTAGATCGAAAACAAGTATTGAAAATTTTAAAAAGGATCGAGAGGCAATTATTCTCCATGAAATACCTTACCAGGTTAATAAATCAAAATTATTAGAAAGGATTGCAGAAATTGTAAAAAATGGAATTGTTGAAGGAATTTCAGATTTAAGAGATGAGTCAGATAGAAACGGTGTTAGGGTTGTGATAGAATTAAAAAAAGATGTAGACTCAAATATTATTCTCAATCAATTATATAAACATACTTTAATTCAAACGACATTCAATTCTAATATGCTTGCTTTAAACAAAGGTAAGCCAGAACAAATGAATTTAAAAGAAATTTTATCTTCATTTTTAGATTTCAGAGAAGAAGTAATAATAAAAAGAACATTATTTGATCTAAATAAAGCAAGAGAAAAAGCTCATATTTTAGTTGGATTGGTTGTTACAAACGAACATATTGATGAAATTATAGAATTAATAAAAAGTTCAAAAGATACAAAAGAAGCAAAAGAAAAATTAATTAAAAAGAAATGGAAAGTATCTAAACAAAATCTTAATTTTATTAAATTAGTTGAGGACGATACTGTAGAGTTAAAAAGCAACACTTTTAATTTTTCTGATGCACAGGCTAAAGCAATTTTAGAATTAAGATTGCAAAAATTAACTGCTTTAGAAAGAGAAGATATACAAAAAGATTTAGAAAGTTTAATTTTAGAAATTAAAAATTATCTATCTATACTTAATTCTAGGGATATTCTTTTAAAAGAAATAGAAAATGAATTAACTGAAATAAAAAAAGAATTTGCAACTGAAAGACGTAGTGAGATTATTGATCAAGAATATGAGCAAGTAGATGATTTAAGATATATTCAACAAGAAGATATAGTTTTAACTATTTCTAATAATGGATACATAAAAAGATCACTATTATCTAATTATCGTTCTCAAAATAGAGGAGGTAAAGGTAAAACTGGTATGTCAACAAGAGAAGAAGATTTTGTTAAAGAAATTCACTTTGCAGATACTCACACTAAACTTTTAGTTTTTTCTTCATTAGGAAAAGTTTATTCTCTAAAATCTCATGATGTTCCTGAAGCTAGTTTAAAGGCAAGAGGAAAGCCTATAGTAAATTTATTGCCATTTAAAAATTCTGAAAAAATATCAACTTTTCTACCATTACCCCTCGATGAAAATCAGTGGGAAAAATTTTATGTTATTTTTACGACTAAAAATGGAATGGTTAGAAAAAATAAATTAATTGATGTTGCTAAGAGTGGAAAAAGAGAATTGAGGGACTCAGGCAAAGTATCTATTAAGCTTGATGAAAAAGATGAATTAATTGGTGTTAAGCTTTGTACTTTAGATGATGATATTTTACTTTCTTCATCAAATGGAAAATGTTTACGTTTTCCAGTTGAAAAATTAAGATTATTTTCTGGTTTAAATTCTTCAGGTGTAAAGGGTATAAAATTAGATAAGGGCAATACAATCATTTCTTTAGCAATTTTAAAACATTCAGTGATTGATATGAGCATTCGTCAAGAATACTTAAGGGCAGCATCCGAAAGTAGAAAAGATACTTCATCACTCAAAAATGGATTTGAAGAATTAAATAATAATGAGGAATTTCTTTTAGCTATAACTTCAAAGGGTTTTGGAAAAAGATCATCCGCTTATGAATATAGAATTTCAAATAGAGGAGGGAAAGGTATAACTGGTATAATTACATCAGAAAAAAATGGTGAAGTTGTTGATTGTTTTGTTGTTAAGGACAACGATGAAATTATCCTTGTTAGTGACAAGGGTCAAATAATTAGAGTTAATGTAAACCAAATTAGAATAGCTGGAAGATCAACAAAAGGTGTAAGTATTTTTAAGATTCCTGAAAGTGATAGAATTGTTTCTGTTTCTAGAATACAAGAATTCGAAAATGATGAATAAAATTGGAATATATCCGGGTACTTTTGATCCTATGACTGCAGGTCATATGGATATAATTAAAAGATCATTAAGAATAGTAGATAATTTAGTGATAGCTGTCGCTAATAATATTAATAAAAATTCATTATTTAGTGTTCAAGAAAGAATTAATATTATCAAAAGTGATATTAGTTCTGTAAATGAGCTAAATTCAAAAATTAATGTTACTGAATTATCAGGATTACTTACAACTTTTGCTAATGATCAAAATGCCACATGTATAATACGTGGTTTAAGAGCAGTATCTGATTTTGAGTATGAATTCCAAATGACAGGTATGAACTACCAACTTAACCCCGATATCGAGACAATATTTCTTATGACTTCAGAAAAAAACTCATTCATTTCATCTAATTTTGTTAAAGAAGTCCACAAACTAGGTGGTGATGTTTCAAATTTTGTTTCTAAAAATACTTTAGAGCAGCTTAATAAAAAAAACTCTTAGTTAATCACTTGCGCTTACAATATTTGAACTATATAGAATACAAATTCGATGGGCCCTTAGCTCAGTTGGTAGAGCAATTCCCTTTTAAGGAATGGGTCGCAGGTTCGAATCCTGCAGGGCTCACCATCCAAAATGAAAAAAGCAAAGATTAAAAATATTGCATCAGGTATTGAGAAAAATTGTGATATTTTAAAAAAAAATGATAACATACTTGAAGTAGTTCTTGAAGGAACAACAATAAAGATATTGCTTAAAAAAAAGACTAATAAATATATTGGATATTTTAAAGAAATGGAATTTGAGTCTGATGGTTAATTTTTATTTCTAATATTTAATTCGTTTTCATAATCAATTTGTACCTGCTTTAAAATTTCTTTCTTTGTTTTTAATTTACCTTTACCTACACCAGGGCAATTTTTAGCAATATCGTTATTCCAAGTTTTTGTATTCATATTTTCAGGCCAAAAAGGCCAAGTTCTACATTGTATAGGTCTTGATTTATAAACAGTGCATTTGTTATCTTTCAAAAATATGCAATTTCCATTATTTTTTTTTAGTTCCTTTAAGTGAATGAAACCATCAGTTTTTTGACAATAGTTTTTTACAAAGTTTTGTTCTGTTATTTTAAATCCATCTGACAATTTTTTAATATCTTTCTTACTTAAATAAACAAAACCATAGGTACCTCTTGAAACACAACAATTTCCAGAACCCTGGCATTCAAATCTAATCCCTTTTTCTATATCCATTACTATTATCCAGCAGTAAGTGTTAAAATTGCTGCATCTCTTTCTTGCAGATACAATAAGTTTCGAAGATTTTCTCCTTCTATGTTTTCCAATTTTGGATTTTTGGATAATATATCTTCTACCATATTTTTAGCATCTTCTAATAGATCGTAATCAAAACTAAGATCAGCTACATAAAAAGATGGACTGCCAGATTGTTTTTTTCCTAAAATTTCTCCTGGACCTCTTATTTTTAAATCCTCTTCAGCGATTTTAAAACCGTCATTTGTTTGCTTCATTATATCAATTCTTTGTTTTGAAATTTCCCCAATATTATCTTTATGTAAAAGTATACAATATGATTGAATGTCATTTCTACCGACACGACCTCTCAATTGATGAAGTTGAGCTAAACCAAATCTTTCTGAATGTTCAATTACAATTGTTGTTGCAGAAGGAATATCTACACCAACTTCAATAACAGTTGTTGAAACTAAAATTTTATAATCCTCATTTTTAAACTTTGTCATTATTTCTTCTTTTTCTATTTCACTTAAACGTCCATGCATCAAAAGAACTTTATTTTTGAAATATTTTTTTAAAATTTTGTATCTTTCCTCTGCGGCTTTTAGATCCAATTCCTCAGATTCTTCTATTAAAGGGCATACCCAGTAAAATTTAGAAGATGAATTTTTAATTTTTTCTTTTATTCTATCAATAAGTTGATTTTCTTTTTTTAATGACAAAGAACTAGTTATAATTGGTTTGCGACCTAAAGGTTTTTCAATTAATTTACTCTCTTTCATATCTCCATATGCTGCTAAAGTTAATGTTCTTGGAATGGGAGTCGCACTCATTACTAAAATATTTGGTTTATGATTTTTATGATTAAATACCATTCTTTGATAAACTCCAAATTTATGCTGTTCATCAATAACTGCTAAACCTAAATTATTAAATTTTACAGTATTTTGTATTAAAGCATGTGTCCCAATTATAATATCTGCTTTTCCCTTTGCAATATCATCTAATTTTTCTTTCCTTTCATTGCCCTTATCTTTTCCTGTAAGAACAATCACATTGATTTTTGAATCTTTTAATAATTTTAAAATATTTTCATAATGCTGAAATGCAAGAATTGTAGTAGGCACCATTAAAGCAGATTGAAAATTGCTTTCAAATACTTTTATCATTGATATTAAAGCTACAATAGTTTTTCCAGACCCAACATCTCCTTGCAACAATCTGATCATTTGATTAGAACTTGCTAGATCCTGAAGTATTTCTTTGATTACATTATTTTGTGAATTTGTAAGTTGAAAATCTAAATTACTATAAAATTTATTTAATGTTTTATTTTCACTATTAATTTTAAGACCTTTTTTCTTTTGATTAAAATTTCTCGTAATGCCTATAGCTAATTGATGAGATAATAATTCATCAAATGCTAGTCTTCTTCTGAGCAAATTTTTATTTTTTATATTATTATCACTTGGATTATGAAGATTTTTAACCGCTTCATTCCATCCTTTAAATTTATATTTATTTAATATTGAAGTTTCGATCCATTCATTAAAATTTGGTAAATTATTTAATATTTGATCCGTTAATTTATTCATTATTTTTTGATTGAGGCCACTAGTTAAACTGTAAACTGCCTCTTTACTTTTGATTATTTTATTATTGTTTAAAGCACTTACATGACTAGGGTGCGTTATTTGAAATGTGTTTCTAAAATATTCTAATTTTCCAGATATTAATCTATTTTCATTAGTTGGAAGCATTTGTCTCAACATTGGATGTCTTGCATTAAAATATACTAATTCAATATTTGTATCTCCACAGATGCATTTAATTTTATAGGGTTGTCTTTTAAACCTTGAAGGCTCATGTTTAATAATTTTTAAATTTAATGTTACTAAAGAATTAATTTCAGCATCATGAATATTTTCATAGAATTTTCTTTCAAGAATATTATTTGGTATGTTCCAAACAAAATGAATATTCTTATATATACCTAATTTATTAATAATTTGTTCTAACTTTGGACCAACTCCTTTGAGAGTAGATATTGAAGATAATATGTAATTTAATTTTTCTGGTCTCATAGATTTTTACATAATTATAAACTATATTCTATATTCAATTTTTATGTCATTCAATTCACTTAAAAAAACCATAAAATATAGGGTTTCTTACTCTGGAACAAAAGAAACAGATATTTTATACAAAAGATATTTTATAAATCAGTTAGATAATTTTAGTGAAAAAGATCTTGAGGATATTAAATCGATATTTAATCATTTCTCCGATAATGAGATTTATGATTTTCTCACTTTTAAGGTAGCTATTCCATTAGAATTTAAGGGAATATTTAATAAAATACTTAATGAAGAATAAAAATACAATTGGTCCATCAATTCATAATGTTGAACCCTTTTTCATTTCGCAGTTTTATCAAAATTCCAATAAATCAATTTTATACATTGGAAAAGATGAGAGAGAAATATCCTCTATGGAAGAAAAAATTAAATGGTTATTACCTGATGTTGAGATTTTATTATTTAAATCTTGGGATCAAATACCCTACGATAATGTTTCTCCTTCAAAAGAAGTACAAATAGAAAGATTAAAAACACTTAAAATTTTATCAAATTCAAATGCAAAAAGAATAATACTTACAACAATTAATTCAATAACACAAAAAATAATTCCTAAATCAATTATTAATTCACATTTTTTTAAAATTTCAAAAAATCAAAAATTTAAATTTGAGGATCTTATTAATAACCTTGTCCTCTTAGGCTTCCAAAGAACTTCTTTAGTGCGTGATAAATCAGAATTTTCTGTAAGAGGATCAATTCTGGATATTTTTCCAAATGATAGATCTAAGCCAATAAGAATAGATTTTTTTGATGAAGAAGTAGAGACGATTTTTGAATTTGATCCAATTACTCAAAAAAGATTAAAAGAAATAAATTGTGATTTAGAGTTTAATATTATTAATGAATTAATTCTTAATGAAAATAATCTTAACTTATTTAGAAAAAATTTTAGGGAAATATTTCCAGAGTATAGAAATAGTCAAGTTTATAATCTTTTTTCTGAAAATATTATTCCATCTGGTGGTGAACAGTTTTTGCCTTTATTCTATGATAATATCGAAACTTTGTTTGATTATGTTAAAGACTATAAAATACTATTAAATGACGAATTTAAAAATATATTTGAAAATAGATTAGAAAATATAAATGATTTTTATTTAGCCAGAAAAAATAATAAAGAAAATTTTTTTTTATCTCCTGAATTTTTTTACTTAAATAAAGAAGTTTTCCAAAAATATTTAGATAACAATGAGCATTTTTACTTTAATACATTTGATAAAAATAATCATATCAACATTGATGTAAATATTATTCATAATTTATCATCAATTAAAAAAGAAATTGATTTTAGTTTTATAAATCAATTTTTTACAACTAATTCTAAAGAAAATTTTATATATATATGTTGCCGTAGTAAAGGGAGTTTAGAAAGAGTATCTAAAATATTACAGAATAATTTAAGTTTAAATTTAAATAATGTAACAAACTTTAATCATTCACTTTCAGATAATATTCTTTTAACTATTCTGGATATTGAAGACTCATTTAAATTTAATAAATATATTTTTATTAATGAAAAATCCTTGTTTGGTTATTTTTTTAATACGCAAATATCTAAATCACGTAAACAAACTATTTTTTTTGAAGAATTAAATAAATTATCTATTGATTCTATTCTGGTTCATTCTGAGTACGGTCTTTGTAAGTTTAATAATATTAGAAAAATTGAATTAAATGACTCAATTCATGAGTGTTTAGAATTAGAATTTTTTGAAAATCAAAAACTTTTTTTACCAGTTGAAAATTTAAGTTATGTATCAAAATACAGTGATGATGCTGATGGAAATATTATTTTAGATAAACTCGGTGCTTCTCATTGGCAAAAAAGAAAAACAGATGCAAAAAAGAAAATTAGAGATGCTGCAAAAAAACTTATTTCAATAGCTTCTAAGAGACTTCAATCTCAATCTTATGAAATCAATACAAATATTCCTGAATATGATAAATTTGTTAGCACTTTCCCATATGTTGAAACCGATGATCAATTAAATGCAATTCAAGATGTAATTAACGATTTTTCTAAGATGATACCATCTGATAGGCTAATTGTAGGCGATGTTGCATTTGGAAAAACAGAAGTAATTTTAAGAGCTATTTTTCTAGCTGCAAAATCAAATTTACAATCTGTAGTTTTAGTGCCAACTACAATTTTATCTAGGCAGCATTTTATTAATTTTAAAAAAAGGTTATCTATTTTTGGAATTAATATTGCAGAAATTTCTAGATTAGTATCATTAAAAGATAAAAAAGAAATTTTTGAAAAATGTAATAATGGTAACATAGATGTTTTAGTTGGAACTCATGCTTTATTAAACGATAAATTAAAATTTAACAGGCTCGGTCTAATAGTTTACGATGAAGAGCAAAAATTAGGAACAATTCAAAAAGAAAAATTTAAAGATCTAGCTCCAAAAGCGCATTGTATCTCACTTAGTGCAACACCTATTCCAAGAACTTTAAGTATGTCTCTCTCAGGAATTCGAGATCTAAGCCTAATTCTTACAGCGCCATTTGAAAGAATGGCAGTTAGAACTTACGTTTCACCTTTTGATTCTTTGACTATCAAAGAAGCTATAAAAAGAGAAATATATGGAAGAAAAAATGGTGTTTATTTTGTTGTGCCAAGAAAAAAAGATTTACCTTTTGTCGAACAATTTTTAAATGATAATTTACCAGAAATAAAATATGTAATCACTCATGGTCAACTTAGTCCTAAATTATTAGAAAGTAGAATATCAAAATTTTATAATCAAGAAGTCCCTTTAATGCTAAGTACAAATATTATTGAAAATGGTTTGGATTTACCTCATGTAAATACAATTATAGTTTACCGATCAAACATTTTCTCTTTGGCAGCTTTATATCAATTGAAAGGAAGGGTAGGTAGATCTTCTAAACGTGGATACGCTTACATTACATATAAGGAAAATGAGTTAAAAGATAATGGGAGAAAAAGATTATCTATAATAAACTCTTCTGATCATCTTGGGGCAGGTTTTAACATTGCATCACAAGATTTAGATCTTCGAGGTGGCGGTTCTATAATTGGAGAAGAACAGAGTGGTTTTATCAAAGAAATTGGAACAGAGCTTTATCATCAGATGCTCGAAGAAGAGATAAATATACAAAAAAGTAAAATTAATTCTGATTTTGTAAAAAAAGAAAGTTTTCAACCAATTATTAAAATCCCTGTTGAAATTTATATACCTGAAGATTTTATAAATGATGTTGATTTAAGATTGTCCATTTATAAAAGAATCTCAAATATCAACAATAATAAAGAAATTGAAGAGATTAAAATAGAATTAATAGACAGATTTGGAAAATTACCTATTCAACTAATTAATTTATTAAAATTAGTAGAAATTAAAATCATTTGTTTAAAAAATAATATTGAAAAATTTGAGTTTAGTAGAAAAGGCATATTAATTAGTTTTTTTCAAAATAAACCAAAAAATCCAGAAAAATTATTACAACTTTCATTATCTAATAAAAATTCTCTAATATTAAGACCGGATCAAAAAATATTTTATGATTTTGGCGGTAATTTAATTGATGATAGATTTGAATTATCAAAAAAAATTATTAATTTAATAAAATGAGATTATTTGTATCTTCATCTATTTTAATTATTTTCTTAATCTTAAATAAAAATGCTTTTTCTTTAAGCAATGATTATAAATTATCAATATTAAAAAAAGGTCTAGATCAACCTTGGAGTATTTCATTTATTAATAAAAATGAAATATTGATTAGTGAGAAAACAGGTAAAATAAAATTATTTAATCAAACTAATGGAAGTATTATTGAGATAAAACATGATTTAAGTTTTATTGAGGATATAAACTCCCAAGGTGGTTTACTGGAAATATTATATCATGATGATCATGTTTATATTAGCTACTCTGAGAAAAGAGGTGAATTTAAATTATATGGACCATCATCTACGTCAATTGCAAAAGCAAAATTCAATAGAGAAAAACTAAATTTTAATAATATATTTAGATCTGAGCCCCCAATAAGATCACCTTATCATTTTGGTTCTAGAATAGTAATTAAAGATAATTATTTATTTGCATCTTTAGGTGAAAGAGGTAAAGGAATGATTGCTCAAGAAGCAGATAAGCATCCAGGTAGTATTATTAGAATTAATTTAGATGGTTCAGTGCCAAAAGATAATCCACATTTTACAGACCAACCTTTATGGCTGCCTGAAATTTTTCAAATTGGTGTCAGAAACCCTCAAGGAATGGCAATCTCTTCTTTTGATAATAAATTATACATTAGTAATCACGGTGCTAAAGGTGGTGATTGGATTGGTGAAGTAAAGAAAGGTGAAAACTATGGATGGAAAATACTTGGTTGGGGTGGGACAAATTATAATAATTCAAAGATAGGACCTAAATGGTTACCAGGTTATACAAAAGCAATTCATTACTGGGTACCTTCAATTGCTGTTAGTGCAATAACAATATATGATGGAGAAGAATTTCCAGAATTTAAAGGACTAGCACTTGTAACATCATTAAAAGACCAATCTTTACGTTCAATAGATTTTTCTAATTTAGATAATGTAAAAGAAGATATTATTTTTAAGAATGAAATAGGAAGAATAAGAGATATTAAAATTCATCCAGAAAGTGGTAAAATTTACTTTTTAGCTCAAGATAAATTATGGAAATTTGAAAAAAAATAATATCTTCATTTATTTGAGAAATATTCTTTTTGATTTATAATAATGATATGTTTGAATTTTTAGCTTTTTTAATTGGTGTTATGATTATGGGGCCAATAGTTTATATTTATTTTTTAGTTCAAGATTTAAAAAAAAGAGTTGATAAACTAGAAGATAAAAATTAATTTTTATTATTTTAAACAAATGTTGGCGGAGAGAGTGAGATTCGAACTCACGAACGAGTTGCCCCGTTGCCGGTTTTCAAGACCGGTGCTTTCAACCGCTCAGCCATCTCTCCGTTAAAGTGCTTACTATAGTTTCAACATAAAAAAGTCAAAATATTAAGTATATATCGTTTCCTAATTAACGATAGTTTTGGTAATTTTATATAATGATTTTTAGATTTGTATTAATATTTTTATTTATATCATTTAATGCTCACACAACTGATTGTGAACAACCAAAAATGCCAACTGATGATGAATGGAATAATTGGCTTTCTAATATTAAAAAAGAAGCTTTAGAAATAGGCATAAGTCAAAATACTATCTCAAAACAATTAAATAATGTTAAGCCACAAAGTAAAATTATTATGCGTGATCGATGCCAGCCAGCATCAACAATGACTCTAGATGAGTATTTATTTTATACAATTACAAAAGATAAAATTTTTGCAGGAAAAAATTTTTTAAAAAAACACGAAAATTTACTAAAAGAAATTGGAGAGTATTTTAAAATACAACCCAGATTTATAGTAGCTGTATTAGGTATGGAAAGTTATTATGGAAGAAATCAAGGAAAAATAAATTCAATAATCGCAATCACAACTCTTGCATTTGATAGAAGAAGAAGTGATTTTTATAAAAAACAATTATTTGCAGCTCTTGAAATTTTAGATAAAAATCTTGTTCCTAGTGGAGAATTAAAAGGAAGTTGGGGTGGTGCAGTTGGTATGACCCAAATGATACCAACAACCTTTTTAGAAACAGCATATGACTGGGACGGTGAAGGAATTGATATATGGAATAGTTATGCAGATGCTTTTGCAAGTACTGCAAATTATTTAACTTCTTTAGATAAAAATCCATGGTCTAATGATAGTACTTGGGGAAGAGAAGTACTCCCTCCAAAAAATATTTCTTCATCATTTTTTGATACTATAAAGCAAATTAACCCGAAAGGTTGTGGAGCGGTTAAACGTAGATCAATTCCTAAAACTCTTTCTGAATGGTCGAAATTAGGATTTACAAAAATTAATGGAGACCCTTTACCTATAAGAGATGATTTAGAAGCTAGATTAATAATGCCAGATGGGATAGATGGTAGAATGTTCATAGTATATCCTAATTATAAAAATATTCTTTATTATAATTGTTCATCATATTATGCTGTATCAGTGGGTCTTCTAAGTGATAAAATATCTAATTAGTTTAATTGTTCTATTATTTATATTTTCTTGTAATGAATTAAATCTTAATAATGTTTCTGATGTTTTAGAAAATAGCACAAATAAAATAGAAGAAATAATTGATAATAAAAAAGAGGATAAAAAAGAAAAAAAAGAATTAAATAATAAACAAACAAAAAATAATATTTTTTATTATGTTGGTGAACCATATTTTATTGAAGGGGTTAGATATATTCCAGAGGAAGATTATAATTATTCAGAAATTGGACTTTCTTCTTTTTATGGTAAGGAATTACACAATATTAAAACTGTAAATAATGATTTAAATAAAGTTACAGAATTACTTGGTAGACATAAAACCCTACCTATTCCAAGTATGGTCAAGATCACTAACTTGGATAATGGACTTTCTATAAATGTAAAAATAATAGATAGACATGATGATAATGCAGTTATTATTCAGGTTTCAAGAAAAGTAGCACAACTTCTTGGATTTTATAAATCTAAAATAGCCACTGTTAAAGTAGAGATACTTTCTGATGCTAGTAAACAATGGAAGAGTGTTGCAAATTCTTTAAATGAAGAAAATTTTGATGAAACTATCTCATCTGCACCAACAGATACTGTGTCTATAGAAGAAATTGATGAAATTATAGAAACTAATGATGATAACAATTCTAGTGTTGAGGAACCAATTGAGCTAATTTCTGAAAAAATAACTGATTTTAAATTATATTTAAAAGTTACAGGATTTGAAAATTATGAGAGTATTGGATCAATATTAGATAATTATGATATCAATTTAAAATATACTTCTGAAAAAAATAATTCTAAATATGACGTAATTATTGGTCCTCTTGAAAATACAGAAGCAAATAATTTGGTTTCATACTTTATCTCAAAAGGTTATAAGGATACTGAAATTCTTATTGAATAACAAATAAAGGTCATAATTAAGAATTATTAATATTTATGGTAAAAATTTTTAGCTTTTTTTTATTTTTTATTATTTCTTTAAAACTTTACGCCATTGATACAAAAGCAGAGCAAGCAGTTGTCATTGATTTTGATACAAATGAAGTTCTTTTTGAAAAAAATTCTAATGCAAAAGTAATACCAGCTTCAATGACTAAGATCATGACCGTTTATGTTGCATTTGATAGAATAAAGAATACCAATTTTGCAATTTCTAATGAATGTAGAGTTTCCCCTAAAGCTTATAAAAAGGGAGGTTCCAGAACATTTTTAGAGATAGATGATAATGTAACAGTTGATGATTTATTAAAAGGTATAATTGTTCAATCTGGTAATGATGCTTCTATAGCTTTAGCAGAATGTTTAGGTGGTACTGAAGAAGATTTTGCTAAACTTATGAACGTTTATGCAGAACGTTTAGGAATGATAAATACAAATTTTGTTAATTCATCTGGCTGGCCTGATGATAATCACTATTCCACTGTTTATGATCTTGGAATTCTTTCAAATGCAATAATTAGAGATTTTCCTAATCTATATACATATTTTAAAATGGAAGAGTTTACTTACAATGATATTACTCAGCCAAATAGAAATAAACTTTTATATCAAGTTCAAGGAGCAGATGGATTAAAAACAGGTTTTACAAGAGAATCTGGGTGGGGAATAGCTGCTACAGCATTAAGAAATGATAGAAGGATTACAGTTGTTATCAATGGTACCAATAGCTCTAGATCAAGATTAAATGAATCTTCTAATTTAATAAATTGGGCATTTAATCAAACTTCGCAACAAACATTAGTTGAAAAAGATCAATTTATTAAAGAAGTTGATGTATGGCTGGGTAGTGAGAGTAGTATTAATTTAATTAGTGCACAAAAATTAGTATCAACATTATCATTTGATCAAATTCAATTAATGAATTCTTCTATTACATATACAAAACCAATATCTGCTCCAATTAAAAAAGGTGATGAATTAGGAAAATTAAATATAAATATAGAAGGAAAGCCAAAAATAGAAGTACCGCTTATTGCTGAAAAAGATGTATCTGAAATTAACCCTTTATTTAAAATATTTGCTGCTGCAAAATACTTAATTTTTGGAAGAAGTTTGGATGAAATCAAATAAAGGTTTATTCATTACTTTTGAAGGACCTGAAGCTAGCGGAAAGTCATCTCAAATATTACTTTTATCAAAATATTTAAAAAAAAATAAAATTCCTTTTATTGTATCCAGGGAACCTGGGGGAACTAATTTTGCAGAAAAGTTAAGAAAATTAATTTTGGATAATAGATCTACAATTAATAATTTAGAAGAATTGCTTCTTCTTATGGCAGCTAGATCAAATCATATAAATAAAGTAATTATTCCTAATCTTAAAAAAGGAAAGATTGTCATTTCAGATCGATATGCAGATTCATCCTTTGTTTATCAAGGATATGTAAATAAATTTGGAATTAAAAGAACTCAAAAACTTCACAAAGAACTTCTAAACAATTTTTTTCCTGACTATACTTTTATTTTTAAAATCAATCCAAAAGAAATTATTAAAAGATTAAAAGAGAGGAAGTTTAAAAACAAGTACGATAAATCTAACTTATTATTTCATCAAAAAGTAATTCAAGGATATAAAAAAATATCAAACCCAAAAAGATATATAATGGTTGATGCTTCTTTATCTAAAGATATAATTCACAAAAATATTATTAAAAAATTAAAGTTATAATTAATGATTGATTTAATAGGTTTTGAAAAAGAGTATAGCAATCTCCTTAAAAGATATAAATCAAATAATCTTCCAAATTCAATTTTAATTCATGGATTGAGCGGTATAGGTAAAAGAACTTTTCTCAACAAATTAGTAAAAAATATTATAAATATAGAATTTAAAGATAGTAATTTGGACCATCATTTAAATTTATTTAAAAATAATACACATCCAAATATAAAAATAATTGAAAAAGAGATTGATAGCAAAACTGGAAAAATTAAATCTAATATTACAATTGAACAAATTAGAAGATTAAAAATATTTTTAAATTCAACAACAACAATTCAAAATTCTTCTAAAATAGTTATTGTTGATTCTGCTGATTATTTAAACATTAGTTCTGCAAATAGTATGCTCAAGATCTTAGAAGAACCCAAAAAAAATACCTATATTTTTTTAATATCAAACCAGATTTCATTACTCTTGCCAACAATTAGATCAAGATGTTTAAAAATTAAATTTAATAATCATAATTTAACTAATTTTATTAAAATTATTAAAGATAATATTGATGAAATATCTGATGAAGAAATAAATTTTTACTTTGAATTAACGTATGGATCACCAGGAATAACTATTCTTTATTACAATAATGATTTTTTGGATATTTTCCAATTATCAATTAAATGTCTTTTATCCAATGATCTAGATGATGATAAAATAAATTTATCAAATATATTATCAAAACTTACTAATGATGAATTTAATAATTATTTATCAATGCTTAAATTTATTCTAATTGTCGCTAATAAGCTAAAAGTAAACAGAGATGATAAAAGCTTGGTTAATATGCCAAATTATCTAGAGTTAGAGTCTTTATCTACAAATCTTACCCAAAAAAATTTTATTGATAGATTTGATTATTTAACTAAAAACCAAAAAGAATTATTTAGTTTAAATCTTGATAAGAAAATATTTATATTAAATTTTTTAACTCAATAAAATGAATTTTTATATCACTACACCAATTTACTACACTAATGATATTCCTCATATTGGTCATGCTTATACCAGTATAGCTTGTGATATAATTGCTCGATATAATAAATTATTAGGAAACAATGTATTCTTTTTAACAGGTACAGATGAGCATGGGCAAAAAGTAGAAAAAGCTGCTATTAATTCAAACTTAAAACCTAAAGAATTCGTCGATAAACTTTCAGTTAATTTTATTAATTTAATACCTTTTTTAGGCTGTGAAATAGATAATTTTATAAGAACTACTGAAGAAAGGCACATTAAAGCATCACAAGAACTTTGGAAGCAATTAGAAAAAAATAATCAAATCTATCTTTCAAATTATGAAGGTTGGTACTCAGTTAGAGATGAAGCATTTTATTTAGAAAATGAATTAAAAAAGATTGATGGTAAATATGTTACGGATAATGGATCACCAGTAGAGTGGGTTAAGGAGGAGAGTTATTTTTTTAAACTTTCAGAATGGCAAGATAAGTTGATCAATTATTATGAAAAAAATCCAGAATCAATTTTACCAAAAACACGATATAATGAAGTATTAAGTTTTATTAAAGGTGGATTAAAAGATCTGTCTATTTCAAGAACAACTTTTAACTGGGGAGTGCCAGTTCCAAATAATTCGAAGCATGTTATGTACGTTTGGATTGATGCTTTATGTAACTATTTAACTGCATTAGGTTATCCAGATACAAATAATAAAAACTATAAGCAATTTTGGCCTGCAACACATATTGTGGGAAAAGATATATTAAGATTCCACGCAGTATATTGGCCAGCTTTTTTAATGGCCGCAGGTATAGAGCCACCTAAAAGAATCTTTGCACATGGTTGGTGGACCAATGAAGGGCAAAAAATTTCTAAATCACTCGGTAATGTCATTGATCCTTACGAAATTATTAATGAATATGGGTTAGATCAAATTAGGTTTTTTTTATTTAGAGAAGTACCATTTGGAAATGATGGAGATTTTTCAAAAAAAGCAATCGCAAATAGAATTAATGCAGATCTATCGAATAATTTTGGTAATTTAGTACAAAGAATTTCATCATTTGCTGTAAAAAATAATGATTCTTTATTAAAGCCAGCAGAAAATTTAACTAATGACGATCAGGATTTAATTAATATCCTTCAAAATAAATTTGATGAATATTGTCAATTTATGAATAATCAACAAATTGATAGAGCAATTAAATCTGTCTTGGAATTAATATCTGCTGGTAACGCATATGTTGATACTCAAGCACCATGGATATTGAAAAAAATAAATAAAATTAGAATGGAAGAAGTTCTATATATTGTTACAAATATAATTATTAAATCAGCTATAATGCTCTATCCAATAATACCAACTAGCTCAAAAAAAATTCTTAATATTTTTAATTATAATATGGACAAAAATAAATTTGAGAATTTTACTAAACTAATAAATCAAAATATAAAAATAAATAACCCAGAACCAATATTTCCAAGAATATTGAATGATTGACTCACATTGTCATTTAAATTTTAAAAAATTATCAGAAAATTTTGAGAATATAATTAATAATTCCAAAAAAAATAATATTAGTTCAATATTATCAATCAATACCAAGCCTGAAGATTTCCAGGATCATTTAAATTTAATAAAAAATTATAATTCTATTTATCTCTCATATGGACTTCATCCAAGTGATGTTCAATTAATGAACCAAATTGAATTACACAACTTTGATCAATACTGTAATAACGAAAAAGTAATAGGAATAGGCGAAACAGGTATTGATTTGTATCACAGTGATCAATTTCTCAAAGAACAAACACAAATCTTTGAAACTCATATTGAAGCTTCAATAAAGCATTCATTACCAATTATTATTCATCAAAGAAACTCTGAAAAAGAAATTGTAGATATTTTAAAAAATTATAAATCAAATAATTTAAAACTAATTTTTCACTGTTTTACTGGTTCAAATCGACTATTAAATTTTTGTTTAGAGAATAACTACTACATTTCAATTTCTGGAATAATAACATTTAAAAATGCATCAAATTTAAGAGATATAATTAAGAATGCTCCTTTAGATTCTATACTTATTGAAACTGATAGTCCTTTTTTAGCACCTGAGCCAATGAGAGGTAAAGTTAATGAGCCATCTTTTGTAAAATATACAGCTGAATATTTGGCAAAATTTTTTAAATTATCCTTAGAAGAATTCGAAAAAATCACTGATAATAATTTTTTTAATTTGTTTACGAAAGCTAAAAGAGATAATTATCTGTAATGAAAATAACAATTTTAGGTTGCGGAGGATCTTTTGGTTCACCTTTAGCATGGAATAGACATGGTAATATTGATCTAAAAAATAAAAGAAATTTTAGAACAAGATCATCGATACTTATTGAATATAAAAATACAAATATTTTAATTGATACTAGTCCAGATCTTAGACAGCAACTTTATAATGCTAAATGTACAAATATTGATGCAGTGCTTTATACGCATATTCATTCTGATCATACATCAGGAGTACCAGATATGAGGGCAATGTCTTTAATAAATAAAAAAATTATACCTGCATATATGCCTAAAGAAATGATTTCCGAGATGGAGACAAATTATAAATATATTTTTAAAGGAGAAAAAGATTATTTGCCATTTATGGAAATTAAAGAATTAAATTCTAGTATAAATTTTCAAAATATAAATATTGAAACATTTAAACATAATCATGGTTCAATTGACGTTCAAACATACAAGATTGGAAATTTTGCTTATTCTACAGATTTAAAAAAATTTTATAATCAAGATATTGATAAATTAAAAAATCTAGATTTATGGATTGTTGGTTTGTTAAGAGAAGATACTCATCCAGCTCATGCTGGATTTGATCAAATAATGGATTTCATTTCATATATTAAGCCAAAACAAACTATTTTTACTCATATGACAGCTTTACTAGATGAAAAAGAATTAATAACAAAGTGCCCAGCAAATGTAAAACCTGGATATGATGGTATGATTATTGATTTATGAAGCCGGTAGAGATTGGTTTCATAGGAATTGGAAATGTTGGATCAAATCTTACAAATAATTTATTAAAATCAAATAACAATATATTTGTGTATGATAAAAATAATAAATCCTATTCAAAATTAAAAAATTTAAAAAACAAGCCTTGTAAAACATTAAAAGAATTAACTGAAAAGAGTGAAATTATAATAACGTGTCTACCTTCACCAAAAGCGGTAAGTAAAGTTTTAAAAACTATTTTAAGATATCTAACTAAAAAACACATCTGGATTGAGATGAGTACTACAGATAAAAATGACATGATTAGTTTATCTAATAAAGTAATTTCTAAAGGTGGGAGAGTTTTAGAATGTCCCATTACTGGAGGGGAGCATAGAGCTAAATCAGGAAATATATCCATTTTAGCTGGCGGCAAAAAATCTACTTTCAACAAATGTTTCCCAATTTTATCATTACTTGGACATGAAATTTTATACTGTGGAAAAATTGGAAATGCTTCAATATTAAAAGTAATTACAAATTATTTAGCATCATTACATTTAGTAGGTATAGGTGAGGCACTTAGTGTTGCAAAAAAAAATAAAATTGACTTAGGTTTAACGTATAAAGCTATAAAAATAAGCTCAGGAAATAGTTTTGTTAATGAAACTGAAACACAAGTCATACTTGGAGGTAGTTATGATGTAGGATTCACAATGGATCTAGTCAATAAAGATATAAATCTTTTTAATAAACTAGGAAAAAATATAAAATTAGAACTAGGAAATTATTTAAGTAAAAAATTTAAACTTGGTTTGAAAATTTTAGGGGAAAGGTCATTTAGTACTAGTATTATTAAATTAATTGAAAAAGATGCTAAAATTAAATTAAGAGCAAAAAAATTCCCAAAACAATTAATTGATAAACAAAAAAAACAAAAAGGTGTAGAAGTATAATATGTCTAAAAAAAATTTGTTACCTGCTGATTTAGATCCAAGAAATCCAAGTTATGCTTATAAAAATAAATATAATGATCATGTAGATAATACTGATCAATTTAATAATTATCTAAAGTCTACTGAAGTTAAAAAAATTTTTTCTGGTATGTTATGGGGCGAAGGACCAGCATATATTCCTCATTTAGAAACATTGGTCTGGAGCGATATACCAAATAACAGAATGTTAAAGTTATCAAATGGTTCTGTTGCTGAATACAAAAATCCTTCAAATTATTGTAATGGAAATACTATTGATAAAGAAGAAAATGTAATTTCTTGTTCACATGGAGGTAGATGTATTTATAAAACTAATGATAATTTAGAAGTGGAAGTATTAGTTGATAGTTATAATGGTAAGAAACTTAACTCACCAAACGACCTATTTGTTAAATCGGATGATACAATTTGGTTTACAGATCCACCTTACGGTATTTTATCAGATTATGAGGGGTATCCTGGCGAACAAGAATACGGTGGCTGTAATGTGTTTTCTTTTGACCCTAAATCAAAAACTTTAAAAGTTATGATAGACGACCTTATTAGACCTAATGGTATTGCGATATCTCCAGATGAAAAAAAATTATATGTAGCTGATACTGGAGAAAATATCAAACATTTGTATGTCTATGATATGATTGATGGAATGCCTATGAATAGAAAATTAATTTATGATTTTAAACCTTTTTTTTCTGATGGTTTTAGATGCGATAAAGATGGTAATGTTTGGACAAGTGCCGGAAAGGCAATTAAATGTTTTAATCCTCAAAACGAATTAATTGGGCAATTTATTGTTCCAGAACTAGTATCAAATTTAGAATTTGGAGGAGTGGAAGGAAATATTTTATACATAACAGCCACAACTAGTTTATATTCTATAGAATTAAATCAACAAGGTGCCAGATTTTATGAATAAACCTTTATCTTCAGGAAAGTGCGAACCATGCAGTGGGAACACCCCTAAATTAGATTATCAAGAAATTAGCAAATTTTTGTCTGAACTCAATGAATGGTCAGTTAATGATAATCAAGAAATGATTTTCAAAAAATTTAAATTTACTAATTTTAAAAAAGCAATTTCATTTGCAAATGAAGTTGGAGAAATAGCAGAAAAAGAGGGTCATCATCCTGATATATCAATAGGATGGGGTTATTGTTTAGTAATGGTCCATACTCACGCAATAGAGGGGTTATCAGTTAATGATTTTATATTAGCTTCCAAAATTGATTTAATTAAAAGTTAAATTAATGAAAAAAAAAATTTTTATTTGCGGTATTAGTACTGAATGTTGTTCTTATTCAACATTAATACAAAATAAAAAAGATTTTGAAGTTTTAAGTAGCAAAAAACTTTTAAAATATATAAATTTCCCTTACTCCAGTCATGATAATGTAACGTTTATACCAAATAAATTTTATCGAAGTTTGCCTGGAGGGCCTGTAGATAAAAAATTTTTTATAAAAACGATTAATAATATCACAAATGATTTAATAAAATTAAAATCTATTGATGGTATTTTGCTAATCATGCATGGCGCGATGTATGTCAAAGGTATTAGTGATCCCGAGGGTTTTTTTATTAAAAAAATTCGCTCTAAAGTATCTAAAGGCTGTAAAATATCATTATCTTATGATCTTCACGGACAGATGACTGATACAATTATAAAAAATATTAATTATTTTGCAGCTTATAAAACCGCCCCACACATTGATGTTAAGCAAACTTATTCTAGGGCATTGAAAATGTTAATAGATGGAATATTAAAAAATAAGAAAAATCATATAATTTGGACTAAAATACCAGTTTTAGTTTCAGGTGAAATGTCATCTACAATAGTTGAACCATGTAAAAAAATTTATAAAAATCTGAATATATTTAATAAAATGAAAGGGGTTAATGATTGTAATTTACTTATTGGATATGTTTGGGCTGATACTAAGAGGGCAACAGCATCAGCAATTGTAAATTGTACAGATACTAATATTGGTAAAAGAATATGTAAGAAAATAGCACTAAGTTATTGGAATAATAGGTTTAAATTGGTTTATGATATGCAATCTTATAAGTTAAATAGGATTTTTCATGTAATTAATAAAAAAAGATTTACAATTTTAGCCGATAGCGGGGATAATCCAACAGCTGGAGGAGTAGGAAGTAGAATTGATGTATTAGAGTACGTATTTAAAAATAAAATACAAAATACATTATTTGCAGGAATTTTTAATGAAGAAATTTTTAGAGAGCTAAAAAATAAAAAAAACAAAATCGTTATAAAAGATACTTTCTCAAAAAAGAAAATTTCTATTTCGATTGATAAATTTTATCTAAAAAATGATAATGTGATTGTAACCTCAAATAATAATACCATAATTTTTACAAGGTACAGAAAACCTTTTCATTATCTGAGTGATTTTAAGAAATTAAATATAAATTTAAAAAAATATAAAATATTGATTGTAAAATCAGGATATCTTTCACCGGAACTTAAAAAACTAAAGGCGGATAATTTTATGATTTTAACAGATGGATTTGTTACTCAAGATTTTAAAAGAATTAAAAATTTATTTAGAGAAAAGCCAATTTATCCTTTCCAAAAAAATTTTAGATATAATATAGCTATTTAATTAAGTACCACAAAAAGTTTCAAAAACTTTTTCACTTTCTAAAGGTGGGGTAATATACTTTTTATTTTCTATTTTCTCGTAAGGATTTTTCAGTATTTTATCGAAATCATATAATTGATCATAATTATTGCTGTACACTTCATTAATTATTTCTTCTATAATATGATTCCTAGGTATAATTTGAGGATTAACATTTTTAAATTTTCTTAATTTATTATTTTTATATTTTTCTTCCCAATTTTTAAAAATCTTTTTATCAAGAGTATTATTTTCTAAATCTAAAAATGTATTTGTATAATCAAGTTTATAAATATGCATCAAATCTAAAAATTCTTTAACAATTTCTTCGTTATTATTATTAGTATTTAAATTTAATTTCATAGACATCATTGTTAACCAAGATTGATCAAACAATTTTTTATATTTATTTAATATATCTTCGATTTTTTTAATTGCTGTTTTTTCATTTGAATCAATTAAATGAAGAAAAGTTTCGGCAAATCTTGCTAAATTCCATAATGTTATTTTTGATTGATTTTCAAATGAATATCTTCCCATTTTATCAATTGAGCTAAAAACTTTTTTTGGATTATATTCATCCAAATATGCTGCTGGACCATAATCTATTGTTTCACCTGATAAAGACATGTTATCGGTATTCATAACACCATGAATAAAACCAACTCTCATCCAATCTATGACCAACTTAATTTGCAAATCACAAATTGTTTCATAAAATTTTAAATACTTATCATTACTATTATCTATTTCAGGATACAGCCTTGAAATTGTATAAGATATAAAGTTTTGAAATTCATCTCTATTTTTTAAAAGACTTCCAAACTGAAAAGTCCCAACTCTAATATGTGATTTTGCTACTCTAATTAAAATTGCACCTGGCTCTAATCTATCACGCAATACATTTTCCCCTGTAGTAATAACTGCAAGTGCTCTGGTTGATGATATACCAAGATTATGCATAGCCTCACTTAATATATATTCCCTTATCATTGGACCTAAGGCAGCTTTTCCATCTCCATTTCTAGAGTAGGGTGTTTGACCTGACCCTTTTAACTGTATATCTACTCTTTGTTTATTATTAGTAATATGTTCACCAATAATTACAGCTCTGCCATCACCTAAAATTGTAAAATTTCCAAATTGATGTCCAGCATAAGCTTGTGAAAAGTAATTTTTATCTAATTTATTTTTTCCCAAAAGAATATTACACTTTTCATCATCATCATATTTACTAAAATCTAAATTTAAGTCACTTGCAAGATCACTATTAAACAAAACTAATTTTTTATTACTAAAATTTTCTGGATTAACTTTACTATAAAAAATACTAGGTAATTTCGTGTAACTATCTTGAAAATTCCAAACCATTTTGAATAAATATATATAAATTTTTTAAATTTAACATCTACAACTTTAGTATATAAGTATTAAGTCAGCAATGAATACCATAATTGATATAGTTAATCATTCAAAACATCCAATAGATAGCGATGAATATATTCAATATTGCAATGATGAAATTAAAAAAAATTCTATACTAATATTAAATAATTTTTTAACAGATGACTGCTTAAGTGAATTAATTACTGAAGCTCATGAATTACAAGATCAAGCTTTCTATTGTTCTCAAAATCATACTATCTTACTTAATAAACAAAATAAATTAAGTGATTTGAATGATCCATTAAATATAGAGGTAGTAAGTGATAAAGGTTGTGTTCCTCATGATTTGTTAAATCAGCAATCTAAATTAAATATTTTATATCAATCAAACATTTTTAAAAATTTTTTAAAAGGTGTCTTAAATTTAAAAGATATTTATCCATACAGTGATACCTTATCTTCCATAAATTATAATTATTATCAAAAATCACAACAGTTAGGGTGGCATTTTGATAATGCGTCATTCGCTATTACTTTAATGATACAATCATCAGATGAAGGTGGTGAATTTGAATATGTTAGTAAAGGAAGAAATTTTTCAGAAAACTATATCGATAAATCATATATTAAAAATATTTTACATAGAAAAACTTTACCACAAAAACTAGATGTTGATGCCGGCACTCTTATATTGTTTTACGGTAGAAACTATTTGCATCGTGTAACACCAGTAGAGTCAGAAAAACCAAGAATATTAGTAACGCTAAATTATAATGAAGAAGAGGGTACAATGCTCTCAGAAAATGCAAGATTAACTTTTTTTGGTAGAATTAACTAATTATGATTAAAGAAAAATAATTGTTTTCCATTTACTCGATAGTTATTAATCAATTTTTTTGCTTCTTCCGATGTAATCCAATCAATATATTTTTTTGCTTCTTCAATATTTAAATTACTATTTATCTTTTTGTTTACTAAAATTATTCCATATTGATTAAATAATGGCGGTAAATTTTCACAGACAATTTGTAGATTTTCTTTTTTATTGAAAGCTATCCAAGTACTTCGATCACTAAGTGTGTAAGCATTCTTTTGATTAGTTATTAGTAATGTTGATCCCATTCCCTGACCTACACTAAGATACCAATTTTCTTCTAATGGTATATTTATGTTTGATAATTTCCAAAGTTCTTTTTCTTTTTTATGTGTTCCACTTTCATCACCTCTAGATACAAATAATAATTTTGATTCTTTTATTTCAATCATTTTATTTTCAATAGAAGAACATTTCTTTTTATCTTTTTTTGGTCCAATCAAGACAAAATCATTGTACATTAAATCATACCTTAGGATACCATAACCATTATTCATAAAATCTAACTCTGATTTTTTATGATGGACTAATAAAATTTCTACATTACCATCCATTGCAACCTTAATTGCCTGACCTGTTCCAAGAGATAGAGCTCTAACTTTTATATTATATTTATTTTCAAATTCATTGTTAATATATTCTAATAAACCTGTATCGTGTGTAGAAGTTGTACTAGCTATGGTTATATACTTATTTGCTAGAGCGTTCTTAATTAAAAATATCAATATAAATATAAGTAAAATCCTAATCATAAAACTTGATACATCTTATAGTACTTACTAAATATATTTATATATTTTGAAAGGAAAGTTATGAAAATTATTAAAGTATTAGAAAAAACTGAATTGGTAATAGTCGATTTAGAGGTAAATTTAGGTAAAGAAAAAAAAAATGGTTTAACATTATGTGTTAAATATAATGGTGAATATTATCCATTAAATACAGCACACGATGGAAGACCAATTTTAATGAATAAAGAGAATGTAATTAAAAATTAAGATTAAATTTTTTAATTATAAACATGAAAATAGCATAAGCTATTGCAGTACTAATTATTGAAATAATTAGAGAGAAAATAAAGTTTTGTTTAAATTTTAAAAGTATTGGTAAAACAATAAAAAATACTATTGAAGGTATAGTCATAACAATTGTACTATATGAGAGATCTATAATTTTTTGATAATCTTTTGTATCCCAATATAACCAAACAAATGCTAATAATGATGTAAGTGGCAAAGAAACAATAATTGCTGCTGTCCAAGTATATTTTTTTGCAATTTCTGATACTGCAACAATAATTAACGCTGAAATAATTGTTTTTAAAAAAATATACATCTTTTCACTTCATATATGTCAAATCAATAAAAATAATAGTACTCTTATTAATTTTTACAATTAAAATTATATGTTGAATTTATTTTTATTTATATTTTAAATTAGGTAAAATTATGAGGACTGTTTTTTTACTTTTTGATTCTTTAAATAGAAGAATGCTTAACTCTTATGGGGGTAATTTTTTAGATACACCAAATTTTAAAAGACTTGCAGAAAAATCAATAACTTTTGATAATCATTTTATAGGCAGCATGCCTTGCATGCCGGCAAGAAGAGATTTGCAAAGTGGTAGATTAAGTTTTTTACATAGAAGCTGGGGGCCATTAGAACCATTTGATAATTCTTTCCCTGAAATACTAAGATTTAATAATATTTATACCCATTTAGTAACTGATCATAATCATTATTTTGAAGATGGAGGTGCCACTTATCATAATAGATATAATTCTTTTGATTTTATAAGAGGTCAGGAGCGAGATCCTTGGAAAGCAATGGTAGATCCTCCAATTGAAAGGTTTAAAAAAATGTATCATAAAAGTCAATCTGAGTTTAAAAATAGGGAATCTAAATATTATTTTTACCCAATTAATAGTGAATACATCAAACAAGAAAAAGACTTTCCTTCTGTAAAATGTTTTTCATCTGGTTTAGAATTTCTTGAGACAAATAAAACTGCAAAGGATTGGTTTTTACAGATTGAAACATTTGATCCTCATGAACCTTTTTTTGCTCCAAAAAGATTTAGAGAAAAATTTAAGACTAATTATGTAGGCCCAAGGTTAGATTGGCCTCAATATGATAAAGTAAAAGAGTCTTCAGATGAAGTTGCAGAATTAAAAGCTAACTATTTAGCTTTGATCAGTTTATGTGATTTTCTACTTGGTTCTATCTTAGATTATTTCGATCAAAATAATTTATGGGATGACACAACACTTGTACTCACAACTGATCATGGCTTCATGCTTGGTGAACATAATTGGTGGGCAAAAAATAGAATGCCATTATATAATGAGATTTCACATATACCTCTATTTATATATCATCCTGATTATAAAAAAAATATTGGTCAAAGAAGATCTGTTGTCACACAAAATATTGACTTAATGCCAACATTTCTGGAAAATCATAAAATTAAAATTCCAAAAGAAGTTCAAGGAAAATCCTTATTGAATTTTTTAGAAAAAGAAGAAAAAACTAATTATTCTGCTTTATTTGGATATTGGGGTGGTGGAGTAAATATAACAGATGGAAGTTATACTTATTTCAATTATCCTAAATATATGAACAGAGCTGATTCTTATCAGTATACGTTAATGCCTACACATTTAAGACAATTTTTTACTCTTAATGAATTAAAAACAGCTAAAATGGAAAAACCTTTTAGTTTTACTAAAGGAGTTCCTGTTATGAAAATACAAAATGATGATATAGGTCCATCGATTGGAAATGATGATGGTCTTGAAAAAGGTTTCGTTGATACAGATTCAGCTTTATATGATATCAAAAATGATCCAGGCCAAATAAATAAAATAGAAGATAGAGATATTATAAAAAAAATGAACAACTTAATTTTTGATAAAATGACAGAAAATGATGCACCAAAAGAAGTGATTAGTCGTTTTTTTAAAAATTGACTTACTTTCTTGTAGCTATATATACTCCGAAAGTACAAATAAATAATCCTATTATATCAATCAAATATAGATTTTCTCCTAGCACTAAATAAGCCATTACAGCTGTTGTGGGGGGTATTAAAAAAAATAGATTTGATGTTTTACTTGCTGTCCCAGTCTTAATTAAATACATTAGAATTGCATATGCACCAAAAGATACCATAATTATTTGCCACCCCATTGATAAAATAAATCTTTTATCAAAATTTATAAATGAAACTTCAAATAGAAAGGATGCAATGATTAAAAAAAATGTTGCAGCAATTGCTTGATAAAAATTATTTACTGATAATGTAATTTCACTTGTAAATTTCTTTTGCCATATTGTTGCAGTAGTTGTGCCAAGTAGAGCTACTATTGAAGCGATTACTCCTAAAAATGGAATGGTTTTACCAATATCGTAACCAATGACTAATACTGTTCCAATAAATCCAAGTGTTATTCCTATCCATTGAACTAGTGTTACTCTCTCTTTTAGTATCGGTCCGCTAAAAATATTTGTTAGAATAGGTTGTAAACCAACTATTAAAGCAGATAATGTAGCTGATAAACCAATTGAATATGAAAAAAACACACCACCGAGATAAAAACCATGAAAAAGAACCCCTGTTATTGATGCCTGTAAAATTAATTTATAATTAACTAAAATTTTTTCTCTGAAGAAAAAAGAAAATAATAAAAAAAAAATAGAAACGATTAAAAATCTAAATGATAATGCAGCAAATGGACTTGCTGACTGAACTATAAATTGACCACTGATAAATGCTGAACTCCAGAAAAAAACAAAAAGATAAGGAAAATATAAATTCATAACAAAAGTATATTATTATACATCTATAAGTGATAAGAAAATTTCTCTATAGTTTTTTATGCAAAAAGATATAAATTTTCATTGCCCAAACTGTAAATCCAATAAATATAAATCTAAAACAACAATGGGGAAAAAATATAATGAAGGACCATATAAAGATGTTGTTGCAGAAATACAATGTTCTACATGCTTTATGGATATTCCAACAAATATATCTGAAAATATTAATATAAAAAATTTAGATAAATTTCACAAATTATGGATTAATATTTATAAACCAGCTCATAAGTTAGATGCTCCAAAATGCTCAAGATGTTATCGTTTTTATTGGGAAATTGAAAAATATTTGTATGAAAAAAATATTCAATCAAAAGATATTTTTTATCAAACATATAATCCTCAAAAAGGAGTAGGTAACTTAGTTTGCAAAATTTGTGATCCTGATGCCTTTTAATTAAATTAATGCTAGCTTATATCCTTAATATATCCGGTTGGCTTTTATTACCTTTTATGGACGGTATAGCTAAATACCTATCTTCTGAAATGCATTTTATTCAAATTATTTGGGGTAGATATTTTTTTATGATTTTAGTAAGTTTTCCTTTAGCTTTAATTTTTTTTAGAAAAGAAATTAAGTTTCCTAAAAATATTTCAGTACAGCTATTTAGGGGATTTTTTTTATTCCTCTCAACTGTTTTTTTCTTTTATGCAATTTCAATTATATCTTTGGCTCAAGCTTTAACTCTTGCTTTTGTTTCTCCAATAATAGTAACAATTTTATCAATATTTTATTTAAAAGAAAAAGTAGGTATTCATCGTTGGTCTGCAGTTATCATTGGTTTTATTGGTGTTTTAATAATCATAAGACCAGGATATTTAGAAATCAATTTTGCTTCTATTTCAGCTATTGGTGCAGGAACAGCTTATGCATTTTATATAATATACACACGTAAGTTATCATTTATTGATAGTCCTGTAGTTACATTGCTTTTTACCGGTGTTGTAGGCTGTATATTAATTTCATTAATTTTACCTTATTATTGGACAAATATAGATTTGAGACAATTACTATTATTAATTTTGCTAGCTTCTATTGGAGCTCTAGCACATTTTTTAATTATTTTATCTTTAAGGCTTGGTGAGGCTTCTAAATTAGCACCTTTGGGTTATTTTGAAATATCTACAAATATATTAGTTGGTTATATTTTTTTTGGTGATCTGCCAGATATTTGGATTTATTTAGGCTTATCATTAATAGTATTTAGCGGTATTTATATTTTCATTAGAGAGAATAAAAAAACTTAAATTAATTTGATTTTCTAGTTGTTTGATAAATAAATATAGCAACTGATCCTAGTAACAAAATACCACCAATTATTGTATTCAATGGAGGAACTTCTTTAATAACAAACCAAACCCATGTTGTTCCTAAAACACTTTCAAGTAAAAAAATTAAAGCTACTTCATGTGCAGGAGCAAATTTAGGAGAAATCGTCATAATCATAAATGGTATTGGCAAAATTATTAAGCACATAATTATAATTAAAATAAATTGATCATTATTTAAATTAAAATTGATACCAAATGGAAGAGCATAAATTGCTGAAATTAAGCATCCCAATAAACAAGCTGGTACTAAATCTTTATTTTTAAATAACCTTACAAGAACCATACTAAAACCCATACCTATGGCTACAACAAGAGCCATTAAATCTCCGTATAAACCAGTAGTTGTAAAGCTTCCTACACCAATTATTATCATCGCTAACATTGCTATTAAGATTACTATCCACGTAAAAAGACTAGGTATTTCTTTAAGTATGAAAACTGAAAATAAAGCTGCAAAAATTGGTGCGGAAGCAATTAATACTAGTGTATTTGCTACAGCAGTATTCTGAATTGAATATACAAAACAAATATGAGTTATAGCATAAAGAATAGCATATATTATTCCTGGTACACCAATCAGATAAAATGATTTAACAAATGCTTCTTGGTATGTATAAATAAGAAAAATAAATATTGTTACAATTGGTAAAGCGCTTCTATAAAATATTAAACTAAAATCATCTAAATCTACTAATCTAATTAATAAACTGTCAGGGCTAAGAATTAAAACTCCAATAAATGATAATATAAGACCTTTATTTCTAGTTTTCATAAATATTTGAAAATAAATAGATAAATAATATATCTATCAGTATCATACTTTAAATCACACTTGTTTTTATGAAAAAACTACTTTTTTTATGTTTAATTTTTGTATCATTAAATACTAAAGCCATAGATTCTAATAAATTAATAAATCTTAATGATTTAAATATCCTTTTTGAATTTCAAAAAAATGATTGGAATGAAAATGTTCTTTTTCTTATAAAAAAAAATTCATTTGCTAAAGTGGATAATGAATCTGATACGTTTAAGTTAAAAGTAATATTTAAAGATGGTGAAATAATTACAATGCCAATATTTTCTAATAACATCGTTAAAAAAATTAGGTTTGAATATATTTATTTTGATCATAAAAAAGAAAATTTAAAAATTATAAAGGATCATTTTAATTCGTTTAAAAATTATTGCTTTGAATATCTCTATAATGATAAGTCTATACAAGCAGTTATTTCTAAATGTAATTAGTAAAAACTATTGATGTAGCTTTAAAAATTAAACTGTGTCTTTTAGCTAACTCTAATTTATCATTTGAATATCCGCCACCTATTACTGTTGCAATGGGAATTGACTTATTCTTAAAAAATTCTAGTACTGTAATATCTCTTTTTAATAATCCTGCAGTTGTTATTTTTAAATTTCCTAATTTATCATTCTCATGAATATCAACTCCAGTATCAAATATTACCAAATCTGGATTAAAATTTTTTATACAACTATTAAGAGTTTGATTTAATATTTTCAAATACTCATCATCTTCTAAATTATCATCTAATTCAACATCCATGTCACTTATTGATTTTCTAAACGGAAAATTATTTTTACAATGAATAGAACATGTAAAAATTTCATTATTATCTTTAAGGATTGATGCTGTACCATCTCCTTGATGTACATCGGTATCAAAAATTAATATTTTTTTAACTAGTTGTTCTCTTATCAAGTGTAATGAAGCATAAGCCATATCATTAAAAACGCAATATCCTGATCCAAAATCTCTATGACTATGATGTGTGCCACCAGCTAAATGATTTGCTATCCCATTCTTAATTGCTTCTTTGCATGTTAATAAAGTTCCATTAACTGCTAAAAATGAACGATTAGAAAGTGTTTCTGACCATTTAAAACCCAATCTTCTTATTTCTTTATCGGATAAACCACCATTTTTAATTTTTAATATGTAATCCAAATCATGGCATATAGAAAGCTCATCAACACTTGCTTTTTGAGGACTGAGAATGTTTGCACGATGATAAAAATCTAAATTTTTTAACTCATTATACAAATCTGAAAACTTACTGGCAGTAAATTTATGATTTTCTGGCAGAGAAATGTCATAATCTTCATGTGTTACCCAACTGATTTTTTTCATAAATTTGCCTCTTTTTAACTCAATTTATGCCTAAATTAATATGTACATAGGTTATGTGGCACTAATCTACCAATATATATTTAGTGAGTAAATGTATTCTATCCATAAAGTATTAGTGTCACAACCATATGGAATTTATTTTAATATTTGATTTATTAATTATTTGTTTAGTTGGTTTTTTAATTGTTAATTTTTATTGAATAAATAACCAATTTTAATAATATTTAAATAATGAAAGATTTTTATGAACGTAATGGTTATTTCTCACCATTGAAAATTTATAACGCAAAAGAAGCAAATTTTTTTAGAAGCAAATTAGAAGACACAGAAAAAAAACTAGGTAAACTTCATTATATTGTAAAAACTTATACAATAATGAAATGGGTATATGAAATAGCTATTAATAAAATTTTGCTTGATTTTGTTGAAGAAATAATTGGTAAAAATATATTATTATATAATGCAACTTTTATAATAAAAGAACCAAATACAAAAACACATGTAAGTTGGCATCAA
The DNA here is from genome assembly GCA_902577905.1 of uncultured Alphaproteobacteria bacterium. Lineage (GTDB taxonomy): Bacteria > Pseudomonadota > Alphaproteobacteria > HIMB59 > CACPNW01. The sequence goes on from CACHAQ010000001.1 coordinate 64,062, forward strand.
GATCTTACCTATTGGGGTTTTGATAATAATGAAAAACAAGTTAGTGCATGGCTTGCTTTATCAAAAACTAATGATCAAAGTGGGTGTATGCAGATGATACCAGGTTCTCATAAAAATGGTTTTTTTGAACATCATTCAACTGAAGATAAAAATAATGTTTTATTAAGAGGTCAAACTGTAAAAGATATTGATATTAATAATGCAGTTTCATGCCCCCTAGAACCTGGTGAAGTTTCCTTTCATCATGGTTTAACATTACACGCATCTCAACCCAATTCTAGTAATGATCGAAGAATAGGATTAAATTTCCAATTTATTTCTACAGATATGAAACAATTAAAAAGCAAAAATGATAGTGCTATTTGTGTAAGAGGTGAGGATCAATATAAATATTTTAAAACAGATAAAATAGCTAAGGATGATTTTGACCATGATGCTTATCAACATCTTCTCGAACTTAATAATCATTATAATAAAATAATTAGAAAAAATTAAATTATATTCACAGAAAATTAAAGATAATATATTTATAAAAATTTAGGTGATTGGTTTATTAACAAACCAATCACTTATAATATTATTTTTTCCAAGGACCAAAATCTTTTTGATCTGATGTAAACTCATAAGATATAAATTCATCATCGCTTACAATCCAACCATCATGACCAGGAGCTAAATAGTAAGCATCACCTGCCTTAAAATAATCTTCTGAACCATCATCATGTTTTACTTTCATCTCACCTTGTACCACAACACCAACATGCCCAGCTTGACAACTATCTGTTCCTACAATTGGTTTGATACATGAGCTCCAACTCCAACCAGGCTGTAAAGTTGTTTTGCTTAATGTTACATTACCTAAAGTTACTGTGGATGAATGAGCTTTATCTGGAGTTTTAATTTCTCCTTCAGAAAATGATTTTCTCATTACATTAGACATTATACATCTCCTATTATTTGTTACTATTAAGATTATATTAACATTATTTTTATAAAAATACCTATATGTAATAAAATAACATAATAATATTAATTGCTATTTATAATTAAGTATAAAATTTATTTATAAATTAATTTTTTTTGATGAGATAGTAAATGAAAGAATATTTTATTAATATTTACTTAAGAGGTTTTTTAAGTGCATGTATAGCAATTTATATGCCTTTGTTTATGTGGGGTAATACAATTGCTCATCTTCCATATTTTATGAATAAAATAGGGATGCCTAGTACATCTTTAGGTTTCTTTTTTATGATCTTATCTGGTATTCAAATAATATTTAGTCAATTTGCAGGAAGATTAATCATCCCAAAAATTGGTTCTAAAAACACACTATCAATAGGCATTTTAATTTTTTCATTGTTTCCAATAATTTTGATTAATTCTCAAAATTCTTTTCATTTCTTACTTGCTTCTGTGCCTTGTGGTTTTGGTGTCGGTCTTTTTTTTACTACATGTACAGCAATTACAGGAATCGCTGAAAGAGCAACAAATAAAATTTTACAACCTCTTTGGGGAGCATTTTTAAGTTTTGGTTTTCTGTGCGGTGCAATTTTCTCATCGCTATGGCAATTTATGAATTTCTCTACATATAATTTATTTATTTTATTATCTTTTTTGGGATTGATTGGTTTTTTTCTAATTCGTCAATATGGATTTCCTAGAGAGAAAGATAGTATTGATAAATCTGAAAAATTTAAATTACCAGAATTAAAAATATTAATTTTTGGTATTTACTTATTTATATTTTATGCCTCTGTTGGAATTGTTGGCGATTGGTCTGCAGTTTGGTTTGAGAAAGAATTAAAAACAACATTATTTCTTGCAAGTTTAGCTGTTGTTGCCTGGGGGTCGGGAGAGTCAATTGGAAGATTTTTAGGATCTTATTTGATAAAATTAGTAAATGAAAAATTTGTTGGAGCTTATTTAGGTTTAATTGGTTGTTTTTTATTTTTTCTTTCAATATTAACTATGAACCCTTATATAATATTATCTGGTATATTTTTGATAGGATTATGCTCTTCTAATTTTTATCCAGTTGTAATAAGATTTGCCCTCAGACAATCAACTCAAAACATAAACACTACAGCAGCTAATTTAAGTACTTTAGCAATGGGCGGTTTTTTGATAGGTCCTGCTTTAGTTGGTTTTTCTGCTGATTATTTTGGATTAACTTTTAATGTTCAAGTTTTATGCTTTATTTGGTTTGTTAATACAAGTTTGTTTCTTTATAGTGTAAGAAAAAAATAATTTTAAATCCCTACAAAACTTATAATTAAATTTCTTTTAAAACTGTTGTACCTATGTTCAATAAGATAAATTCCTTGCCAAGTTCCTAGTAGGAGATTTTTATTTTGTATAGGTATTGTAAGTGACGTTTGTGTTAACATACTCTTTATATGTGATGGCATATCATCATCTCCTTCATAACCATGTTTGTATAATGATGCGTCTTCAGGTACAATTTTCTTAAAAAAAGAATTTATATCTTCTAGAACATCAGAACTTGCATTTTCCATTATTGTTAGTGAAGCCGATGTATGTTGTATAAATAAATTTAATTGCCCTTTATTGATTGTGTTCTTTGTAATCCAATTATTTATTGTATTTGTTATTTCATACATTCCTTGACCTTTTGTATGAATAATCAATTCATCTTGTAAATTTATCATTATATAATTTTAAAATGAACTTGTGGCACCTACAAGGAGAATTATTATTAATAATAATGAAATGAAAAAAAGAACTATTCTATAAATAAGTGCCACATTTATTATGTATTTCTGAATATTGTTTTAATATTGATATAAATAAGGAATAAATGTGTTATCTTATATATAAATTCTTGTTTATTTTGGGTTTCTTTTGTTAAATAAAAATCAATTTGCAATTCTTCTAATAATTATATCAATAATTTTTGGAACATTAATGGGAACTTTTATTAAACTAGCTCAAGAAGAATTAAACGTTTTTACCACTGGTTTTTTAAGATTTTTTTTTGGTTTTTTAATTATAATACCATACATTCTTAAAACTAAGTTTAAGGTTTTCAATACTTCAAACTTAAAAATACATATCTTAAGATCAGCATTAAATTTACCTGCGATGCTTTTGGGATTTGCAGCATTAGCTATTCTGCCTTTAGAAAAAATAACAGCTATACATTTTGTAGTACCTTTATTGGTTACAATTCTTGCAGTAATATTTTTAAAAGAAAAAATATATTTATATAGATCTTTAGCATTAATTATTGGATTTTTAGGTGTTTTAATCATTTTAAGACCAGGTATCGTAGATATTTCTATTGGCATATATATGGCGCTAACGTCTTCATTAATATGGTCTGTAGTAATTATTTTAACAAAAAAAGTATCTAAGGATGACAGTGCTATAACAATATTATCACACCAATATCTTTACATGAGCTTATTTTCATTGCCATTAGTTATTTATTTTTGGGATCAGCCAAATTTAAAAACTATCATTTTCATTTTGTGTGCAGCAATGTCTGGTACAATCTTGCATATAGCTTTAAATCATGCCTATAAATTAGTTGATGTCTCAATGACTCAACCTTATTCATTTTTGGGTTTAGTTGTGTCTTCAGTAATTGGTTATTTCGTTTTTAGTGATAAACCAAATTTATATACCTGGTTAGGTGCATCGGTTATATTTTGCAGTGTTATCTTAATTTCTTATAGAGAGCTTCAATTAAATAAAGAAATTACAAGAAAGAGATTAGATATTAATTCATAATATAAATATTTAACATAAATAAATTATATGTATTATTAATTTGTGCAAAATAATTATTTTTATAAATGGATAGATAGTAAAAAAGATGATGAGATAAATAGTTTTAAAGAATGTATTGATTCATATATTTATTTTAAAAAAGATGCTTTTCACAAAACAAACAAATTAATTGTAAAAAATCCAGAATTTAATGCTCCAAAATTACTAAAAATAGTTTTATTGCTTTTCTCTAGAGATATACAAAAAATTTCATTAGCTAGAAAAACTTTAAAATCAATTTCTACCGATAAAGTGAATAATTATTTTCACCAATATTTAGAGATAGTAAATCTGTGGATTAAAAATGATTTAAAAAAATTATTAAAAAAATTAGAATTAATTATAAAAGATAATCCCAAAGATATTTTTGCAATCAGATTATTTCATTTTAATAATATTTTCTTAGGTATTGATGGTAAATTTTTAGATAAACACGAAGAAATACTGAGTAAGTGGTCAAAAAATGATCAACATTACAATTTACTGCTAGGGATGACTAGTTATGCTTATGAAGAAAATAATTTAATCGATAAAGCTAAATTTCTAGCCTTAAATTCTCTTGAAAAATCAACTAATGATTTATGGAGTTGGCACGCTCTTTTGCATGTACATGATAATGAAAATAACAATTCTATTAATACAAATGATAAATTTAATAAGATTGATTGGTCAATTTATGGGCCAATTAAAAGACATATATGGTGGCATCAATCATTAATATTATTTTATAATCAAGAATATGAGGAAAGCTTAAAATTATTTGATAAATATTTCTCGTCTTCAGAAATTTTTTATTTAGATTTTTGTAATGCTTGTTCTTTTTTATTAAGACTCCATTACAAGGGGATAGATGTTAAAGATAGAATGGATAAATTAAAAGATTATGCTGAATATTTTAAAAATCAACACATACTTCCTTTTATAGATTATCATCTTATTTTTTATTATTCATATTATAATGATCTAGATTATTTTCTGCAACTTGAAGAAAGAATGGAAGAAAATTATTTAGAAAATTCTTTTAAAGAAAATTATATTAATTTCTTAAAACCAATTATTCTTAGCATGAAAAAAAATAAACTATTAGATAAAAATATAATTAAATCACAATTTAAATACCTTGGGGGTAGTTTTGCTCAAAGAGAACTTATTTTTTTAAGTTTAATCCAAAATACAAAATATGAAAAAAATAAACTTAATTTAATATCAGAATATTATAATTATAAATCAGTTTCGAAATTATATGTATAACTCTAAATTATTAGAAGAAAAATTTATAAAAAAATCAAATAATAATTTTACCTTATTAAAAGATAATCTTTTTTTTCGAAATATAACTTTTCAAAATTTCCAAATATTAAAATTGATATCATTCTTGGTAAGAGACAAAAATTGGAATAACTATGATCCTAAAATTATAAATTATGAAGAGAATTTTGATACATCATTAGAATATATATTCGATTTAGAATATGGTATAAAAGAAATTCTTAAAACAACAAATACTATATTATTTTCTGAAAATTCTATAACTTTATCTTCTGCAGGAGAATTTTTAACTGATTTTTGGACTAATAGAATAGGTTTTAATTTATTAATTCCATTACAAAATCATGTCGGTTCAAACATTATTGTAACAAAAGAGACTGATGTAAAAGAGGAAAAAAAATTTCCAGAATTTATAAAACCTGACCAACCATTTTTTAAATTTAAAAACCTTTCTTATACTTTAGATGATAGTTTGTTGGTAAATATTAATTTTGAGGGTATTTTATTTGAAATGGAGGATCAAAGAAACTGGGGTGATGCTTCTTACAAAATATATAGTGGTTCTTTACTAGATCCTTTTCCATACGTTGAAAAGGAGGGGGGTAATTTCTCTCAAACTGTTAAAATAGATGTGGAAAATAAAAAACAAAGATCATTTCCATCTAAGAATATCATAAAAATTGATGATAGTGTCTCTTATAAATTTCCCAAAATTGGTATAAAAATTGATTCTCCAGCACTTCCTGATGATAATTTAATAGATAATTTTGATTATTATTACTATCTTATTGATTTTACTGAAGATTTTAAAAGTGTAGCTTCAAAATCTCTAAACAAGGTTTTTCTTGTAGCCTTGGTTGACCATATTAAAGATCCTGAAAAAGAGTTAACTAAAATTCATAATTTTATAACTGAAAATACTATTAACTTAGATAAAATTTTAATTTGTCCAAAAATATATTTGAATAGTTTTCAACCTGCTGGTGAATGGCCTAAAGTTCCAGAATTAAATGCATACTATAAAATTGCGAAAAAGATGTTTTCTGATAGTCAAATTGTTTCAGGAATGGTCACTAATTTTACAGAATTAAATAGAAAGAGACCAAAAATGTTTTATGACTTGGTTAGTTTTTCCTTCACTCCAATTGTGCACGATTCTAGTGATTTTGGTGTGTTGAATACACCTGAAACTATACCTTATATCCTTAAAACTCTAAAAAATTTTTCTAATAGCTCAGATGTTCATATTGGCCCAATTTCTATTGGAATGCATTTCAATCCTTATGGTGAAAGTCTTGTAGATAATAAAAAGAAGATAAGATTAGAAATGGCTGATAGCGATCCAAGACATGATCAATTATTTTCACTGACTTGGACACTGGCAATTTTTATTCAATCAATAAATAAAGAGTCAAAATTTTTTACTTTTAATTCTATTTATGGGCATCATGGAATATTAAATAAAGATAATACCAAAAGACCATTGTATCATTTAAATAATTTTCTTATTTCATTATCAAATTCAAAAATTTTTAAATTTAATTCAATTAATGAAGTGTATGGATTAAAAATTGTATTAAATGATAAAAAATATTATTTATTTGTAAATTCTTCAAAACAAAAAAAGGAAATTGATATTTCTGAGTTAAATTTTAGTTATCAATATAAACTTAATTTAAAAAATTTTACTGATATTTTTAAGAATGATTTCTCTTTTTTTAATTTTAAAAAAGATATAAATCCATATACGTTTGAACCATTAGAAATTAAATTTATAGAAGATAAATGAAAAAATTAAAAGGAGCATTAATCGGTTGTGGTTTCTTTGCAGAAAATCATATTTTAGCTTGGAAAGAATTAACAAATATAGAAATAATATGTGTTTGTGATTTAGATATAAAAAAAGCTAATAAATTTAAATCTAAATTTAATATTTTACATTCTTATTCATCAATAGATTTAATGTTAAAAAAACATAAAATTGACTTTGTTGATGTTGTAACAACAATGGAGACACACTTAGATATTTGTAAAATTTTATCTAAATATAAAATTCCAACTTCTATACAAAAGCCATTTGCTGAAAATTTATTGAATGCGAAAAAAATTGTTTCTTTATATAAAAAAAACAAAACTCCACTTATGGTTCATGAAAATTTTAGATGGCAAAGTCCTCTATTAAAATTAAAAGAAATTATAAATAAAGAGAAATTAACTAAACCACATTATGCCAAGATATCTTTTAGACATGCAAATCCTGTTGGATATACCAATCAAACATATTTATATGATTTAAAAGAGTATTTAACCTTAGACGTAGGAATTCATTTATTTGATTTAAGCAGATTTTTTATGGGAGAAGCTAAAAGTATTTATACCGTAAATCAAAATACAAATAGTAAATTTAAAGGTGAAACTGATTTTATATCACTTATACGAAATAAAAATAAAAGTATTACTATTGTTGATGCTTCTATTTCTTCAATAAAAAAACCTGATAGATTTGCTCAAACATTAGTTAATTTAGAATTCTCTAATGGCTCAATAGATTTAGACTATAATTATAAAATTACATTACACAAAAATAAAAAGAAGAAGATTTATGATGGAAAACCAAAGAAATATAATTGGATTTCAAAACCTTGGGATCAAATTCAAGAAAGTGTAATTAATACACACAAGCATTTCATTGATTCATTAATTAATAGAGTTGAACATGACACCAGTGGTGAAGATAACATAAAGAGTTTATCATTAGTCTTCAATTCATACAAATCTAATAAACTAAGAAAAGAAATTAAAATTTAATTTTATTTAAAGTTTAAATTATAAATTTTGATATTTCATCTCTTATTAACTTACTTAAGAGACTGTAACCAAGTACATTCATGTGTAAAGGATCTTCTGAATAAAATTTTTCAAATCCAGCATCAAGCATAGGAGAACAAAGATCAATATAGCGCCATTGACTAAAATTTTCAATTTTATTTTTAATCCGTTCATTTGCTTCTAGAATTGTATTTAAATAATTATTCCTGAATACACTTGGTTTAATAGATACAAAAAAACATAATGTATGCGGTAACTTTTCATTAACCTCAGAAGCAAATAATAAAAATTCATTTTCTAAATCTTCAGCACTCATTCCACTACCTATATCATTATCCCCAGCGTAAAAAATCATCTTATCAGGGTTGTTAGGGACTACTATTCTGTTAAAATATGTACGGCATGATACTAATGTGGAACCTCCAAATCCTAAATTTAATAAACTATCAAATGACAAATCAGTTTTTGCATTTTCCCAATCTTTAAAAGTTGAGCTTCCAAATAGAACTATTTTGTTATTTTTATATTGATCTGAATATAATTTAATTTCTAATTCTCTCACGTCTGCTTCAAATTCTTCTTCAATAGGGCTAACTAAATTTAAGTTACTTACTACATCCTCATTATTAATTTTATTTTTTGATGCTGATTTTGCTAATTCAACTGCTTCTTCAACATAGGATCTAAATGTTTTTCTATATTTAGATAGGAAATTTTCTAACTCTTTTTTATTTTTCATATCATTTACAAAATCTTTTATTTTGATTGGTTTTTTAATAACTGCAGAATAAATAGTATTAGAAATTGAATAATCAAAATTAGCTAATGCTATTGGAACAAGTAATGGTTCAGGCTTTAATTGATCTGCTAATAAAAATGCCCCTGGTTTTAATGAGCCTGGAGAATTTGGAGTTAAATTATCTTCAGTTTCTGATGTCCCCTCTGGCGCAATAACTAAAGGCCTGTTTTGATCAAAAATATTTTGAGTTTCGATAAATAATTTATTTTTTCTTTTCTTTTTTTGTTCTTGAGTTTCATTTAAATAGTCTGACTCTGGTGTATGAACGAAAATATAATCTAAATTCTCATAATAATTATATCTCCAAAATTCAGTATTTCTAGAATATCGAGCTATTCTTTGACCGCCATCACCATATTTTGGAAACAAAATTTTTGCACTAATAAAATGACTATCTATACTAAATTGATGTCCATTAGCTAAACCATTTTCTTCAATACTTGCTAGATGATTATAAAAAAATATGTTTGTAGGCTCATCAGGTAAATTCTCCATACCTTTAATAACATAAGGTACTTGATCAAATGCTTTTATAAAATCTGAATTTGTTAATTTTTGTAAAGCTTGTTTATTTATTGAATCATACGAAGTTGCTACTCTGTTGTATATTTTATTTAGTTGTTTGAAAAATCTATTTTTTCTTTCTATACCACTCAATGTATCAATCATTAAACTAGCTATAGATTTTTCATCATCGTTACCTGTAATTATTAAATCATAAATTGTATCGAATGCTAAAGAATGAGTTAAATGATTTTCTAATAAATGAGGTATTGTATAAAGTTTTGAATTACTAGGTATTGTTGCAGAATTATCATCTAATAAATATTGAAAAAACTCCTTTTCATTTTTAGCTGGATACGTTGTTAAGCCTGTTGAGCTTTGAATATATCGACCTAACTGCCATAATTGTCTTTTAAAAAATTTGATTGCCAATTCTGAATTTGTTTTAATTAAATTGTCAATAAACTCATTTGAAAATTTTAAAATTGTTGTATCTCTTGTTGATCTCAATGAATAAGGCGACTCAATATCATGCAAACCTGCGGATAAGGATAATGCTACTCCCGGTCTAGCTATTGATCTTGAGTTATTTTCTATCTGATCATCTTTTAAATTTGTAAAAGAAGCTTCAACTTTACCTTTTAATAAAATATTTATTCCATCTGATTTAGTGCCTTCTAACGTTATATATTCACCCGTAGAAAATAGCCTAACGTTTGCATAGTTTATTAATTCATCTAAATCGTTATCATCAAGAAATGCTAAAAATGCAGAATTTTTAATTCTTTTTGTATTTACAATATCTCCACTAGTTTTAACACCATCTGCTAAATTAATATTTTTTTGTTCAATGGGTTTTTCTAAATTACGTGATGACCAAATTAAATTAATAGATTCAAATAATAAATAAGAATAAAAAAAACTTGCATAGCCTGGATCTATCTCTTCTAATTCTTTTAATTTTTCTATTTTTAAAGAGATATACTCTGAATTACCTTTAATAAATATATCTGACATATATCTACCTGGTGCATTTAAGCCTGAAATGCCAAGAGGTGATCCAGAATTTTTTAGTGTTGCTAGATTATAAAAAACATTATTATGATATTTTACGAATTCTGCCTCACCTTTCAAAAGAATAAAAATTTGATCTGCAATACCATGCTGTTCAGCAATTTTGATATCTTCATTATTTTTATGTAATTCTGCACCAGAATTGATTAAATCTTCAGTATTTTTTTTTGGAGATAAAGAAAAACCTTTATCTACTAGTATTAAAGATATTTTTTCACTTAAATTCATTTATTATCTAATTTAATAAATTTCCTATTTTATTTAAAGAGAAAAATATTATCTTCTTATAATTGACTTAAAAATATTAATAAAAGATAACAATATTATTTTTAATCTAAATATACTTACAATGGATTGAGCTAAATATGTCAATGCAGCAGCTCTTAAAACAGATTTACATTGGTACATATTCTCCTCAGGAACATATCTTTTAAGTATTGGTAAAGCTCTTTTAAAACTTGCATCAAATTCTACAGGAAGAGTAATCAAATGGATTAACACATTTGTAGATAAACATCCCATTATTATTATTGCAGCAATAAGAGTAATAAATGGACTTTTAGTAAAGGCAAATATTGATGGAAGTCCAATAATTAACAAAAATGATCCAATTCTCTGAAATAGCATTGTTTTTTCAATTAATGATTGTCTGAGTATAAGAGGCTTATATTTTTCTTTATCTTGAATTGCATGACCAATTTCGTGAGCAACAACCGCAATGCTTGTAATACTTTTTTTATCAAGTTTATCTGTAGCGATATGTATTTTTTTATCTTTAGGATTGTAATGATCTAATTGTTTAATAGGATTAATTGATACATTGGTAATTTCTTCTTCTTCAAGTATTTTTTTTCCAAGTTCTCTTCCTGTAAAGGGCATATCAGGTAAAATTTTATTATATTTTTTTAAAATATAATTTACCCATAAACTTGGTAGAAAGAGTGCCATAAATGGTAAAAAATAGTAAAATAATTTAATCACAATATAAAAATAGGAATAATATTATTAAAAATCAATTTTATTTAATCTGGTATTATTAACAATAATTAATTATTGTTTTAAAAGTGAAATCTAAATTTGAAAGAATTAATAGACTCCCTCCATATATATTTGGGGAGATAAATTCATTAAAAATGAAACTGAGAACTGAGGGTAGGGATATTATTGATTTTGGTATGGGTAACCCTGATATGCCAACGCCACTTCACATAAGACAGAAATTGAAAGAAGTTATAGATAAGCCTGGTGTTGGACGTTATTCAGTTTCTAAAGGCATTAATGGATTAAGAAAAGCTCAAGCTAAATATTATAAAAAACGATTTAATGTTGATTTAAATCCATCAAGTGAAATTATAGTTACAATTGGTTCAAAAGAAGGTTTAGCAAATTTAGCACAAGCTATAACTTCAAGAGGAGATAGAATATTATGTCCTGATCCATCATATCCTGTTCATCCATATGGTTTTATGATTGCCGGAGCTAAACTAACACCTATGCAAACATTTTTTAATGGACAGTTCGATAAAAATAAATTTTTATTAAATATAGTTAATAATTTAAAAAAATATTCTTCAATAAAAGTTATTATCGTTTCTTTTCCATCAAATCCAACAGCTCAGATAGTTGATTTAGATTTTTATAAAGAATTAGTAAAAATTGCAAAAAAATATCAAGTTTATATTCTATCCGATTTAGCTTATTCTGAAATTTACTTTGGTAATAATCCGCCTCCATCAATATTAGAAGTTAATGGAGCAAAGAGTATAGCAGTTGAGTTTACAACCTTATCCAAAACTTATGCTATGGCTGGATGGAGAATAGGTTTTGCGGTTGGAAACAAAACTTTAATTGAAGCATTAACAAAAATTAAATCATATGTTGACTATGGTGCTTTTACACCTGTTCAAGTAGCAGCTACTGCTGCTCTAAATGGATCTCAAAAATGTGTAGAAGAAATAAGGGAGACTTATAAAAAAAGAAGAGATGTTTTAATAGAATCTTTTGAAAGGGCTGGTTGGGATAAAATTCCAGAGCCTGAGGCATCAATGTTTGTATGGGCTCCTTTACCTAAAAAATATAAAAAAATGGGTTCTATGAAGTTTGCCAAAAATTTAATGATAAACGCCGATGTTGCAGTAGCTCCTGGTTTGGCTTTTGGAAAAGGAGGGGAAGGTTTTGTTCGTATTGGTCTAGTAGAAAATACTCAAAGAATAAGACAAGCAGCTAAAAATATTAAAAGATATTTTAATACTTAATATTAAACTGATAAAATCTTAATATAATGTGATAATTTTTCACCTGCATCCCAAGCATCGCTTAGACTTTTTCCTAAAACCCAGTCCCCACTTAAAAATATTTTATTATCCTTAGAATTAATCCAATTTTTTTTTGAGATAGTATTATAACTCAATTTTGTTTGCGCATATAACCACCTGTGTGATTTAATAAAACTTATTTCATTCTTTATATCAAATGTTTCTTCAAATATTGATTGGGCATATTTTTCTAGTTCAGTCTTGTCTATATCGATATTATTTTTTGTATATTCAGAACTCATATTTAATACCCAACAATCATTGGATAATTCATTAAATTTTATATTTTGATTCATAAAGAAACTAATATCTTTATGAAGATTTAATCCAGCTTTAATTTTAATATTATTATTATCTTTATAGCTTAACATTACAGTATGTATTGGATCATAAGATGGCTCCCTAACAATCTGAGTAAAATCAATTAATTCTTTTGAAAGTTCTTTTGATTGTAAATAAGGTATACAAATTAAAATATAATCAAAATCTTTAAATTCTTCTTTTTCAGAAAATAGCGAGAAGAGATCATTGCTTGTTTTTGAAATTTTAATTATTTTTGAATTTAAATGACTTTTTACTTCAATATTATCAAAAATAGAATTTGGAATAGAATTCATTCCATTTTGACCAATAATAATTTTTTTTCTAGTCTTTTTATTTTTTAAATAATCTGTTGCAAAATCTATTTCTATTTCTTGTCCCAAGTTATACCTACTTATTACTTCATTTAATTGAACTACAGAGTGATTTGTTGATAGATAATGTGCTCCATGATCAAAAAGGTAATTATCATGCTTTCTAGTAGAGACTCTTCCCCCTGGTCTCCATGATTTATCAAAAATTGTAATATTATATTCTTGAAGATTATAAGCAAGAGACAAACCAGCCATCCCAGCTCCAATTATTGCAATATTTTTCACATTAATTAATATTAATTATTTGAAAAATTTTTTTGCCTGAAGATTTAATTTTTTTTAAACCAAATTTACTGCATAGATTTTTGTATCTCTGTTTTTCTGGTAAGTTAATTGTTTTAAAATGTATATTATCGTGACCGAACATCATTTTCTGACCATTAATTTCATATAATTTTTTATAAATACTAGATTTTCTTCTGATAACCATAATTTAGTAGAAAAAATATATAGTTAAATTTAAAGCAGCAAAAATAAATACTATTGCAATAGCTGCGTATAAATTTCTTTTGTTCATATCTATTTATAATTAAAATTATACTTAAAAGTCAAGATACTAAATTAATTTAACATTAATGATTTTAGGAAATCTAAGTTTTCAATTAATCGTCTTAATTCTTCTGGATCTAGTCCTTTTAAATTTTCTTTAAATAAATTTTGATAGTCTAATGTATCAATACGATCCGTATAAATTTCTTTTAAAGAAATTGTATTTGAATTATCATAATCATAATTCCCAATTAATATTTTTGATAATGCAGGAAATATTAGTGATGTAGTTGTATAAGTTGCAAATCCTATTTCTCTGTCTTCGTCTTGTCTTTTGTCAATAAAGGTAAAATAAATAGCTATTCTTGCTGCACGTGTTAATTCTGCTACAGATAATTCATCATCTTGTGATACATCTAAAAATGAAAATGTTTCATTAATACAATTTGCGGGATTGCTATCATTATTACATGTTTCAATTAATTGAGAATTCATTAAGTTAATAATTTCTCCATAAATAATTTGAAAGACACTAGGGATTGATTCACATTTTTCATATACAGAATACTCTGATGAATTTAAAAAAGAATAATCTATACCATCCCAACTATCGGGAGCAGTAACTTCAAGTAAATTATCACCATCTTTTTTTAAAAAATAATAATAATTTCCATCTAATTCACCCCATTTATAAGCTGACCAATCTTGTACCTTTGATGTTTTGGACACATTAAAGCCAACATATGTCTCGTCAATCCACATACTTGTATTATTTGATATTATAAATACTTGATATTCTGCGTCACAATCATCACTCCAAATACCTTGCATATCTTTTGGAAAATTATCTTCAAATATTAATTCTGCATTCAGGTGAAATGGTAATAATAAAAAAATACTAAAAATGAATTTTAATAAATTATTCTTCATAAGGCATAACTCTTATTACATCTCCGTAAATAATTACAACTCTTTGTCCATTCGGAAGGGCATTATTATCTCCTTGTACAAAAGCCTTTTCTTGATCATTTTGGCAATTAGAAGTGTTATTACCACATTCATCAATATTCACTATATATTGGAAGCCATCATGATTGCCAATTTTAGCTTGAATTACTGAGCCCATAGCGGCTCCTCCAATAGTTCCATATACTATAGCAATATCTTGACACTTAGTTCCTAATATTTCTTCTTCTCCGCATATTTGAGAAGCTAAAAGACCTCCTATCATTGCTCCAGCAGTTGCTCCAATCCAATCACTTTCACCTTCAATTTTTACTGGAAGAGAGGTTTTAATTGTTCCATATTCAATATTAGTTACTTTTTGTGCATCAGATTTTTTTACCTTATTTGGAGATGTTGTATTACAAGAGATTAGCGCAAAACTAATTATCAGGGGAATTACCAATAATTTTACTAATTTGGTCATTAATTTATAAATTACTATAGTTAAAAATTGTCTAAAATAAGTAATTAATTTTAATAAATCATATAAATTTTCTAATAACTTACTATTTAGATATTGATGAAAAGTGTATTTTTAATTCTTGGAAATCAATTATTCCCACATAAACACCTAAGAAAATATAAAGACTCAACTATTTTTATGTGTGAAAGTTTTGATCTTTGTACTTTTCAAAAACATCATAAATTAAAACTCATTCTTTTTCTGTCCTCAATGAGATCTTATGCTGATGAACTAAAAAAAAATAAATTTAAAGTTAAATATATTGATTTAAAAAAGGATTTTAAAATATCCTACGAAAATAAATTAGAAAATTTTATAAAAAAAAATAAATTCGAAGAATTAATTTCTTTTGAAATTGAAGATAAATTTTTTGAAAAAAAGATAAGCACCCTATGTAAAAAAAATAAGATTAAATTAACTTTTATACAATCACCCATGTTTTTAAATTCAAGAGATGAATTTAAAAATTATTTAAGTAAAACAAAAAAACCTTTTATGGCAAATTTTTATAAAATTGCCCGTGCAAAAATAGATATTTTGATGGAAAATAATAAGCCCAAAGGTGGAAAATGGAGTTTTGATGAAGATAACAGAAAAAAACTACCTAAAGATATTAAAATACCAGAAATGATTACTGCAAAAGAAACAAAGCATACAAAAGTTTTAAAACAACAAATAAACACAATTTTTAAAAATCACCCAGGCCAAGTTGATAATTTTTGGCTACCTACAACTTATGATGATGCTGTTAAATGGTTAGATCATTTTATTATTAAAAAATTTAATTTATTTGGTGATTACGAAGATGCAGTTGATACTAATAATAACTTTCTATTTCATAGTGTTCTAAGTCCCATGATTAATTTAGGTTTATTAACACCAGAACTAATAATTGAGAGAGTAAGAAAAGTTGAAAATAAAATTAAAATTAATTCTTATGAAGGTTATATTAGGCAAATTATTGGATGGAGAGAATTCATTAGGGGAATTTACCAAAATTATGATCAACAATTAGAAGAAAATAATTTCTTTCAACATCAAAATTCTCTCACTAAAAAATGGTATGACGGCACAACTGGACTAGATCCTTTAGATCACTCAATTAAAAATGCTCAAAAATATGGTTACACCCATCATATTGAGAGACTAATGGTTTTATGTAACATTATGAACTTGTGTGAAATTAAACCTAATGAAGTTTATAATTGGTTTATGGAAATGTTTGTAGATAGCTCTGATTGGGTAATGTCACCTAATGTTTATGGTATGGGATTGTTTAGTGACGGAGGTATATTTAGTACTAAACCTTATATATGTGGTTCAAGTTATTTTATGAAAATGATGAATTTTAAAAGAGGTGATTGGAATGATATTATGGATGGGTTGTATTGGCGTTTTATAAATAAAAATAGAAAATTTTTTCAATCTAATCCACGTTTAAATATGATGGTTAATATCTATGATAAAATGAATACTGAAAGGAAAAATCAAATAATAAAGAAAGCAAATCAGTTTATTCGTGATAATACCAATTAATGGATAAATTTGATGTTGTTGCAGCAATAATAATAAAAAATGATAAATATTTTATTGCGCAAAGAAATAGAAATAAACATATGGGATTAAGTTGGGAATTTCCAGGTGGAAAAGTGGAAGAAGGGGAATCTTTTGAAATTGCACTTAAAAGAGAGATAGAAGAAGAACTTAATATAGAAATAGATATTAAACATAAATTAGGTGAAGAAAATTATCAAGATGACAAAATAAATGTGAAATTACATTATTTTATATGCTCTCATTCTAATGGTGAAATTATTTTGAGTGAACACGAAGACTCGGCTTGGATTACAAAAAATGAATTTAAAAATTATAATTTTGCTGAAGGAGATAGTGATATTATAAATTTATTATAAGTCTAATTTTAAAATCGTTTAAAACCTTAATTTTTGTACTTTTTTTTCAAAAATTTTATTTTCTTTTATTTTAATGATAAAGACCAACATCATTTATGAAAGTTGATAAAGATCAAATATCCGCATGGGGTGTGCATGCCTTCACTGGTTCTGGAGCAATACTTGGGTTTCTTGCCTTAGTATCAATATTAAATAATGATCAAGTTGGAAGTTTTTTATGGCTTGGTATGGCCTTACTTGTAGATGGAGTTGATGGAACATTAGCTAGGAAGGTTGGAGTTGAAGAAAAAGCACCAAATCTAGATGGGATTATTTTAGATTCCATTATTGATTACCTAAATTACGTTATTAACCCAGCTTTAATGATTTACTGGTTTCAGATGGTACCATCAGGTTTTGAAATGATTATGCCTGCTCTTATATTTGGAGTTTCTTTGTACACTTTTATCAACGTAAATATGAAAACGGATGATTATTATTTCAAAGGTTTTCCTGCAGTCTGGAATGTTGTGGTTTTATATTTCTTTATATTAAATACGAATGAATGGATAAACTTAATTGTTATAGTTGTTCTATCAGTATTGACATTTGTACCATGGAAGTTTGTTCATCCACTAAGAGTAAAATCATTTAGAAATTTAACGATTTTTTTTACTGTTGTTTGGGCAGCAACAACACTGCGATTAGTAACAAAATCAGAAATAAACTTAATTATAAATGATACAATTGTTCTTTTAATATGGTTAATTTGTACGGGCTATTTTATTTATATTTGTTTTCTTAGATCGATAAAAGACTATTAAAACCGTAAGTAATTCAATATTATTTTGTATATGCAAAAAATGCATATCAAATAAGTATGAAATTCATTTTTAAAAATAAATAAATTTTATTATTAAAATTTCATCGTTCATTTTGAATAATTCAAAACGGAAGTAAACGAAAGTTGAAGGAACGCATGCAAGTTATTAAATCGTTCAATCTGTATTAACAGATCGGAAGTAGGCTAAAGCTGAAGGAACGCGGATCTTATTATTAATTTCCATAGCTAAGCATGAATTATAACGGATAAGAAAGGTTTGTTATAACTATGGTTAAAAAGTTAGATAATAAAAAGATATTCTATTCAAATCTCAAGAGGTTTACTCCTTGATGTTTAATGAAATGTATCAATCTGAATCAGTTATAAGAAATCATTATAACAATATTAATGATTGGTTAGATCAAATGACTTCAAAAGTTATTCTTGAAAAAAATGCTGAAGCTGAAACTCATTTTAGAAATATTGGAATTACATTTTCTACAAATAACGAAACTGCAAGAGAAAGAATTATTCCGTTTGATTTAATTCCAAGGATATTTACCTATACTGAATGGTTAAGATTAGAAAGAGGAGTAATCCAAAGAGCTAAAGCACTTAATGCGTTTCTTGCTGATATTTATAATCAAGGTGAAATAATAAAAGCTAATATAATTCCTAAAGAAATTATTTACAAAAAAAAATCTTTTGAACCTTCAATGTTTGGTTTTTCTCCTCCTAGAGATATCTATAGTCCTATAATCGGTATTGATTTAGTAAGAACAGGTCCCAATGATTATTTTGTTTTAGAAGATAATTGTCGAACACCAAGTGGTGTTTCATACATGCTAGAAAATAGAGAAATAATGATGCGGATGTTTCCTGATTTATTTCATAACAACAGAGTAACACCAATAGATGACTACCCAACAAGACTTTTGCAAACTTTGATGAGTTTAGCTCCTATTAAATGTGAAAATCCAGAACCAGTATGTGTATTACTTACACCTGGTCCTTTAAATAGCGCTTATTACGAACATAGTTTTTTATCAGATCAAATGGGTATTGAAATGGTTGAATCAACAGATTTATTTGTTGAAGGAAAATATCTTTACATGAAAACAGTTGATGGTCCAAAAAGAGTAGATGTTGTTTATAGAAGAATAGATGACGATTTTTTAGATCCTCTATGTTTTAATCCTCAATCTGTAATTGGTATTCCAGGTATTATGGATGTTTATAGAACAGGTGGTGTCAATATCTGTTCAGCTCCTGGAGCAGGCATAGCTGATGACAAGGCAATTTATATTTATGTACCTGAGATGATCAAATTTTATTTAGGTGAACAACCAATCTTAGATAATGTTGAAACGTGGAATTGCGAAAAGGAACAAGAATTAAAATATGTTTTAGATAATATAAATGAACTTGTCGTAAAAGAGGTTGATGGATCTGGAGGTTATGGGATGTTAATAGGTCCAAAATCTTCTAAATCCTCTATAGATGAATTTAAAACTAAACTCTCAACAAATCCAAAAGGATATATAGCTCAACCTTTACTTGATCTTTCATTTTCACCAACACTAATCAAAAATCAAGTTGAGGGAAGAAGAGTAGATTTACGTCCATTTTGTTTAATTGGAGAGCAAGCTCAATTAAGTTCTGGTGGTTTAACTAGAGTTGCAATGAATGAAGGTTCGTTTGTTGTAAATTCTAGCCAAGGAGGCGGTGTGAAAGACACATGGGTTTTGGCTGAATGAGGAATAAAAATGTTAAGTAGAACTGCTGAATATCTATATTGGATAAGCCGCTATATGGAGCGAGCAGAAACGACAGCCAGGCTTTTGGATGTTGGTTATAGAATGTCTCTTTTTCCAAATCCAAGTGGTTATAATAATGAATGGGAATCAGTTTTATCCGCTGCTGGCGCAATTGAAGGATATAAAAATAAATATGATACAATTGAACAAAGAAATGTTGAAGATTATTTATTTTTTGATGAAAGTAATCCTTCATCTGTTTACAATTGCATTCTTAATGCAAGAAATAACGCATTAGTTGTCAGAACTTCCTTTACCCCTGAGTCTTGGTTAGCAATTAATAAAACTTATCAAGAGATATTAAACTTAAAAGAAAAAAAATTTTCTAAATCTGATTTACCTGATCTTACAGAGTGGACCATAGAACAAGTAAACTTATTTAGAGGATCGTTAAGTTCATTACTTAGAAATGATGGTTATAATTTTCTTTTTCTTGGTTTATTTATTGAAAGGGCTGATAATTCTGCCAGATTATTAGATGTAAAGTATTTTGTTTTATTACCTAAGCCTCAATATGTAGGTGGTAATATCGATAATATGCAATGGAGTATATTGCTTCGCTCTTTATCTTCTTTTAGAGCTTTTAGATGGGCATACGATGGTAATATTACCGCAACTAAAATTGCTGACTTTTTAGTTTTAAATAATAATTGCCCTAGATCTTTAAGTTTTTGTATTCAGAATATTGTTAAACATTTAACTAACCTAACATGCAGTCCAGAAAAAGTTGGAAGAATTTATAATAATTTAAAAGATCTAAATACCAAAATTCAAGAAGAAAAAATAGAAACTATTGTTGAATATGGACTTCATCAATTTGTAACACAATTTATTAGAAAAATATCTAGTGTTGATAACGAAATACATAAGGAGTTTTTTAATTAATATGGAACTAATAATCGAACACACAACTAAATATGAATATAAAAATCCAGTTGCGGGATTAATTCAAACCACTAAACTGCATCCTTCAGAATATAATGGTCTTAAAATTCTAGAGTGGAATGTCCATAACGACTCAGCCAAAAAATCAAAAATTTATCAGGATGGTGAAGCTAATAATATTCAAAGTTTTACAAATACAAACAAAGTGAAAAAAATACAATTTACAGTTCTTGGAAAAGTTGAAACATTTGATACAAAAGGAATTTACCAGAGCGCTTCTGATAAAATAGATCCATTAGTCTACTTAAGAGAATCAAATTTAACAAAAGCAAATGTAGATATAAAAAATTTAGCTATTGAAGCTAAAAATGGTTTTAATGAAAACGAAAATCTAGAAACATCTCATAATTTGATGAATCTAGTAGCTGAAAAAATTGAATACAAACCTTTAACGACAAATAATCAAACAACAGCTATTGAAGCATTTAATCAGAAAAAAGGAGTCTGCCAGGATCAAGCTCATATTATGATTGCCGCAGCAAAAACTTTAGGAATACCTGCTAGATACGTTAATGGTTATATGCATAACAATTCCCATTCTTCAGAATTTCAATCTACACATGCGTGGGCAGAATTTTATATAAATGATTTAGGTTGGGTCGGATTTGATCCCACAAATAAGTGCAGTCCAGATGAAAGATACGTACGTGTTTCTTGTGGACTTGATGCAAGTTATGCATCGCCTATTAAAGGTGTTTTTTATGGGAATATTAATAATGATTCTGTGATAGAAAATTTAGATATTCATGTACAAACATTAGAAAATAATTCTCAACAATAATTTGTTTGAAATTTATTCTTAACTTACTAGTATTATTTTAAAAAAAGGAGGACACATGTTTCAAAATAAAAAACAACTTCAGTATTTATGGATTTTTAAACCTGAACTAAATGATATTGCAAAAAGAATTGCAGAAGATCATACAAAATGGATGAATGAAACACATACAAAAGAGGGTGATAAAGCACTTCTAATGTTAAATTGGTCTATAGGTCCCGAATTCAAAGATGGAAATAAAACAGGTAATTTGTCTCTAATCTTAACTGAGGTTTATGAAAATCAAGCAGGAATAGATAATCATTTTGATCTAGCAAAAAACAATGGTGCTACTTTTAGAGATGATTTTAATGATTTTGAAAGCAAATGTGAAAATTTAGTAAAAATCAATAGTTCTGATATTATCCATTCAATGTAGTAAAGATAATTTCCAAACTCTAATTTCTTTTAAATAGATTAACATAATTTATTGTAATATTCATAATACCTATCTAAGTTAGATCCCATATTATAATTAATAGTTTTTATGGAAATTGAAAAAATTTTTAAAAATTTAATTTTAGCAGACTTCATTGTTATAATTCTAATGGTTATATCATCTATGTATCAACCATCCGAAATTTCTAATCTTAATGAAAATTTAGATGACGGATTATTATCTAATTTTGAAAATTTTTCTCGAATAGTATCGATTAGTTTATTCTTTTTATATCTATTTACTTTAAATTTACTTTATCGATTTATCTCTTATGGCAAACCACTTTATTTATTTTTAGTAGTAGCTGGCATAGTTCTAAATTATTTTAGTGGTTCTGTAATCTTTACTGCTTTTAGTGGAATGCTTGATCAAATAGGTGGTTTGATTAGCGGTGCAATTTTAATACTTTTGTATTTTTCACCAGTTAAAGATAATTTTAGATAAAAAAACTTTGATTTCTGCTAACAATATGAAATTTATATATTTTTCTTGAATCTTTAGATAAAATATTATTATAGGTCGGTCTAAACCCTATTAAAAAAAAGGCCATTTTAAAATATGGCAAGAACATTAGCTAAAATAATAATAGGCATATTAAGTTTATGGGCATTAGGATTTATAATTGCAGAGATTATGGGTGTAACAATCTATTTTCCATTCACTATAGTTGAGAAACAAGAAATACCATATCACAGAATTACCTCAGTTAGATTAGCAGTTTTTCTAACTTTTGCTTACTTTGGTTTTAGATATATTTTTCTTCAATCAGAAAAGTTGTATCCTATTCAGTTTTTAGAAATTTATATCAAATCATTTACAGTTTGTTGTTTATTTGTTTTTTATACTAGTCAAGTTGAATTTAGAGAATATTACTTTGTGTTATTCTTATTTATAGTTTCTTTGATATTACATTTTGCATCAAGAAATAAAATAAGAAGTTATTTTAATTAAAACAAGCGGTTATTAAACCGCTTGTATTTTTAGTAACCCTCAAAAATAGTTCTTAGAATTATTAAAACTAGCCCAACTAATGGAAACATTACTCCTCTTATATTTGGAGTAATTCCATAATTATTTACTAGATTAAAATATCTAACTACAGAGCTAATTAAAGCTATGGCCATGAGCATAAATAAAAATGAATACCAGAATTTATATTGTACAACATTCTCTTCATAGGTATTTCCGGTTACATCAAATGTTAACAATATAGACATTAACATCATTGTTAAAAAAACCGCACCCAGAGGACCTCTAAAAACTAATTTAGGTTCCTCATTTGAAAATCCTAATTCATTAAAAAATTTATCATTGAAATAAAATTGATAAATAATAAACAAATTAAAAAGCATAAACAAAACATGGAATGTGAATGCCATTGTTCCACCAGCTTCTAAAATGATTTGTTCCATAATATCTCCTTATTCTAATTTAATATCAAAAATTGTATGATTCTGTAAAAATTATTGTTTTTAAATATTTTAAAGTTAATTATTTAAGTTAAAAAAAATTATGGAAAAACAATTATATTTAAATAGTTTTTTTTCTGCATCTATATCAATTTTTGTTCCAGTTTTTATTTGGGGCAATACAGTTTCACATTTTCCATGGATTATTGAGAAATTAGATTTCTCAAATAGAACTATTGGATTCCTGCTGATGTATTTTTCTATAGTCCAGTTAATTGCATCACAAATGGCTGGAAGAATTATCGTTCCAAAAATAGGAACAAGAAATACACTTGTAATAGGTACATTAATTTTTTCATTTTCACCAATTACCTTTGGTTTATCAAATAATGAATTAATTTTTTTGATGAGTTGTTTTCCAACAGGTATAGGTTTTGGATTTATCTATACTACAGCAACAATCGCTACAAATAATGCGGAAATTAAAACAAAATATATTTTGCAGACATATCTAAGTGCATTTTTAAGCTTAGGCTTCTTATGCGGAGGGTTATGTTCGGGTTTTTATAGGAATTATAATTTTGATTCACATTATCTTTTTTTTACACTTATTTTTGTTTCAATATTGTCTTCATTATTAATTTATAAATTAGGATTAAATAGAGATGAAGAAAATATAGAAAAAATGGAAAAATTAAAAATCCCTGAAAAAAATATACTAATTTTTAGTTTATATTTATTTATTTTTTTGGGTACAGTAATGGCGTTAGTTGATTGGGCACCACTCTGGTTTGAAAGAGAGTTATTAACAACAAGTTTAATTGCTAGTTTAACTATAGTTTGTTGGGGTGCGGGTGAAACAACAGGAAAGTTTTTAGGTGCTACGATGATAAAATTTACATCAGAAAAAATTGTGGGTGGTTATATGCCCTTGATTGGCTCAGTTATTTACTTAATAATTATAATGTATGGTAACATATATTTTATTTTACTTGGATTACTAATTTTAGGATTTGCTTCTGCTAATTTTTTTCCAATAGTAATAAGAGTAGCTCTAAATAATACTAAAGATAATTTAAATACTGCTGCAGCAAATCTTTCAACTATTGGCTTTCTTGGATTTTTAGTTGGACCAGCCATAGTAGGATATACTTCTGAAATTTATAGCATATCTGCAAATACAAAAATTATATCTTTTATTTGGGTATTTTTGTTTATATCTTTTTTAATAACTCTTAATCTGAGAAAAATTAAATAATATTTTTTTTAATCTTTACTTGATTTTGCCCAAAGATTGATTTTTTCTTCTTTTGCATATTTATCTATTTCTTTTAATTCTTCTGAAGAAAATATTAAATTATTTTGACTATCCAAGCATTCATCTAATTGCTCCACAGTTCTTGCTCCAATAAGAGCTGAAGTCATATTTTTATGTCTAAGTACCCATGATAAAGCCATTTGAGGTAACGATTGATTTCTTTTTTTAGCTACTTTTGTTAATTGTTTTATTTTAATTAAATAACTTTCAGTAATCATTTTTTTATCTAGTGATGATTTATCTGAAATTCTAGAAATTTTAGGAATAGATTTTAAATATTTACCTGATAACATTCCTTGGGCAAGAGGAGAAAAAGCAATACACCCAATACCTAATTTTTGTAATGTAGATAATAAATCTTTTTCTATCCATCTATTGATCATTGAATAAGAAGGTTGATGAATAAGACAACTAACTCCTCTTTCTTTTAAAAGTTTATTCATTTTAATTGTTTGCTTTGAACTATAAGAAGAAATACCAACATATAAAGCCTTACCACTTCTAATTGATTGAGTTAAAGCATCAGCTGTTTCTTCTAGTGGAGTTAATGGATCAAAGCGATGTGAATAAAATATATCGACATATTCTAAATTCATTCTTTTTAAACTTTGATCAAGACTTGCTGTAAGATATTTTTTTGAACTCCATTCACCGTATGGCCCAGGCCACATATCGTATCCAGCTTTAGTTGAAATAATTAATTCATCTCTATATTTATGTAGATCTGAATTCATTACTTTACCAAAATTAGCTTCAGCTGAACCGTAAGGTGGTCCATAATTATTAGCTAAATCAAAGTGAGTAACACCTCTGTCAAAAGCCCTAAAAATCATTTTTTTAGATTCATTAGGCATGGATTTTTTACCACCAAAATTATGCCAAAGACCCAGTGTAATAGGAGGTAAAAGCAATCCACTTTTACCACATCTTCTGTAGATTAATTTTTGATATCTTTTTGTGTTAGCTTTGTAAGGCATTATTAAAAAAAATTATAATTTTTTATATAATAATATATAAATTAAATAAATGACTGAGTTACAATGGTATGCTTATCTTGGAGGATTTGTAGCTTTTGCAATTGGATGCTATTTATATTATCTTTCAAGAAATAAAGAATTAAATGATCAGCAGATCAAAAATAGAAAAAGATTTATGAATTTTTTTCTAATTATTGCTTTAGTATGTGTTGGTTACTCATGGTTGTAAATATAAGAGATAATTTTTGAAATATTATATTGCAATTGACGCTGGGACTTCAGTTATTAAGACTGTAATATTCAATACAAATTTCAAACAAATAAATTCTTATAGTTTAAAAAATCCTTTAGTAACTGATAAATTTGGTAAATCTGAAATTGAAATGGAAAATTTTTGGTTGCTTACCGCAAAGTGTATTAAGATTTTAATAAAAAAATCTAAAATTCAATCACAATCAATTGTTGGTTTAGGAATAACCGGAAATATGGTTGGATTTTGGTCTATTAATGATAAAAATAAACCAGTAAGGAATGCAATCTTGTGGAATGACACAAGAAGTCAAAAAATTTTCACTAATAAAAAAATATTTGATCAGATTTATAAAATTACAGGCTCTATCGCGCAATACGGCTGTACTATACCTATTCTAAAATGGATGACTAAATTTGAAAAAGATAATTTAAATAAAATTAAATACATCTTAACTTGTAAAGATTGGTTAAGATTTAAATTAACAGGAAATATAAATAATGATGAAACAGAAGTTTCAGTATTTCCAGGAGATATAAAAAATAAAAAATTATCAAAAAAAATTTTTAAAATTTTTAAACTAAATACTAAATATTTTAAATTGTTCCCAGAAATAAAAAAATCAAATGAATTAGGTGGATATGTTACTAAAAGTGCATCAAAATTAACTAATTTAAAAATTGGTACGCCAGTGATTGTAGGATGTGGTGACGTAATAGCTTCTATTTTAGGAGCTGGAGGAATTAGCCATAATAAAAAAATAAGTATAATTGGAACCACATGTCACAATATTATAGTCAAAAATAATTCAAAAATATCTAAAGATGGTTCAGGGTTATTTTTTGCTTCTTTAAATAATACTTGGTTAGAAACTAAAATAAACGTTGCAGGAACAACTAATATTGATTGGGTTATTAATAATTTCTACAAAAATTCAAAAAAGTATTCAAATAAAATTAAAATAATTAATAATTTTGAAAAAAAATATTTAACTTTCAATTATCCTGAAAATTCATTGATATTTCTTCCATATATAAATTATGGAGGATCGATATCCCCATTTGTAAATTTAAATTCTAAAGCAGAAATTTTTGGAATTTTACCACATCATAATAATTTTGATATTATGACTGCTTGTTATGAAGGTTTAGCATTATCTATTAAGGATTGTTTTGCTAATAAAATTAAATCTAAAGAAAGTCTTTATCTTGCAGGAGGTGCATCAAATAGTAAAATATTACCTCAATTAATTTCAAGTATATTAAATATTAAAGTTAAAATTTTAACTAATTCAGAATTGGGTGCGCTAGGTATTGCATTCTTAATTGACAGTTACTTGCATCAAAAAGATTTAAAAATATTAATTAACGATCATCAAAATATTGGTCATATTTACACACCCCAAAGAAAACAATCTAAATATCTTAATAATAAATATCAAAAATATAAAAAATTAAGAGAGTCATTGAATAATATTTGGTGAAAGTCTCTAATTTAGTTGATAATGTTAGTATATTTGTATTAAAATATTAATCATAATTTAAGTGAGGAAAAATGAATAAAATATTATTATTTTTTATTACAATTCTATTTTCTTTAAATGCTTATGCTGTAACAAATGTTACTTTTTGGCATATGGAAGGTGTTCCACATAGAGTTGATAGAATTCAAACATTAATAGATGAGTTTAATTCTGCAAATCCAGATATTAATGTAACACAGGAAGTTCAAAACTGGGGTGAAATTTATGCGAAAGCACCTGCCTCAGTTGCTGCTGGAACTGCTCCAGAAATATTAGTTGGTATTCCAGATTTTACTCCTATACTTGCTGATATGGGTGCAGCACAACCTGTAGAGGATTTTGTTGCAGAACTAGATTCAAAATATGGTTTTTATCAAAAAGCACTTGATCAATATACTTATAATGGTCACACTTGGGCTGTTCCTCTATGGAACATGGGTTTATCACTTTGGTATAGAAAAAGTGATTTTGAGGCTGCTGGAATTGAACCTCCAAAAACTTGGTCTGATCTAAAAAAAGCTGCTAAGGCTTTAACTAAAGATGGTGTTTATGGAATAGGTCTTCCAGGAAATAAACAACTTTATACAGATCAAACAATTTATAGTTTTATGGTTAATTCAGGTGCAGAAGAAATTTATAATTCTGATGGCACTTTAAGATTTGATAACCCTCAAACTGTAGCAGCTTATGATGTTTATAAAGAATTATATCAATATTCAGCTCCAGATGCTGCAAACTGGACTTGGGGAGAAGCAGAAGCCTGTTTTGCAAGTAAAGGTTGTGCAATGATATTGCAGTTTACTGTAATTTCTACTTATGATTCACAAGCTGGTGGCGATGCAAGTGACTTAGGTGTTATTCAAATCCCTTATGCAAATGGTAAAGCTCATAGAGCTGGAACTGTTTCATATGTGAACTCTGCAATGATTATGACCGCTGATGAAGCGAAAATGGAAGCTTCTAAGAAGTTTTTAAGTTTTTTAATGGAACCAGGAAACTATGGAAGATTTATTAACATGGAACCAGGATTATTTTTACCAATAACTGAAGCTGGAAGTCAAGATTCAACTTATTGGGATGATCCAGTTGTTGTAAAATATAAATCACAAGTAGAAACAATGTTAGACAACTCTACAAGAGGAAGTCTATTTGGATTTACTAATGGAAATACTTTTACAAGTATATCATCTATCTCAGCTCAGAATTTATTAGCTCAAACTCTTCAATTAACTTTAATCGATGGCAAAAGTGCAAAAGATGCGGTTAGTGAAGGTATGGAAATAATGACTGAAGCTATTGAATAAATTAAAATCTTTTCAGCACCCCTATACAAGGGGTGCTGTAAATTCTGTGAAAAAAAATAATATTGAAGGTTGGCTGTTTGTATCTCCATTAGTTATTTGGATATGTCTTATTATTTTAGTTCCAATTTATATAGCATTTGAATTAAGTTTATTTAACGTTAAGATAATTGGCACTTCAGGGAAATTTGTTGGAATTGACAACTATATAAAATTACTTGGTAAATCAAAATTTTTAAATGCTTCATTAAATAGTTTGTATTGGATAATTGGCAATGCAATCTGCCAGACATTTTTTGCATTCACTATAGCCTTAACAATTAATTATAAATTCCCTGGCAAAAAAATTATGGCTAATTGGATTATTTTATCATTTATAATTCCAACAGTAGTAGTTGTTGTAATTTGGAAATTAATGCTAAGTAGTAGTAGTGGTGTAATAAATTCAGTTTTAATTGATATTGGTTTATTTGATGAAGCTACGGGTTTTTTTAGCTCACCAAACAAAGCTTTCATAAGTTTAGTTCTAATTAATTCATGGAGATGGAGTCCTTTTTTAGCATTAATTATTCTATCTGGACTAAATTCCATAAATAGAGAAATGTATGATGCATCTAAGGTTGATGGAGCTAATTTTATTCAACAATTTTTTTTCATCACATTTCCAAATCTTAAAAGTGTTCTATTTGTATTAGGATTAGTTGGTACATTACTATCATTCAATATATTTGACATTATATGGTTAATTACAAAAGGTGGGCCATCAAGTGCTACTACAACATTACCATTATTAATTTATGAAACAGCGTTTACCAAATTTAGAATCAGTCAGGCTGCAACCTTATCAATAATTACCAGTTTCTTATTATTACTATTTTCAATAATCTTTATTAAATTAATGGCACCTAAAGAAGATGATTAAAGAAAATAATATAAAATTTATATTCTTAAGTTTATCTCTATTGTTGATAATACTAATTTTTTTCTTTCCTTTTTTTTGGATAATTACATCATCATTTAAAAGTCCTGAAGAAATAATTGCAACATCTACAACCATTATTCCCAGATCTTTTACTTTAGAACATTATAATAAAATATTATTTAACTCAGATTTTTTTATATATTTAAAAAATAGTTTAATAGTCTCATTTTCCTCTATGATAATTTCGATCATTTTATCTGTATCTGCTGCATATGGTCTACACAAACTTAAATTTTATGGAAATAAATTTGTAGAATATTCATTGCTTGTTACTTATGCTTTTCCAGGAGTAATTTTATTAGTACCAATTTATTTATTGTTTGCAAAAGTAAATCTACTCAACAGTTATTTTGCATTAATTATTGTTAATGTTTTATTTGCCACTCCATTTGCAGTTTGGATGTTAAAAGCTTTTTTTAAGCTAATTCCTAATGAAATAGAGGAGGCGGCATATATTGATGGGGCATCACGATATATTGTAATTTCTAGAATTATTATTCCTTTAGCTGCTCCAGGTATTGCAAGTGTATCAATTTTTTGTTTTATTATTTCATGGACTGAATATCTTTTTGCTTCAATCTTAATAAGTGGTGATAATTTAAAAACTTTACCTGTTGGTTTAGCGGGAATAGTTGGTCAATACCAAATTGATTGGGGTTTTTTATTATCTGGGGCGGTTCTTGCTAGTCTACCTGTTATCTTATTATTTGTTTTTATTGGTAAATACTTTGTATCTGGATTAACAGAAGGAGCTGTTAAGTAAAATTAATAGTATAATCAATTAATCAAATTTAACTCCAGAGAATTTTTGTAAATTAACTAATTTAGATGTAATCAACATAGAAGTTATTACCAGCGCTATTGCAAATATTCCAGCAGCAGCAGCAGTAGGCTCAAAAGTATATCTTAAAGACCAATACAGAGCTATTGGTAGAGGAGTATTGTTTGGCGTTGCCATAAACAAAGAGACATCAAATTGACCAAAAGAAACAATGAAAGCAAAGACTGAGCCTGCCATAACCCCGTTACTAATGTTAGGAAGTGTGACTTTTCTAAAAGCTGTAAGAGGTGATGCGCCTAAACTTCTTGCCGCTTGCTCTAAATTTAAATCAAAATTAAATAGAGAGGCGGAAACAGTCCCTATCACATATGGCATTGTAACTAACATATGAGCTATTACCATACCTGGATACGATCGAGCTAAACCGATATCAGTTGAAACATAAAAAATATATAGAGCTAGACCTAAAACTATTCCTGGTAAAATTAATGGTGAAAGAAATAAAGCTCTTAAAAGTTGGGATCCTGGAAAGCTAAATCTTGTTATAAAAATTGCAGCCAGAGTCCCAAAAATAGTTGATAAAGTCATCGTTATTAATGCCAAACCAAAGCTAAAAAGAAAAGCAGATAGAAATTCCTCACTTCTAAAAAAAGCAAATATCCATCTTAGTGAAATTCCTTCAGGAGGAAATGTTAAATGATCTCCTGAATTGAGACCTGTTAAAACAACAATAAAAACTGGTATTAATAGAATTGCTAAAGCAATTCCTGATCCAATTTTAACTAATGTTCCTAATTCATTAACTTCTCTAATCTTTGCTTTACTCATGCTCTTCCACCGCCAATTCTAATTGCAACTCTTTGATAAACAATAACTGATAATAAACTTGTACAAAACAATACAACTGCAATTGCAGAACCAAATTGCCATTTGCCCATTTCTGCAATTTGTTGATATACATGAAGTGGCATAACCATAACTTTCCAACCACCCATTAGAGCAGGAACGATATAAGAACTTATGGAAATAGCAAATACAAGCAATGTACCAGCCAAAATTCCAGGCATAGATAAAGGAATAATAATTTTCCAAAATGCTTGGTTTGGTGAAGCTCCTAAACTTCTACTAGCTTCAACTACTGCCGGTGAAATTCCTCTTATAATTCCAATTAACGAAAGAACCATAAATGGCAAAGAGAATTGAATAAGACCAACTAAAACACCAAGTTTATTATACATAAGACCAATAGGTTTTTCGATTATATTAAAGTACATTAATGCACCGTTAATTAAACCATTGTCTCCCATTAAAACCATAAGTCCGAAAAGACGAATAACCATATCTAGTTGCATTGCACATAATACTAAAATCATTAAGAATGTATTTCTCGCAACATTTTCTGTTTTAGCAATTAAATATGCAAGAGGATAACCAATAATAAGAGTTATAAGAGATGCTAACGCTGCCAATGAAACAGATGTTACAGCTGCATCAAAATATAAAGAACGATTATAAATTCTAAGAAAACTTTTTAACGTCCATTTTCCTTGTAAATCTAGTACGCCCGTTACAGGCTTATCAAAAGCTAGTACAAACATACTTAAAACTGGAATTATAAAAAAAATAATAAATAATATTAAGGCCGGTAGTACAAGTAGAATTGGTCTATATGTATAGAAAATTCTTAGAAAGTTATTTTTGTCTTTTGTATCTTCCATTAGCTAATATCCTCAAGAGGAGTATAATCAAATGGTAGTCCAAATGCTCGTGGTCCAAATAATTTTAATGCTTTTTCTGATCTCATTATTGGTGGAACTGAAACTGCCACTATTTTTATTCTTTGTCCATATCTTAAACTATCAGTAGTAATCGGCTCTCCAGTTTCACTATCAAGAGCACAAATTAAATCTGGTACCATTGCTAACACCTTATTATCATTAAGTTTAGCATAAGAAAATTCATTTTGAAACTCGACTAATAAAGTATCTTTATCATTTAAACTTTTCAAATACATTTTTCCTCTAGTCCACCCATTTACTGTCTCTCTTAAAAGATCATCAATTTTGCCTGTGAAGAGAAGTTTACCAACTCGAGGAGGATTACTTTTTCCCATATATTTTATAATTTCTTCAACCGGATCATTTTTATCATCTCTTGCTTTCTGTATTAAAGATCCAATTTCAAAAGAAAGTTTTATAGTATTATGAACCGAAGTTTCTCTAATTTGTTTTGCATTCATTGGATAACAAGCTACTTGACAAATACCACCCATTCTTACACAAACAGCTCTCGATAACCATTCACCTGAACTACTATTTCTAGAATTAAAAATTCCAGTTTCATAAAAATCATTAATTACAACTAATGGATTAATACTTACATCGCCAACATTATAAGTGACCATTTGTAATTCAGGAAAAGCTCTTCCCATACCATCTGCATCTATTACTGGTAAACCTGACAATGCTCCAACAACAAGTGGTAATGTTGCATTAACACCACCTGCTTCAATAGGCATTATGGCATTAAATTTTTTCCCTATTATCTCTTCAACTTTTTTCATTGCTTCATATGAAGTTAAACCATTTGGAGCTTTTTCCCCAAACACAGTTGGTGCCCCCATAGTTAATACGTTGCAGGCAAATGTATCATCATCAATTTCATCTGGACTAATTATTTTTACTTTTTTTCCTTGTTCTAGTTGATGTTTTAACATTAACTTTCCAATATAGGGATCTCCACCACCGCCTGTAGCTAAGAATGCTGTACCTCTGGCAAGATCCTCCAAGTTTGTTAAGTTTAATTCAATCATTAAAATATGTCTCCAACTGCCTTAGCATGTATTCTAACTGAACCAGAAGGTAGATAGCTCAAAGGTATTTCTTCTAATTCTATAATTTTAATTGTATCTTTAATTGCTCCAGCTTGAAGCGCTCTACTTATCGCATCGTTTTTAGCATTTTCAATTGATTTTTCTCTACCCATTTCAGAATATGAATAAATTTTATCAATTTCACCACCAGCTTGTGCGAGCGAAGCACCTATGGCATTAGCAACATCTGAATGATCAGGTATTAAAACTTCACTAGCACCTTTTAATTTACCATTTACTAATATACTTCCACCACCAACCAATATTACTGGTACATCATCTTTATTTAGTTTTACTCTATCAATTCCTTCTTCTATCATATTTTTAATTTTATTTTGAGATTTAGTTATTAAGTCATTGCTTATGTGTTCTACTTTACTTTTATCTCCAAAATTAGCATCACCTGAAGCAACAGTAATATCAGAAGTTGTTAAAGTTTTACCTCCAAAAATTAAAGCTTCTTTATCTAATTTATAGCCAACTGAATCCGGTCCTACTGAAACTTGATTATTATTTTCTCTAATTATACTTCCACCTCCAAGTCCTATAGAGATTAAATCCGGCATTCTAAAATTAGTTCTAACGCCGCCAATGTCTACAGGTATTGCAGACTCTCTAGGAAAACCCTCTTTTATAACTCCAAAATCAGTTGTTGTTCCGCCAATATCAACAACAATTGCGTTATTTTTTTTTGATAAAAAACCTGCTCCTCTCATACTATTTGTGGGACCTGAAGCAAAAGTTAGTACTGGATAGTTTTTAACTATATCGGCTGACATTAGAGTGCCATCATTCTGACTAATGTAAAATGGACTTTTAATTTTTAATTCTTTTAATGCATCTTTAAAAGATGAAATAACTTTATCGGCAAGTTTTCCTAAAGAAGAATTCATAATAGTTGCATTTTCTCTTTCTACAAATCCTACTCTTCCTATTCTATGAGACATTGTAATAATTGCATCCGGATTATGTTCTTTAATAATTTTAGTTGTATCTATTTCTTGTTGCTCATTAATTGGAGAGAAAACACAAGAAATTGAAATATACTTTAGGTTTTTATTTTTAATATCTTTTGCAACTTTAGTTATTTCTTCAGCTGTCCAATCACCAAGTAATCTTCCATCAAATTCATATCCCCCATTTACAATCCAAAAATTTTCTCCAATTATTTTTCTTAAATTATCTGAAAAATCTATACAGGGTGGAACACTCACTGTGGCTGGATAACCCAATCTTACTACAGCTACTTGTTCTAATCTTTTGTTTTCAACAAATGCATTTGTGAATTGAGTAGTGCCAATCATCACTGACTCAATATTTTTTGTATCAATATTATTTCTATTTAATATTGTTGAAACTGCATTAATTATACCTAAACCAGGTTCTTCTGTTGTTGCAGATTTATAACCATCAACAACTTCTTTACCTTGCATTAATACAGCATCAGTATTAGTACCACCTACATCAACCCCAATACGAAACATATATTTTTACATTATTTAAAAATTTTAAAGTATCAATCAATAAATTTTTTAGAATTTATGGATAACTTACTTATGTAATTAAAACATAATAAATATCTGTTTTAGTACTTTATCCATTTTGCAATTTGTTATTAAAAAATGATGATTTATTTAATAACAATTTGAAAATTTCTTTTAAATTAGCATTATTTAGTTGCAATTTATTGTTGTTGTATTAGGTTTTATCAAAACTTATTAGGAGGCATTATGTCAAAAAAAAATAAGGTAAATAATAGCAGAAGAAAATTTATTAAAGATACTGCTATTTTGACTGCTGCTGCCTCTACTTTACCATTATTTAATATTAATCATGCATGGTCTCAAGATGTTGTTTTTGATGGAGAACCTTTTGATGCTGGTGGTGCTGAATTAAAACTTGGTGAATGGGGTGGTTTCTGGGAAGAATTCATGCGTGAAGCATTTATCAATGATTTTGAAAAAAGATACAATTGTAAAATATCTTACGATGGTGCTTGGCCTTGGTTCCCTAAATTTATAGCTAGTGGTGATAAAAATCCAGCTTACGATATATGTAACTGGAATATTCCCGAAATGGTTAAAACTGCAAGAGCTGGTGATTTCTTTATGTCGCCAGATGAAATTGCATCAGCAATTCCTAACGGAGCGAATGTATGGGATTTTGCTAAAGATACTGGTGTTGGTCTAACTTGGGCATTTGGACAATATGCTTATGTATACAGAAGTGACCTAGTTGATCCACCAATTACAGATTTTAAACAGTTCTGGGATAAAAAATTTGATGGAATGAGAGGTACTTACATAACTTCAAATACTCTTCAAATGGTATTTTTCCTTGCTTCATGTCAAGCATTTGGAAAAGATGCATATGATCTTGAAGCTGGATATCAGGCAATGAGAGATGCTATGCCAGCTAAAATTTCTGATTTTACTGGAAATATGCAAACTCTTGTAGAAAGAGGAGAGGTTCAAATTGGTGTTCAATGGGAAGGAGAATGTTATCTTCAAATGGATAAAGGTATTCCAGTAGATAACTTTATCTGGCAACACCAGAAACCATTATTAACTCAAACTCATACAGTAAGTAAATATTCTGATCCTGTTCAAAAGAAATTAGCTTTAGCTTATGTTAATGAAAAGCTAGATCCTAAATTTATGAATAAAGCAGGAGAGACGTTTTATTTACGTCCAACAATTAAGAATGCAGAACTTCCAGAGCTTCTAACTTCTAAAGGTGTAAAAAATGATGCTAATGCATTAGATGGTTTACATACACCTGATTGGAATTTCTATTTAGAAAATGAAGATGATATTGTTGAAACTGTAAATGAAATATTTACTAGTTAATTAATATATTTAACCAGCTACTTAATAAGTAGCTGGTTTATTTTATATGTTTGATGTTCAAATAAATAAACTAACAAAAAAGTTTGAAGATAATGTAGCTGTTAACGGCATTGATTTTAAAATTAATTCTGGAGAGTTTTTTTCAATTTTAGGCCCATCTGGTTGTGGTAAAACAACAACATTAAGAATGATTGCTGGCTTTGTAATGCCGACAGCTGGTGAAATTTTCATAGGTAATAATGACATTACATTCCAAGCTCCAGAAAAAAGAAATATTGGTTTTGTTTTTCAAAATTATGCAATTTTTCCTCATATGAATGTTTTTGAAAATATTTCTTTTGGATTAAAAATGAGAAATATCGATCAGAAACAAATTAATGAGAAGGTTAAAATAGCTTTAGAACAAGTAAATTTAATTGGATACGAAACTAGATATCAGAGAGAATTATCTGGTGGTGAGCAACAAAGGGTAGCATTAGCCAGGGTCCTTGTCACTGAACCTCAAATATTATTATTAGATGAACCTTTAAGTGCTTTAGATAAGAAGCTTAGAGAAGAAATGAAGATTTGGATTAAAGAACTTCAGAAAAAATTAAAAATTACTACGGTATATGTAACACATGATCAATCAGAAGCTTTAACTATGTCAGATAGAATAGCAATTATGAATAAAGGTAATATTTCACAAATTGGAACTCCTGACGATATTTATGAAAAACCTCAAAATACTTTTGTTGCAGACTTTATTGGAACTTCAAACTTTATTAATTTAAAACTTATAAATAGTTCAAGTGGTAAATCAAAAGTGTCTTTTTCAGATATAGAATTTGAAATTGATGGTGACTTTAATGATAATTTTAAATGCATATTAAGACCTGAACATTTATTTATAAATCCGACAAATAAGAGTGAATTAGTTTCAGTAAATGCTAGAATAAAAATAATTTCTTATCAAGGATCTTTAATCAAATATATAGTTGAGGTTAATGAACAAACCTTAACAGCTGAATTTTCAAATAGTATGAATTTAAATAGATTAAAAGAAGGTGACAATGTAACAGTTGGGTTTAAACCAAATAGCCTTGTAATAATAAAGGATTAAATATGCAAATTGGAGTT
Organism: uncultured Alphaproteobacteria bacterium; assembly: GCA_902577905.1. GTDB lineage: Bacteria > Pseudomonadota > Alphaproteobacteria > HIMB59 > CACPNW01. The sequence continues at coordinate 101,412 of CACHAQ010000001.1, forward strand.
GATGTAGGAGGAACAAATACAGATGGAGTTATCTTATCTGAAGGCAAAGTTTTAGTATCTGAAAAAACGACAACTACAGAAGATGTAGGTGATGGTGTCTTTAATATTATTAAAACTGTTTTAACTAAAGGCAATATTTCTCCAGATAAAATTTCTAGTGTAATGATAGGCACTACTCATTTTACAAATGCTCTTGTTGAAAGAAAAAAATTACAAAAAATAGCAGCTATAAGATTATCATTACCCGCCGCAGATAGTCTTGAACAAATGATAGGATGGCCATCAGATTTGATTGATAATATTAATCCCATAAAATACTTCGCTAAAGGTGGTTATGAGGTGGATGGTAGGGAAATATCTAAGTTAGATAAAGATGAGATAAAAAAAATTACTGAAGAAATAGCAAATAAAAATTATAAAAATATTGCAATTAATTCTGTGTATTCGCCTCTAAATTCTGAAATGGAACTAGAAGCAAATGAAATTATTAAAAATATTATTCCAGATGCTAATATATCTTTATCCCATTCAATTGGTAAGGTTGGTTTAATTGAAAGAGAAAACGCAACTATTATTAATGCAGCATTAGCAAATTTAGCAGTTGAGATTGTTGAATCTTTTAAAAATGCTCTTAAAAAACTTAATATTGATGCACCACTTTATATCAGTCAAAACGATGGCACACTTATGAGACCGGATAAAGTTAAACAGTATCCAGTTTTAACATTTGCATGTGGACCGACAAATAGTATGCGTGGAGCAGCTTATTTATCAGGAATTCAGGACTCAATTATTGTAGATATTGGTGGTACTACATCAGATGTTGGATACATTAAAGCTGGTTTTCCAAGACAGTCTGCAATAGCTACGGATGTTGGTGGTGTTAGAACAAACTTTAGAATGCCGGATATAATTTCTATAGGTCTTGGAGGAGGGTCATTAATCAGAGACAATGGTAACAAGGTTGGTCCTGATAGTGTTGGATATAGATTAACAGAAAAGGCATTAGTTTTTGGAGGAGATACATTAACAGCAACTGACATAGCGGTTAAACATTATGATTTAGATATTGGTGATAAATCTCTTTTAAATAAACTTGATGATAGTACAGTCAAAAACGCAAAACAAGAAATTACAAGATTATTAGAGGAGGCAGTAGATAAAATGAAAACTAGTGCTGAAAATGTACCTGCAGTTTTTGTTGGAGGTGGTACAATTCTTAATAAAGAAAATCTTAATGGAATATCTGAATTGGTTATTCCTGATAATTTTGCTGTTGCGAATGCAGTAGGTGCAGCACTTGGACAAGTAAGTGGAGAAGTTGATCGAGTTTTTCATTATGAAAAATTAGGTAGAGAAAAAACTATTGAACAAGCATCTAATGAAGCTAAACAACTTGCAAAAGAAGCTGGTGCGAAAGAGAGTTCAATTGAGATAAATGAAATAAATGAAAACCCTCTAGCTTATTTACCTGGTAAATCTGTTAGACTGCAAATTAAAGCAATTGGCGATTTGGAGAATTATTAATATGGATAAATTAACTTTAGATAAAATAGATGATTTTTTAAGAGGAACTGCTTTTTTAGGTACTGGTGGAGGAGGTAATCCATACGTTGGTGGTTTAATGCTGCGACAAGAACTTGAAAAAGGTTTTGAACCTAAATTAATTAAAGGTGATGAAGTGGGTGATGATGATTTGATTTTGCCTATTGCAAACATGGGCGCACCTACTGTTTTAGTTGAAAAACTTCCAAATGCAAAATCAGCTGTGAAAGCTCTAAGAAAAATGGAAGAGCTAATGGGTAAAAAAGCTACAGCCTTAATTGCAGCTGAAGCTGGCGGTATAAATGGAACTTTACCATTTATAGTAAGTGCTTACACTGGATTACCTGTTATTGATGCTGATGGCATGGGAAGAGCTTTTCCTGAGTTGCAGATGTGTACATTTGGAGTTTATGGAGTAAATTGCTCTCCTGTAATTGTAAGAGATGAAAAAGATAATGAAATGGTTGTTGATGCAGAAAATAACCATGCTTCTGAAATGTTTGCTAGAGTTATATGTATGCAAATGGGAACAAAATCAGAAATTTGTTTGTATCCAATGACTGGAAAACAAATGAAAGAAACATCTGTTCATCATACTGTTACATTAGCTTATGAAATTGGTAAATCTATTGGGGATGCAAGAGTTAAAGGAACTGATCCTTTAGAAGGAATAGTGGATTATTTTAAAAATAGTTTTGATAAAAGATTTTGTAAGTTACTCTTTCAAGGAAAAGTTACGGATTTACTTAGAGAAACTACAGATGGCTGGGCACGAGGTGAAGTAAAGATTACTTCTTTAACTGATCCAAATGACAGTATTCTGGTTAAATTGCAAAATGAATTTCTTATTGCCTTAAAAGATGGTAAGCCATTAGCAATGGTACCTGACTTGATTTGCTTAGTAGATTTAGAAAATGCTGAACCAATAACTGCAGAAGATGTTAGATATGGACAAAGAGTAAATGTAATAGGCGTAAGTACACCACCTAATATGAGAACGAAGGCAGCACTTGATACATTTGGCCCTGTTCCATTTAAAGTTTATGATAAATTTATTCCTATAGAGGAAATAAAATGAGAAATGCAATTAATGTTAGGGTTGTGTCACCTATAACCACTAAAGGTTTTAGAAAAGATAGTGATTTTGATACAATAAGAAATTCAGATTTAAATATTAGTCATTCTCAAATTGAAATTGGTCCTGCGTCAATAGAAACTGAATTTGATGAAGCTATGTGCCAACCTGATACAATATTAAAAATTATTGATGCAGAAAATGAAGGTTGTGATGCAGCGGTTATAGATTGTATGGGAGATCCTGGGCTTAAAGGTGCTAGAGAATGTGTATCTATTCCTGTTGTAGGTCCTTGTGAAACAGCTATGCATTATGCAAGCATGTTAGGTCATAAATTTACAGTATTGACTGTTTTAGAAAGAACAAAACCATTAATTGAAAATTTATCAAAAATTTATGGTGTTTCATCAAAACTAGCTTCTGCAACTTCTGTTGATATACCTGTCTTAGAACTTGAAAAAGATTTAAATTACACACTTAAGCAAATGACAAATAAAGCAATTCAAACAATAGAAAAAGATAATGCAGATGTAATAATCTTTGGTTGTACTGGTATGCTAGGTTGTGCAGATACAATTGAAAATAACTTAAAAGAAAAAGGTTACAATGTTCCTGTTATTGATCCAATACCGTTAGCAGTTAATTCAGCTTATGTATTGGCTAAATTGAAACTATCACAAAGTAAAAAATGTTATCCATACCCACCAGAAAAAGGAATGGTTGGTTTTGAAAAACCAAAATTAAAAGCTGTTAATTAAAGAGAGGTAATACAATGACTATTCATGTTAAACTTATTCAACCAATTACAACACATGGGATTAGAAAAGATGATCATCTCAGCTCAATGAAATTAGATGATTTAAAAGTTACTGCAAAAGGAATTGATATTGGACCAAACTCAATTGAATGTGAGTATGAAGAAGCAATGTCTCAACCTGATACAATATTAAAAATTATTGATGCAGAAAATGAAGGTTGTGATGCAGCGGTTATAGATTGTATGGGAGATCCTGGGCTTAAAGGTGCTAGAGAATGTGTATCTATTCCTGTTGTAGGTCCTTGTGAAACAGCTATGCATTATGCAAGCATGTTAGGTCATAAATTTACAGTAGTAACGGTATTAGAAAGATTAATACCACAGTTTGAAAACCAATCTTTGTTATATGGCGTTCCATCTAAGCTTGCTAGTGTTAAAGCAGTTGATATACCTGTCTTAGAACTAGAAAATGATTTAAACGAAACTGTGAATCAATTAAAAATTAAATCTGTTGAGGCTATTAAAGAAAATAATGCAGATGTAATAATCTTTGGTTGTACTGGTCTTTTTGGTTGCGCTGAAGCATTACAAAATAAACTTAAAGAAGATGGATACAATGTTCCTGTTATTGATCCAATACCGTTAGCAGTTAATTCAGCTTATGTATTGGCTAAATTGAAACTATCACAAAGTAAAAAATGTTATCCATACCCACCAGAAAAAGGAATGGTTGGTTTTGAAAAACCAAAATTAAAAATAGCAAATTAACTTTGTGACTAATAGAATTGTAAGATTTGCAAAGTTTGGTGGACCTGAAGTTCTTTCTATAAAGGATGAACCTTTAAAATCACCTGGTAAAGGTGATGTAAGAATTAAAGTAAAAGCAATTGGATTAAATCAAGCTGAAGTAATGTTGAGGGAAGGTAGATATGTTGGTAAACCTGATCTTCCATCTAGAATTGGTATTGAAGCATCAGGTATTGTTGATGAAGTAGGAGAGGGTGTATCAAAATATAAACAAGGAGATGAAGTTTGTGCTATTCCTTTTTTATCTTGGAATAATAATGATTTTTGGACAAATGATTCTATCAATAAATATGGAACTTATGGTGATACTGCTATTATTCCAGAATGGACAATTACAAGAAAAATTGATCATCAGTCTTTTGAAGAAGCTGCAGCTGCATGGTGCCAATACTTAACAGCCTGGGGAGGATTAGTTTATAATTCTGATATTGGAAGTAGGAAATGTTGTCTAATAACTGGAGCATCGAGTAGTGCTGCAATAGGAGCAATGCAAATAGCAAAAGTATTTGGATTAAAAACTATTGGTGTTAGTCGCACTTTAAAAAAGGAAGAAAAACTAAAAGAAATTGGTTATGATGAAGTATTATCATTGACTGATGAAAATTTTGAAAAAAATATTTTAGATGTAACAGATGGAATAGGATTTGATTTATCATATGATTGTGTGGGTGGTTCACATTTTTACAAATTAGTTAATACAGTAAAAGCAAGAGGTTTAATTGTTAATTATGGAAATCTTGATTTAGATTTTTCTAAAATTTATACCTTACCTCTATTAAGTAAAAGAGTTCATATAAAATTTCATAGTATTTTTGACACAATGAGATTTGAAAAACAAAGAATTGAAGGTGTTGACTGGATTAATTCTCATATGCAAGATAAAAAACTAAAACCAATTATTTCAAAAGTATTTAATTTAGATCAAATTGTTGATGCACATAAATATATTGGAGAAGGTAATCAATTAGGTAAAACAATAGTTACGACATAAACTATTAAAAATTTAAATGACATTATCTATTGTAGCAAGAGATACAAAAACTGGCGATTTTGGGGTTTGTGGATATACAGATATTGCTGGGTATGGGAGTCTTGTTCCCCATGTAAGCTTAAAATGCGCAGTTGCAACTCAAGCTTATGTTAATGTTGATAATGGAATTGAGATGCTTGAATTAGTAGATAAGAAATATAGCGTAAAAAAATCAGGAGAAAAAATTATTGGTAAAGATAAAAATAAGGATATGAGGCAGATGATTGCAATTGGTGTTAATAATTCAAAATTTGTATGGTCTGGAAAAAATACTTTAGATTATAAATCTTCTATTGTTGGTAATGATTATATTGTAGCTGGTAATTGTCTATCTTCTATTAACGTTTTAAAAAAAACAGCATTATATTTTGAAAATAATAGATCAATAGATTTTCCATTTAGACTTATTAATTCAATTATTGCTGGTGATAAAGCTGGAGGACACACAAAAAAAATTTCATATTATTCTCAAAAATTAAAAAGAAATATTTCAAAATCTACAAAATCTGTTTTTGGTAATTCTTGGTCTTCAGCTCTAATTATTGCATCCAATAAACCTAAAATTTGGCATAATTTACGAGTTGATGCACATTCTGAACCACTTAAAGAGTTAAAAAAAATTCTTAATTCAACTATTAGTTCTGCTGAAAAGTTAAATAAATTTTATAATGGAGCTATTGAAGTAAAACCTAGTTATTGGAGAAAGGTAATTAAATAAGATTTTTTTGTAAAAAATTATTCCAATTTTTATAAAATATTTTTTCAGTTAAAGTATTTGAATAACCTTTTCCAATAAAATATTTGTATAAATTTTCAATTTTTGAAAGATCTGATATTTCATTAGGTACAACTGCACCATCATAATCAGATCCAATTGCTACGTGATCTTCACCTAAAAACTTAAGTAAATGATCACAATGTTCAACTATTGCATCTAAAGATGTTTCTGGAATCATTCTACCATCTCTTCTTAAAAATGCTGTTGCAAAATTAATCCCAACAATTCCTTGGCTATTTTTTATAGTAGTTAACTGTTCATCAGTTAAATTTCTTGAGTGATTTGTTATAAAATGAGCATTGGAATGAGTTGCCATTAGAGGCTGTTTACTAATTTTTGCTACATCATAGAATCCTTTTTGATTTAAATGAGATAAATCAATTAAAATATGTTTTTCGTCACATATTTTTACTAAATCTTTACCTAAATCAGTAAGGCCCTCACCTCTATCTGGACTACTTGGATAACTAAATGGCACACCATTTGCAAAGATATTATTTCTACTCCATACTAAACCAATTGATCTCAATCCTTTGTTATAAAGTTCGTATAAATTTTTAAAATCTTTATCTATAGCTTCAGCGCCTTCAATATGTAAAATTATTGCTATGTTATTATCAAGTATACATTCATTAATTTCTTTTCCAGAAGTGCATAATTTTATTTTATTATTAGACTGTAAAATTATGTTATTTAAAATAGAAATCATTTCATTTGTTGCATTTTTTGCATAAGTTTGATCAATTTTATTTGGTAAAGGAAAATCATATTTTTCATTGATCATTCTTTTAAAAAAATCATCATCTGGCTCTTCATTTGGAACGAATATTGCAAAAAAACCACCGCAGAAGTTAGATTTTAAAATTTTTGGAAAATCTATGTGACAAAAATCATTACCATTGAAAAATTCTTTAGCTGAGTCTTTATTTTTTTCAAAATAAAATTTCAGTAAAACATCATTATGTCCGTCAAAGTATTTCATTTCTTATTCGTTTTATACTAATATTATTAAGTGTTGAATTATCAATTAAAAAATCATTTTTTTTATTTAAAATAATATTAGCCGATATTTCTGCTAGTGCTGGAGATGTTTGTATTCCATAACCACCTTGTGCAACAAGCCAAAAAAAATTTTTATTTGAATTTTCATATCCTATAACTGGTGATTTATCTTTAACAAAAGTTCTTAATCCTGACCATTTGTTATCAATATGATTAAACTTAAATTTAGTTGCTTTTTGTATACGATCTATACCTATAGCTATATCTAAATCATCAGGATGACAATCATGAGGGTAACTAGGTGTTTCATCAGCTGGTGAAGCATAAATTTGATCATTTTGATCTTTAAAATAAAATTTCTCTTCTATGTCAGCTACTAGAGGACAGTTGTTATCTATTTGTATATTTTGTGGTTTAAAAACAAATACTGTTCTTATTTTAGGAACTACATTAACTGGTTTGATATTAAATAACTTTGCAACTTCATCAGCCCAAGCACCAGAAGCATTTACAATAATATCAGATGATATTTCATCATTTAATATCCATTTATTATTTTTATATTCGACTAGATTAATATTAAAGTCAGTGAATATAAATCCATCATTTTTATTATATTGCTTCCTATAATATTCATATAAATTATTAACATCAATCTCAGATGCATTAATATCAATTACAGAATTATTAACATAATCTTCATTTAAGCAACTAGCTAATTTAATTGATTCATTTTTGCTGAATAATTCTAATTTTACTTTGTGTTTATGTTCATTATAAAAATCTTCTACAATAGTTTTTTGTTTATTATTCCCAATAAACATTACGCCTTTTTTCTTTAAAAAAAGATTAAAATTGTCATAAAAAAATTTTTTTGAAATTTTTGTTAATTCTATAATTGCATTATTGCCGTAACTCTCAATAAAAAATGCAAATGATCTGCCAGTTGAATGATAACTTAGTTGTTTTTCCTTTTCAATTATTGCTACTTTTCTTTCTTTGCTAATTATAGAACCAAGTGAAATACCAGCTATTCCAGAACCAATAATTATTATATCGTAGTGTTTCATATAATTTTATTTCAAATATAATTAATTTATTCTATTAATATTATTATGAAATTAGATATAAAGTCAATTCACTCAGAACACCATCATTATGGTTGGAGTAATAAAAATGAACCAAAAGCAATAATAAAAAATGATCAACTTATAGAATTAGAAACAATTGACTCATCAGGTGGTCAATTAAATAATTTATCAACTATTGAAGACATTAAAAATTTAGATTTTTCAAAAGTAAATCCTGTAACTGGACCTCTGTATATTGAAAATTCAGAACCAGGAGACACTGTGGAAATTTCAATAGAGAAATTTGAAACATCTGGATGGGGTTGGACTGCTAATATACCAGGCTTTGGTTTATTAAGTGATCAATTTGAAGATCCCGCAATCAATATTTGGAAATACGATAAAAGCAATCCTGTTGATAGTTTATTTTCAAATTTTGCTTCAATACCATTGAAACCATTTGTTGGAACAATAGGTTTAGCACCTAAAGAAGAGGGTGTATTAAGCGTTGTTCCACCAAGAAATTTTGGTGGTAATCTTGATATCAAAGAGGTGTATGAAGGTACAAAACTTTACTTACCTGTGCAAGTAAGTGGAAGTTTACTTTCTCTTGGAGACACGCATGCCGCTCAAGGAGATGGTGAAGTTTGCGGAACAGCAATTGAAAGTCCTATGAAAGTCTTAATAAAAACTAAATTACACAAAAATAAAAAAATTGATTCACCATTTTTAGAAACCAATCATACACCTTTGCTAAAAAAAAATATTGGATCATTTATAACTACTGGAATTGGTGAAGATTTATATGTTGCATCTAAAGAAGCTGTTTCACGAATGATAGATTATTTAACTAAAAATATAAAAATAAAAGATATAGATGCATATATGCTTTGTAGTGTAGCTGGTAATTTAAAAATAAGTGAAATAGTAGATGTGCCTAACTGGGTAGTTAGTTTTGAGATTTCTAAATCAATTTTTGATTGATTATTCTTTTAGTAATTCTTTTGTAACATTATAAAGTAAATTTAATCCTTTTTTTATATCACTTTTTTTTGTATTTTCTTTACTATCATGACTTATTCCTTTTTCACTTGGCACAAAGATCATTGAAGTAGGGCATATATTTGCTAACATTTGAGCGTCATGACCTGCACCACTAAATAATTCAAGATATGTATATTTCATTTTTTTTGATTTATTTATTATTACTTTGTTAATTTTTTTATCAAATTTAACAGAAGGAAAATTAACTAATTTATCTATTTTATATTTTATATTGTTAGCAAAACACAATTCTTTTATTTTTTTATTTAAATTATTTTCAAATTGAACTAGTTTTTTATCATTTGGATTTCGTATATCTAAAGTAAATTCAATTTTATTAGCAATAACATTTACTTGATTAGGTTCAATATTTAATGATCCTATTGTTATCATTTGCTGATTTCTATCACTTTTAAAAGAATTTATATAACTACTTACTTCTCCAAAAACTTTAATTGGATCTCTTCTATTACTCATAGGAGTAGTCCCTGCATGATTCGATTTTCCAAATAAGACAACTTTTAACCAAGTAATAGCCTGAACTCCTTTGACTATACCAATATTTTTTTTCTCGATATCTAAAATTGGACCTTGCTCAATATGTAATTCTAAAAACATTCTAGGTTTAAAAAATAATTGTTTTTCTTTTCCTAAATATTTAATTTTTTTTAATGCATCTTTGATAGTTATATTATTATTGTCTTTAATTTTATAAATTTTATTTATATTTTCTCTTTTAGTAAAGGACCAACTTCCCATCATATCTGGAGTAAACCTAACTCCTTCTTCATTAGTGAATATCGCTATACCAATTGGTTTATTGGTTACATTATTCTTAATTAATGTTTCTAATACTTCTAATGCGCCAATTACACCTAATGATCCATCAAATCTTCCTGCATTTCTAACAGTATCAATGTGTGAGCCAAGTAAAAGAGGTTTAGTATTTTTATTAAAATTATAAAAACCAAAAATATTACCTATATTATCAATTTTGATTGTAAGTTTAAGATTTTTCATCCATTTAATTATCTTATCCCTAGCTATTTTATCTTCTAGTGTAAGCGCTATTCTATTAATATCTATTTTTTCAAAAGATGTATTTTTCAAATTATTAATATCCTCTAAGCGTTTAAAAAATCTTTTAAAATTTATAGCCATCTTTTCTTATAAACTTGTTAGTTATTGTATAATAATTATTTAATGGTAATTATTTTTATCAGGTTTAATTAAAGGAGCAATTAAATAAATTTAAGTTGAAAGGAGATAAAAATGACCGTAGCAAGAATAACAACTATTAATTTCAAATCTAAAGAAGATGCCGATGAGTCTATTAAAGATTATTCAGAAAAAGCACCAAGTGAATTTCCAGAAGCACATCAATTATTACAAATTCGTGCAAGTGATACAACTGTAATGGCAGTTTCTTTATATGCTGATAATGATGCAATGGAGCGAGCTTCAGCTGCTAGAGCTAAAAGAATGAGTAATAATGAAAAAACATTTGATGTTGTAGATACAAAGACTGGTGAAGTAACATTGAATCATAAAAATTAAATTAGGAGTGCCCGTAGCTCAGTAGGATAGAGCACCAGATTCCTAATCTGGGGGCCGCATGTTCGAATCATGCCGGGCACGCCATAGATGACATATAAATTTACAAATGCAATTGTTAGAAAACCGAATAAGAGTATTCATAATGCATTGAGTTCGCAGTATTTACATCCAAGTTATGAAAAAATATTAGAGATACATAAAAATTATATAACTGCCATTAAAAAAGCAGGATTAAATACAATTTTATTAGATAGCTTAGAAAAATATCCGGACAGTATTTTTGTTGAAGATCCTGCTCTTATCTTCAAAAATAATATTATTATATTAAAACCAAGTGAATTTACACGAAAGGATGAGGAAATAATAATTAAAAAAGAAATAAGTAAATACTTTGAAAAAATATTTGTTGTTGAAAAGGGAACAATAGAAGGTGGAGATATATTAAATATTAATAATCATTTTATTATAGGTTTATCAAATAGAACTGATAAATTAGGGGCAGAAAATTTATCTAATATACTTATCTCACTTGGTGCTACTGTGGAAGTATGTCAAACACCAAAAGATATTCTTCATTTTAAGTCTGAATGCAGTTTATTGGATGATGATATAATTTTAGTAAGTAATAGAATGTCTAAATTAGATTATTTAAAAAAAAATTATAATTTAATTGAATTACCTTTAGGTGAAGAAAATGCAGCTAACTGTATTAGAATTAATAATAAATTATTAATTCCAGATGGTTTTAATAAAACTGAGGAAATTTTATCTAAAAATTTTAATATCATTAAAATTAATATTGATGAAATATCAATGGTTGATGCGGGTTTAAGCTGTATGAGTCTTAGATGGTAAAAAACTTTATATACATATTAAAACTTAAAAAAATCCCCAAGTTATACTGGAGCTCTCCTTATGAATATAATCTTAAACCAAAAAAAATAACAATTTTTTATTTGATTTTAGGACTTATACTCTTCGGCTTTGGTGAAGCGTTATTAATCACTGCAAATTTAGGAGTTTCACCTTGGTTTGTGTTACATCAGGGATTAGCGTTTAAAACTGGTTACACAATAGGTATTACAACATTTTTTGTAAGTATTGCATTATTATTGATTTGGTTTCCACTAAAACAAAAACCGGGTATTGGAACAATATTAAATGCTATTTTAATTTCTGTAATTTTGGATCTTTCACTAATCTATCTTCCTTATCCAAAGGATTTCATATTTCAATTTTTACAGGTATTAATTGGTATTTTAATAATAGGTATTGGAAGTGGTTTTTATTTAGCTGCAAATTTAGGACCTGGTCCAAGAGATGGACTGATGACTGGCTTAAATAAACAAACTAATTTTTCAATTTCATTTATTAGAACATTACTTGAACTATCTGCAGTAGGTATAGGATTTTTTTTAGGTGGAAAAGTTGGAATAGGAACGCTGATATACGCAATAGGAATAGGTTTTTCAGTATCTTTAGGTTTATTTTTTGTTGGTAAAATTTATAGGAAAAATTAAATTTAACTATTATTTATTAATAATTTTTAATCTTAAACCATTAAGTATTTTATTTTCATAAATTTTGTTTCGATTATACTTAATTGAACAATAATGGACAAGCTACTGCAAAGATCAAATGGAAAAATAGATATAGAATTACTAGATAATGATATTTCAAAATTTTTTCAAAGTGGTTGTTGTAAAATCTTAAATCCAAAAAATTATAATGAATTTAAAGAATTAGTTTTAGTTAATACGGCAGGAGGCATTACTTGTAATGACAATATTGATATTAACGCTAATATCAATAATTCTAAACTAAGTATTTGCACACAAGCTGCAGAAAAAATTTATGCAGGAATTGGTGACCCTGCTAGAGTAGAAATAAATATCAATTTAAATAATTCTACTATGTATTGGTTACCAAAAGAATTAATTTTATTTGATAATTCAAAATTAAGAAGAAATATCAATATTAATCTATCAGATAATTCTAATTTGATTTTTTGTGAAACAACAATTTTTGGAAGAAAAGCAATGTCTGAAAAAATTAAAAATATTTCTTTTTCTGATCAATGGAAAATTTATTCAAATTCTTCCATAAAGCATTTTGAAGCAATTAATATTAAAGGATCAACGATTGATAATTTCAAAAACAATTACACTTTTTCTAATCAATCATCTTTATCAACAATTTTAATTTTTGGTGATATTGTTCATCAACTAGAATCTGTATTAAGAAAAGTTAAAAAAAACTTAGGAAATCACTTTTGTGAAATGACAAAATTTGATGATAAAATTATCATTAGATGTTTAGCAGATGATAATTATGATTTAAAAAAAACACTAAATATTATTATGAAAAATGTAATAAATGATAAAATGCCAAAAAGTTGGGATCTATAAATGAAATTAACACCAAGAGAAAAAGATAAGTTGATGGTCAGTATGGCAGCTAATGTTGCTAGAAAACGTCTAGAAAGAGGTGTTAAACTTAACTACCCAGAAGCTATAGCCTTGATAACAGATTTTGTAATAGAGGGCGCAAGAGATGGAAAAATGGTATCAGAATTAATGGAAACAGGAGCTCACGTAGTAAAAAAAGAAGATTGTATGGATGGTATTCCAGATATGATTCCAGAAGTACAAGTTGAAGCTACATTTCCAGATGGAACAAAATTAGTAACAGTACATAAACCGATTAGATAATGAAACCTGGAGAAATAATAACAAAGCAAAATAGTGATATTAATTTGAATGATGAAAGACAATCAATAACTTTAAAAGTTTCAAATAGCGGAGATCGACCAATTCAAGTTGGTAGTCATTATCATTTTGCCGAAACAAATGAATATTTAAAATTTGATAGAGAAAAATCAAATGGTATGCGTTTAGATATACCATCTGGCACAGCTGTTCGGTTTGAACCTGGTCAATCAAAAGATGTAGAATTAATTCCAATAACGGGAAATAGAAAGATATTTGGTTTTAATAAAAAAGTTATGGGTCAATTGTAATGAAAAAAATAAAGAGAGAAGCTTATGCCGATATGTATGGGCCAACAACTGGTGATAAAGTTAGACTTGCTGATACTGAATTATTTATTGAAGTGGAAAAAGATTTAACAACTTATGGAGAAGAAGTAAAATTTGGTGGTGGAAAAGTTATTCGAGATGGAATGGGACAATCTCAAGTATCTCGTAAAGATGGTGCTGTTGATACAGTTATAACAAACGCCTTAATAGTAGATGTAAATGGAATTTATAAAGCTGATATTGGTCTTAAGGATGGATTAATTTATGAAATTGGAAAAGCAGGTAATCCAGATACACAACCCAATGTAAATATTATTATTGGACCTGGAACAGAAATAATTGCTGGTGAAGGCAAAATTATAACAGCTGGTGGATTTGACAGTCATATACATTTTATTTGTCCTCAGCAAATAGATGATGCACTTCATTCAGGTATTACAACTATGTTGGGAGGTGGAACTGGTCCTGCACACGGCACTTTAGCGACTACAGTTACACCTGGGCCATGGCATATAGAAAAAATGATACAATCAGCTGATGCATTTTCTATGAACTTAGCTTTTGCAGGAAAAGGAAATAGTTCTTTACCTAAAGCTCTTGAAGAACAAGTAATAGCCGGTGCATCTTCACTAAAATTACATGAAGATTGGGGTACAACTCCCGCAGCAATAGATAATTGTTTAAATGTAGCAGATGATCATGACATTCAAGTAATGATTCATACGGATACATTAAATGAAAGTGGATTTGTTGAGAGTACTATTAAAGCGATTAATGGAAGAACAATTCACGCTTTTCATACTGAAGGAGCTGGTGGAGGTCATGCACCTGATATTATAAAAGTTTGTGGTGAACAATATGTTATTCCTTCTTCTACTAACCCAACAAGACCCTATACAGTTAATACAGTTGAAGAACATTTAGATATGTTAATGGTTTGCCATCACTTGGATAAATCAATACCTGAAGATGTTGCTTTTGCTGAAAGTCGTATTCGAAAAGAAACAATTGCAGCAGAAGATATACTGCATGACATGGGTGCTTTTTCAATTATTGCTTCTGATAGTCAAGCCATGGGTCGTGTTGGTGAGGTTATTATTAGAACATGGCAAACAGCACATAAAATGAAAGTTCAACGTGGACAATTAAATGAAGAGCAGGGTGATAACGACAATGTAAGAGTTAAAAGATACATCGCTAAATATACAATTAATCCAGCAATAGCTCATGGTATTTCAGATCATATTGGAAGTATCGAAAAAAATAAACGTGCTGATATTGTTATTTGGGACACTCCTTTTTTTGGTGTTAAACCTGAAATGGTATTACAAGGAGGAAGTATAGCTTGTGCACAAATGGGTGATCCTAATGCATCTATACCAACACCACAACCAGTGTACTCAAGGCCAATGTTTTCTTCTTTTGGAAAATCATTAGAAAAATCTACTGTCACTTTTGTAAGTAAAGTTTCATTAGATAAAGATTCATTTAAAAATTCTGGAGTAAATAAATCTCTATTACCTGTTAAAAATATTAGAAAAATTTCTAAAAAAGATATGATATTAAATGATTATTGTCCAAAAATAGAAGTTAATCCAGAAACCTATGAAGTTTTAGCAGATGGTGAGTTAATAACTTGTGAACCAGCTAAAACATTACCTTTGGCTCAACGTTATTTCATGTATTAAAATGCAAACTTCTTTAAAAATAATTCATCACAATCATAATAATAAAGAATTATTAGATGAAATTTCACTATCTTATGAAGAAAGATTTATTCGTAGAAAAAAACTTATAGCAAATAATGGTACTGAATTTTTAGTTAATCTTGAAGAAACCGTCAGTGTTGATGAAAATTTTTTTTTTGAATTAGATAATGGTGATTTAATTAAAGTCATATCTAAAGAAGAAAATTTAATTGAAATAACAGGTGACAATTTAAAGCAAATCATATGGCACATAGGAAACAGACATCTGCCATGTCAAATTGAAGAAAATAGAATTCTTATTCAAGATGATGCTGTAATTCTTGATATGGTTTTAAAGTTACATGGAAATGTAAAAAAAGTTTTTGAAAAATTTAAACCAGAGGGCGGTGCATATGGTATTGGTAGAACACATAGTCACAAACACTAACATGAAAAAATTTAAAGATACTCATCAAATATTACAAATATGGTTTTCATCCTCTTTTCCTATTGGTTCTTACGCATATTCTCATGGTTTAGAAGCACTGATAGATGATAAAAAAATTAAAAATAAAGATAACGTTAAAGAATTTTTAGAAGCTCTTTTATTTTATGGAACATTAAGAAATGATTATATTTTTATGAAATCTATTTACAAAGGTGAGGAAATAAACGAATTAATCTTAGCAAGTGCTTCTTCTAAAGAAAGGAAAATAGAAATGATAGATATGGGAAATTCTTTTCGTAAAATCATGAAAGATAGTTGGGAATTATCTCTACCTGAAAATACATCATTTATATATTGTTTAGCGAAAGCTGGATTACATTTTGATATTAAGTTTGATGATTTAATTAAGTTTTATCTACAATCATTTATTTCTAATTTAATTAATACATGTGTAAAACATATACCAATGTCTCAAAAAGATGGGCAGAATCTTAATTTTATTTTTATTAATCAAATTCAAGAATTTTTAACTCATTCAGATAAACTAACTCTCAATCATATAGGTACAACTTTTTTTATTGGTGATATTTATGCCATTAAGCATGAAAACTTAGACTCAAGGATTTATTTAACATGAATAATATAAATGGACCTTTAAAAGTTGGTATTGGTGGTGGAATAGGGACTGGCAAAACGAGTTTAACTGAAGCTTTATGTCGTTATTTATCAAAAAAAGTATCTATGGCAGTTATTTCAAATGATATTTATACAACTGAAGATGCAGAATACTTAATGAAAGCACAAGTTCTACCTATAGAGAGAATTAAAGGTGTTGAAACTGGCGGATGTCCACATACAGCTATTAGGGAAGATTGCAGTATTAATTTACTTGCAGTAGATGAGATGAAAAAGAAATTTCCAGATTTAGAGTTAATACTTATTGAATCAGGTGGCGATAATTTAGCAGCAACTTTCAGTCCTGAATTAGTTGATTTAACAATTTATATGATTGATGTGGCACAAGGTGCAGATATACCAAGAAAAAAAGCACCAGCTATTAAAAAATCTGATTTACTAGTAATTAATAAAGTTGACCTTGCTCCCTATGTTAATGTTGATTTAGAGCAAATGAAAGAGGATGTAAATGAAGCCAGAAATGGTTTACCTTATATTTTTGGTGAAATGAAAAATAATAACGGAATTGAAAAAATTTCTGACTTCTTAACTTCTCATGGTGGATTATAACTATTCTACTTTTTGCAAAGAATACACTGTATCTGTACTATTAAATTTTGAATCAAATTCTTTTGATTTTGGGTCATCAAATAAAGCGTAAAATTTCTCTTCATCAGTTACATTACACATAATCATCACGTGGCCATCTTTTACAAAAGCCATATCAAACGCATCTGTATATTTGGCAATATCATCTTTAAAAAAATTATATAATTCCATGTAATCTTCTTTAGTAAAAGATCCTTTGGAAACAACACATAAATTCATAATTATCTCCTAAAAAAAATATCCTCACCATTTTTCTTAATGGGAGGATAAATTTATACGTATCTCATTTTAGCTGCTTTTGAACCGCAATAGAGTCAAATCGTTCTATTAAATAGATAATACATAATTATTACAATTCAATGAATGTAAAGGTAGAGAATTAGAGATAATTTATTACAATTATTCATATTTATCAGAATACAAGTAAGGTATTCCAATAACTAGAATGATATAAAAAACCATAAAGCCTGCAATGAGAGGTAATACTTCTCCAGCTGGTACTGTGCTAAACGGACCAATAACAAATCCATAAATTACAAAAAGAATATTTAAACCTACTAAATAATATCCACCACTTCTTTTCATACTGTACAACATGTAAATTGTGTAAGCGATTGCTAACTGAAATACGATACTTACAATAAAGTCTAAAGTGGAAAGTTGAACATTAAAATCTCCTACAGGTGGTTGTACACCTTGACCAGAAAAATACCCATATGTAATTCGATAAGATGTATCAATAAAATCAAGAGAGATAAGGATTAACATAATCCAATGTAATGGTTTAAATAATGTTTCTTTCATACTTTTTTTTAATATTTTTTTTGCGATTCTCTACTAATTTTTTTTCTCATTATCATGCTGATGATTAACAACATCAACAAGAATTGCTATAACAAGGTTTAAAATTGTTATTGAACAAATAGAGATAAAGGAAAAAAAATAAATCCAGGACCACCAGTAAATTGCTTGCATTGGTAACATAACGTTTTCCCAACTAGATAAAGTCAAAACTTGAAATAAAGTTATAAGAGATATTCCTAAATCTGCCCATCTTTCTGGATCATCTTCCCCAAATAAAATTGAACCCATAGTGGCATAAATATAGAGAATAATAAAAAGCAAAAGGCTAACAAAAAAAACTCTTTTTATAGATGCAAGGATGGCTTCAATAATTTTTTTTAATTCAGGTATTACAGATATCAGTCGTAATACTCTAAAAATACGAAGAAGACGTAAAACTAAGAAGCTAGAGTTATTTGGTATTGGTATGAGAGAAATAGCAACAATAATTGTATCAAAAACATTCCAACCATCTTTGAAAAAATTTTTCTTTTCTTTTTCACCAATAAAACGAATAAGTATTTCAATTACAAAGAAAATTGTAATGGCATAATCTAGTAAGTGGATAGTATTTAAAAAAATTGGATCTAATTGATATGTCGTTGCACCAATAAGTATTGCATTAAGAATAATTATGATGACAACTGAAAATTGAAAAATTCGATTATCTTTTAATTTTGAAAAAAAATTAATCATTTTAAATTAACAAATGCTAAAGATGCTGTATCTTCTAAAAATAAAACTAGGCCATTTTCTATTTTAATCATATCTCTAATTCTTTCACCTATATTTATTCTTTCTAAATTATCAATTTTATTATCATTTATTAAATCAAAAAAATAAATTGCATTATCTTTTAATGATGCAACAACATATTTATTTTTTTTATCTAAACCTATAATCTGAGAGATACCTATTGATGGATTAAAATATTTTATGGGTTCTATAAAACCATATTCTGAATGTGATTTATGTAAGGGATATTTTTCATATTTTTTTTTATTTCGTTCTGCTTTTTTTCCACCGTAATGTTCACCATAAGAAGAAATAGCCCATCCATAATTTGGAGTGGTATTCTCGTTAAGTTGAATTAAGTTAATTTCATCTCCACCTTCTGGACCATGTTCAGCTTCTATTAAAAAATTATTTGCCTTATCATAAAATAAACCTTGAGGATTTCGATGCCCCATACTGATTATTGAATAATCTTTATTGTTTTTACTAATTTTAATTATTTTACCAAATATACTTTTCTTATTTTGAACTCTATGTCGACTTCTAAAATCTCCAGTAGATAACAAAACAGTATCTTTATTAAGGTTAGTAATTCGACCTCCAGATTGATGAGCATTAAATTCTTTATCTATATTTTTATCTACATGCACACATTCATCAGAGGTAAATAAAATATCAAATTTAATGAAATTATAATTCATTTTTCCTTCGAGAAGACTTGTGTTCCAGCAATTTGAAGTAACTTCTCTTGTGTAGGAGACATAAATGTCATCTTCATATATTTGTATATCTTTTGTAGAATACCAGCCACCTTCAAGCCAATCAAAATTATGTTGTCTCGATTTCTTAAATTGATCCTCGTTTATAAATTCATGAATATTTGTGTTTATTTGTTTTAATATTAACTCTTTATCTAGCTTATTAATGCGACTTGTAGAGTAGGCTAATATACCACTTGCTGAAAGTAAAATGAGTTTATTCTTATGTTCATCAATATATCCGCTAGCAGGAAATTGATTTGCTATCCCATACATTAAAATATTTTTTTCTGGATTATAAATATCAACATCTAAAATATTTGATGTAAAACTGTGAGAAGAATTATAGATGTATTCTAAGTTACTATTCTTTGATTTGATATGCATATCAAATTCATAAGGATCAACTTGTGATAATAATTTTTCAAAAATTTCTTCTATTGGCTGCAAATACTCAATATCTTCAAGCATATCTTGAAAAGCTCTTTCTAATAACCTTTTTTGCCCTTTAAATAGATTGCTTTCTTTTTGAATGGTTTCAATTTCTTTTTCAAGTTCGTCTATATTTTTTTGAGAAAAAACATATTTATTAATTAATTGTTGTTGATTTTTATTTAAAAGATTTCTGAAAATTTGAAAATCATAAAAAAAATTAAGTAAAAGAAAAGTAAAGATTAATAAAAATAAAGAGTAAAGTATTTTCATTATAAAATATTATAAAACTTGTTCAAAGACCTGTTTCTATTACAACTTTACCATGTTTATCTCGTGGCTCCTTTAAATATTCCCATGCATTACGATACTCTTCCATTGGATATGTACGATCAATATTAGGTTTTAACTTTCCTTCTTTTAATGATTTATAAACAAAATCAGTTCCTCTATTTTTCATTTCAGCATTTTCAACATAATTAAAAAGTGAATAAGGATGAAATTTAGCGTTTGCTTGAAACATATCTACTATTGGTAATTGAGGAAATACTCCATCTAATGTTCCATAAAAATAAATAGTAGCATCACGTGCAAGGGCAGGGCTATACTTTGATATCATGCCCTGACCAACAGGATCAAATGCAGCATCAATGCCTCTGCCATTTGTTACTTCTTTTATAGTGGTTGCTAAATCATTTTTTTCAGGAATAATTACGTGCGAAGCGCCTGATTCAATTAAATAATCAGTATTTTTTTCAAACCTTGTAGTTGTAATCATATTGGCGCCATATAACTTTCCAATATTTAATGCTGCATTTCCAGCTGTACTTGTACCAGCGGTTACAAGAATATTTTTTTCTGGTGACGCTTTGCAAAGTTCAACTATGGGATAATATGCTGTCATAAATTGCATCCATACCGAAGAACTTTCTGCAGCACTCAATCCCTCTGGGGCAGGAGTAATATATCTTGCATCTATCGTGACATAATCAGCGCTTGCACCTTTATTATAATAAAAATAGGGTAGAGTGCAGTATCGTTGACCAATCTCTATATTATTAACACCCTCACCAATTTGATCAACTATTCCAGCAGCTTCCATTCCTATTCGTGCAGGAAATTTTTCAAAACTAAAAGAATATCGATCTAGCATTAAATCCATATCACCCCAATTAAGAGCAAAAGCTTCTATACGAAGACGTACTTCACCTGGACCTGCATTTTGTATTTCGCAATCTTGTAATGTTAAACCTTGATAACCCGAATAATCTTTAATTACCCATTCACGTGCCATAATTTTTACTCACTTCTATTATTAAAATTGTAATACTAAATTGTCTTTAAATTATCAATTTTTCTATCCATGATAAAGAACCATAATGGAGGAATTAACGCCATAATTAACATGACAGAATAATTAGCAGGCATTTCAATAGCTTTTTCTTCCTGAGATAGAAGAGGGTAAGGCTTGGATGCACTCTGATGATGCTCTGCATGAAGACCTAAATTAAACGTCGACCAATTAGCAGAGATGTGACGACTGTTCCAAGAATGGAGATCTGTGAATCTTTCATATCTACCGTTCTCTTTTTTTCTCTCTAGCCCATAATGCTGTATATAATTTACGAGTTCCAATAAGATTATGGAAACAAAAGAATGAAAGATAACAAAAACTAAACCATTCATTCCAGCTATTAAATAGGCACATACTAAAAATAAAAATTCTAAGACAAAATAATGGATTATTCTGTTATGAAAACTAAAAGTATTTAATTTTTTTCTATCAAGAATATTTTTTTCAATATTCCATGCTGAGTGAACGCTATTTAAAACGCATCGAATAAAATAAAAATAAAAATTTTCACCTCTTCTTGCGGTAGCAGGATCTTCTTTTGTGGCGACATTTAAATGATGACCATAAATATGTTCAATACGAAAATGTCCATAACAACATAAAACTAGAAGCAATACTCCAATACCTCGCATAAATTTATTTTTTCGATGAATAAGTTCATGAGCTGTAGTAATTCCTATTGAGCCACCAGACATGCCAACAGCTGCTCCTAACGCTGCAGCAGCAAGTATTGTAATATTTGGATTTGAAACAATGTATAACCCAAAGATGATCAAGAATAATATACAAGGAAGTACTATTAAAATTGAGAAATTGTGAAAGACATTTTCTTTTAACTCAAGATCATCCTTATTTAAATAAGGTAAGAGTAGATCAATAATTGGAACTAATACAAAAACCCAAATAAATGGAGATATCGACCAGGAAGGATTTATTATTAATCCTAGAGAACTAGAAAATATTAATATTAGCGGTGTTACTAAATAAAAAATCATTGAAATAATTATATATTATTTTTTTTTCTAAACTAATACCTAAATTACAATAAGGATAATTTAATGAATAATAATATAAAAGGCCTGATTTTAATTATTATCGGGATGTTATTTATGATTACGCAGGACGTTTTAATTAAATATATTATTCAAGATGCCTCTCTCATGCAAATTCTTGTATTCAGAAGTGGGATAGGTCTTATATTGTTATGTATATATTTTATATATTCAAAACAGCCAATTTATTTTGGTACAGCACATCCTTATATTGCTATTTTTAGAGCCTCAACATTCTTTTTTGGTTTTACGCTGTTCTTTATTTCGTTAAGTCAAATTACTTTAGCTGAAGCAACAAGTTTATATTTTGTTAGTCCATTTTTTATAACAATTTATTCTTATTTTATTTTGAATATTAAAATTGGGTTAAATAGGATCTTCTCAATTTTTGTTGGCTTTTCTGGAACACTTTTAATTATCAAACCAGAATTTAATGACATAAATATTTATATGCTATTTCCAATTATTGCAGCTGCTACATATGCATTATCAATGACCTTGGCGAAAAAAACTTCAAAAAACGATAATTTATTTCAGCAAACCTCTCACATTTATATAGGTGCTTTTATTGGAGGCAGTGCGATTAGTATTTTGCTACATAATTCGGATTTAAACTTATCAATTTTTTCAATTCTCAGTAATCCATGGGTACTAAATGATGTGCAAACAATTGGATTAATTCTATTTATTTCTACAACTGGGTGTATTGGAATATTTTGTTTAATTGCAGCCTACAGAGTTGGCTCACCATTAGTAAATAGTATAGCAGAGTACGTACATCTTATCTTTGCTATAATTATAGGTATTATAATTTTTTCAGAAATACCTGATATAAATTCATTTATTGGAATTTTTCTTATAATTGCAAGCGGTATATTTGTTGTATTTAGAGAAAATAAACGTGAAGAATTAGTTGTTGCTGAAACTACGCTTAGAACTTAATTTAAATAAGTGGGGCAAAACTCCCTCAGTGGAGAGGGCTTTATACCCCTAAACAATATAGTGTATTATTTGTTTTTAATCTACTCGACTAAGAAAACTAATTCTTGGCTGTCTAGATCGACACCTGCATCAGTTCTCAGTTTTGCTAATTCTGGATCTTGCATAGCTTCTTGCATTTTTTCCATCGATTCAATCTCTAAAACTTGATAAATTTTAGTTTCATCATCTTTAGGGTGGCCATATGCTAAAACTTTTATTCCATATTTTTCTCTATGAGTATCAACACTGAGAAAAAGATTTTTCCATTTTTCATAACCTTCTTTTAATTTAACATTCATAATAATTTTCATAATTCCCCTTTATAAATTAAAATTTATTTACATTTCAGTTGCACCAGTCTCAGTTCTCCATATTAATCCATCTTTTTTTAATGAAACCATCATTAATGCCTCTTTATCTCCAGATGCATAAGTATTAAAACGATGTGTGACTAAAATTTCATCATTTTCATAAATACAACGAACTTTATCTTGAGTAATATTATTGAACATTTCTAATGTTTGTTCTTCACTTCCTTCACTTGTTTTAAAAACTTTACTTTGCTTATGGCTAATAAATTCATGATCTTCATGGAAAAGAGCTCTGTGAGCTTTTGCATCTTTTTCTTCAAATGCTTTTTGTAATTTTTCAAATAACATAAATCTCCTTTTGTTTGGTAAAATCTAAAATTATAATTTTACAAATTTATGAAGATTGTATTATTCAGTTAAATTAAATTTAAGTAAAAAAATTATTACCAATAAAAAATATTAAATAATAATATAAATTATTTAAAGTTATATTTTTGCAATAATATTATAATAAACTGGTTTGAAATCTACAAGTAGTTCCTTGACTTGATCATTTACTTTGCCATAAACATTGAATTGTTCAATTTCAAAATGATTAAAAAAATCTTCGGCAATATTTGTACCAAAGTATTCAATATGCTTTATCCAAGACTCATTATTATGAAATCTTTCATGAAGATCTATAATATTTTCTCTAACATAATACTCGTACAGAGAGAGAGTACCTAAATCATTAACTTTACTTACAATTGATTTAATAAATTCACTCCATCCACTATCAATATTTTTTATTTTCAACTTTACATAAACACCTATAACTTCATCATTCATATTTATTAATCCTTAAATACTTCGTTTCTAATATAACCAACTTCAGTTGTTTTAAAGTGTCTGAAGGGGACATTGAGAGCTTCAATTGCTTTAATAGTCTCATCTGTAATATTACCGTAAACTTCTATTTCAAATTTATCGGCTAACTCTTGGTGTTTTTCTACATAAGCTACAACAGGAGGGTTATTAATGTGATGAACCATTGCTTCACTTGTACGGTAGACTTCACTCCAGGTAAATTCTAATGGATCTGTTGGATCTTGATCAAAGGTATGAATGAGCATATCTGGTTCTGATGTATTAACAGCGTCGTCAGCTTCTTTTGCTATCTTGAGATACTCTTCAACCTTACCTTCTTTTACACGTATTCTAGCTATTAAAATAAAAGGGTTAGACATAATTTAATAATAAAAGTTTTTAATTATGTTTTAAATAGATTTATTGAATTTTGTACAATGCTTCTTTTAATAAGGTTTCTTCAGGTATCTTAGTTTTTCTTTCATTATTTCTTAGTTCAATAAGACAGTGATCAATGAGTTCAATTTTGGCATTTAAATATTTAATATTTTGTGGAATAGGGATGTGAATAGGATAACCTTTGATAAACTCTACATGTAAGTCATATCCACCCATATAAAATTCTTTTAAGATTTTACCTTTATTCAAGAGATAATTATTCGATGACTCATGAATGATGGCACTTGTTTTAGAATTTTTTCTTTCCAAAGACTCAAATAAGTTGTTATTTTTAATAATTTCCATTGTGTAAGGATAAAGTTCCAATTTTTTCATATCACTAAAGGATAATTCTTTATCAAAAGGAGTTAATTGTAATGTTTCTAACCTTACGTAATTTATAATTTCTGGTGCATCATCAAAAAGAGCAGCGTAAAGGCTTACAACTATCCTTGTTCCTGTAAAATCAACTGTCGTAAGCTCATACCCACATAAACTCACCTCATCTTGTTCATCAAAAACAACTAAAGGATCAAAATAAAATGTTCTTTTCGGATATTCTTGTGCTTCCGTAATAATAAGTTTGTCATTTCCCTGATCAAGGGGCAGTTCTTTTTTAATAAATTCTTTGGAACTTAATAATTGATCCCCTTTAGCAGCACCAGCTAGAAGGAGAACAATAATAAGGAGGGAGAATAGAAAAATTATAATTCTTTTGATAACTGGTGCCACTAAAACTTCTATAAAAATAAAATTTGATAAAAATGAGAAATGATTAAGGTAATATTAAGATCAAATTAAAATATTCTATAATTTAAAAAGTATGATAAATTTGATAGATTTTAATAAATGAAGAAAAACTTTTCGATTATCGCATTTACTTTCATTATTATATTTAATTTTTCTTTTTTAAACGCAAAAGAAATCTCTCAAAAAATGATTAGTGATTATTTTAAAAATCCAACTTTTGAAGATTTATGGTTTGGCATTTATGACGAAAATAATATTAGATATGCTTGGTATAATTTAAATGAATTCAAAGAAGGTGATTATTGGGTTCAGGTAATGCAATCTAAAACGAAATATTTAGAAGTAGTTGAGGATGGAGAAACTTTATTAGAAAATGAAATTATATTTTATTATAATACTAAAGAATATTTTGATTACAATTATCCTCATTCTCTTAAAAAAATAGAATTAACTCTTCAAAATAACAATGAAAATGAGTCATATGAAGCAATAATTAACAATGGTATTGCTAAAGTAACAAGCAACAATAATGGTAAAATTAATAACCTAGAATTTAAAGATATAGATATTCGATTAGGGGATTTATTAAAATTAGAATTATTACTACATAATTATGATGATTGGGAAATAGGTGAAATTGTTAACTATAAATCTTATGATATGTATAGTTTTGAAGTTTCTGAAGAAAAAGATACTCTGGAATCTATTGAAAATAAATTTTATGGAGGTGTAAAAATTCCAGTTTATAAATTTGTAACAGAGACAAGTGACACTAGGTCTGGTTTTAGTTCTTACTATTCTTTAAATTCAAAGAGGCCTATGGAGTACATTGATGTTTACGAAACATATTTATTAGAAAATAAAGAAACTGCACAAGAAATTTCTTTTGGTGGTGCATCAAATGCTAGTCAAATGATTACTGTGGATCAGATATTAGAAGATAATGAAAATATAAAAAGACTTTTACTTGAAATAGATGGCGAATATGAAAAAGGATTTTATGAAGGTGATAGACAAAATGTATATTCTAAGAATGGAAAAAAATATTTAGAACTAGATTTTGATTTAAATACTGATCCTCCTGCAATTGAAAAAGACATACAAAAAAATTTAAAGGCAACATCTATTTATCCTTCAAATGACGAATATTTTATTAATTTAGCTAAAGAAATTATTGAAGACGTCCAAGATCCTTGGTTTCAAGTGGAATTATTATTAGACTATGTAGATATTTTCATTAAAGATGATTACACTTCTAATTCGCACTCTGTCTATGATGTAGTTAAGAAGAAGGTAGGTGATTGCACAGAACATGCACTTCTATTTAATACATTAGCAAGAGCAGCAGGTATACCATCAAGAGAGTTAACAGGAATTATAAATTATGAAGAAAACAAATTTGCTCTTCATGCGTGGAATGAAGTAGTTATTAATGGTTATTGGTATCCAGTAGACCCAACATGGAATTATCTTGTTCCACCTTTAACACATATAAAATTTGATTTATTAGAGTCTGTTCCAGCTACTTATAATTTTAAAGTTGTTGAAATAGAATACTATTAAATATAATCTATTTATAATTTAGTCCTGTTTTAGATACTCTAATTGCTGGGACAATAAATAAAACGCTAAAGGAGATAAAATGCCACTTAAAAAAGTTAGTTCTGAAGAATTTATTAAAATAGTAAAAAAAGAAACTGGTCTAGACCTTTCTAAACCGTCTATGACTATTCATGTCGGCCCATATTTTGAATGGGATAGAGAGAAAAAAGATTTTAAGAAACCAAAACTAGTTGTTACTCGTGAAATTGAAAAAAAAATAATGTAGAGAAATGTGATATTTCACGACAATTATTAAATAATTAATACTCTAATTCACCAGTTAAATAGGTATGGAAATAGTATTCAAGTATTTTCCATAATATTTTATCATTATCCTTAAAAAAATTGCCCCACTCAACATATTTATCCCACTCATCTAATTTTATGATTTTTTCTAAATACCCCTCATTAAAATAATAAACAAAATCTCCAGAAGTGTTCTCGCTACGATCATTAATAAAACTATATCCGTCAGGAAATCCATTTTTAAAATTACAAATAAATTCATGATGATCTAAAGCACCTTCTTCTAAACCACCAAGTTCAATATATGTTGGACCTTCTAGTTTGCCGTTAATATATTGACCTTTTTCATACGTTCTAGTTTTGTAATGAAATCTAATAAGTGCTTCTTCACCTTTTAAGGATTTAAGTAATTCTAAATCATACGGGTCTTTATTCTCTAAAATTTTGGGTTTTTTAAATTTATCTTTAATACCAATTTCTCTAAGAGTGTGTGGTATACCGTTTTTCGTTTTACCATTGTAGGTATATTCTAGTGGAACACTATTTTTATCTAAAAGGATTTTATTAATCTCTTTAATTTCTTCTTTTTTCCAATTCATATACAGCAATCTTTTTTAAGAAAAATATTCATTTATTCAAAAAAACTGAGACTTTCTTTATTAGTATCAAATAATTCAGGGCATGTATTTCTCATTTTTTCTACTCTCCTCTTTTGAATAAGTATTGTTAACGGAAATAGTGGTAAAACTTCCTCAATTTTTTTATATTTTTGTCTATTCTTATTAAATTCTTCTTCTAATGTTGCTGGTTCTGCTTTTTGCCTTCTTATATTTTCTAAATGGTCCATAATGTTCATAGATTTTGTTGTAGTTTTTTCTGCATTTATAAATTTATTTATATCTTTGAAGTAAATTTCCATCAGGACATGAGTTTCATTAATTGTATCTTGAAATATTCTATATTTTATTTCATTAATAAAACGAGAGTAGGCTCCTAATTTATTATTATGAATATCTTTAATCTTTTTTTGAAGCTTTTTTCCTTCACTGACAAAATTCAAAAATTCTTTTTGTTTTTTATCATAAATCCAATCCCTAATTTGGTGAAAATTTGGAGCAAAATACAATTCTTGTAAATCTGAATGAAATTCAGTCAATTCGTGAATTTGAGCTTCAATATATTCTTTTTTAATAATTTTTTTAAAAAGAGACGGGTGAATACTTAAGTCTGATTTAATTTTAAATGGTAGGTTTTTGATATTAATATGGGAAATATCTTTTGAAGAAAAATTTAAAATTTGAAGATTTCCCATATTCAAAATATTATTTTTAAAAGAATCCTTATTAAAAACTATTTCACCATTATCTTCTTTAATTTCAAAAGTAGTATAATTATTGTGTTTGTGAGATAAATCAGATGCATCAACATCATGATATTCCAAACCTACGCTTTTTTTAAAATTTTTTCTTTCTTCAATTTCTTTATCAGTTCTATTAACTAATAATGGATCAAGATGATAAAAAAATATTCCAATAGATGAAACTGTCTTCAGGTGATCTTCTTTAAATTTTTTAATATATTTTAATTTGTTATAGCACTCTTCAAGGAATTCTCTGTATTCATCTATGTTTAGTTTACTTTCTATTTTTATTTTACCTTCAGCTTCTAATAATTTTATATTTATCAATTCTTCCTTTGAATTATTTACCAAACCTATAGGATCAATTAATAAGTCTTCATTTTTTTGATTACCATTTCCGTCTAAATGTTTGCCAATATTTTTTTTTAAAAGAGTCCAAATACTACTATCAATAGTAATTTCTTTCATATTAATAATATAATGCAAAAACTGAGCAAGTGATAGGCCTTACTACTCACCCAGCAGACCTAAATGTTAAATATATACCAGAGTCCTTAACAATCACCTTAGTTGATGGTAAGATAATTTATACTTAGTAAAATTGATAAGTTAAATGATTATTTTAAGAAATATATTAGTACTTTTTCTTTGCACTATTTTTTTAACAGGATGTCCAATTGGAAGGATTGTTAAAGAAGCTCCAGATGTAATTCCAGTAATTATTCAAAAAATTGATGAGACAGTTACACCTATGTGGAATAGTATTAGAAAATTTTTTGGTTCTGAAGATACAGCAACTATTTCAAAACCAACTGTAAGCTATTTCCCAAAAGGACTTACTCATGCAATAGTAAGAAGTTCAATTAGACAACTTTGCAACAGAGATAACACTTATGCCTGTGATGAAATAGCATCATGGGAGATACCAGATGATTTTTTTGAAGAGGAACCAACCTATGAGGATAAAATTTCATACTTTTTATCTTGTGTTGCAATTGTAATTGATGAAGATACTAGAGGTACAGGTTTTTTTGTAGATAATAATATCTTAGTTACCAATCAGCATGTTGTTAAAGATAAAAGTGAAATAGGCGTGATTCAATATTATGATTATCTTGCAATTCAAAAAGCAAATGTGTCACCAGAAGATATTTTTGAAAAGGGTGATACAAGAGGGAAAGTTGAAACTAAATCTGAAACAAATGATATTGCTATTATTAAAACACAAAAATCAAATCCTACTAAATGTAAAATTTCAGGTATCTCACCAGAATTATTAGAAGATGTTGTAACGGTTGGACATCCAGCTAGTCTACATTACACGGTTTCAAAAGGTAATATTAATGCTTACAGGGATAAGAATATGAATTTTATACCAAATATTAATTCTTTAAATATTTATAGTATCCACATTGATGCACCAATATATCCAGGTAATTCAGGCGGACCACTTTTTTACAAAGGAAAAGTAATAGGCGTGAATTATGGTGGAATGCCAGATACAACTCTTAATTTTAGTATTCACCATAATGTTTTAAAAAGATATCTTAATTAAATTTTTCTTTTATTGGCGTAAAATATAAAAATGCAATTATTACCCCTTCAAAAACGTATGAAAGAAGAGTTAAGAATTCTTCTACTCCAGTGTAATAAGTTCCATATGAAGTTAGGCTTAAAATCATTATAATAATAAAACAATAAATAAATAATTTTTTACCAAATTTTTTAAATGTAAATAATAAATATAAAGAATAAATATATACAATTAAAACTAAGAAAAAAAATAAAACAAGAATTGTTTCTAACGAGTTTGGAATAATCTCAATAAAAATAGGTGATTCTTCACTTAAAAAAACATACTCGGGATTAGGTGTAAAAAAATCCCCTAGAATAAAAACAGGGATTAAAGATAAAGCAAATATAAAGAAATATATTAATAATATATTTTTAAAAATTTTTTCATATTGCATTATGAGTTAGATATTGTAATTTATTAGTATGAGCAATGCTTTTTTTCACGATATTAAATTTGAAATTGAGGATAATTATACTTTAGTAGAAAAATCTTCAGTTTTAGAATTGTTTGATAAAAGAAAGAATGAAATAGATTTTAATTGGCTAAATATGTTTAAAACTACCTTAGATCAAGGTAGGATGGCGTTAATCTATAACCCAGAGCTATTTAATAGCACTATCAATAGTTACTCTGAATATTTTAATTTTGTTGTTAGTCCAGAAAACTATATGCCAATAAATGATGAGGAAGATTTACGAGAAGAAAAGCTTAGATTTCAACATTTGTTAGAAGTTAGTTATGGAGTCGTACCGAAAATATATAAGTTTGAGTTAAGTAATTCAATTAGCTTTGCTAGAGTTTGTACTTATTGTGAAATGGATGGGATTGCTGAAAATACATTTTCTGCTCAATATTCATTCTTTATTTCTTTTGAAAGTACTGAAAATTATACAATAACAATGACATGTGAAAATAAATTTAAAGATGAATCTATAAACAGATTAGATAAAATTATTAAATCAATTTCTAAAAATTAGTTTTCTCATACTTACTTCTAAACAAATACATACAAGATAATCTGAGGTCTTAACAATCTTCTTAGTTGGTGGTAGGATAATTTATGTTAAACAATTGGCCAGCATATTCACTATCTCCAGACGGTGATCTAATTTTCATAGATGGTGAAGATCATAAAAATATTATTAATCATATGTATGATTTAGTGATAGCAAACCCCGATGATGAAAGATTTTTACAAAAGGTTGAAAGTTTTTTGCCTAAAAATAGTTATTATTTATTTCAAAGAACAAATTCAAATAATTGGGCAATTATGCGAAGCTATACTAGTGGTTATTTATGTACAAATTATTCTGATAGTAACAAAAAGGCAAAATGTTATATTTCTACTACCAGCCATGATTTAAGTGAAATTAGAAAAGATAGTTACACTGCAGAAGATATAAATGAATTAGAAGAGTTAGATTTAATTAAAGTTACAAGAGATAAAAAAAATCAAGTTAAATCTATTGAAACTAATTTAGATTTCAATGAAAAAAATATTGATAAAGTTCCATTCGTTTTCATGGACAATGTAAGTAAACCATTATCACTTGAAGAAAGAAAAGATCATTATAGTTTAGTAAAAGAAAAATATTCAATAATTAAAGATATTGAAAGCTATATAAAATATGCACTGACTGTAAAACCTAATTCGGAAAGAAAAAAAAATTCTACAGAATTTGCTCTACAACAAACAAATATTAAACAAAAAAAAATTGAAATTGCTAATATTCCAACTCCTTCAAATAAGATTATGATTATTAATATAGCCCCAAGAGATTATGATGCTGAAGGAGGACTTCCAAAATTCAAATGCTATCTTTTAGATGTGCCTAATAGCAATACTACTTTATATGAATGCTATGATGAAAGCTTTAAAAGTAATATTGCTGAAGAAAAAATATTAGAAAAACAAAAAGAAAAAGAGAAAGACGGTGGTTGGTATTCACCATGGGTTCATGGAACGTATCCTAAAAAACCAAACATACATTTTATTTATTTTGATTATATTAAAACTGACAATAACATTGAGCTTTGATTAATGGCTAAAATATTAAAATTTCCTAACAGAAACTCTCCAGCCTCTAAGGAGAAAATGGAGGAACTACTAATAGCTAATGAAGAGTTTAGTAAAAAAGAAGATGAATTTGATAAAGCTCTATTTGATTTATTTAAAAAATATAAAAAAATAAGTAAGTATTTAAAATCAACAAAAAAAGAAAATAATGAACTTATAAAAGGTTTAAGAAATAGTTTTAAATCTAAATTAGAGGATGTTAAAAAAATATTAAAATAATGGAGAATTTTCCGAACAAAGATATTTTAGAAGAGTTTCTGTCTAACTGTACACCAGCTGAAGCATATAAAACAATTTTAGAAGAGAAACCCTTTTACAGTACAACTATTGAAATGCTTTTAGCTAAAAACAATAAACTTATAAATTTAGCTATTGCACAAACAACTGACGATGAAGATTTATTAGCTAAATTTTTTGATGAAGGAGATTTACCATTACGACTGGCTGTACTTGGTAATAACAATGCAAGTATTCAATCTTTAAATGAAGACATTCAATTTTTAAATTCAACAAAGAATAATGAATTAGTCAAAAAAATATTTAATTTTGGTACAGATGAAGAATTACAAGCTGTAATCAAAAACTTAAATGGATTAGCATTAGAAGATCTATGGGAGAAAAATGGAATACTTTCAAATATAAAAGTAGATAGATGGGAAAAGATAATATCTTTCTCAGCCTTAAACATATTTCTGAATGAAGAGAGGGATTTTTTATATTATTCTTCAACACTATCTTTTTGGAAGCTTTTCAAAACATTAAGAAAAAATAAACTCAATGAAAACACTTTGTCAGTTTTACTTCGCAAAATTAAAGATTTTATTAATCCAACTTCATCAAAAAGTGATTTTGATTTTATGGAGGAAATTTTTAACAAATGGGGTGAGCACATTAATTATTTTGTAACAAAAAAATATGCTGCTTTAAATTCTGGTGAGTATAGCTCACTTGATAATAATAAACTTTTAAAACTATGTCAGCACAAAGATAAATATGTTCGCAGAGGAGTTTATGGTTATTTGGATTACTCTAAACTAACTAGAGAAAATATTTTTGAATTTCATAAAAAAGATAAAAGTGAATTTATTTATGAAGCTGTTAATAACAGTACTCTATATTATTCATATGATAACAAAAGTCTTAACATTAGAAATGCTTTTTATAGTTGCATGTTTAAAGATGATTCTCATATGTATCGCGATATATTTCATCAAAATGTCGAAAAATATGCTATTGAAAGCGGAGTTTACTATCCAAAGGGTGAACTAGTAGGTGATAGTAATTATGTTTTAGATGAGAATGATGAAGATCTATCAATAAGATCACATAAAGATGAAGATTTAGACGAAAATCTTGAAATACAAAAAAATATTCTCAATGATTTAAAAAGAGCAAATACGGCATATGAAAAATTAAATAAAAACTACAAATATGATCGTATTAAATTCTTAGTAGACAAATATGTCTCTAGTGAATATTTGAAAGTGAGAACTACAAATTTACTTTTTAAAAGAATAAAAAAACTAGAAGAACAATTACAAGACCAATCAGATAAAAAAATGGATATTAATCCGTATATAAATTATGCTACTTGGGGTATAATCATTATAATTTCTCTTTTAATTTTAATACTTTTTAAATAAATATTTCTTTACTTCAAAGTTCTAAGAAAGTAACATTTACTAGTCCTAATTTAGATACTCTAATTGCTGGGACAATAAATAAAACGCTAAAGGAGATATAATGTTCAACTTTAAATTATATTTTGCAAAATCTATTAGAGATTTTATTAATCAACGAGAAAAAAAAGAAGGTATTAAAAATATTTTTTTTAAAAAAGTAGATAAAAACTTTCTAGAACTATCAAGAGATGAACAACTTCAAAGGTTAATAAAAATTTTAGAAGAACAAGGTTTTAAACTGAAGAAATAATTTAATAAGAGAGGCATACATGCCTCTCATAAAATTTGATAAAAATGAGCAATCATTGAGGTAATATTAAGAACAAATCTTAATCTAAACATAATTTAAACCCGAATTTGCCTAAATTAATAAATAGAAATATTTCTGTGGCACTGAGTCTAAAAAATATTCATTATAAAATTATAAAATTAATCATTTTAAAACTCCTCTTAAGTGCCACACCTTTATTAGCTCATTACGAGCTACCAAGAGAGATTGACTTAATGATGATTGAACATGATTTAAATAAATGTTCGAAAGGTAAAATTGATAGTTATTTTTTTCATAAAGAAAAAAATCCAGATTATTGGTTAGGAATCTATACTAGTTCTAATCTTGATTTAGAATGTCTAAGGGAACAATTTCAAAATAAGATTACTAATTACCCAGTTAATTTTCTAAACAATCCTAGGATTAAAGTTTCACATGATTTGAGCTATTATAAATCTTACATTACAAACTTTAATAGAGTAGTTTGTGGTGAAAGATGTTACCTTGATGAAGATTCAATTTTATTTGTAGATGATAATTATTGGTACATCTATGATTTATATAATTCTTATGGACACAAAGCGAATTTTATAAAAACTTTAGATAATAAAATCCATATTCAATTATTAGAGTCAACTCATATTAAAAATATTGTATTTGATATTAATACTAAAGATTTTTTATATCTTTATGATGGAATTTTAGAATTTCATGATGATTATTATATTGCCACACATTCAAAAAGCTATTTTTATGGAGGAGGAGCCTTTTGGTATTCAGCTAAAAGAGATTATCAAAATAATATTTTAGAGTTAATTAATTTAAAAACCAACTTTTCAAATTGTGAAGATACAAAATTATACTCTTGGTCTGGTCAATTATATGATTTTATTTTGGAAACTAATAATTTGCAAAATTGCAGGGAGCATTAATGGAATCTTTATCAAGAGTTATATTATTTTTAACATCCTATTTTATCGTTTTAGCTTTATCTTTTAGTATCAATATAGAATTTGAATATCTACAAAGTGGATTATTCTTATTTATTTCTATAATTATAGCATCGTGGCTGTATTATTTACATTTTAAGAAAAGAGAAGCTCCAGAATTTCAAAAAGAAGTTTTGTATGTCATGTTTTTTCTCTGTCTTGTAACTTCTACATGGTCATTTAAATTAAACTATTTTCATTTGTATGATTAATAATTTCTGGTTTTATTTCTTCATTACGCCTGTTGTAGTATCTATTATAGCTCTAAACTCTTTGTTTGTTCATAAAAGCTCAAGCACACCAGTATTTGAAAATGCCTTGGAATATTGTCAAAGCGTAGATAATAACTTTGTTTATAGTGATCAAGGAACAGCACAAGATATATGCATTGATGAATATATGAATGCACCTTGGGCATTAGAATTAGTTATCAAAATATTCTTACTATTTGGTTTTTTATTTATTGTGCCACTATTCCTATATATAAAATCTAGAAATAGTTAGATTGTTATATGCTAAAATATAAGCTGACAAAAAGAGGTAATAAATTTTTTATTAAGAGTATTGAGAAAGCAACAATACTTGCAATATTCACAAAAGTTAAATTAGGTGAGTCTTTAACTCTTTATGATAAGTTGGTTATGGAATCTTTCCAAAGATATAGCCCAAAACTTCAAGATGAAGAAGTATTAAGAGAATACCTTAATGGACTTTCTGATATCCAACTTCAGGGAGTTGTAAGTAATGTTAAGGGAATCCTCCATGAGATAGAGTTTGCAGCTAGAGAGAATAATGATTTTGACAGCGTTCGAGCAGCTTTATTTAAGGATGCAAATCATGAAGGTTTCGATATTCAGCTTTTTGACAAATCCACAGGAGAGTCATGGGAAGTACAACTAAAAGCAACAGATAATGCACCTTATGTTGAGGAATGGTTAGAGAATAATAATGGAGATATTTATGTTACAGAGGAACTGGCTTCAAAATATGGTTTTGAAAGTTCAGGATTTTCGAATGAAGAATTAACCAAAAGAGTTGAAGAATTTATTAACACTTCCATTAATCAAGGGGATAAATTCAATACTTCAATGTTTGAATATTTTCCAAGCGTTACATCATTAGCGATTGGTGTAATGATTTGGCAGTTATATGTAAGAAAAAATAATAAAGAGATTTCCGAAGAACAATTCAAAGAATTACTTGTAAAACATACTGGTGAAAAAATTATAAAAGTTACTGCAATTATGACCTTATTATCTATTCCAGGATTAAATATTGCTACTGCTAGTTATCTCATTTACAGATTTGTAAATGATTTGAGCTCAAGTGGTTTAGTGGGTAAATTAAAAAACTTTTCTTTAGATATGTTTAATAAATTTAAACCAGTTTAAATATATTTAATTATTATATTCCTTTTGTATCAAACTCTATTTTCATGTTTTCTATTTCCAGTAATTCATCTTCATCATTATCTTCGTCAATTTCCATATTAAATTCAGGCCTTGGAAGCCTTGAGAGTGATATTTCTAGTGTTTTTAGAGTGTCTGATGTTCCAAAACTAATTAAGTCAAGCTGCGTATCAAAATGATCTTGATTATCGATAAATTTAGCAAATTCTGGCTTGAGAGGGACTACTGTATCTGGCCTTTTACTAAAATGAATTGATTTCCATACATCACTTCTTTCATGACTGTCCATTTCGTAAGAATACCAATATTTTTGATATAAATGCTCCTCAATTTGATTGGCTATATCTTGTGCAGCCCAAACAGGTATTAATTTCTTTGATTTAGCCGTAATAATATCAATTTCTCCCGTTTTACCATCTTGAATAACAGTATAATTGTCAAAAAGATCATTTGCTAAGACAGGTACAATGGTAAAATGACTATCATTATGAAATAATTCATGTTTTTCAATAATTAAATTTTGTTTTTTAATACTATTTCTAAGACTTACACCAAATAAACAATCCATTTTTTCTATATTTCCCTTGTTATCACAGGTTTATAGCCTGTTTCTTTATCCAGTTTCTTTTTATAGTACTCATAATCCATAAACATTACGGCGACTCCGCTTGCACAAATAGTAATCACAAGAGTAACGACTATAATTGTCAAAAAATAGAAAATATTTCTGTCTAGTTCTAGATTAAAACGCATATTAAAAACCTGTTATCATTCGAAAGGTTAAACTTAGTGTAATAAAAACACTCATAAGAAAGAATAGGGGGGTGATACTTTTAGGCTCAAATAACATTGCTAATGTTTTCAAAATAAAATGTCTCAGAAATATTAGTCTTAAAAGGAATTTTGAATAAGAAATATGCCAATAAATTTTTAAAAGATCATTAACCTTGAACGGAGAAAAATATTTCCAAAGACGCGATCCCTTTATGACATGATAACGAAATGAGCGGTCAAGCTTTGATAATTCTTTTCTTTCCTCGGTTGTCAGTGATTTTTTCAATTTCGACTTTCTATTTTTGGTATATCCAAACTTTCAATCCTTTTGATTGAATTTCCTGCAATTCCCTTAAGAGATCCATAAATATTGGAAGTACTTTTTACGAGAATGGATAATTCCTTTTCTCTTTTCTTCCATTGAGTTTGGTGCTGTCGTATTTCGCTATCCAAATCATCTTGAAGCTTCATGAAAGTACCAACAATGCTTTCCATCTCCTGGCGAAACTCGTGTCCGGTTACATAATTATATATTAGTGATGTTTTATCAGTCTTATTTAGCTGTGTGCCTATTACATTATTTACTTCCAATATCATGAGACGAAGTGAATTGATGAGAAATTTGAACTGTGTAAAGGTACAGATCCATACACCATTGAATTGTTTCCCGATTACATGATTTTTAGGGAGTACATCGGTAATAATAACAGCAATCATGCAACCGGAATTTTTTGCATCTTCTTTCACCTTATTGATCCATGAATTCTGAAAATCTTTCGCTCTTTTACTTTCAATACACATTTTGCCTGCAACATTATCTTGAAACATAACTTCATGAATTACATCCGCACCTCTTGCACCTTTTTTAATTTCGGTAATAACATCTTCTGGAAATTCTTGACGAAGCCACTCTTCAATTTTTAATTCTTGCGCTTCTCCCTGAAGTTGTACCGATCCCTGGTTGGCACGTGTTTGCATTTTCATCATGTCATTTTTCATTTGTTCAATTTGAATGTCTTTTTCTTTAATAGTTGTTTCTTTTTTATCGAGTTCTTCTGTTAGTTTTTCCTCATATTTTACTGCAATATCACTTTCCAATTCCTGTTTTTGACGCTCAAGAGATTTAATTCTTGATTTCATTCTATTCTGATCAACAAGTTTCTTTGAATAATTTTCAAGTTCATTATCCTTCTCAAGAAGTTCATCAGAATATTCTTTTTCTATTTTTTTTCGAAGAGTAGTTTCATTTTCTTTTTTAAACTTTGTCATTTCTTTTGATACATACGTATCAATAATAGCCTGCTCAATATTGACGTCCTTGCTACAGTGGGGACAAGTTATATGTTTATTATTATTCTTTTCTACCATTAAAAAAACCACTCAATAATGAAGTATATAACGACTATAAAACCAACAAGAGATATAATGATTGAGAGACAACTACCGAATAGACCAAAAATAAAATTTAACATTATAGTTCATTCCTCATTTGTTTAGAAAAACAGGTAAAGTGTATAATCTTGTCATCAAGCATTAGAATTGTTGCACAAATATCATTTGTATTAATAGTAAACAGATTGCCCAACCCAGAATTCTTACATTGCTTAGCAAGAGAATTATCAGCATAATGAATAATTTTTTTTGCATCATCAAGGCTTGGTTGATTATTGTTTCGGTTTTTTCTTTCGATCGCATCGAGCGCATAACTTTTAAGAAGTTGTGGGTATAAATCCGCAAATAATTGATGACTTGAGAACAACTCAAAACCAAGAACACGGTTACCTATAGCAAAGATACAGCCAACTGCATTCTCAGGCATCATTAATTCCTTTTCAAATTCTGCCAAAATATTTTCCTTATTTTTATAAATATCCTGCATACTCTCACTGGAAGAATAGTCATTAAAGCTTGAGAATTTTCTATTTATTTGTTCCCAGGTTTGTTGTTGATCAGCAGATTTATCATAACTTTCATTTGAAGACCCATTTGCTCTTTGACTCATTGTTTCCATTTTGGAAAAACGTGCCTTGGCAAACATTGAAGAGTTTCTTGAGGCAAATTCCCTGTCAGTTCTACTCCAGCGTCCTCTTTCACTACATAGAACGCTAAGTTTCATTGAGCTTGTTTCTGGAATAAGAGTTGAAACAGTAATAATTCTATTTTGTTTTAGTTTTTTACCAGTAATTGTCTGACCATCTATAATAAATACTGGTCTCAAATTTTTATTATGAACGTTTAACGAAGGGACAGAGCCTTGATCAGAAATTTCAGATACCTCTAAACTTTCATCATTTATAGCCTGATGAAAAGTTGTAAGATCGCTTAAATTATTCCTTCCAATAAGAGGAAAAACCGTTAAATTTTTATGACTTCTAGAATTTTCAATTAGTATTTCATTTAGAGTATTATTAGTTTTAGTTTGCATCTATTTTATCTTTGTTTTAATGTTTACAAGGTTAGATGAAACAAACTAAAATTGATTCAAGTAAATTGAATTAATTTTTTTTTGGGTCATGTTAATAGGATAAATTAATGGGACTTAAATTTAAATTTTTACACTTCAAAAGTTTTTTAGATTTAGCTGAAATTGAAATTGCACCGATAACACTTATTTACGGTGAAAATAGTTCTGGAAAATCAACAATAATAGAATGTCTTAGAATGATAAGACAAAGTGGATCTTCAAGGATAAATACTAGTCCAAGAACCAATACAAAAGATGACATCAATCTTGGTGAGGAAAAGGAAATACTTTCAAAAATTAAATATGATAAAAATCACGACAAAGTAAAACAGTATCCTGATTTATTTAATTATCATTTTCATTTTATAAATGACCAAACATCTACATATTCAAAAAAATATAAAATTCAAAGAAGTGAAAAAGCGCTAGAAAATATAATTTTGAAACTTCAAAAAATGACAAATAATGAAATTTTTCGAAGTGATAATCCAGATCAAAAAGATTTTCTTACAGACGGTCAACTTGATGATTTAAAGATTGTTAAAGTTTTTACTTTAGACAAATTAAAGAAAAAATTCAATTATGATTGGGGTGTTATTGAAATTAACGGAGGAGCAGGTTTTGAATATTCTTTAAAAAAAGAAATTGAAAAAGAGCAAATAGAATATGATTACGAAGAATTTGGTGATGCAATGATTGAAGAAAATAATATTATTCGAGGAAATATTCAATCTTGTTATGGAGTAAAAGATCCGTGGGAATTTGATGATTATAAAGAGCTAACTGAAAATAATTATTATTATTCAATAACACATCCTAAGGGAGATAATCATAAAATTTGGTTTCCTTTAATTAAAAATGTAATAAAAAATTCTGAAATATTATTGAATGCTATTGAAACTGCGAAGTCTATGATTGGATACGAACTTCCAAAAAAATCTTTTGGCACACAGCAAAGACAGGTAATTCCATTCCAAGGAATACCTACAAATAGACTTGATGAATTAATAATACAAATAAATAAACTAATAGATGCACATAATGAATATATTGATGATCCAAGAATAGATTATAATTCACCTAAAGATGGCATATTGTCTTTAACTAAAAATGAATTGGAAAAATACTATAGTTTTGATTTTGATAAAAGATGCAGTGATTTTTGTCATTTTCTTTTTTCTGATCTTGAAAGTGATAGTTTAGACAAAACAAGCACCTCATATAATTTTAAACACATGTTAAAAGGTGGTTGGTACGGAGAATATTTAAGTTTAGAAACTAGCCTAATAGAACATTTAGGAAGACAATTAAAAATAGCCGTTCTAGATCCAATTTTGTATTTTTTTCTTGCAGATAGAATGACTTTAGAAATATTTAGAAGATTCAAATTTATATCAAACATTAAAAAACCAGCATCTAGAAAATTTTTAGCTTCTGGAAATAACAAGAGACAACTTAACAATGATGCAAGTAACCTAGCTGAAATTTTGTTTCATGATAAAAAATTATTAGATCATTT
This sequence comes from uncultured Alphaproteobacteria bacterium, assembly GCA_902577905.1. Taxonomy (GTDB): domain Bacteria; phylum Pseudomonadota; class Alphaproteobacteria; order HIMB59; genus CACPNW01. Next base: position 143,006 of record CACHAQ010000001.1, read on the forward strand.
AAATCATTGGTTGTCTAATTCATATTTTCATTGTCGTTTGGAAGTTACAGAAATAATGAGAGATGTTTTTGATATCAAAGTTTTTGATGAAAAAAATAAAAATTCTCCCGGAATACCACTAAAAGACTCTGGTTCAGGCATTTATAATATTCTGCCAGTTATAACACAAAGTTTTATCTCAAAAGACCCATCATTTATTGCAATAGAAGAGCCTGAAGTAACTCTACACCCTAAGTTACAAATAGCACTTGCAGATTTTTTAGCTAATATGACAAAAGAAAAAGAGAATACATATTTGATTGAAACTCATAGTGAGCACTTAATATTAAATCTCTTACAGCTTATAAAAGATGGTTCTCTTTCTCATGAATGGTTAAATGTTTATGTTACAACTAAAGATAATGAAGGCTCTCATCTTCATAAAATGGAAATAAACGACAAAGGTGAATTTACTAATCCTTGGCCTGGTGGATTTTTTGAAGATAGAGAAAATTTATTAATGAAATAAAAAATGATTTACAATTATTTATTTTCATCTGGTTTATCAAATAAAGAATTTTTACCAAATCATAGTAAGGATCTTTATCAAATACTAAAACAAGTCAAAAGAGAAAATATTGTTATGATTGTTGATCGTAATAAAAATTTTTTAAAAAAAATATTTCTCCAGATTAAAGAATTACAAACAGAAGATCCACTTGCTCTAGATTCTAGAGCTAAAGATTTGAGATCGCTTATCACAGAGGTTTTTAATTCTAAAAATAGTTTTGGGAAAACTAAAATACATGAAATTGATGATGATGCAGATAATTTAGAAAATTTTTGTAAAAATATTAAGAATAATGGAATAGACATTGATGCTATTATAACAGCCGATGATGAAAATATTAAAGTTGATGGGGTAAAAAATATAAAAATATCAGAATTTCAGTTCCACAACATAGAAGAAAAAAGACAAGATATTTATGATAACGGATTGATTGACCTTAGCAATATTCAAAGAAATAAAATTGAACAATTATTAAAAAAATCGATATGGAATTCAGAAACAATATATTTGTATGATTATCATCTGCAGAAAATTTATAATAATCATCATTTATATTTAGAATGGAAAACTAGTTTTGAATTTTGGATTTCTATTTTTACTGAATGCAAAACTAATAAAGGTAAAATAAAACTTAATATTGTCACTCCTTTTCCTAAAGATGATCCAAATGAAGACAGAGAGAAAACTTATAAAAAAAGCATGGAAAAAATTAAAAGTCTTGCAAAAGATAGCTCGGGAATAATAGATTGTTCTGTACAATTTATGGACTCAAGAATTGATAATACTGAATTTATGCATGATAGATTTCTTCTTCTTAAAAGTTGTATTTTTGGATTAGGTAGAGGCGCAGACTTATTAAATTCTGATGGAAGTTTTAAACCTGGGTCTTTAGTAAAACATGAAAAAATCCCTATTTCCTTTTTTAATAAAATAAGAAATTTCAATAAAATTGAATTTAATTAAATAATTTACTTGAATTTTTAGTAAAGATAGATCATATTACTAATAGACCAGAGAGCTAGGTCATGAATTATCAAAAAATAGGGTCGCTCTCAACCTTAGGGTCTTCGGAAAAAATTTCATCCATATCATGGAATACTCCACTTTTAGGTAAAGAAGAAGAATTCAATTTATTCGAAAAATATAAGAAATATAAAGATAAATTAGCTTACAACAAAATTATTAATTCTCATTTAAGAATTATTTATAAAATTATCTCTAAATACAAATCATTAACTAAATTTGAGCAAGATGATTTATTCAGCCATGGATATATTGGGTTAGCTTATGCAATTGATAAATATGATTATAAAAATACCAAAGCAAGATTCTGTTCTTACTGTCCTCTTTGGATCATAGGAGAAATTAAAAATTATATTTTTGAGAATGAATCAATAGTTAAGCAATCAAAGTCTTCAGAGTTTAAAAAAATAAGCTACGCTCTAAAAAGACTTATAAAAAATTCTTTAAATGAAGTTAGAGAGGATGAATTAAAAACATTATCACTAAAGCTGGGAATAAGTTATAAGAAAATTCTAGAAGTATTCAAAACTATTTATTTTAAAGACGTATCTTGGGATCCAGTAAAAGATGAGGATGATTTATGGAATTACCATAGTTACAATCCATTCAATGATTTTGAGAACTTTAATCAGTCAGAGACACTGTTAAAAAAAATTAATAAAATTGTTAAAAACTTAAATACTAGGGAACAAAAACTTTTTAATCTTCGTTTTTTTAAAGAAAAGAAATTAAAGGAAATTTCATCATTGCTAGGTATTTCTATTGAAGGTGCAAGGCAAATGGAAGAAAGATGCTTAGGAAAGATTAAATATCAACTTTCAGAAAGCCATATTATCTAGTATGATTTTTTATAAATTAAGGAAAAATATATGGAATACTTGGAAAATAGTGAACTAACAATGATGAGACTTTTTGTTTTGATGACAATGATTGATGATGAATATCATGAGGAAGAAAAGAAAATGGTACATGATTTATGCATGAAATATTCTATTTCACAGGAACAACTTGATAATATAATTTCAGATGTACGTGACAACAGTATTGATTTTATTTCAGACACTTATGAATGTCTTAAATTAATTACAAATAAAGAATTAAAAAATAAATCATTAAAAATATTAGCAGCTCTTTCTACCGCTGATTTTATACTGCATGAAAATGAAATTGTTTTACTAGAACTTGCAGCTAAAGAATGGGGTATGAATGGAAAAAGTATAGAAGAAATTAAGGATAATATTAAGTAATGAATTATGAAAATATGAATTTTTCTCCTAGTGGGTTTCTTTTTACAATAAGAGAACTTGGATATAGAGTAGAAGAATCAATTGCGGATTTAGTTGACAATTCTATATCTAAAAATGCAAATAATATTACTTTTAGAGTATACGCCTCATCTAATAATTCTGTAAAATATATCTCCATTATGGATGATGGGGATGGAATGAGTGAAAATGAATTAACTCACAAGGCAATGCAATGGGGTCCAGAATTTGATAAAGTTCGAAAAAAAAATGATCTTGGTAGATTTGGATTTGGATTAAAAGCTGCTTCTCTTGCACATTGTGACATTCTTACAGTTATTACAAAAAAAAATGGGAAAATATCACATAGAAAAGTTGATGCTAATCATATTTTAAAAAAAGATAAACTTGAAACATCTAAAGAGTTAACTTCAGATATGAATGAACATATTTCTAGACTTGATAATTTAGAAAGTGGCACAATTGTAATTTGGGAGAAACTTGATAGACTTTTAGATTCACAAACTCTATCAGTTAGAAATGCCCATTTACCAATAGTTAATATCAGAAAAAGAACTGAAAAACATCTTGCAATGATTTTTTCTGAAATGATGGATAATATTAATATTCATATTAATACTGTAATAAATGATATAAACAAAATTGAGCCTTGGGATCCTTTTTTAAAAGATCACAAAGAAACAGAAATATTCCCTGAAACAAAGATTGATTATAAAGGATCAATGGTAAGCATCAAACCATATATATTACCCTCAAAACAAACTTTAATGAATGAAAGTAAAAGACTTTATAAAGAAGCTGGAGGTGTGACAGGTGACTGGAAAGATCGCCAGGGATTTTATATTTATAGAAAGAATAGGCTTATTGTTCCAGGTGATTGGCTTGAAATTGGAAATACACCATTACAAAAAGCAGAAAAATATAATCGCTTAAGAATAAAAATAAATTATGATGGAGAGTTTGATGAAGATTGGAAAATAAATTTAATGAAAAATAGAATACGGGTACCATTACTAATAAAAAACAAACTTAATGCTATTGTTAAAAATTTAGAAAATGAACTTAGGAAGATGAATTATTCAAAAAAACCAATTATTAATAAGGAGGGTGAATTAACACCGTGGACATTTATAGATAACTATGGTTCTAAATCTATAAAAATAGATAGAAACAATCCTAATATTAAAAATATTATAAATGAAAAAAACAAAGATACAGTTGAAAAAACTCTTAAACTACTAGAAAAAAAATTTCCAATTGAGGATATATTTTATTCAACGACTTCTTCAAATGAAAATAATAATTTTGATAGTAAACAATTACAAGAAACAATTAAAATTGCATTAGAAATGAAAAATACTGGAATGGAAAACGATGATATCATTGCGAGGGTTCTAAATCTTAATAGAATCAAGGTATTAAATAATGAATAATAAATATCTAGAAGATTGTATGGCGGCAGTTAAAGTTATGCTCCATCCTGACCTAAGTAGTGGTAAAATTTTACCAGAGGGAAAGTTAGAGCAATTTGTAGATATTACCCTTAGTGCTAGGGATGAGTGGAGAAACAATGTTAATAGAGATGTTTTGCTTAGGGAATTAAAAAGTGAAATTGATATTGGTTTTTCTGAAAATTATATTAGGGCACATGGAGCTGAAAGAGACCATGTAGAATGGTTAAATGATGAAAAAAGAAATATTAATTGGAAATTGTGGAACAGATACAAGATATATCTTCAAAGAAAATTATCAATATCTAAAGTTAATCAAATAAATTTAGAAACTGATGACATACTAGGAAATTTAGAGAATCCATATAGAGAAGGAAGTTGGTATAGCAAAGGTCTTGTTGTCGGAAGAGTTCAATCTGGAAAAACTTCAAACTACATTGGTTTAGTTAATAAAGCTTTTGATGCAGGATATAAAAGAATAATAGTTTTATCAGGTCTAGAAAAAGACTTAAGGGTACAAACACAAATTAGATTTGAAGAAGGTACTTTAGGACTTATTAATAAAAAAAATACTCCAGTAAGAAAAACAGGAGTAGGTATATTTTCAAATATGGATGAATTAAAAGATGTACGTTGTTTTACTTCAAGAGATGATAATGGAGATATAAAAAGAACAGATATAGACAAATGGGGGCACAGCCTTAAGTCCGATGATAAACTTTTGTTAGTTTGTAAAAAAAATGTATCTGTTTTAGAAAGTATAATTCTATGGTTATCTAGAGTTAGTGAAGGACAAGATACAAACGCAGCTCCTTATACATTTTCAGACACTATAAAAAGAAATTTTCCAGAATATAAAGATGGAATGCCTAAACCTGTTATCTCCTCATACCCAATTCTTATAATTGATGATGAGGCAGATCATGCAAGTATTGATACAAAAAGACATAATTGGCTTCAAGTAACAAATGTAAATGATGTTCTTGATGATGAATATTCAACAATAGAAAAACCTGATCCAGAACATGATCCATCAAGAACAAATGAATGTATAAGAAGAATATTGAATATTTTCGATAAAAAAGCTTATGTTGGTTACACTGCAACTCCATTTGCAAATATTTTTATCAGCCCTGAAAGAGAGACAGCACAAGAAGGAAAAGATTTATTTCCTGATGATTTTGTTTATAGTTTACCAACTGCTGATAATTATTTTGGAATTGAACAGCTTTTTTCCACAAATGAACCAAATGAAGCATTACAAATAAATTGTAATTTTTCAAATCTCGTAAAAATTATTGATGATCATGTTGATAAAGAAGAGGATTTAGAAAACCCACGCTCAAGATCAGGCTGGATGCCACCATTACAGACAAGCACATCATTTACACCTAAATATCAAAATAAGGAAGAAATACCACCATCTCTAGAAAATGCAATTTTATCATTTTTTATTGGTTCTGCTGTAAGAAAAATAAGAGGTCAATCTGATCAGCATAATTCAATGATGATACATGTAACTAGATTTAAAGATGTACAAGAAAAAGTAAAATTACAGGTAGAAAATTTTGTTGAAAAAATAAAAAGTGCTGAATTTGGGAATGAAACTCATGAAATTTTAAAAAGATTAAAATTAATTTGGGAAAGTGATTTTATACATACAATCAATAACGAACTTAATCCTTATAAAAAAGAAATACCCTTCAATGATATTTTAAAAAATATATTTAGTGAAAAGGGCGTTATAAGACAGTTAGAAT
>CACHAQ010000002.1 GCA_902577905.1 uncultured Alphaproteobacteria bacterium
AGCATATGCATGCATAGAAACTGGAAGAAGAAAAATTGTGATTAAAAATGGTCCGTCAACTTAGAGAATCAGTTGGACTTGGAGTAGATGCCATTGCAATGATGGGGCATCCTGGCGATGAAGCGCTAATGCCTTTAGCAAAACAAGCTGCTGAAAAAGGTATTCTAATGACATATCAAAACGTTGATCCATCAGGTGTAAGAGCAAAATTTGGTGGCGGATACGTAGGAGCAAATTTAGCAACTCAAGGTAAAGCTCTTGCAAGAGAAGCAATTAGGCAATTTGGTTTCAAAGCTGGAGATCACGCTATAGTAATGGTTCCTATTGGAGATTACGCTAGAGCTCAAAGAGAAGATGGTGCAAGAATCATATTTGAAGAACACGGAATGACAGTTACTGTTCTTGATGGACAACCAGCTTATGCTTCAGATCCGAATATGACTATCCCAGTTTTCTCAGCAGCTTTAAATGCAAATCCTGAAACAAAAGTAATTGTTCACTCTGGAAGTGATGTAATGAATGTTGCAGAAGGTATTGCCAAAGCTGCTGGTTATGGACCAAATGAGTTACTTCAAATTGGATTTGATACTAGTCCACAAATTATGTCGGCGTTTGAAAAAGGATATGTTCATCTAACATCTGATCAACAACCTTTCCTTCAAGGGTATCTTCCAGTGTTATCACTTTGTCAAACAGCTGTACTTGGTACTGGAGCAATAAACCAAGATACTGGTGCAGGATTTGTTGATACAAATAACTATCAAGCTGTTAAAGCTCTTGCTGATGCAGGCTTAAGATAGGTAAATATATTGCTAACCCATTTTAATGGGTTAGCATTTCAAAATTTATGGAAAATATCATTGAATTAGATAATGTTACAAAAAGATTTGGCGGTATTACTGCTCTAAACAAAGCATCATTAAAAGTAACCAGGGGTGAAGTTGTAGGTTTAATTGGTGATAATGGCGCAGGTAAATCAACATTAATTAAAACACTAGTAGGTGTTTATAGCCCTGATGAAGGTGATATACTTATAAGAGGAAAAAAGTAAACGCTTGGAATGCACTGAAGGCTAGAGAGTCTGGTATAGAAACTGTTTTTCAAGATAGAGCTTTAACTCCTCAACAATCGATAGTTAAAAATATTTTTATGGGTAAGGAACTTCGATATCCATTTGGTTTTATAAAAGAAAAAGAACAAATTTTTGAAGCAAATAGATTAATTAGAGAAATAGGTTTTACATCAAAATTAATAAATGCTGAATCTCCAGTTGGAAATTTATCTGGAGGTGAAAGACAAGGCGTAGCAATTGCAAGAGCAATTTATAATAAAGCAGAATTAATTGTTCTTGATGAGCCAACAAATAACTTATCTCTTAATGAAACACAGAAAGTTTTTGATTTTGTCTTAAATGTAAAAAAATCAAATAGATCTGTTCTATTTATTGGTCATAATATTTATCATGTATACGACATATCAGATAGATTTGTAATTTTAGATAGAGGAGAAGTCGTTCATCAACTCAATAAGAATGACATATCTACTCCTGAAGAACTCATGAAAATAATGAGAGATACTATAGGAGCACACTAATGAGTAATAATAATTCATATTTAAGTAATTACTTTCACAGAAATGGAAGAGCTTTAGGAAGCATTGGATATTTTGTACTTTTAATGGTAATTTTTTTAGTAGGTGCACCAGAAGCTTGGATAAGACCTAACCTTCATCAATCAGTATTTGTAATGATGCCAACTTTGATATTTTTAACTATACCATTAGTTTTTCTAGTTGCATCTGGTGAAATAGATCTTTCCTTTGCTTCTACTTACGCTGTAGCAGCTTACGTATTTGCTTTACTTGTTAAAAATGGAGTTGATCCAGCTATTTGTTTAGTACTTGGTATTTTTACTGGAGCAGCTATTGGTGCTCTCGTTGGAACATTAATTGTTGTATTTAGACTTTCCTCTCTTGTTGCGTCTCTTGGAGTATTATTTTTACTGAGAGGTGTAATTCTCTTATTATCTAACAGCAGATCAATTACGATTATGGAAATAGATAGCCACTGGATCTACCCTCTTTTAGTTGGAAATTTTTATGGCTTCCCAATGCAAATTTTTTGGGCAGCAATATTTGTAATTTTTTGCTATTATTTTTTTAACAAACATGTTTTTGGTATTCATATTCAGCATGTAGGAGATAATTCTGTTAGCGCAGAACAGATGGGTATTAATGTAAATGCCGTTAAGATTAAAGCATTCATGTTTGTAGGTATTGGCTCTGCTATTGGTGGAATTTTTACAACAATGATTACATATACATTTTTCCCTACTCAAGGATTTGGTTATTTATTGCTTGCTCTAGCAGCTGTTTTTGTTGGCGGCACTCCTTACTGGGGAGGGTTAGGAACTATTATTGGAGCAGTTTTTGGCGTTGGTATAATTGCCTATATGGAAATAGGAATTATTGCCATTGGCTGGAGTGGTGAGTGGAGACAATTCTTTAACGGATTAATCATATTACTAGCATTACTAGGACATCGGTTACACGGAGAAAGAGTTAGATAGTACTTGATGACTAATATTATAATTTGGAATGAAAATATTCATGAAGTAGAAAATGAAAAAGTTAAAAAAATTTATCCCAAAGGTATTCATGGCTGCATAAAAGATTTTTTGTCAACTGATAATAGTTTAAAAATTAAAACCGCTACGCTCAAAGAAGATCAAAATGGATTAAGTGAGGAATTATTAAAAAATTGTGATGTTGTTATTTGGTGGGGGCACAAAGCCCATGACGAAGTATTAGATAGGACAGTTGATTTAGTACAACGACGAGTTCTTGAAGGAATGGGCTTGATAGTATTACATTCCGGACATCATTCTAAGATATTTAAAAGATTAATGGGTACTAATTGCAATTTAACCTGGAGAGAATACGGCGAAAAAGAAAGACTATGGGTATGCAATCCTGGTCATCCTATCTGTGATGGTTTAGAGCCACATTTTGAACTAGAAATGGAAGAAATGTATGGTGAACCTTTTCAAGTTCCATCTCCAGATGAAACACTTTTTACTAGTTGGTTTGAAGGAGGAGAAACTTTTAGATCGGGATTATTATATAGAAGAGGAAATGGTCAAATATTTTATTTTCGACCAGGTCATGAAGCCTATCCAACTTATCATAATATTAATGTGCAAATTGTAATTAAAAATGCAATACATTTTGTAAAACAGAAAAATAAAGTTTTGTGGGAAGATATACATTCTCCTACTCCGAAAAGTAATAGACCAAAACCTATTGAAAAGATTAGTAAGAAAGGTTTTAGTGTAGGACATCCAACAGAAGAAAAATAAAATGAAAATTGGCATTGTTGGAACAGGAAATATCTCTTCAAGGCATCTTGATGAATTTAACAATATGCCAAATGTCAATGTTGAAGCTGTTTGTGATACAAATCAAAAAAATTTAGAAATATTTTTATCAAATAACAAAGGTTCAGATATCAGAGGTTATTTGAGTTTAGAAGAAATGCTTGAAAAAGAAAAAACTTTTGATGGTATTAGCAACACAACGCCTGATAAGTTTCATAAAGAGACTACACTGCAAATTTTAAAAAGAGGTTATAATGTTTTTTGTGAAAAACCACTTGCTGAAAATTATAGTGATGCAAAAGATATGTTAAATGCAGCAGTTCAATCTAAAAAAATTAATATGGTTAATTTTACTTATAGGGAATCAAGTGCATATCAAAGATTAGTTGAAATATTAAAATCTGGAGAAATAGGAAATCCTAGACATGTTAGTGCTTGTTATTACCAGTCTTGGCTTACAAGTAATAAATGGGGTGATTGGAGAGAGGAAGACAAATGGCTGTGGAGACTATCAACGAAACATGGAAGTAACGGTGCTTTAGGAGATACAGGTGTTCATATTTTTGATTTTGCTGTTAATGCTGTAGGTGACATAAAAGAAATATGTACTGATTTAAAAACTTACTTCGATAAAGGAAATAAAATAAAAGAATATACATTAGATGCTAATGATGGTTTCAATTCATTGGTTAGATTTGAAAATGGAGCTATCGGTACAATAACTAATACAAGATATGCAACTGGACATGCAAACTCTTTAATTCTAGAAGTATTTTGTACAAAAGGTGCTTTAAAAGTTGAACTAGATGAGGAAAGGACTAAGTGGTCTACATTGCATATTTGTATTGACGAAAATATCAATAAAATGGCTTGGGATACAATTGAATGTCCAAAAACTCCAAGTAATTATCAAAACTTTATAGAGTCAATAAAAACAAACTTGAATATGCAGCCCGATTTTTATCAAGGTGCAAAAATTCAAAATATAATTGATAAATGTATAGAAAGTAATGAAATTGGAACATGGGTTGACGTTTAGTGAGACAAAATAGTTAATATTTGTCTTTTAAATCTCATAATAGTTTTATAAAGGCAATTACATGTCGGAAAAATTAGATAATGTTGATGACAAATGGTTTAGAGCCGAAATAAGTAAAAAAGATCTTAAAGAGTTATCAAAAAAAAGTGATCTAAAAGGATTACAGCATGTAACTATATATTTTATTCTTTTATTTATTTTTGGTTATATGTCTGTAGCCACCTGGGGAACATGGTGGACAGTTTTATGGTTATGGCTTTACGGTGTTCTTTTTTATTCAAGTAACCCAATCTGGCATGAATGTGGACATAGAACTGCATTTAAATCAAAATTTTTAAATGAATTTTTTTATCAAATTGGTTCTTTTATGACTGACTTTGAACCAACTAGATGGACTTGGAGTCATTTTAGACACCATAGCAATACCTCTTCTGTTGCAGACCCTCATGATTTTGAGGCAGCATTGTTCCATGAATATCCAAGTCTAAAAAATTTCCTATTTAGTTTTGCTCCATTTTATGAACTTATTAAGTTCAAGGACTCCTTTAAATTTGAAACTATCAAGCACGCGTTAGGAATGACGACACCTGTTATGAAGGAATGTATTCCTCAAGATCAGATTTGGAAATGTCGTCTTATTTCAAGAATACATGTTTCTTTATGGATCGTCTCTTTTGCTCTATCATTTTATTTAATGAACCCTCTTCCTGCATTACTAATATTTTTTCCTAGGTACTGGGGCAACATTGTTAACATATTTAATATGACTCAACACATAGGACTACCAGAAGATATAAAAGATCACAGGTTCACAACTAGATCTGTACGTTTTAATCCTATATTTAGTTTTTTATATTGGCACATGGAATATCACGTAGAGCATCATATGTTTCCTTCTGTTCCGTCATACAACTTACCTAAGTTGAGTAACTTAATTAAAGATCAATTACCAAAAGCTAATTCTAGTTTGTATGATGCCTATAAGGAAATAATTCCAGCAATAATAAAACAACATAAAGATAACAGTTATTTTATTCAAAAAGAAATTACTTCGTAATATAAGTATAGTTACAATTTTTTTACTGAATCTCTATCAATAATCGTAGGCTTAGCCATATAAAAATTATTTTTAGAATCATTACCATTCTTACTCATTAATAACTTTACTGCATTGTAACCTAAGTCTTCTGTAGGATGAGAAATTGAAGTTATTTTTGGTGTAATTAAATTACTTACTATTAAACTATCATAAGTAATAAGAGAAATGTCATGACCAATTTTTATTTTAAGATCATTACACGCACGTATTGCACCTGCTGCAATATATTCAGTACAACATATAATAGCAGTAACTTTTTTATTTTTTAATAATTTTCTTGTAACTTCCTCGCTTAACAAAGAATCATTTTTGGGTATTTCAATATATAGGTTTTTATCAAAACTAATATTATATTTTTTTATTTCACTTAAATAAGTTTTCATTCTTTGATAAGCAAAATTAAATTTTTTATTAATATTTATGAATGCAATTTTTTCATGATTTTTTTTTATTAAGTGATCAAAAATAATTTGCATACTTTTATGATTATCTAGATCTACCCATGAATAATTTTTTAAATTTTGTGTTCTTCCCCAAGCTACAAAATTAACTTTATTTTTTTTTAAAAGTGGTATCCTGCTATCATTAATTCTTAAATTATTTATAATGATATTCCTTACCTTTTGTTCTACAATAAGTTTTTCATATAAAGATTTTTCTTCATTTTGACTTCTTGCCATGAGCATTGACAACTGAATATTATTTTTTGAAAGATTAGAATACATTCCTGATAAAAATTGAATAAATGAAATTTGATTTAGAGGAGATGAATTTAACCCATACAATGGCAGAATGAAGCCAAGGTTCTTGGAGCTTCGTGATGCCAAATTTGCAGCATAAGGATTAGGATTATAATTATATTTTTCAGCAAATTTCTTTATTCTTTTTTTCGTTTTTTCACTTACGTCTGAATAGTCAGCTAAACCCCTTGAAACTGTCGTTATTGATAAATTAAGCTTTTTTGCTAATTCTTTAATATTCATGTTTTTTTCCATAAACCAGATAATATAAATTGACAACCAAAACGTTTTGGATAATTATGAATTATTATTTACGGAGGAATTATGAAAATAAAAAATTTATTAATTATACTTTCTTCATTATTTCTAAGTTTCGCAGCTTTTGCTGGAGGTCACAAATATTCTGGTCCAGATTTAACTGGACAAAAGGTAGTTATGTTTGGTCCTTGGTTGTCACCAGAACAAGAAACAATGAGAGAAGTTGGTGCTATATTTGAGAAAGCTACAGGAGCTACATTTGAATATGGTGGTTCAGATAGTTTTGAACAACAAGTTATGATCGATCTAAAAGCTGGAAGTGCTGCTGATCTAGTTGTATTTCCACAACCTGGTCTTGCTGCAAACGCAGCTGCTATGGGGGGATTAGTTCCTCTTGGAGATGATATTAAACAAATGGTTTTAGATAACTATGCTGCTGGTCAATCATGGGTTGATCTTTCAACTTATGCCGATGAAAATGGTAATGATCAGTTTAATGCAATTTTCTTTAGAACAAACGTAAAAAGTTTGGTTTGGTATTCACCAGATAACTTTGAAGATAATGGTTACGAAGTTCCTGGAACAATGGAAGAGCTAATTGCACTAACAAGACAAATGGCATCAGATGGAAATACTCCATGGTGTATTGGTCTAGGTTCAGGTGCAGCAACTGGTTGGCCTGCAACTGACTGGATGGAAGATATCATGTTAAGAACACATACCCCTGATGTTTATGACATGTGGGTATCCAATGAAATGCCTTTTAATGATCCAAGGGTTATTGAAGCAATGAATTTCTTTGGAACTTTTGCGTTGAATGACAAGTTTGTAAATGGTGGATCTAAAGCAGTAGCAACTACTGATTTTAGAGATGCTCCAAATGGACTTTTCACTTCACCTGCAGAATGTATGATGCACAGACAAGCTAGTTTTATACCTGCATTCTTCCCTGAAGGTGTAGAAGCTGGTGTTGACTATGATTTCTTTTATTTCCCTGCATATGCAACTAAAGATTTAGGAACTCCTGTACTTGGAGCTGGTACATTAGTAGCGGCTACTAATGATAACCAAGCAACAATAGAGTTCATTAAATTCTTAATGCATCCTGAAGCTCATGAATATTGGATGGCTAAAGGTGGTTTCCTGACTCCTCACAAAGGTGTTGATGGAAGTAAATATGCTAGTGAAACTTTTAGAAAACTAGGTGAAATTTTAACAGGCGCAACAACGTTTAGATTTGATGCGTCAGACTTAATGCCTGGTGCTATTGGTGCTGGAACTTTCTGGACTGGTATGGTTGACTATACTAACGGAAAATCTGCCCAAGATGTAGCAGATGCGATCCAAGATAGTTGGGACGCAATTAAGTAACTTTTCTATTATGAACAGGCGAACAATTAACTTGTTCGCCTGTTTTTTTTATATATTTAATCACTAATGACCATCCTGAATTTAGTATTTATTGTTTTTTTAGGAATATTATTTTTCATAGCCTACTTTCATATCTCAAATTATATTTTAGATACTTATGGTAACAAAACACTGAAAAGATATAATTTTGAAAATTCTATAAGGGTCATAGTTTTTATAACACCCGCATTTATTGTTTTATTTATTTTTATTTTATATCCAGTGTTTGAAACTGTCAGGCTTAGCTTTTATGATAAATTTGGAAGAGAATTTGTCGGACTATACAATTACAAATGGGCAATTAATGATCCTGAATTTAGAAGAAGTATATTAAATAATTTAGTATGGTTACTTGTAGTCCCAACATTAAGCACTTTTTTTGGATTAGTAATTGCTAACTTAGCTGATAGAATTTGGTGGGGTTCAATTGCAAAATCTATAATATTTATGCCTATGGCAATATCATTTGTAGGAGCTGGTGTAATTTGGAAATTTATTTATGAATATAGAGGACCTGAGAATACACAAATTGGATTACTTAATGCAATAATTGTTTCTCTTGGTTATGAGCCACAAGCATGGTTAACAATACCTATGTGGAATAATTTCTTTTTAATGGCTATTATGATTTGGATACAAACTGGATTAGCTTTAGTTATTTTTAGTGCTGCATTAAGAAGCATACCTAAGGAAATGCTTGAAGCTGCAAGAATTGACGGAGCTAGTGAGTTAAAAATATTTTTTTCAATTATAATTCCTTATTTAGAACAAACGATACTTGTGATTTGGACCTTAATTACAATAATTGTTTTAAGAATATTTGATATTATTTTTGCTATGACTAATGGTGAATGGCAAACCGGAGTATTAGCAAACTTAATGTACGACTGGATGTTTAGAGGTGGTGGTGACTCGGGAAGAGGAAGTGTTTTAGCAATTGTTATTATGATTGGTGTAATACCAATCTTAGCATGGAATTTGTACAAACATAGACAGGAGCAAAAAATATAATGAAGAAATTTTCAATATCATCTTTATTATCTCAACTATTACTCCTCTTATTTGTTATTATATGGATTATTCCTACATTTGGTCTGTTTATTAGCTCTTTAAGAGATAAAGATTTATTAGCTATAAGTGGATGGTGGACTTCCTTAACTACTACAGAAGTAAATGAAATTTATAGAATGTCAGGAATGGAAAGCCAAATTGAAGAAGATGGTTATTTCAAAATTAAAGGAAAGTTATTTGAAGATAATTCGGGAAAAAAAATAGAAAGTTTTGGAATTACTTCGAAGAAAATTAATGAATTTAATATTGGTGATGTCGCAATTTTTAAAGATGAAAGTGAAGTGCTTCTTGATGAAGATGGAAATTATGAATGGCGATCAAGAACAGAATTTAAAAAGAAAAAAGGTAAGAGATTATTTACTACATCATTAAGTCCTCCTGCATTTACTTTTGAAAATTACAGAGAAGTTTTATTCAAAGAAGGAATTGGCAGAGCTTTTGTTAATACAATGGCAGTAGCATTACCTTCAACACTAATTCCTCTAATAATATGCTCTTTCTTTGCATATTCCTTAACTTGGATGAAATTTTATGGAAGAGATACTTTATTAGCAATAATAATTGCGTCTCTTGTTGTTCCTCTTCAAATGTCTCTAATACCAATACTAACAATCTATAATGATTTTGGAGCTTTATTTGGAGTAGCGGCTAAGTCCTATCCCGGTGTTTGGATGGCACATACTGGTTTTGGATTAGCCTCAACTACTTTTCTATTAAGAAATTTTCTAAAAAGCTTGCCTAATGAAATGATGGAAGCTGCTAAGGTTGATGGTGCTTCTCATTATGATATTTTTTTACGCATAATTATTCCTCTTTCGATACCAGCTTTTGCTTCAATATTTATTTTACAATTTTTATGGTGTTGGAATGATCTCTTAGTAGGTTTAGTATTTTTAGATCAGGTTCCAAGTGAAATAATATTAACCGCAAAATTAAAAGAATTACTTGGATCTAGAGGAGAAAATTGGGAAATTTTAACTACTGGTGCTTTTGTATCAATGACTGTACCTCTATTTATCTTTTTTGCCTTACAGAGATATTTTATACGAGGTTTAGTAGCTGGATCAGTTAAAGGGTAAATTCTAAAAAGTATTGATTTTTAAATAAATATACTTTTAAATGTAAATATATTTGTATGATGATGTATTCATACACTTGAAAGATCGCTCAAAGGAGGATGAAGTGGCAGATATAAATATAAATACTGTTAATAAATATTTTGGAGACGTCCATGTAATAAAGGATGTTTCTCTTGATATAAAAAGTCAATCATTTACAGTTCTAGTTGGTCCAAGTGGTTGTGGTAAATCAACTATGTTAAGAATGATAGCAGGACTGGAAGACATAAATTCAGGTACAATTTCAATTGATGGTCAAATAGTAAATGATTTACCGCCAAAGCAAAGAAATATTGCAATGGTGTTTCAATCGTATGCATTATACCCTCACATGACTGTATTTGATAATATGGCTTTTGGTTTGAAATTAGAAAAAAGATCAAAAGATGAAATTAATGAAAGAGTTAATGAGGCAGCAAGAATTCTTCAAATAGAAGATTATCTTCAAAGAAAACCAAAACAACTTTCAGGTGGTCAAAGACAGCGTGTTGCTATTGGAAGAGCAATTACTAGAAAACCAAAAGTTTTCTTATTTGATGAACCACTTTCAAACCTTGATGCTGCATTAAGGGTTCAAATGAGAGTTGAATTAGCAAAACTGCATAATGAACTAGAAGCAACAATGATCTACGTTACACACGATCAGACAGAAGCAATGACCTTAGCTGATGATATTGTTGTGCTTGATACAGGTATCGTTTCACAAAAAGGATCACCACTAGAACTTTATGATAAACCAAATAATATGTTCGTAGGTGGATTTATTGGATCGCCAAAAATGAACTTTATTTCAAGTAAGATATTAAGCAAAAGTTCTGATGCTACAGAAGTTGATATTATGGGAATGTCAAAAATATCAGTCTCTAAAATGTCAGCGTCATCCTCAGAGGGTGATTCGGTAACTTTAGGTATTAGACCTGAGCACTTAGTAGTTAATGGTGATGCGGATGGATCTTGGGAAAGTAAAGTATTTGTTGTCGAAAAGCTTGGTGACGTTTCTTATCTATACCTTGAAAAAGATGGAGAGCCATTAGTTGCTGAAACTGAAGGACACTCTGAAATCAAAGTTGGTGATACTGTAAAAGTAGGATTCCCTGCTGGAAGATGCCAATTATTTGATAGTTCAGGCGAAGCGTTTAAATAATAGAATCGTATTAATTATTGCCCCTAATATAAGGGGCAATACATCCCTTTTTTATAAATTTTCAATAAATATGATAATTTTAAACTATTATAACGATGGGCAGAGGGTTCATATTATTTCCTCCTATAAGAAGTATTCCTCTTATAAAACTTTTCTGCCCACCAAATTTGAAAAGTTATTTAAGAGGGATACCAATTATAGTTTTTGTTCAGCAGTCCAAGAATTTTTCTTATTTATGGGAATATGATTATTAAGAGTTAAAAGAACATTTTCAGCTAATTTCCTGTATGTTGTTAATTTTCCCCCATAAATGCTTAGTAAAGGTGCTTGTGAACCATCCTCATTTAAATCAAATATATAGTCTCTAGTAACTTTTGAAGCTTCTTTGAAATCTTCAATAAGCGGTCTAATTCCAGAATAAGAACTTACGACATCATCTCTTGATATTTGTTTAACAAAATATTTATTTACTGAGTTTAATAAATAATCAATTTCACTTTCATCAATTTTAGGATTTTCTGGTGAAAAAACTTCTGTTTCAGTAGTGCCAATAAGTGAATATTCATCTTTATACGGTATTACAAAAATTATTCTGTTATCTTCATTTTGTAAAGTGAAAGCTTTTTTCTGACTGTAAAGACTTTTAGTTATTATATGGCTACCTTTTACAAGTCGAATTGATTTATTTGAATTTAATTTAATAACATTACTTAAAACTTCATTTATCCAAGGTCCAGCAGCATTAATAAGAATTTTGGATTTAAGTATAGTATTATCATCTAAAGTTATATCCCAAATATTTTTATTTCGTTTTGCGTCTACAACTTTTCTATTTTGAATAATCATAGCGCCTTTTTTCTTTGCATCTTCAACATTTAACTGAACAAGTTTTTTATCATCAACTTGTAAATCATAATATTGAAAACCAATTTTAAATTGATCTTTTAAGATATTAGGAATTTCCTTTTTAATATTTATAGTTGAAGATTTTGGTATAGTCATTTTGCCACCAATATTATCATATAAAAATAATCCTAATTTAATTAACCATTTTGGTCTTAAAGATTTTTGATATGGTATAATAAAAGGTAATGGTGTTGTTATATTACTGGCAATTTTTTTAATTACTTCTCTTTCTTTTAGAGATTCACGTACTAGGCGAAACTCATAATTTTCAAGATACCTTAATCCTCCATGTATTAATTTTGTAGACCAAGACGAAGTGGCTGAGCCAACTGTGTTTTTTTCAACCAAACAAACTTTTAAATTTCTTCCTGAGGCGTCTCTTACAATTCCAGCACCATTAATACCACCTCCAATAACTAAAATATCAAAAATTTCATTCATAATTAAATTAAATAAATCTATTAATTTCTTGAATTATTATTTCAGGGTTAGTTAAATGTATAGTTAAAAAACCAAGTTTGTTTGCAGCCTCAATATTCTCTTTTTTATCATCTATAAAAACAGTTTCTTGTGGAATTAAATTAAAACGGTTTACTGCTAATTTATATATTTGAGCATCAGGTTTAACTAATTTTTCTTTTCCAGAAATTATTAAACCATCAAACTTATTTAAAAATGGGTATTTTTTATTCATACCTTGAAATGTTTCCCAGGACCAATTTGATAAAACATAACACTCATATTTATTATTTTTCAAATCATCTAAAACATTAACTGAATGCTGAAAGATTTTCCTGAACATTCTATGATGATTTTTATAATATAATTTTATTTTATCTTCATAATCAGGATAATTCTTTATTAGATCATTTTCTGCATCTTTTATAAGTCTTCCAGCATCTTGTTGGATATTCCATTCATCATTACAAATATTATTAAGGAAATTATCTCTTTCTTCTTTATCTTTAAATACATCTTTATAAAAGTAATTAGGGTCCCAATCAAAAAAAACACCGCCTAAATCAAAAAGAAATTTCATGTATGAGTATTTTGTTTATAAATAAATATTAAATGAGTGCATTAATAGACTATATTCAAAAAGAAATACACAAAACATATAATAAAAAATATTCCAAAAAGTACATAGAAGATAAATTAATTCCAATCATAAATTATATTTGCTCTAGTAAATCAAAAAAATTCCTGTTTGGAGGCTCTCAAGGTATTGGAAAATCATCATTTATTAATATCATCTCTAAAACTATTGAAAAATTTTATAATAAGAAAATACTTTTACTTAATTTAGATAATTATTATTTATCAAAAAAACAACGATTACTATTATCAAAACAAATACATCAATTGTTAATAACGAGAGGTGTCCCAGGAACACATGATATTAAAAAATTGATTAAAAATATAAAACAATTCAATAAAGGTAAATACCCCATTACAATCCCCATATTTGATAAATTGATTGATGACACTTCTAAATCAACTAAAATAACTAAAACTAAATATGATATTCTTTTCTTAGAAGGTTGGTGTTGCGGAAGTTCTGAAATTCCTAAAAAAATTCTATATAAAAATATAAATAATTTAGAAAAAATAAAAGATCCAAGATATCAATGGAGAAATTTCTATAATAATAAATTAAAATTAGAATATAAAAAATTATTTAAACTATTTGATGAACTTATTTTTTTAAAAACATCCTCTTTTGATAATGTTTTTAAATGGCGGTTAAAGCAGGAAAAAACTAATCAATCAAAAAATAAAAAATCGAAAAGAATGACGCCAAATGAAATTAAAATTTTTATTCAACATTATGAGAAGATAACTAAATGGATGTTAAAGGATTTAAACAAAAAAGCTCAGATCGTTATTAAATTTGAAAAAAATCATAAAATTTCCTCATTAAATTTTAATTAGAAGAAAATCCATCTTTTTACAGAATCACAATATCTTTCAAATTCATCTCCAAATTTATCTTTTAAATACTTTTCTTCTTCATATATTACAAAATTATTTAACCAAAAAAATAATCCAATAGAGCAAAGAAAATACATAATATTTTCAAAAGTAAGAAACATTCCAAAATGAAATAAAACAAAACATAGATAAATTGGGTTTCGAGAATAAGCAAAAATTCCCGTTTTTATAATTTTATTTGTTTCAGTTTGTGGAAGTAATTTCTCTTCATGAGCGTTAAATGCATTTCGTGAAGAAAAAAATACAATTGGCATTAATATTATAATTAATATTCCTAAAAGATTAAAAATATACAACAGTGGATATTTGGGGAAAATAAATTCGCCTAAAATGTAGGAGGCTATCAAAAGATAAACTGAAATATACAGTGGATTGCCTTTTACATCTGGTCCCATTTAAAGTTCCTCTATTGCCTTACCTAGACTTTCATAATCACTAAATACATTCATTGCACCATTGTCAAATAATTCATTTTTCTCTCTATTTGAATGCCAATGTTTTCCTGCAGTAAGACCAAATACTCTTACTTTTGCTGCAGTAGCTGCTTTAACACCTACTCCACTATCTTCAATAATGACTGTTTCTTTTCTATCAAGTGAATTATCATTTAAAACCTTTAAGTATATATCTGGATCAGGTTTTGGTCTTTTAACCATATCAAATGAGTAAACTTGATCACTTAAAAATGTTTTATCTAAACCAACAATTTTCAAACCATCCAGAATTCTGTCTTTATTACTATTGGATCCAATGTAATGATTTCTATCTGATTTACTAATATAATCTTTTGCTCCTTCAACTAATTTTAAATCCTTTGCATAGACCTCTGAAACAATTTTATATATTTCATTTGTAAATTTTTTTTTATTTTCAATATTATATTTTGCAGATAATAAATTTATTACTTCAACGGTTTTGTTTCCAGCATATTTATAAAATTGTTCCTCTTTAAAAGAATAACCAAATTTTTTAAAATATTTTGAAAATGCTTTAGAGACCAAAACTTCACTATCAACTATTACACCATCAAAATCAAAAATTATATTTTTAATCATTTTTTATATTTCTGTCTTTTTATATTCTGATTTCTCTAACCAATCAGGATTAATCTCAATACCCCAGCCAGGAGTATCTTCGATTTTAACCATTCCGTTAGATATTTTAAAAGGATCACCTAAAAATAAATTCTGTTGCCAAGGATAATAATCTTTACCCTCAATCGAAAATTCAAGATAGGGTCCTGAGTTATTTATTGCTTTTAAAAAATGCATTGTACAAATTGTAACTAAAGATAAATTAGCAGTATGTGGGGTACAGATAAAACCGCCTTCTTCAATAATTTTAGCTACTTTTAAAGCTTTGGTCAACCCTCCCATATACATAACATCAGGCTGAAAAATATTTACAATTTTTCTGTTAACCATATCTCTCCAAATTCTAAGGTCACAATCCTGCTCACCCCCAGTAACATCTATCTTTAAACTATCAGTAACTTTTTTAGTTTCTTCTGGCTTCCAGTAAGGACAAGGTTCCTCAAAATGAGTAACATTATTATCTTCTAAAAGTTTACCAATTTCTATTGCTTGGATAGAACTATAACAACTATTTGCATCGACCATTTTAATTACACTTTTATCTAAAGTCGAATTTATTGTTTTGACTATACTAGGTGTTCTTCCTTCCCATTCATCAACTCCTCTTCCACATTCAGAGCCAACTCTAAATTTAAATGCATTAACACCTTTTTCATCAAAGAGTTTTTTAAATCTATTTGCTTCATCATCTGGCATAATATCTCTTTTCATTGATGATCCATAAATTCTTAAATTTCCTGGTGATCCTCCTATCAATGAAACTACTGGCTTACCTTCGATTTTACCTTTCAAATCCCATAATGCTGTGTCTAAACCAGCAATTGCACGTAAAAGATATGATCCTGGAAATTTATGTTCTCTTTCAAAGATAAAATCTTCTAAATCATCAAAATCAAAATATTCTTTTCCTAAAACCCAGGGTGCTACTTGTTTATGAAAGATTTGAGCTGTGATATCTGCATGATAAGTTGACATTTGACCATAACCAATTGAACCATCCTCAACTGTTATTTTTACAAAACTTACATATGGTTTTGTGAATGTTTCAAGTTTAACTATTTTCATAAATTAAATCTTATTTAAATCCTCAATAATAAATTTACTTGCAAGATTAGCAAGCATCATTACTGGCGCGTTTATATTGCCAGAAGTAATATTTGGAAAAACAGATGCATCAGCAATCCAAAGATTCTCCATTCCATGAACTTTTAATCTTTCAGAAACAACTCCCTTTTTAGGGTCTTCATCCATTTTACAAGTACCACACGGATGATAGATAGAAACAGCATTAGATTTAAAGTGATCAATCATTTCTTCTTCAGTAGCATTTAAAAGATCATGAGTAACACTTTCATTTCTTATTTTTTTTATACTATTTGTATTTGCCAAAACTTTAGAAAAATTAATTGCACATTTAACATCATATATATCTTCTTCATGCGATAGAAAATTTGGGTCAATCACTGGTGCATCTTCAAAATTAGGAGAGTTCAATGCAACTCTACCCAAACTTTTTGGTCGACAAGAATTATAACCAATAATAAAACCATCAAATTTGTCTGTTTTAAGAAGAGGTCTTTTATTTCTATGAGTGATAGAATAAGTTAATGGATTAAAATAAATCTGTAAGTTGGGATAGTGATGTTTTGAATGCCAATTTACATATCCCCCAGACTGATTAATACTTAGTGATAATGGTCCTTTCCTATTATAAATATATTTTAACACAGAAGTAATTCTGCCTGGCCAAGTTCCTAACGATTTATTTAGTGAACGATGATGAGTTTTAAATAAATAATCTAACCCAAGATGATCCTGAAGATTTCTTCCAACATTAGAATTATGAATTATTATTTCTTTATCAAATTTTTTTAAATGGTCTTTGTCACCAATACCTGAATGCATTAACAAATAAGGCGACATTATAGAACCAGAACATAAAATTGCTCCTTGAGATAAGTTTATTATTTGTTCTGTTGATTTATTTTGAATTTTAATACCAGTAATTTTTTTATCTTTAATTATTAAATTTTTTACTTGAGTATTATCTAATATGGTTAGTCTAGGACTTTTTAATAAAGGTCTTAAAAATACTTTTGATGATGAATGCCTAGTACCTTTGTAAGTATTAATATTATAATGACCTACTTGATTTTCGATGGATGTAGTTAAATTTGTATTTTTTTTAATACCAATTTCATTACTAGCATTAAAAAAATATTCTAAAATTGGATGATGATGCTTACTTACATTATTTACTGGAATCTTTTCTTTTTTAAGAAATTCTTTATCATCATTTATTTGTTGCTCCATAGAACTGTATACTTTTTTTATATTTTCAAAACTCCATTCCTTGTTCTTACCCCAATACTCATAATCTGTTTTTAATCCTCTTGCATACACCATTGCGTTTATTGAGCCAGAACCACCTAAAACTTTACCTCTAGGATAATATATTTGCCGGTTAAATAAATTATCTTGTTTTTCTGAATAGAAGTTCCAATTAATTTTTTTATTATAAAATGTCATTCCATAACCGAGAGGAACATCAATAATAGGATTGTTATCTTTTGGCCCAGCCTCAATAAGGGCTATATTAAAATTAGTTTCATTAAGAAGTTTATTTACTATTATACTTCCTGCAGAGCCTGCACCAATAATTGCTATATCTATATTATTCAAATTAGAATGTTTGTGTTACTTTAGTTAAATATCTGGGATTGTCTGGATCTAATCCCTTTTCAAAAGAGTAATTAACAACCCAAGGATAAAATTTTGATAGTACTATTATTGGATCTAATTCTATCATTTCACTAGTGTTATATCTTAATTTTGTATTTGAGCTTTCATCATAGGTAATTTCATAGTGAAGATTAGTTAGTGAAATAATTTGACTAGAATCTTTTGCTACTATCATCCCACTTTTATCTCTAAGCGATATTGTAAATAATTTAAATGAGTTTTCTATGAGGCTTTTTGGACCATGCATTACTTCAGCGCTACTAAAAGGTTCTATCATTTCTTGACATAACTCTTTAAACTTTAAAGATATTTCATTAGAAATTGCGTACCCAACACCCCTGCTAATTATATATCCATTACTTATGGTTTTATCTAATATATTTGGATTCCATTGATTTTTATTATCTAAAATTAAATGATCACTAAGCTTTTCAATATGTTTATTAATGTCTTTTTTATTAAGAGTATTAAAAACAAGCTTTAAAATTATCAATAAAGACAAAACAAAAGTTTTTGTTGCTGCAACACTTTTTTCTTCTCCAGCATTTATATCAAAAAAATAATTGGATGTTTTTATAATGGGGCTATTTAAATTATTGCTTATTAATATAGTCTTTGCTCCCATTTTTTTTACCATTTTATGACATTCAACTAAATCTTCACTTTTTCCAGATTGAGAAATAATGAAAACTAATGCTCTCGAAAAATCAAATTTTGAGTCCTCTAAAGTGATTATAGATGGAGGCATACTATATGTTGGCAAACCAAGATATTTTGCAAACATATAAGACAAATAAAGAGCTGCACAATCTGACGTACCTCTTGCCACAGTAACAACATAATCAATTTTTTTTTCTGATATTAAATTTGATATCTCCTGATAATTATTTTTATCATTCATACTAAAATGATTAATTTTATTTGGAATTGAGAGTGCTTCGGATAAAACTTGAGTACTAGTCATTAATTTTTTTTCCTCTTAAATAAATTTCTTTAAGATTAAATTCTTTATCTAAAATAAGAAAATTACTTAAAAAATTTTTTTTAATTATACCGACATTATCTAGATTTAAATATTTAGAAGCATTATAACTAGTTAAGGCAACTGCTTCTTCTAATGAAAAATCCATTGAAATTAAATTTTTAAAAGTTTGATCCATAGTAACAATACTTCCTGCTAAAGTACCATCAGATTTAATTTTTACTGAATTTTTTTCTTTTTTTATATTATTTTTTGCAAAAATATATTCACCATCATTTAGTCCACTAGCATTAATAGAATCTGTTATTGCATACAGTCCAGGAATACATTTTTTTGCAATTTTGATTGCTTCTTTACTAACATGAATATTATCACAGATTATTTCAGCATATTTTCCTTTTAAAAGAGCAGCTGATAAAACTCCCGGAGATCTATGATCATTACCAGACATAGCATTATACAAATGTGTAAAACCAATTTCATGATCTTTCATAATTTTTTCACAGCAATCAAAGTCTGCCAAAGTGTGACCAAATTGAATCTTAATATTTAGTTTCGCTAAATCATTTATAAATTCTTGCATTCCATCAATTTCTGGAGCTAAAGTAATGATTTTTACATCAGAAAATTCAAGAATTTTTTTTATAAAATCTAAAGATGGTTTCTCAGTTAAATTTGGTTGAGCTCCAAGTTTATTAGGATTAATAAAAGGTCCCTCTAAATGAACTCCAAGGATATTATTACCATTATCTTTCTTTATTTCATTAAATCCTTTTAACGCTGAAATTGTATTTTCTAAGGTATTAGTCCAAGTAGTTGGCATTATGGAAGTTGTTCCATGTCTTAAATGATATTTTGACATGTCAATAATTGATTGCGAGCCCTCCATTACATCAAAACCATTACCACCATGACAATGGAGATCAACAAAACCAGGAATTATAATATTATCATAATCTTCAGAGTCTTTTATTTTCAAGTCAATAATTTTTTCGTTGAAATATACATCTCCAATATAAGAAGAGTTATAATTTATAATTTTCCCACTAACTTTATTTTGATCAATCATCTAAGTTCAATATCTTATATAGCAATTTCGTGATTTTTAAAAAAATTTAAAAAACTTACAAATGAGGATTAATCTTACTAAATTTTTTCTCTAATATATCATTATTTTTTTTAGCATTTGGCATATTTACACTGATGTAGAATGGGAATAATTTTTCATTTTTTAGGATATTTGCAACTTCAATTAAAATTGAATTTAAAATAAAAGATCCAGTAATTGTTGAAGCTGGCCCAACCATATTATCTTTTACATTTATAATCGCATCGCCAGGTGGAATCTTATTATCAATGAATATATCCGTTATTTCAAATAATCTTTTATTTAATTTAGATAGAGGAGCTTGTTTAGAAAATTTAACAGATGTTAGTGAAATAGTTTTTATTTTTTTTTTCTTTGCAATTAAAGCTGCTTCAACTGGTGCATGATTAACGCCAGAATTAGATACAATCATTAATACATCTTTGCTGGTAATCTTATATTTAGCGAGAGCTTTTTTTGCAATATTAGGAGTTCTTTCAAGAGCAGTAGCTTTTCTTGCTCCTTTTTTAAAACTGAGATCATCATCTCTTATTGGACATGCGGCAGCAAAACCACCTGCTCTGTGAAATGATTCTTCTCCTAGTAATCTAGAATGTCCAGTTCCAAAAATATATAACTGCCCACCTTTTTTATATGATTTGCTAATTAATTTAGCACACTGTAAGAATTTTTTTTCTTCTTCTTTTAAAATCTTCTTTAATATTGAATTAATTTTTGAGGAATAAGACCTTGTTAATTTACTCATTTGAATTTTACATTAGATGCTAGGGCAAGTTATGCCCTAGCAATATATTAAAATGATTATTTATATTCTTCTAACTCTTCAGCAGCTTCAGCTACTAAATCAGCAGGATCACCTTCACCAAGAATTGCTCCTTGGATCATATTATTCATAACTGATTGAAAAGCTTTATAATCAACAAATAGAGGTTCTGGCCCACCATCACCAATTGCATCTATAAACATCATCCAATAATCATCATTATATGGATCGGCAGTAGTAATTGAAGGATACTGCATAATTGGAGTTAAGCCCCACTCAGTATCTAATTTATATTGCCATTTTGGAGAAGTAACCATTGCTGCAAATTTATTAGCAAGATCTTCATTACCTGTATTATTAAAAACAGCAATACTGTCAGTGATTAATAATGTTCCTTGCTCACCTTGTGGTCCAGCTGGAATTCTTACAGTTTTCATATTAAGGTCTTCATTGTGAGTACCACGTCCCCAAGGACCATCAATGTACATAGCAATCTTTTTATCATTAAGAAGATCTCTTAATTGAGATCTTTCATATGCTAAAGGACCTTCTTGAGCTACGTTTGCTAATTTTCCATAAAAAGCAAGAGCTTCAACTGTATTTGAACTATTTAAAGTAATTGTATTAGTATCAGGATCAATAACTTGACCACCATTACTGTATAAATAATTCAGGAACTGATGCATGGTATTATCAAAATCCTTACCAGTTAATCCAATTCCCGCAACACCTGGTACATTATTTGTAACAGCTTCAGCCATTGTATATAATTCATCCCATGTTTGAGGTCCTTCACATGCAACACCAGCCTGCTCTAGTAAATCACAATTCATAAATAAAGCTTTTGTAGAAAAAGCTCTTGGATATCCCCAAACCTTACCCATGTGAGATACAGTATTTAAAATGCCTGGTTGATACATGTCAATTTGTGACTGAGGTATGTCAACATTAATGATATGACCATTTTCAGCAAGTCCTTTTAATGTTCTAGAACCAACATAGGCTAAATCTACAGGATCTCCCGCAATAGCTAGGTTTATTACTTTGTCCTGACAAGTTCCCCAGGGAACAGCTTCCCATTTAATGGTAACTCCAGGATTGGCACTTTCAAATTCTGCTGCAACATCCATATCCGCTTGTCTAATTTCACCACCACATAGAATTCCATGTAATTCCTGTGAATTTGCATTGAAACCAAAAAACAAAAAAAATATGAAAGAAGCGATTGAAGTAGTTTTTAAAAATTTCATGTTTCCTCCAAATTATTTACTACCGTATCACTATAATATGAATACAATCAAGCGAATTTATTTAATATATTAGTTTTTTACAGCCCCAGCTGTTAAACCTTCTACAATATACTTTTGTAAAAATATAAAGACTATTAAAACTGGGAATACTCCAACAATAGAAGCTGCCATCATTTCATTCCATTTCACAGATTGGTAGCCAATGAACTCAGTTAAACCAGATACTATTGGCATATATTCTCTAATTGAATTAAATGTTATAGCAAAGAGGAATTGTTGAGCGTAAGCTTGAATAAAAGCATATATAGCAGTTACAGCAATGCCTGGAGTGCTCAATGGTGCAATAATTCTGAAAAGAATATCCATTCTCGAAGCTCCATCACAATATGCTGCCTCCTCTAGCTCAACTGGAATTTTTTCAAAATATGCTTTCAATAGCCATATTGAAGTTGGAATACAAAATGCTATTCCTGGTACAATCATTGCAAAATATGTATTTAAAAGGTCAAAATATCTTAATAGTTTAAATAGAGGTATTAATAATACCGCACCAGAAAACATATTTACTGCCAAAAGAACCCATAAACTACCTTGTTTGAATGGGAAATTAAATCTTGCGTATGAGTACGCAGCAGGAATTACAAATAAAAGTGTAAAAAAAGTTACTGTAATAGCCATAAAAAAACTATTAAAAATATATCTTCCTAAAAGAGGAACTGTGTTCCACATTTCTCTGTATGCCCAAAAGGATAAGTCATCAGAATAAAATTGATAAGGAGATCTAAATATGTGCTTTAAAGGTCGTAAAGACGCGTAAAACATTTCAACAAAGGGTAATAAGATAAATATAAAAAAAACAGTTATGCTCAGATATAAAAATATTTTTAAAGGTAAGCTATATTTATCCATGAGATACCTTTTTGTTTATTCTTGAAAGTAAATAAAAATATGCAATCGCAAACGTTGATATCATAATTACGATCATTACTGCTCTAGCAGATCCCTTACCAAACTTATAATTACCCAGTGCCATTTTGTAAGTATCTATAATCAAAGTTGTTGTTGCTCCTCTTGGACCGCCTTCTGTTAAAATGTAAATTATATCAAAAGAGACAAAAGTAGATACAGCAGAAATTAGAGACATAGTTATAATTACCGGTGTTAATTGAGGTAGTGTTATGTGATACCATCTACTAAATCTACCAGCCCCATCACAATAAGCTGCTTCATATAAATCTCTTGGAATTGCTTGCATACCAGCCAAGAAAAACAGTGTAACAAATGGTACGCCAACCCAGATGTCGGTTACCATTGTTGCAATAAAAGCACTATTTTTATAAGCCAAAAAACTAAATGGTCCATCTAGAATTCCTAATCGAATTCCAATACCGGATAGTATTCCAAAATGACCATTGTAAACCCACATCCAGCCAAGTGCACCAATTGCAATCGGCACAACCCAAGGAGGTAAAACTAAAATTCTAAAGAATGATCTACCTCTCAAACTTGCATTGAGCAAAACAGCCCCTATCATTCCTATTATTAACTTTAGTAAAACTGAGAAAAAGGTCCATACAAATGTTCGTATAGCTATTTTACTAAATTTAGAACTAGATAGAAGTTTTTCATAATTTTCAAAACCAACGTAGTCTTCACCGGCTATACTAGAATTAGTAAATGATAATCTAAATGTTTCTATTAAAGGCCATCCCACTATACACAAAAGGTATATAACTGCTGGAGCTATTAGAATGTAA
The DNA here is from genome assembly GCA_902577905.1 of uncultured Alphaproteobacteria bacterium. Lineage (GTDB taxonomy): Bacteria > Pseudomonadota > Alphaproteobacteria > HIMB59 > CACPNW01. The sequence continues at coordinate 23,848 of CACHAQ010000002.1, forward strand.
GCTAAAAAATATTGTGAGTTATATGAATTTAATTTATTTTTTTTCATTTAATTAATTATACTATCTAACCTTTCCCAAGTTTCACTGAGATCAATAACTTTTTTATTAATTCTTGCTTCGTCAATTTTCATTGCAATAATGCCAGCTTCCATACATTCAACTATTCCTACAGGTAACTTGTTATCATTATTAAGTAAATAATTATTTATTTCTTTTGCCATCAGACTATCTGCACCATAATGACCTTTAACCTCTTTCCCAAATGCAGCTCCATAATTCTCATCAATTAAAATATTATTATTCTCATCATGAGCTTTCATATAGCCTCTCACAAAATCTCCTTCAATCATTCCTGATGATCCAATAACTGCAAATCTTCTATATTCATCTGGGACTTTCATATTAGTATGAAATGATAGCACTGCATTATTTTCATATTCAATTATTGCTACTTGATGATCAACAATATCAGCATCACTATCGAAAACATTTGATTTCGACTCCCAACCTTTAAGCCTGTCTTTAGTATATTGTTGATGAGAGCCTGATGGTAGATTATCAGGAATAAAAGATCTTCTTGATCCAAAACTAGCAACTTTCATAGGTCTGCTTGCTGTTATCATCGAATAGAAATCAATATCATGGCAACATTTTTCAAGCATAAAGCCTCCTGAATATTTTTGTTTTCTTCTCCAATTTCTCATGAAAAAAGCACCATGGGATGGCACAATGTGCTCTGAAGCTTCAATCGATATTATATTTCCAATAGCATTTTGATCTAATAATTTTCTTACAGATCTAGCTTGCTGCGAATATCTTAAAACTAAACCAACTATTATTCTATCCTTACCGTATTCTTTAATCAGTTTTGCTAACTCGAAAGTTTGCTTTTCATTTATTACTATAGGTTTTTCAGCAAATATTTTTAGTCCAGCTCTTAATCCACACTTAATATGATCTAAATGTAAATGGTTAGGAGACCCAATCATTAACATATCTAGTTTCTCTTGATCTAACATTTTATTTAAATTTGAATAAGTTTTTTTTGGGAAAAAATTATGTTTCTCAGCAAATTCTTTACCTATTGGTTGAGGATCTACATAAGCAACCATTTCAAAATTAGGATTAATTTTTGAAAATTCATTATAAACACTTACCGTTCTATTCCCAAAACCAACTGCACCTATTTTCATATTTATTTTTAGTTTAACATTAAAAATTATGATATCGCCAGCCTAATTTTTTTAAGAAATTCATAGAATTTAACAAAGCTGAACGAAATTCAGTCCAAGTTCTAGAAATTTTTCCTTTCCATGCAAGTTCTGATAAAGTTGCTAATCGTGGATTAATCATTTGATCAAAAAATTTTTTATCTGTAATTGTCTCTGACCAGAGTTGGCCTTGTAACCCTTTTATCAATTCTGATTTATTTATATCCTTTATTGGGTTCCATTCAAAAATATCTTTTACTTCTATAGTTGCAGCCCAACATATTCCTCTTTCTTCAGTTGAATTATTATAAGCCATATCAAAATATGTTTTTTGACCAGGGCAAAGTATTGTTTCAAATCCCTTATTTGTAGTTTCTTTTGCAACATCTGAATGCTCCCATGAAAAGATCAAGCATGATTTATCAATTTTTCCAGCACTTCCACCCACACCATGATCGATATGAGGAGACACTGCCGCCTCATTCCATGCAGCTGTTCTTTTATTTTTTGATTTTAGAAAATCTATTAAAAAATTCATATAGTAATCTTGATATTCTTCTTGTGATTTAATATTATTTTTTTTCATAAACTCGATAATTGCTGGAGAACCTTCCCACGCATTACTTGGTCTTTCATCAACACCAACATGAATTACATCATATGAGAAAATATCACTTACTTCATTCAACATATCTTTTAAAAAAGTTACAGTTTTTTCTAAGGAAGGATTTATAGTATTATTCTTATACGAACCAACATCTTCACTAACTATATTTGAAGACTGTTCTCTAAGTTCTGGCATAATTTCTAGTAATGCCCAAGAATGTGCTGGTAAATCAATTTCAGGCATAATCTCGATATTGAATTTTTTTGCATATATAATTAAATTTTTGATATCTTCCTGTGTGTAATATCCGCCGTATTTATCATAACCGCTTCCGTACAATGGTGGTATTTTAAAATTATATCCTCTGTATCCTCCATTTAATGCTAGAGCTGGATATTTTTTAATTTCAATTCTCCACGCTTCGTTATCTGTTAAATGCCAGTGAAATCTATTAAGCTTAAATAATGCCATGTAATTAAATAAACGTTTGATTTCATCAATAGTATAGAATTGTCTTGCACAATCGAGATGCATTCCTCTCCATTGATATTTTGGATTATCGTGTATTGTGCAAACTGGAAGCTTTATTTGATAGAAATCAATTAAATGAACTAAAGATATAAGACCATATAGTTTTCCGCCATAATTATTATATTTAATCTCAATATTATCTTTTGTTATCTGCATAAAATATTGATCGTTTAAAAACTGATCATCTTTTTTAAAGAAAATTGGAAATCCTTTTTCAGAAGTAAAATTAATATCCAATTTGGAAATAATATTTTGCAAATTAGATATAATTTTAATTTCTGTATTTAGATTAAATGTTTTATTTTCAATATTTATAAATTCATTTTGTAAATGAATTTTTTCTGGCTCAGGAATAATAGGTATAAAATTTTTTGTTTTTAAATCTTCATAAGTTTTCTTTTTAATTGGTTTTTCAAATATCAAATCTGAAACATTTATATTTAATTTAATATTTTTTAATGTATCAATAATGAAAATACCTTCCGGACCACACGAGAGGTTGAAGTTGCCAATTCTAGGAATTTGTAGATCTAATAAGATTAAATTTTTTTCTATAGATAACTCATAATAGCGTCCAATTTGCTTAATTATATGAGCTCCGGTTATAGATTTTATTGAATAAACTAATGAGAAACACAATTTAAAATTTGAATCTAGTAATTTATCATCAAGAATAATTTTTAATTTATTTTCTTTTGTAAAAGATATATTAATTTGATGAATCATAACGAACCATTATATGAGTTTTAAAGATATATTTAATATAGACGGAGAAGTAAAGGAAAGTGCTCATGCAAGAGTAAATTTAATTGGTGAACATACCGATTATACTGGTGGATATGTCATGCCTACACTTTTATCTTTTAAAAATACCATTGAGATATCTCAAAATAATTCTAATGAATTCACAGTTTATTCTCAACATTTTAAAGAAAAAAAAACATTTAATGATTTGAAAAAATCAACCAAAAATGAGTGGGTTGATTATATAAAAGGTTGTTTGTATATTTTTTTTGATGAAAATAAGATTTCATCTAGATTTTTAAACATTTTTATTTCATCTGATATACCTTTAGAAAGAGGTATTTCATCATCTTCAGCATTGTGTGTTGCTACACTAAAAGCACTTAATACTTTTTTTGAAACAAAAATCAAAGATCCAGAAATTGCAAAATTAGCAAAGAAAGTAGAATTCAACTATATAGGTGTTTCTGGTGGAATAATGGATCAAATGGTTTCTTCTATTGGGATTCATGGCAAAGCATTTTTTATGAATTGTAAGAATTTAGAATACGAACTTATTAATTTTCCAGAAAATTGGAAATTTTGTTTGATTGACTCTGAAGTACAACGAAATTTAAGAGATAGCTCTTATAATGAAAGATTTACTGAACTCCAAGAGGCTGAAAAAAAACTTGGTGTAGAATATTTAGGTGAAGTTAAAAAAGAAAATTTTCAAACAAATAAATTTGACAATAATACTATAGCAAAAAGAGCAAAGCATGTAGTTTTTGAAAATGATAGAGTAATTAATGCGAAAAAAAATTTAATAGAAAATAATATTCAGGAGTTTGGAAAATTAATGAATGAAAGTCACGTATCATATTCTAAAGATTTTGAAGCATCTACTTTAGATGTTGATTTAATTGTTCAGAGATCGGTTGAATGTGGCGCTCTAGGCGCCAGATTGACTGGTGGTGGATTTGGTGGTTTTACAGTTTCATTAATTGAAAGAAATAATTTTAGTAATTGGTATAGTAAAATTTTAAATTTTTATAATGCTGAAAAGATCTTCGAAGTCAATTAGGGTTTTAATAATCTTCTAAGCTTACCCTCAGTGACATCATGATCAATATAACATCCTTGTAGATGTCTAAAACCAGTATTTGGATCAAATTTAGTTCTTCCATGTAATAATCTCAGGTTATCAAACATTGCAATCATTCCTTTAGATAATCTAAATTTAATTTTGAAATCATCAGAATTACAAAGTTTGAACATATATTTTCTAGCCTTATAAAAGAGATCAAGATTATTTTCCTCTAATAATGGAACATAATCAAGTCTTCCACTAAATCGTATTTGTCTAAAGTTATTATTATGATCTAGTTCAATTAATTTTGCTTCATCAACTAAAATAGTATCAATATCTGTAAATTTAAAAGTAACATTAGTTTCAGTTAATACTTTATAAAATTCAGGTTGGTTATGTTTTAAAAAAATTGCAACACTAAAACCATCAACTAAACTTGAATCTCCTCCTGTAGATTCATTAGCAATACAATGAAGTAATTGAATTCCAGGAACAGGCTTTCTATATGGGTTATCTGAATGCGATGTTAACTCTAATGCAGTATAAGCAAGATCATTTGGATTTGGTTTTGAGACAACGTTAAATAATTTTCCAAAATTTGTTGCTCGTACTGGGCCTAATTTTTCAGCAAAATTTATAACTTCATTTTCTTCTGCTTTTGTATTTTCGATTATTACATAACCATATTGATAAAATACTTTAAGCATATTGATAAGTTCTTTTTTATTCTCAAAGATTTTATTATTATCAAAAATTTCTAAATTTTGTTCACTGACATTCCATATTTTTTTTTCAGGTATTACATCAATATTTTTGATTTCATTATAAAGATCATCGATATTAAAAGATCCTTTTGCTCCATCACTAAATTCAACATTTAATATATTTTCGTTAATATTATGAGAATTTATAAATAGATTATCATCTAAGAGGCTTGGTTCATATAAACGTTGTAGATTATTTTGGTCTACAAATTTACTCCCATTTAATCTTTCACGAAGCCAAATACTATGAAGTTTAAACTCTGATAATTTTCCTTCATTAATAGAAATTATTTTTTTTCCCATTTTTAGTTTATTAATTAATATTTAAATTTGTGTAAATTATAAATTATAGTTAAAAATTAAAAAATGGTTGAGAAATAAATGATTAATTATTCTCCTAGTAGAGAATTATCCAAAACTCTAGTTTCATATGCTGAATAAGAATGCCAGCCATGTACTGTTTGATCAAAATCAATTACACTACCTGTCATTAATCCAGATTCTTCTGAGCACATAAAAGCTAAAGCCTTTGCTACATCGATAGGCTTAATTAATCTGTTAAAAGGAACTTTTTTTTCTTCATCTTGCAACCAATTAGGATTTTTTTTATGAACTCTTGTTTGAATATCATGTTCAGCAGGAGTATCTGTCCATCCAATATTTAAGGCATTTACTCTTATTTGATAACTAGCGACAGAATTTGCAATATTTTTTGTCATTGTAGCTAAAGCAGCTTTTGAACCACTATAAGCAACAATAAATGGCATACCACTATACATTGCCATAGATAATACATTTGCAATTGTTCCTTTGTTCTTATCTCTAATCATTATTTTAATTGTCTCTTGCATTAATATGAAAGGTGCACGGGTATTAATATTATAATTATTTTCATAATTTTCTAGAGTTGCACTTAGAATTGTTCCTCTTTCTGTATATCCTGCAACATTAATTAAAGAATTTATTGTTCCAAATTTATTATCAGTCTCCAAAACAATTTTTTTGCAATCATCAACATTTTTAAGGTCTGCTTTTATATACAAACACTCAGTGCCTAATTTTTCAATCTGATTTTTAACTTCAAGACCTTTATTTTCTTGCCTCCCACAAATTGTAATTGCTTTCGCACCTCTGCTAGCTAATAATCTTGCTGTTTCTGCACCACTACCTTGTGTACTACCTGTAACTATAATGACCTTATCTTTAAATTGCTCATTCATAGAATTTATCTATAACTAAAATTTTGGTTTTACAACTTTATTTAATTTGACTGATTTAGTAGCTGAATTAGCAAGAATTAAAGCATTCTTTCCATCCTGAAAAGTGACTGGTGTATTTTTTTTATTTTTTATTGATTTAATGAATTGATCTAATTGTATTTGATAAGCATCCTCGTATCTTTCAATAAAAAAATTTTTAATAGGTTTTTTTGCAAATGATAAATTTTGATTATAATAATTAATATCATTATTCGGAACATTATCAGAAATTAACATACCGTTACTTCCAAAAACTTCGAGTCTTTGATCATACCCATAAACAGCTCTTCTAGAATTATTTATATGAACTAAAACCCCTTTTTTTGATTTCATAAAACACATAGTTGTGTCATAATCTTTCGTAATCTTAAAATCATTTGATACATTTACAGAACCTTGTGCAAAAACTTCAACAATAGGATCATTGTTGAGTATAAATCTTGCTAAATCAAAATCATGTATTGAACAATCTCTAAAAATTCCACCCGATTGTTTTAAATAATCAATACCAGGTGGAGAAGGGTCCCTACTTGTGATTACAATCATTTCAATTTTCCCAATCTTTCCTGATAGAACCTCACTTTGTACTTTATTATGATTAGGATCAAATCTACGATTAAAACCAATTTGAATAGTTGGTTTATATTTTTTAATTTTTTGCCAACATTTATTTACTTTATTTATATCTAAATCAATTGGCTTTTCGCATAATATAGCTTTATTAAATTCTGCTCCTAGAGAAATATAATCTGTATGAGTCGGGGTGGCTGATGCAATTAAAATAGCATTTATTTGATCTGAAGAAATTGCTTCCTTTGCAGTCTTTGCAACTTCACAACTATATTTTTTTGCAATTTTTTTAGAAGAGCTTGTATTAATGTCATAAACATATTTAAGGCTCGCTTCTGGATTATCATTTATGATTGACGCATGTAATTTCCCAATTCTTCCCGTTCCTAATAAGGCAAAATTAATCATTTTAGAGTTTTACCCACCGAGAATTCAAATTAGAAGATTTTTTTGCAGCATAAATAAATTTAATACCAGCAACACCATCGTCAATTGTTGGAAATGAATATTTTTTATTTTTATTGTGAATCTGATCAGCAAATTCTGAATAAATATTTGCAAAAGCTTCAAAAAAACCTTCTGGGTGACCAGCAGCAATTCTTGAAGAGGAAAGTGAAAATTTTGATACTAATTTACTTGCTCTTGTTATAACTTTCATTGGTTTATCTAGTTCTGTAAACTTTAGATTATTTGGATCGTCCTGTAACCACTCTATTGAACCTTTTGTTCCATACACTCTAATTTTTAGACCATTTTCTCCACCCGTAGCAGCAGATGATACCCAGATTATACCTCTTGCCTTATTTCGCATTCTTAATAATACAAAAGCATTATCATCTACTGAAATTTCTGAAGATAATGAATTTACTTCTGCTGATATTTCGTTTGCTTCTAATCCAGTCACATATCTCAACAAATGATACGCGTGAGTTCCAATTTCAGATAATATCATTGAGGGTCCAGATTGTTTTTTATCTAGTCTCCATTTTAATGTTCTTTTTTCGTCTTTCTTTTTTACTCCGACTGTATAACCTTGGGGGTACTCAACATTTATTAAATTGATTTTTCCTAATTTATGATTTGAAATTATATTCTTTGCCTCTCGTAGCATTGGATAGCTTGAGTAATTGTGTGTTAATGCAAATACAATTTTATTTTTTAAAATTACTTTTTTTAATTTAACAGCATCCTCAACCGTTGCGGTTAAAGGCTTGTCACAAATAATATGTATTCCTTTTTCAATAAATGCTTTTGCTATCTTATAATGATCACCAGATGGAGTCATTATTCCAAGCGCTTGAATACCATCATTTCTTTTTGACTCAGCGGATGCCATAGACTTATAATCACTGTAACAACGATCATCAGCTAATCCTAATGAAGAACCAAAAGATTTAGATTTTTTTTTATCTTTTGAAAATATTCCAGCAACAAATTCAAATTTATTATCAAATCTTGCTGATAACCTATGTGTGTATCCAATAAATGAATTAGGACCTCCACCAATAAAACCAATTCGGATTTTGCTTTTATTATTTAAAGTATCATTTCTGAGTAAGTCTAATCTACCAAAAGCAATTTTGGATTTTTTTTTCATTAATTAACTATGCCACCATCAATTACATAATTCTGTGCAGTACAACCAGAGCTTTGATCAGATGCAAAAAACAAAACTGGTTTTGATATATCTTCAGGCATAAGCATTCTCTTAATACATTGTCTCTCAAGTTGGGTTTTTTCAATTTCTGGAGTAAGCCATAATTTTTTTTGCCTCTCCGTAATGATCCAGCCTGGAACAATACAATTTACTCTAATATTATAGATTCCTAAATCTCTTGCTAAAGTTCTTGTTAAACCCATAATGGCGGATTTTGCAGTGGTATATCCAGCCATACCGCCTTGGGAAATCATCCAAGAAAAACTACCTATATTTACAATGGAACCTTTACCTAAATCTTTCATATCTTTGTAGACAGCTTGAGTTGCAAAAAAATAATGTCTCAAATTAATATTCATTCTATCATCCCAATATTCAGGAGTGACACTATCTAGATCATGCCTCTCATCATTTGCTGCATTGTTTACTAGAATTGAAATTGGCCCAATTTCTTTTTTTACTTTTTCTAATGAACTTTTAAGTTGTTCTATATTTTTTAAATCACACTTTACAAATAAACTATCAATATCATATTTGTTTTTAATTTTTTTTGATAAGTCATTACCTAGATCATCATTTATATCTAAAAATGCAACTTTTGATTTTTGAGAAGCAAATTGTTCAACAATACTTTCCCCAATTCCTGATGCACCCCCTGTAATAAGCACTACTCTATCTTTTAGTGATGGATAAGTTGCGATTTCGTTCATGATTATTTATGATATATATTAATCTAAACTATGTTTAACATAATCAAATTAAATGAAAAAGATAATATTGGAATTGCTCCAATGGATATTCCTGAGAATATTAATATAAATTATGGAATTAAATCTATAAATAATATTCCTTACGGCCATAAAATTTCTCTAAAAAAAATTAAAAGTGGTGATTTTATTTTTAAGTATGGTCAGATAATTGGAATCTCTAATAAAAATATAGAACCTGGTGAACATGTCCATTCCCATAATATGGGATATAGTGAATTCAAAAGAGAATATATCCGTAAAGATATTAGAAATGATATTAATAAAAGTGAAAAAACAGAATACTTTAAAGGCTTTAAAAGAAATAATGGATCATCAGGAACTAGGAATTATATAGGTTTAATTAGTACAGTTAATTGTTCAGCAACAGTTGTAAAAAAAATATCAGATAAAATAAATAATTATTTAAAAGATAATAATTTTGAAAATATTGATGGAGCGGTTTGTTTAAAACATTCATCAGGTTGTGGCATGAATACTTCTGGATACGCTATGAGTGTGTTTAACAGAACTATTGAAGGTTTTAAAATTCATCCAAACTTTGGAAAAGTTTTTGTTATCGGACTAGGATGCGAATGTGCCCAAATAAGTTTGTATAATAATGATCAGGAAAAAAGAAATATTGAATATTTGAATATTCAAGACGAAGGTGGAACAAATGAAATAATAACAAAAGTAACTTCAAGAATTATTAATCAACTAAATGAAATTAATAGTATTTCTAGGACAAATATTCCTGTCTCAGAATTAACAGTTGCTTTACAATGTGGAGGTTCAGATTCGTATTCTGGGATAACTGCAAATCCTGCACTAGGCTTTGCTTCAGATTTGATTATTGATCATGGAGGAACAACATTACTATCAGAGACTCCAGAAATATATGGAGCGGAACATTTATTATTTGAAAAATCATCAAATGAAAAAAATATAGAAAAACTAAACAAACAAATTGAATGGTGGAAAGAATATGTAGCTAGCAACGATAGCACATTAGATAATAATCCAAGTCCTGGTAATAAAAAAGGAGGTTTAACTACAATTCTGGAAAAATCATTAGGTGCAGTATCAAAAGCTGGTAATAGAAATATGGTTGATGTCCTCGATTATGCTGAACAGGTAAAAAACAAAGGTTTTAACTTTATGAATTCTCCAGGTTACGATCCTGTATCTGTAACTGGTCAAGTTGCTTCTGGCGCTAATGTTATTTGTTTTACTACTGGTCGAGGTTCTTGCTTTGGATTTAAACCCACTCCAAGTATTAAAATAGCAACAAATACAAATATGTATAATAAACTTAGTGAAGATATGGATATCAATGCTGGTACTATTATGGATAATGTTGCAAGCATTAATGAGGTTGGCAAAGAAATATTTGATAAAATAATTTCAGTTGCATCAGGTGAAAAATCAAAGAGTGAAATAAATGATTATGGGGATGATGAATTTAATCCCTGGATAATTGGTGCAACGCTATAAATTTATAAATCACCTTTAAAAGCATTAACATACATTTTTAAAAAATCTTCTGCATTAACAGGTATAGGATTTGTACTTGTGGAAGGATCATTAAAAGCCATTAAACTCATTTTTTCTAAATTTTTGTCATCATCAATTATTTCACTTAAAGTATGAGGAATATTTAAATTAGATCTAAGCTCTAAAATCCAATCCATAAAATTATTAAATGTTGCTGATTTTAAATTTATATATCTTGAAATATCAATAATTTTTTCTTCAATGCCTTTTTTATTATATTGTAAAACATATGGCATAAAAACTGCATTAGTTAATCCATGATGTGTATTATAAATTGCACCAACAGGATGACTTAAAGAATGAATAGCACCTAAACCTTTTTGGAAAGCTATTGAGCCCATAGATGAAGATGCTAGCATATGCGATCTAGCTTCTAGATTTGATCCATCTTTAAAAGCAAGAACAAGATTATTTTTTACTAATCTAATTCCTTCTATTGCAATACCTTGCGAATAAGGATGAAAAATATTCGACAAATATGCTTCTAAGCAATGAGCTAGTGCATCCATTCCTGTAAAGGCTGTTAGATTTGCGGGAAGTGGAATAGTCAAATTTGGATCAAGGATAACAATTGATGGAAGCATTTTTGGATGAAAAATTATTTTTTTTTCTTGTGTTTGTTCGTTAGTAAAGACTGATGCTCTCCCAGTTTCAGAGCCAGTACCAGCTGTAGTTGGTAAAGCAATTATTGGAAAAATTGAATCTGCATTAGCTCTAGTCCACCAGTCACCAATATCTTCAAAATCCCAGATTGGTCTTTCTTGCTTGGCCATGAATGCAATTGCCTTCCCCGTATCCATACCCGAGCCTCCACCAACAGCTATTACTCCATCATGTTTATTTTCATTAAATACTTTAACACCATCTTCAACATTCTTACCTGTAGGATTTGATTTAACATCACTATAAACAATTGCCTGTTTATCTAAACAATCATTTAACTTATTAATAATGTTTGTTTTTAAAATTCCATTATCAGTAACAATTAATGGTTTTTGAATATTTAATTCTTCACAGGCTTTTTGTATTTCTTTTATTCTATCAACACCAAACCAGATTGTAGTAGGGTAATTCCAATTAATATTTTCCATAATCTTAAATATTTCTTATATGATAGCTTTTTACTCTTGTTAAATGATCAAATCCTAGAACAGATAAAGTAACGCCAATTCCTGTATCTTTTACACCGGTCCATGCTAAGCCGGGATCTAAGTAATCACATCTATTCATAAAAAAAGTTCCTGTCTCAACATTTTTTCCAAAATTTTCTGCAAAAGACTTATCATTTGTCCAAATACTTGCTGTTAACCCATAAGAACTATCATTCATTAGAGATAAAGCTTCATTTTCATTTTCTACTTTCATTATTCCAACTGAAGGACCAAATATTTCTTCCATCATATATTTCATCGAATGATCGACATTAATGAGTGCACTTGGGCTTACATAACAATTATTACCATCATCTAAATTAAATTTTTTGTTATCTATAATATTCTTTCCACCTTGACTAATTGCGTTGTTAACTTCAGATCTAATATAATTTGCAGCAGATTGCTTCACTACTGGACCTAAATTTGTCTCCATCTCTAGTGGATTTCCTAAAACATATTTCTCAGTTACATCTTTAAATTTTTCTACAAATGTATTGTATATTTTTTTATCAACATAAATTCTTTCGATACCACAACAAGATTGACCAGAATTGAAGTATGATCCATCAACTAAATTTTCAACAGCATGATCTAAGTCACAATCAGCTCTAACATAAGCAGGATCTTTTCCACCTAACTCAAGACCCGCTCCAATAAATCTAGTGCCTATAGATTTTTTTATTTGTTTTCCGCCACTTACAGAACCTGTAAATAAAACATGATTAATTCTTGAATCTGAAATTATTCTTGATGTTTGATCATGATCTAAATGTAAATACTGAAAAATATTTTTTGGTAATGAAGATTGTTTAGCTGCCTCATATAATTCTTCAGCACAGAGTGGAGTTTGAGAAGAATGTTTTAATATAACTGCATTACCTGCAAGTAAACTTGGTACAATTGAATTAACAGAAGTGTTGAAAGGGTAGTTCCATGGTGCAATTACAAATATAGTCCCTAGTGGTTCTTTGTTTATATAATTATCAAATTCATCATTTTTAATTGATACAACTCTTGAAAGTGCTCTATCAGCATTTTCAATCATATAACGAGCTCTTTCTTCAAAACCTCGCATCTCTCCTGGGCACTGTGCTATAGGTCTTCCTATTTGCTTACATAAATTACTAGAAACATCCTTATTTTTTAAAAATATTTCTACAAAATTTAAAACTGACTTTTTTCTTTCATCTAGAGATATATTCTTCCAATGCTCTCTTACAGCATAGGAATTGCTAAGACTTTTTTCAATATCTTCTTCTGTTGCATATTCTCTTTTAACTAAGACGGAGTTGTCTATTGGAGTAATAGTCTCAAACATTTAGTAAAATTAGCCTCGTTCGAAATATCTTCGTAATTGCCAATCATTAACTGAACCATCATAATCTTTTTGCTCCCATTCAGCAGCATGGATATAATGATCAAGTACATCTTGTGGAAATATCTCTTTTAAAAATTTAGATTTTTTAGCAAGTTGGATTGCTTCGTTAAGTGTTTTAGGAACTTCATTTACTATTTTCTCATAAATATTCCCTGAATAAGGTTTATCTAATTTAAGTTTATTTTTAATACCGTATAAACCAGCACCAACTAAAGCTGCAAAAGAAAGATAAGGATTCACATCCGCTCCTGGGACTCGACATTCAATTCTTATGGATGATCCATAACCAGCTAGTCTAAACCCAGCAGTACGATTATCAATACCCCAAACAGATTTTGTAGGAGCAAATGATCCATCTTGAAATCTTTTATAAGAATTAATATTTGGTGCTAAAAAAATTGATATATCTGGCAATAATTTAATTTGTCCCGCAAGATAACTTTTAAAAATATCAGACATGCCATATTTATCCTTAGGGTTATAAAAAATATTTTTCTTTGTTTTCTTATCGAATAAAGAGTTATGAATATGACATGAACTTCCACAAACTTCTTTGTTATATTTAGCCATAAAGGTTACGGCTTTGTTATGTTTATAAGCAATTTCTTTTGTCGCATTTTTAATTAAAATATGATTGTCAGCCATGTTTAATGCATCGGAAAAAACAACATTAATTTCTTCTTGTCCTGGAGCTGCTTCACCCTTTGAACATTCTACATAAATTCCACTATCTAAAAGAGAATTTCTTAATTCCTGCATCACATCCTCTTCTTTCGTAGTTTGGAAAATCATGTAATCTTCAATATACCAAGAAGACTCTTTAAGTTTAGTATAGTTATTATTATGAATTTCTTCATAAGTTTGATTAAAAAGAAAAAACTCTAATTCTGAACCAACCATAGATTGAAATCCCATTTTGTCTGCCTTAGCTAAAACATCTTTTAATATCTGTCTTGTTGAATGAATAAGTGGTTTTTTTCCTGAATGGTCTAAACAATCACATATTACTATAGCTGTTTTATTTAACCAATTTGCTATCTTTATTGTTTTGAGATCTGGAATTACAGTCATATCTCCATAACCCGTCTCCCATGAAGAAGATTTATATCCGGGTACAGTAAACATATCCATATCAACGGTATAGAGATAATCACACATATGCGTTTCTTTATAGACATAATCAATAAAAGCTTTTCCAGTAACTCTTTTACCATTTAGTCTACCTTGCATATCTGATACGCAAACTAAAACTGTATCTATTTCTTTTTTTGTTATTAGTTTTTTTAACTGATTAAATGTAATACTCATGTTTCTTAAAATTAAATTTGTATCATTTTCATATCCTAAATGATAAAGAATGAAACAAAAATAATTGATTAAAAAACACAGAAAATGCAAAAATATAAGAATTTTATAAATAATAAATGGATTGAAAGTGAGTCCAAAGAAACAATAAAGGTTGATGATCCTTCAAATGGTAAAATCATTGGCGAAATTTCATGTGCAAAAAAAAATGAAGTTGATCTTGCGGTTGAGGCAGCTAAAAATTCTTATAACAGCAGAGTACTTGTAGATATGCCTTTACTTTCAAGAGCAAAACTAATGAGAAAAATTGCAGAAGAAACAAGAAAGGTTTCAAAAGAAGGTGGTGAGCTTCTTTGTTATGAAAATGGAAAAAATATCGCTTCAGCAATTAAAGAATTCAATGATGTAGCAGATATGTTTGATTATTATGCAGGCTTAACAGATAAACTTGAGGGTAAAACAATACCTGTTGCAAAAAATGTTTTTGATTACACAGTTTTAGAACCATTTGGTGTATCAGCACATGTTGTGCCATGGAATTTTCCATTATCAATGATAGGAAGATCACTGTCATGTTCTTTTGCTACAGGAAATTCAACAATTATAAAAACTGCAGAATTAACCCCCTTGTCAGCAACAGTTTTTGCTAAAGCAATACAAAATGCTGGAGTACCTGAAGGATTGATAAACATAATTTGTGGATATGGAAATGAGGCAGGATCTTATCTTGTATCTCATGAAGATGTAAATCATGTAGTATTTACAGGCTCAGTCGCAACTGGGAAAAAGATTCTTCATGCTTGTGCTGACAAAGCTATACCTGCTGTAGTTGAATTAGGTGGTAAATCAGCTGGCATAGTGTACCCTGACGCAGATCTAAATGAAGTTTTAGAAAGTGCACGTTCAGGAATATTTAGCGTTGCAGGACAAATTTGTACAGCGATGTCTAGATTGGTAGTTCATAAATCAATCAAAGATGAATTAGTAGATAAACTTGTTGATATGAGTAAATCTTTAAAAATTGGACCTGGTATAGAAAAAGATACAGACTTAACTCCAGTTATATCAGAAAATCAACTTCAAAAAGTTGAAGGTTATGCAAGATCAGGAATCCAAGAAGGCGCAGAAGCAGCATATGGTGGGAAAAGATTAGAACGTGAGGGATATTTTATGGAGCCAACAGTTTTAAACAATGTAAAACAAAGTATGACTGTAGCCAGAGAAGAAATTTTTGGTCCAGTACTCTCAGTTCTTGAATATGAAGATCAAGAAGAAGCAATTGATATCGCTAATGACACTGAGTATGGACTAGGTGCTGGTGTTTTTACAAAAGATCTTAAAAAAGCATCTTGGACTGCAAGTAAACTAGAAGCTGGTCAAGTATATGTAAATAAATGGTTCACGGGTAATCATGCAACACCCTTTGGAGGTTATAAACAATCAGGATATAGTCGCGAAAAAGGAGTAGATGGACTTAAATCATACCTTCAAGTCAAAAACGTTGGGATTAGTTTAGTCTAAAATCGATCTGGTGCATAAGCGCTAATATCAATATTTGGCACTTGATCTTTTGATAAACTATCAATAATTTTTCCAGTTACAGCTCCTAATGTCCAACCAACATGTTGATGTCCAAATGCATAAATGACATTATTGTTGTTTTGAGACTTTCCAATAACAGGTAATGAATCTGGTAAAGTTGGCCTTCTACCCATCCATGTTGATTTAACTTCTCGTAATTGAGGCAAAACCTTTCTTGATTGTCTTTCAATCATTGCAAGCCGTTTTTTATTTGGAGGTTTTTTTAATCCAGCAATTTCAACAGTACCGGCAGCTCTTATACCATCATGAATTTGGATCAAATAAAATCCAGATTCAGACCATGCCACTGGACGATTAATAAGTTTTTCATTTGTATCAAATAAAATGTGATACCCTCTTTCGGTATCGAGTGGGAACTTATCTCCAAATTTATTTGCAATTTGATTTGACCAAGCTCCAGTGCTAA
Organism: uncultured Alphaproteobacteria bacterium; assembly: GCA_902577905.1. Lineage (GTDB taxonomy): Bacteria > Pseudomonadota > Alphaproteobacteria > HIMB59 > CACPNW01. The sequence goes on from CACHAQ010000002.1 coordinate 40,408, forward strand.
CAATTATTTTATCAAAATAAAAATTTTTGTCTTCTAAACGTAATTCTATTTTGTTTTCTTTCTGTATAATATTTTTTACATTTTGATTGATATAAATACCACCTAACTCTAAAAACTTATCAAAAATTTTATTACTTATAGCTAATGGATTTGTTGTATGTCTAGATCCTGTAAAAATTTGACCTGCATAATAAACATCAGCAATATTGGGTTCTAATTCTTTAACTTCATTTTTATTTAAATTTCTTACTTTAACATTATTATTTTTCCTTATAACATTTGCATACTCATTATCTTCAAATGATTTTTTAGAATCAAATAGATAAAGGTTTTCTTCATGGCTTATATATTCACTAACATCTACATCTTGAAAAATTTCATCATAAGATATTTGAGAATGTTTTAATAAATTGGTGAGTGAACTTGCAATTTCATTAACCTTTTCTTTGTTACAATTTTTTAAAAAACTTATTGCCCAAGGTAAATTCTTTAAAATATAAAATAAATCTATTGCTAATGGTCCATCTTTTCTAAGCAACATAGAAGGTATATCCCAAATTAATCCTGGATAATTCACAGGGACATTTGCATAATCAGCAAAACTACAGGCATGACCAAAACTCGTCATTGTACCTGGTTTTTCTTTATCAATTAAAGTTACATTAAATCCAGATTTTTTTAAAAAATATGCGCTACATATACCAACTATACCAGCACCAATAACAGCAATGTTCTTCACTGTTCTATCGAGCTTTAATACCTCTGAGTTTTTCAGATCTTCTTCTAAGTACTTCAACTGTAGTTAATAAGAATATAGAGAGAAGTACTAAACATGTTGCCATACATAAAATAACAGGGCTAATTTCTTGTCGTATTCCGGCCCACATTTGTTTTGGAATAGTTAACTGATCAATACTTGCCATAAACATAACTATAACAACTTCATCAAAGGATGTAATAAAAGCAAATAAAGCTCCTGATATAATACCTGGTAAAATCAACGGCATAATGACTTTAAAAAATGTTCTCATTGGTTTAGCACCTAAACTTTGTGCAGCTTTTACCATATTCATATCAAAACCAACTAATGTTGCCGTTACAGTAATTACTACGAAGGGTGTAGCAAGAGCAACGTGTGCAAGAATTACACCTGTGAAAGTATAAACAAGATTTATTCTTGCATAGAAGAAGAACATTCCTGCAGCTGTTATAATTAGTGGAACGATCATTGGTGAAATTAAGATTGCCATTATCAAACCTTTATATGGCATGTGTGGCCTACTTAATCCTAATGCGGCTAATGTGCCTAAGGCTGTAGCAATAACAGTTGCTATGATACCAATATAAAAACTATTTACTGTACCTTTCATCCATTTTGTTGAACAGGGAACAGTGGAGGAAACAACATCAGCACTACAATCACCAATCATATTTCTATACCATCTAATTGACCATGCTTCTGGATCAGGAGGCCAAGCAAGCATTCCTTCAGTAAAAACCATAAAAGGAGAAACACTAAAAGATATTGGAATAATTGCAAATAGTGGAGCTATTAAAAAAAAGAAAACTACCGTACAAAAAAATAAGTAAAAATAATAGTAGGTTCTTTGAACTGGTGATGCGTAACTTGGGAGAGCCATACTGTTATCCTAACTTTATGTTGTCTATTCCGACAATTTTATTGTAAAGCCAATAGAAGATCAGCATTATACCAAGAAGTATAGCGCCAAGAGCAGCACACAATCCCCAGTTAAGTGTTGTTTTTAAATGATAAGCAATCCAACTCCCAATCAATTTACCATCTTTTCCGCCAACTAATTCAGGTGTTATAAAATACCCAATGGCAAGTACAAAAACCAATAAACCACCAGCACTTATACCTGGAATAGTCTGAGGTAAGTAAACTCGCAAAAATGCAGTTACAGGTTTTGCTCCTAAATTTTGAGCAGCTCTCATGTGGCTTTTTGGAATAACCCTCATAACACTGTACAAAGGTAAAATCATAAATGGTAATAAAATTTGAGTCATTGCTATTAATGTTCCAACTTCATTATAAACCATTTGTATTCGACCATCGTCGCTTATAACGCCTAACCAAACTAAAATTCCATTTATAACTCCATTTTGTTGAAGCATTACAATCCATGCTGTTGTTCTCACAAGTAAAGAGGTCCAAAATGGAAGTAATACAAAAATCATCAGAAGATTGCTGTATCTTAGAGGTAAATTAGCTAAGAGATGAGCAACCGGGAAACCTAGAATTAGGCAAAAAATTGTTACATATATACTTACCTTAAAAGTTCTAAGCCATGTTTTAATATACATTCTTCTTTTTTCATCTTGTAAAACGACATCTCCATCTTCATCAAATGTTCTATCGAGAGCATTCCAATAATAAATTGAAGATCTATCTTTTACCATTTGATTAAATGAGTACCAATAAGTTGGATCCGCCCACAGCTTATTTATATTAATAAATGTATCCTTATAAGAAACTGGTTCTTCGCCTTTTTTTACAATTTTTTTTATTTCTCTAGTTGTTTTTTTTATTAAACTTTTCCAACCAGATTTTGCATAATTCATTCTTGTTAAAGCTTTACCTATTTGTCTCTTGTCTCCATTAGCTAATTCAAAAAAAAGACTTTTATATACTTCTTCAGGTGGTAGTTCGTCAGCTCCTTTATCCCAATTTTTGTATTCATCAAAAGTATTAGGAAAAACTGAATTGATTTGACTATCATCAACGCTCCTAAGAAGCATATCTCCAATAGGCATTACAAAAGTTACAAAAATGAAAAGGAGTAAAGGAAAAACAAGAAGAAATGCACGAAGTTTATTTCTTCTTTCAGCCTTACGAAGACTTTGTTTGAGTGGAATTCCGTCTGTTGTTAATAATTCCGCTGTAGAAATAGGAACCTCCAAATAAAAAGGCGAGATAATTCTCGCCTTTAGATTAAATTACAAATTTTATTTTTTCAAGCTTAGTTACCCATCCAAGCAGCATAACGCTCATTAATTTCTGCACCGTAATCTGACCACCATTGAGGATCACTTACGATTGAAACTTTTAAACGTTCTGGTGTGTTAGGCATGTGAGGCATAATATCAACACCTCCTGGTCCCCAAGGCTCATTATTTTGAATGATTGGGATACCAGATGCTCTCATTGGTCCATATGTAATATATTTAGCTTGTTCAGCTTGAGCTTCAGGAGTTGAAGCATGCATCATAAAGTCAATAGCAGCATCTCTATTAGGAGCTCCAGCAGTTAGACAAAGATACTCTTGATCTAAAACCTGACCTTCCCAAATATACTCAAAGTTTTCACCTTCAGCTAAATTTGCTGCACCTACACGACCGTTATATGCAACAGCCATAATAACTTCACCACTTTTTACTAACTCAAGTGGTTGTGAACCAGCAGACCAGAAAACAACATCGTCCTTAATTCTGTCCATAACTTCAAATGCTCTATCAATAGCACCTGTTTGGTTAGCTAAAACAGTTGGTACTGCATTTGGACTTACTCCATCTGCTACCATTGCTTTTTCGATTATACCTGTTGCCCAAGTATGAATACCTCTTTTGCCAGGAAATTTTTCTGTATCAAAAAAATCTGCCATACTGTCTGGTTTTTCACCTGGGAATGCATCTGGATCGTAAAATACTACGTATGTCCAAAAGATTTGTGGTACACAACAGTCCCAACCAGAGTGGTATTCAAGACCATTATTTTCCATATCTTCTGCAATTGACTCACCGTCAGGACCAGGAACACCTAAAGTAGCAATTTCACTTGAAATATCTTCAAATAATCCTTCATCACATCCAGTTATTGCATCAGATGGTAAAACATCTACTAAATCCCAAGTAACGCTTCCACTTTCTACTTGAGCTCTTACTTCACCTAAACCTCCGTTGTAGTTTTCAAATACAATTGAGCTAGGATCAGAGTATGTATCAGCATAAGCTTTTTGTTGACTTTCTGTATAAGCACCACCCCATGATGCAACCGTTACAGCGCTAGCTGCAAAAGGAGCAAATACAAGTGACACAAATAAGAAGGCTTTTAAAAATTTAGACATATATATCCTCCTATTTTTAATTATTTAATCTTAAGATTATGTCCGTAATGCGAGTGTAATAACATGTCGTTAAATGAAAAAAAAGGGGTAAAAGTAAAAAATTTTGGCTAAATATAAAGAAAAAAGTATAATTACAGATCTAATGCTCGAACATCCTCAGAATTCCAGCTTAATTTAAGTTCGTCACCTTCTTTATGATTAAAACTTCCTTCATTTGGAACCTTGACTATGAATTCATTATTTCCACAAACATCAAGCCTAGCCCTAATATGATCACCTAAGTAAATTAATTCTTCAATTTTTCCTGAAAAATTGTTGGAACCAGATGCTGAATTATCTATTGAAACACGTTCTGGTCTAATAGATAGTTGAGTTTTCTCTCCAACTTCATTCACATTAATTTTTAACGCTTTAACCATTCCAAATCCACCATCTAACTCAACAGTACATGAGGATCCATTCACTTCCCTAACAACACCATTAAGTGTATTATTTTCACCTATAAATTTTGCAACAAAAGAATTTTCAGGTTTTTCATACAAGATATCAGGTGTGGATAATTGTTGTACAATCCCATCATTGAATACAGCAATTCTATTAGACATTGTTAATGCTTCACTTTGATCATGAGTAACATAGACAACTGTTATGCCAATCCTATCATGAATATGTTTTATTTCGTATTGCATCTGTTCGCGTAAATTCTTATCGAGTGCACCTAAAGGCTCATCCATTAATACTAGACGTGGTTCAAATACCAGTGCTCTGGCCAAAGCGACTCTTTGCTGTTGTCCACCAGATAATTGAGCTGGAAATCTTGTACCAAAATTACCTAACTCAACCATATCAAGTGCTTTCTGCACTTTTTCTTTAATGTCTGGTTTTGAAATTTTTCTCACTTCTAGCGGAAATGACAAATTTTCCGCAACAGTCATATGAGGAAATAAAGCATAGTTTTGAAAAACCATTCCAATTTCTCTCTCATAGGGTGGTATTTTACTTATTGGTTTAGTATCTAAAAATATTTCACCGTTTGTAGGTGTTTCAAAACCAGCTAACATCATCAAGGTTGTTGTTTTACCTGATCCTGATGGACCCAACATTGTTACAAACTCACCCTTAGCAATATCCAAGTTTAAGTTTTTTACTACTAGTACTTCTCCATCATAACTTTTATCGATCTTTTCAAATTTAACGAAACTTTGAGATGTGTCATTCATAATATATATTGTAATGAAGCTTGAATAACTGCATGAAAACAAATAGTCAAAAGTTAATTTAAAAAATGTTCATATTTGGAGTGATTTTTGCTTTAGTTGCTGGAATTTTGTTTGGCTTAATTGGTCCTACTACAAAAATAGCATATAATTCTGGTGCTTCTGTGGCATTGACTATTTTTTTACGTTACGCAGTTGCCTCGATAATTATATTACCTTTTATCCCTTATCAAAATAATCTATTAGAAATTTTTAAAAAGAACCTAAAATATTTTTTATCTATATCAGCGGGTTCAATATTTTTAACGCTTGGATTATTAACTTCAGTTATATTTATTGAAGTTAGTTTAACAATTCTTATTTTTTGCCTCTATCCAATATATGTTCTTTTATTTTCTATTATTGTCGATAAAGAAAAAATTTCATTAACTGTAAAGATTCTCTTTTTTGTTACATTTTTAGGAATTATTTTAGTTATAGGGCCATCTTTTAAAGTCATAAATATAGTAGGTATTCTTTTAGCTTTTCTTGCCTCACTGGGATCAACTGGTATGATTATAGTAAATCAAAAAATGTCTATTAAAGGTATTTCACCAATTCCAATTAATATCTTTATAAATTTTTTTAATACTTTTTTCTTCTTTGTAATATTAAAAATATTTTTTTCTTTAAATTTTAATTTTGATATCAATATTTATCTTTTAATTTTAATTCCTTCGGTATGTTATAGCTTTGCACTTTTATCACAATTAATTGCTATCCCAAAGATTGGACAATCATATACTGCTTTATTTTTGTATTTAGAACCAGTGGTAGGTGTTCTTGGGGCTGTTTTTTTATTAAAAGAAAATTTAGAAACTTATCAAATGATTGGTGCTTCGATTGTAATAATAAGTTTGCTATCAGCTTCTTTTATTAGTCGTAGAAACTAAAATTGATTTTTCATAAAGTTAAACCAATTCTGACCTATTATTTTTGTAGAAACTTTTTCTGGAATATTATTTTCACACATTAAATAAAATAAATTATTTAAGTCACTTGGTTGCTTATACCAACTTGGTAACTTAGGCCAATTTGGATTTTTATCTTTAGATTCTCCATAGTCGATATTTTTGGTCCACTTTCCATTTCTCATCCACATAACTACATCATCAGGCCAATTTAAACAAAGATCAGAACCTATTCCAATATTGTCTTCACCAATTAGGTTTACTAGCTCCTTAATCATTTCACAAAAATCTTCTATAGTACAATCACCTAAATTTTTAAGATGGTAAGGATATAAACTTAACCCAATAAAACCATTTTTTTTAACAAGTTTTTGTAAAATATCAGTATCAATGTTTCTTTTAGATTTATGAAAGAAATTTGGATTAGCATGAGAAATTGCCACAGGTTTATTTGAGAATTCAATAGCATCAAGACAAGTTTGCTTTCCTGCATGACTTAAATCTACAATCATGCCAAATCTATTCATTTCTTCAATAACAGCTTTTCCAAATCGTGAAACACCTGAGTCTTTAGGTTCAAAACATCCTCCAGCAAGTGGGGTTTGATTATTATAGGTGAGTTGCATAAATCTCACACCTGCTTCAAAAAATTTTTCAATTAAAAATATATCATTCGCAATAGGAGCAGAATTTTGAAAACCAAAAATAATTGCAACTTTATTATTTTTTTTAGCATCCAAAATATCTTCGGTAGTTTTTGCGTGGGCAATAATATCATGATGCTCTTTAAAAAGACGGTGCCAATAATTTATTTTTTCAAAAGACTCTTCAGTATTTTCCCAATACACTAATGTCGCATGAATTGCATTTAATCCAGCTTGGTGGGCATTTTCAAATAATTCCCTATTCCAGTTACAATATTCCAATCCATCAATTAGAAGTATATCTTCACTTATTTTTGACATAGATTAATACTTCTATTAATGAAAAAACCAAAATTAACTATAGATATTTTATAAATGCTACAAAAAGTAAGAGAAAACGATAACTACATGAAACTATCAAGAATGGGTTCACGCTATCCTTCTCGGCTTAGTTTTTCTAGAAGTATGTTAAGAAGATTGATCAACGACAACTGGGAAATACATAAGTCGAAATTTGATTTAGATAAACATGGTTTCGGCACGGTTGTTTATGAAATAATTATTAATAAGCAAACTTATTCACTTGTATGTTTCTCTGCTTTTCTAGATGATAAGGATAGAAGTGATAGAGTTATCGCTAGTAAATGGGATACAGCCTATACGTTACATGTAGGTAAATTATCTGATCAAGATCTAAATAGATTAAAAAAAACAATTCCTCTTCAAGAATCAGGTCGTAATTCTCCAGATGAGTTAATTCTTAGCAGAGCAAATAAAAGTGTAAGATTGTTTCAGTATGTTGTCGATTGTCTTTCAAATGGTAATCAGCCAGATATTTACGAAATAAATAAAGTTGGCTATTTGTTAAGAACTACTGCTGTTTATGGTAGTGGTAAATTTGGATTATCAGATTTTACTAATACAAAAAATACAACTGTTTTCAATCAGCCCTTTAGAGCAGAAATGTTATCAGTTTATTTAATTAGAGAATTCAGTATTGAATTAGTTGAACATGTTGCAAGGCAAATAAACCCAAAAAAAGCAGTAAAGTTAGATAGAAAAATTAAACAACATTTAGGTATTGGTAATTCAACAGGTTTAGGTATGGCGCCTTTTATCATTAAACATCCAAAGTTGATTAATAAGTGGATGAAACAGTACACAAAGACATTAGAAGAAATTTCTCAAATTGAGTTAGATAATATAGTTTTCGAAAAATATAAAAACCTTTTGAATAAAGCTCTAAATTATCTTGAAGAAGTTAACACAAGTGATGAATTCCAAATTAATAAAAATAAATTAACTACTGAAGATTTAAAAAAATATATTTCCTACATTAATGACCTAGATCTTTCTCAAAAATTTAAATGGTTAGATATTTTAGATTATTGTGATTCGAATTTTAATAATGATACTAAGGAAATTGCAAGAGTACAACTAATTGAATTATATCCTCAAATATCAGAAGAGTTAGCAGAAGATATGGCAGATGAGGAGATAATGGATATTGATGGAAATCAATCTATTGGAGATTTGAAAAAAATAATCAATGATAAATATTCTTGGATAAAAAATATTGATTTTAATAATAAAGATAGCAATTATTTATTTTGGTATGTTTCAGCAGCTAAGTTAGAACCTAGATTAGGTGAAAGATATAATGAACAAGGAAGTGAATTGGAGCAAAATCTAGGAATTGCAAAAATGGTTAATGATTTATTTAAGCAAATTAAAAATGTAGATGAAAATCAATTAATTTGTGAATTTTTGTTAATGCATCCAGAATACAGAGGAATTGTTAAGAGAATTCAATCTTTAAAAAATTATCCTTTTTCAGAAGTTCAAGATAATGTTCTTGATAAAAAAACAATGCCAATTGATATGTTAAGATTTAAGTTATCTTTTTTTGGAGCAAATCGTTATGATCCTAAGTCAGATAGATGGTTAAGAGTAAGTTTTTTTTCTGGAGCCCCTTATTTATCAGATCTGAATAATAAAAATGTTGATGAATGGGGTTTTGCAACAATGAGTACATATTAATATCTGTGAGTTATTCTTACTATGAAGTCTACACTAATACACAACGAGCTTTTTCAGGATTAGGATTCACTTATGGATCAGATGAAGATGCTGCATTTATTACAACATGGCTTGAAGTATTTGGTTTGGATGGGATCAAATTATTAAAATTAAAAATTGAAGAATTAGATAACACTTTCAATGCCAGTATAGATCCATCAAAAATAAATGATGAGTTTGATTGTGAAAATAAATCTTTTTTGGTGATAGGCCCGGGATTGATTGATTATTTAGTATCAAAAATAGATAAAAGGGATGATTTTAAATTAACTTTTAAAAATTGTAGTGACCCCATATTCCTAATACCTTTGCTTTATAAGTATGCCAAAAAAAATATCTATTCACAGTTTTTGTTAGATCAAAAAATTGATGTACAAATAACAAATGAAAATATTAGGGTTAATAGAGAAATTATCTCTACAAATTATCAAAGAAATTTTGATCTTTTACTCACAAAGAAAATTTTTAATGAACAAAAATTAGATATTAATATTTCATCATCAAATATAAATAATATGCTCTCTAAGGGTATTAATCCTGATAAAAAATCTTGGGATCAAATATCTAAAATAGCTTTTAGAACTTTTGTTCCTGAGTCAGAGGAATCTAGGGCAAAAGGTGCCGGAGGTGGTGATGCAAATGATTAATTTACTATATGCAAATCGCTAATTACATTAGTAATTAGTTTATAAACAGTTTCCGTTACTCTAAGATAATCTATCTATCTCTCTAATACTTCGTATCCAAACTGATCCGCTGTTTCAAGAAGGATCTCCCAAATTGATAAAGCAAAACCTCTTGGTATATATAGACAGTAGCTATTGGAAGTTATTTTAAATAGCTTAACACTTACATGATGAATAGCTGTGCTAGCAGAAGATAAATCTGGAAAATTCCTAGCTCTTAAATCAATTGGAAGATGTCTATTTAAAAATAATGATGAATTATCTCCTGTAATTTCAATACCTGTGAAAGCATGAGACATGTCTAAAATTGTTGCAATTTGCTCACTTATTTCAATTTCTTTATTAAATAGCCACCATTTCAAAGGTTCCATTCTCCATAATGATTTATTTTCAAAAATTATCCCTTTATTAAAACTAGGAATATTTTTAATTTTTAGTTCTTTTGATAGTAAATTATTCATTTCATCAATTTTGTCAGGCCAACAAGCAATTTGCAAAATTTCTAAACTTTTTAATTCTTTAAATGTTAGGGATTGTTTCTCACTTGATGAATATTTTCCAACCTTATAAATTGTTTCTAGTGCAGAATGTCTATGCATACATTCGTTCTCCTTTAGGATCAATCATATGTGGTGAAACAACTTTTAAATCCATTTGTTTATTTCTCACAGGATCTGCCCCAACTAAATTGGTATCTTTCCATTTATCTAAACCACCCTTGACAAAACCTAATCCAATCCAATGTCCAAGTTCAGGAGAATAAGTAACTGAAGTAATTCTTCCAATACCCTGTCCTTTAATATTATTTTTTTCACAGACAATAGTTCCAGCATTAAAAGTTTCCTTTAAGTTTGTAGGAAAGAAACCAACTAGAATTTCTCGATCATTATTTTTTAATACTCCTCGTTTTCTCATTGCACTTCCAATATATGATTTTTTTGTAGAAGCCATTTTGGTTAAACCTGCATCATCAATTGTTACCCTTCCATCAAGCTCAGCGGCTGTTACATGACCTTTTTCAACTCTAAGTGCGCCTAAAGCTTCTAATCCATATAAACATCCATCATATTTTTTTGCATTTGCCCAAAGTAGGTCCATCATTGTATTAGCAAAATCTGATTTGACATAAACTTCAAAAGCTAATTCACCTGAAAAACTAATTCTTGCAATTCTACAAGGAATATTACCTTTAAGAAATGTTGAAGTAACACCCATAAAAGGTAAGTTATTATTAGTTATAACTAAAGAATCATCGACACAATTATTGAGAACTTCTCTAGATTTAGGTCCTGCAACTGAAACGCCTGCCCATTGTTCAGAAACACTAGTCACATTAACATTAAGATCTGTCCATCTAGTTTGAAGTAATTCTTCTAACCATGACATCACTTTTGCAGCTTCACCTGTAGACGTCGTCATAAAATATTCATTTTCTGCTAATCTCCAAGATGTGCCATCATCCATTACAATACCGTCATCACGCAACATAATACCGTATCTAGCTTTTCCAACTTGTAGTTTTGAAAAACCATTCGAATAAATTCTATTTAAAAATTCGGTAGAGTCTGGTCCTTGAATAGCAATTTTGCCTAATGATGTTACATCACAAATTCCAACTGTTTTTCTTACTGTTGATGCTTCTCTTATATAAGAGTCACTTAAAGTTTCATTTTCTTTGGGATAATACCAAGGTCTTTGATACAATCCAACTTCAATCATTTTTGCACCATGATCAATATTCCATTGATGCATTGGCGTTACTCTTAACGGCCTAAAATGTTTTCCAACATTTCTTCCGCTTAAGGCGCCTATAGATATAGGAGTATAAGGAGGTCTAAAAACAGTAGTTCCAACTTCTGGAATTTCTTTATTTAAAAGTTCAGCCATTAAAGATAATCCAATGATATTTCCCATTTTTCCTTGATCGTTTGCCATACCTAAAGTTGTGTATCTTTTAAGATGCTCTACCGAAATGAAACCTTCTCGATGTGCGAGTCTTACGTCATCTGTTGTTACATCATGTTGATAATCTACAAAACTTTTTGATCTAGATTTTTTATATTTTACTTCATAAAGTGGTTGTATGGGATTTTTCCATCCACCAGGTTTTGGGAAAAAATAATTTGTTTTAGAAATACCTAAACGGTTCAATGCATCAGTAGTTCCTGCTATTCCAGAAGCAATACAATCATTTTTATTCCATAAACCTCTAGAAGAACCTACCATTGTAATATTTTCATTTGTGTCACTTGGTAAAAAACAAGCATTGTTATAATCCCATTTAGGCTTTACGCCTCTGTGAGATAACAAATGTACAGCAGGTGACCAGCCACCTGATAATAGAACCTGATCACAATTTATAGTTTCAGATTTATTAATAGTTTCACTTTTTGATATATCTAAACTATCAATTTTTTTTGAACCATTAATATTATAAGGCACATACCCTTTTCTAATTTCAAAACTTTTATTTGTCTCAATTTCAAAATTAGTTCGTGAATCAAGAACAGTTACATTGGCCCCAGCTTCTGATAATTGATGCGCTGTTTCATAAACAGAGTCATTATTTGTAGCTATCACAATTCTTTTTCCGGTGAGTACACCATATCTATTCAAATAATGCTTTGATGCATTTACGGTCATTACACCAGGAATATCATTATTATTAAATGCAATGTGTCTTTCAATTGCTCCAGCACCAACAATTATATGCTTTGCTCTAATGGTCCAAAATCTTTGGCGTGGAATGTTTACATTTGGTGCTGATATATGGTCTGTTACTCTCTCTAATAAACCAACAACGCAATTATCATATAATCCGAATGCAGTAGTTCTAGTCATTATTTTTATGCCTAGATTTTCAAGTTGATTTTTAATTTGTGAGTTATCAAAATCATTTTCTGCAAGTTGATTTCCTCCAATAAGACTATCTTGCTCAACTAAAATAACATCTAATTTTTTTTCTGCTGCCTCTACTGCAGCTGCAACACCAGCAGGTCCTGATCCTACAACAATTAAATCACAAAAATCATGAGCATGCTCATAAGTATCTGGATCAGGTAACCCAGAAGCACTTCCCATTCCCGCAGCTTTTCTTATAAACTTTTCAAAAAACATCCATATGGCTGTTCCTTTACCCCATTCAAGTGGAGGTATTCCCATAAAAGTTTTATAATAAAAACCAGCTGCAAAAAACCTGCCTAAGTAATTATTTATTCCAGCTAGATCGAAATTTACATTTGGAAATGCATTTTGACCACTTGCTTCCAAACCATTATATAATTCTTGTGTTGTTGCTCTTACATTTGGATCTCTTCTATCTTTTGAACCAATAGTAACTAAAGCACCGGATTCCTCGACTCCACTAGAAAATATTCCCCTTGGTCTATGATATTTAAAACTTCTACCAACTATACCAATATTATTTGCAAGTAATGCTGATGCTAGAGTATCTCCTTCAAAACCTTTGTAATTTTTTTTATCCCACCTAAAGGATAAAATTTTATCTCTATTAATTTTTCCATAGTTATCTATTCTTCTTGTCTTCATTTATTATTTTCTACAACCCTCTGTAAATCCGGATGGCATGGTTTGACACTTTTTATTTCATGAGTGACAGTAGAACGTTCAACTACCAACCACATTCTACATCCATTAGAATGATGCCATGTTTCAAATTGAAAACCTTTTATATTTTTTCTGAAAAATATAGCTTCAGTCCATTCTTTCTCTGATGCATCTAACGAAGGATAATTGATTGTTGCATCTCCTCCATAACTAAATTCACTATGATCTCTTTCACCACAATAAGGACAATTGATTCTAATCATTTAACCGTGCAATTTTGGATCAGGTCCTGCGCCACGTTCATCAATATTAATACCTTTTTCAAATCTTTCTAAATTATGATTTTGCACGTAGTTATGCGGGCTTTCATTTGCAATTAAGTCGGCAAAATACCAACCTGATGCAGGACTAGCTTTGAAACCACCATAGTTCCAACCAGCATTTAAATAGAGATTAGATATTGGCGTTTTACAAATAAAAAATGATCCGTCCATTGTCATGTCCATAACACCTGCCCAATGACGAAGTAATCTTATTCTTCCAAGTGAAGGAAATATTGCCATGGCCGCTTCGGCAACATCTTGAACCATAGGAAGGTTTCCTCTTTGAGCATATGATTTATACCAGTCAAGATCACCACCAAAAACCATGCTTCCTTTATCTGACTGCGATATATAGAAATGCGCACCACCTACACCATAAACAACAACTTGGTCTAGAAGTGGTTTAACAGCCTCAGATACAAATGCTTGTAGTTTATGGGATTCAATTGGCAGGTTGCCTAATTCTGCCATTTGCCATAATACTGAAGTATTGCCTGCAACAGCAAATCCTATTTTCTTTCCTTTTATAATTCCTCTTGAAGTTTCAATACTTTCAATATTTCCATTCTTTCTTGTAAAACCTGTAACTTCACAATTTTGAAGAATGTCTACACCTAATGTATCTGCAGCCCTTGCATAACCCCATGCGACTGCATCGTGTCTTGCATTGCCTGCTCTTTTTTGAACTGCAGCTCCAAGTATTGGAAATCTTGAATTATGATAATTTAAATGCGGAATATTTTTCTTTAAAGTTTTTAAATCCCAAAGTTCTGCATCAGTTCCGTGGAGTCGCATAATATTATAAATCCGTGAAACTGAATCTTTAGCACCAGGACTATGAAATAACGAAACATGAGCTCGTTGGCTAAACATTACATTATAATTTAATTCGTGACTTAAATTTTCCCATAACTTTAAAGAATGTTCATAAAATTCGTGGTTGCCTGGCATCATATAATTTGATCTTACAATAGTTGTATTACGTCCAGCGTTTCCTCCACCAATCCAGCCTTTTTCTAAGACAGCTACATTTTTTATATTATGATTCTTTGCTAAATAATATGCCGTGGCAAGACCGTGTAAACCACCCCCAATTATTACAACATCATAACTACTTTTTGGTTCTGGATCACGCCATTGTCTAGTCCAATAAGACTGACCATTTAAACCGTTTTTAATTACATTCCAGGCATTAAATTTTGTCATTTGTTTTATTAATTATTAGAATAGTTGATGAAAGTAAAATGAATTAACTTGCCATGCTAGTGTTATTTAATCACAGTTAACTTGATGAATCTGGCCATGTGTCATTTAATCTATAACCTTCTGGAAAAGGATCATCCTTATCGATATATAAACTTTGTTTTCCAGTAATAAATGCACTACCTGTTATTTTTGGAATAATACAATTTTTGTTATTAATTTTAATTTCCTTTTCAATACTTGCTTTAAATGAAGATCCTATAATAGACTTTGATATAAATTCTTCATTTATTTGTATTTCATCTTTTTCTTTCATTACTGCTAATCTTGCTGAAGTGCCTGTACCACAGGGTGAACGATCAAGTTTCCCAGGTCGTATAACAACTGTATTTAAACCTGTAAGTAATGATTGATTATTTTTTTTTAAGGGTTCAATAAATTGACAAAAGGAAAGATAGTCTAATCCTTTAATAGTAGGATGTTCAAATCCTATAGATGCGTTTGCTTCTTTCAATAATTCTTTAGCAACATTTACAAATTTGTTTGCATTCTTTGGTTCAATTTTAAGATTAAAATCACTAGCATTACAAATTAAAAAACTGTCACCTCCAAAAGCAGTACTTACTTTAATTGTACCATAATTTTTAGTCTTTAAATCTACATCTATTTTATCTGCAAAGCAGGCAAGATTAGTTAAAGTGACACTTTTAACTTTCTTATTTTCACAATCAGCAACAACTTTTATTAAACCACCGGGAGCTTCGAGTGTAAGCATGGTTTTAGGATATTTCATTTGAACAATATTTTTTTCTAATAAGACTGTCGTTACACAAATTGCATTTGATCCACTCATTGGAGGATTATCTTCTGGTTCCATGATTACAAATCCAGCATCTGCATTTTTATTTGAAGGTTCTAAAATAATATTAAAATGTTTAAAGACCCCTCCCCGAGGTTCATTTAAAAAAAAATTTCTCCATTTTTTATCTAAAAAAAGTTTTTTAGAAGCTTCCTCAGGTGAATTAAACTTCAAGCCTTTAATTCCAGTTACGACATCCCCAATTTCACCACAGCAATGTGTGTTAAATAATGTGATTTCATCCATGTGGAATTATTAGGTCATCAATATTTTTAGAATGATGTGTAATTTGTTCGTATCCATCTTTTGTTATAATAAAACTATCACCAACTTGTGATCTAAAATTATTTGCACTTGCCCCGCCATCAACGGCAAATACCATTCCAGGCTCCAGTACTGTTTTATTACCAACTACTAATTGTGGTTCCTCTAAAAAGCTAAAGCCTGTACCTCTTCCACATCGAAATGTAGGATAAGGGTATCCCTCAGACTGTATAGTATCTGCATAAGCAGCATGAACTTCTTCAGCTGTTACTCCAGGGCCAAGAATTTCAAGAGCAGCTTTTTGAGATTTAACCGCAGTCTCAAAAGCTTTTATTTGTTCATCGGATTGAATTTCTTCAACCCAAAATATTCTGTCAAAACCTAATTTAAACCTATGGAAATTTGTAGAACCACAATAACATACGAATACGGGATCACCTTTTTTTATAATTTTGGTTGAAGCGCGATGGTGAGTTTTAGGTAAATCATGACCCGATGTCATAACAGGTAAAAAGTGAATATTTGGAGACATATTGATATTATCAGGATAAAATTCTTTTAATAGATCTGCAGCTTTTCTTGTTCCAGCTTGTGATTGTGCAAGTGCAACCTCATACTCAGGAACATTATGGCCAATTGTTTTTTTTGCCGCCTCCATCATAGCCATACCAACTTCGCCAGCATGACGAGCTATATTCAATTCATGATTAGATTTAATCATTCTTATATTATCTATTAATTTGGTTAAATCCCCAGGATGGTCTTGAAGTAATTCGTCTAAATAACTCTTAACCATTGGGTTAATTTTAAATTTTTCAATAAAAATATTTTTATGTTGATTGGTGATTTGAGGTAATAATTCTCTCCATTCATTTCCAATACCATCATTCCATGTTTCAACCATATCTACAGGACAAGATTCTGGTACTAATAAAACATCAAGAAGAGGTGTAATTAAATAAGTTTTATGATCATTTGAAACAACTAATAATGTTGGACGATAAAAATCCATATGAAGGAAGTCATGATATCCTGTGAAATAATATATCGAGTCATCATCAGTTATAATTGAGAGATCAATATTGTTCTCAGACATTTTTTTCTTTAGTTTATTTAAGTTTTCAGAAAACATTTATTTTAATTGTTGTTCTACCAATTCAGTCCAATATGAAGAACCTATGACTAATAATTCGTCATTAAAATCATAATTATCAGCATGTAAAGGTCTGGAATGCTGCTCTGATGTTCCGTTACCCATTAAAACAAAGCAGCCAGGTTTTTCATTTGCCATAACAGAAAAATCTTCTGAGAATAAACGTGGTTCTATATTACCATTACATTTATCACTACCAAGTAAAGAAACTGCAGCTTTTGTTGCAGACTCAGTTTGATTTTTTGAATTAAAAGTTACAGGACAGGCTGTTTCATATTTAACACTACCATTAACACCATGTGCATTGCAAATCCCTTCGACAATTTGTAACATTTTTGAAGCAATTTTTTCATTTGTTTCTTTCGATAAAGCTCTCGCGTCACCAGTCATTTTTACCATACCTGGCAGAACATTTTTTTTACCATCGGTTATAAATTCGGTAATAGACACTATACCATTGTCTGCTGGATTTAATTTCCTAGACACTATCGATTGAAGTGCAACAGCTATTTGAGAACCAACAGTTATTGCATCTACCCCCATATGAGGTAACGCAGCATGCCCACCTTTAGTTTTTATTTCAATTTCAAATAAATTTTCGCTGGCTGTAATAGCTCCATTTCTTGTACCAAATGTTCCAATTTCCATGTTAGGAATATTGTGCATAGCGTAAACTTCATCAATGTTAAATTTATCAAACAATCCTTCATCTATCATTGTTCTTGCACCGAATGTATTCTCTTCATCAGGTTGAAAAATAAAATATACCGTACCGTTAAAGTTACCTTTTTCTGATAAATATTTTGCTGCACCTAATAACATTGTTGTGTGACCGTCATGTCCACATGCATGCATTCTGTTATCAAACTTGGACTTATAACTAAACTTATTAGTTTCATGTATAGGAAGAGCATCCATGTCAGCTCTTATACCAATTGATTTTGAACTATTTCCTTTTTTTAAAATTCCAACTACTCCAGTTCTGGCAATACCAGAATGAACTTCTATTCCAAACTCTTTTAGAAGTGTTGATACTTTTTCTGCAGCATACTCTTCTTCAAAACTTAATTGTGGGTGCATATGAAGATCATGACGCCATTCTACTAATTGGTTATGTAATGACTGAGTTTTCATAACCTACATATTATTAAATTCTTTAATCTTATTGTCTAGAGAAAGCATATATTCATAATGTGAATTCCAAAATTTTTGATCTTTTCTTTTTTCAAATTCTTCAAGACTTACACCTTGTTGCTCTACCCAAGTAAAGTACCCTAAATTAAATATTCTTTTCTTATCCATGTAAGAAAGTTCTAGCATATTATCAGTAGATATTCCTGATAAGTGTTTTCCAAATAGTTCAGCACAAACTATTTCATCATAATTATTTTTAAAATCAGCAATGGTCTTGTTCAACTCTGACATGTATAAATCTGCACCATCTGTAGCGACCGTTATAATTGCGTCATCACTAGTTAAATCCATATATTTAGCTAGTTTTATTGATGCCAATATATTTGCTATTGCTGAAAAGCCAAATTCAGGAAGTCGTGAAACAAAATCAGGTTCAAAATTTTTTTTCTCAATTAAAAACTTTTTTCCTATTTCAGTATTAAAAATCATATTTAGATTATTGGTAGCTTCATCAGAAACATCTACGACAAAATCGGTATTCATTACATTATGAATAAGTGGAACATGTTTGTCACCAATTCCTTGTATATTATGTTCACCATAACCTCCATGAAGCAAAGTTGGGCACTCCAAAGCTTCAACAACTGCAATCTTCGTCTGTAATTTATCTTTAAGATAATCTCCTGCTGCTAGAGTACCACTTGATCCTGAAGCACTTACGTAAAACCTAGGAGTTAAATTACTGTTACCTTTAACTTTAAGAAATGATTTTTCAAAAGATGGACCCGTTATAGAACGATGAATACTGTAATTATAATACTCATCAAATTGATTTATGATATCATTTTGATTATCTTTTTTTAATTCATTACAAGCATCGTAAATTTCTTTAACATTACTTTCTGTGCCTTTTGTCTTTATGATATTTTTTTTATCTTTAACCCAATCATTCAACCATTCAAATCTCTCATTACTCATTCCTTCAGGAAGTATTGCAATACTATTAAGGCCCATTATCCGAGATATTGCTACTCCGCCCCTACAATAATTTCCTGTAGAAGGCCAAACTGCTTTATGTTTTTCATAATCAAAAGTGCCATTTAATATTCTTGGAAGCAAACAACCATAAGCTGCTAAAACTTTATGAGCTGTTATTAAGGGAAAATATCGTCCCATATTTACAATTATCTTTGCCTTAACACCTGTGAATTCTGTTGGTAGCACAATATATTCAGGTTCATTTCCAAAACCTGATTGATCTCTTTTATTAAACCAATGAACTCTAAAGAGGTTAAGAGGATTGATATCATTATTATTTATTTTTTTTAGAGAATTTTTAATATCATCATTAATAATTTGAGGGTCTTGAAGTTCACTTATACTTGGTAAAACAACTCCTTTTGATTTGAAGTAATCAGACGTTTTTTTTATTATTGCTTGACTCATAAATTAAATATTGATGCCTAAATTATTTGTTTTACAAAGATTATAAGCAAATCTTGCTATTGCAGTATCTTGTACGCCAGTTCCTGTCAAATCACATATTGTTATATCTTCTTTATTTTTTCTTCCTAAGCTTGGATCGTTAATAATATCGCCAAGTTCATTAAATTTTTCTTTAGAAGAAATTATATTTTGTTTTAAAGCATGATGTAATTCACCCAAAACACTTGTTTGTAATTGAATGTCAGGTACATATTGATCGCAATGTTTTAACATCTTAGGATCTAATTCGTTTTTTTGTTCTGCATCTGACCCCATTGCTGTTATGTGAGTTCCTTTAATTATCCAATCAAATTCCAAAAGCGGTTTTTTACTAGGAGTCGTTGTAACGATTATTTCTGATAAGCTTGCCAACTCCTTGCAAGAAGAAGCTACATGCAAATCTAAATCTAAATCTTTAAAACCTTCGATAAATTGGTTTGCTTTTGTCTCATTTCTTGTCCAGACTATTATTTTTTTTATTTTTCTAACTAACATTATTGCTTGAAGTTGTAATTTGGCTTGAATTCCAGCTCCAATAATACCAACAGAATTAGCATTTTGATTTGATAAATATTTTGTAGCTATTGCACCTGCTATAGCTGTTCTAGTATCTGTAAGATAACCTTCATCCAACAGAACAGATTTTACAACACCAGTCTTTGAATCTAATAAAACCATCAGTCCATTACTAGATGGCAGACCAAGTTTTGGATTATCGAAAAAACCTGAAGCGATTTTTATTGCAAAACTATCAAGACCCTCAACGTATGCAGCTTTAACATCAGATTCACCATGATATTTTTCAATATCAATTCTCATTATAGGTGGCATCATTACCAATCCTTTTGATAAACTTGTAAAAGCCTCCTCTATTATTGGTATGAGATTTTTATTCAAATCTACATGTTGAATAATATCATTTTTATTAAGGATGAGCATGGCTTAAAACTTTGTTAAACAATTCCGAGTCAATATTTCCACCACAAATTAAACAGATTATATTTTTTCCTAAGTGCGATGTTAGTTTTTCTTTAACAACCATTACACTTGTTGCTGCAGCACCTTCAGATACAATTTTGTGTTCTAAAAAATTTATTCTAATTCCTTCAGCTATTTTTTCTTCACTTACTAAAACAAAGTCATCAACGTATTGTTGTACAATATTAAATGTAAATTTATTATCTAAGCCAATACTACCACCTAGACAATCAGCTAAAGTTTCAGTTTCCTCTACATCAACAGGTCTGCCTTTTTTTAGACTTTCAAACATTGAAGGACCTCTTTCCATAGATACAGCAATAATTTTTGTGTCAGGTTTTTGAAGTTTAATAGCTTGTGCTATTCCAGATATAAGACCGCCACCAGATGTTGGTATAATTACAGTATCAACTTCAGGAAATTCAGTAAGCATTTCAAGCCCAACTGTACCTTGGCCTATAATAATGTCTTCATCATCAAAGGGGTGAATTAATGGGATATTTTTTTCTTTCGCAATTTGTTTAGCATGTAAATCAGCTTCATCACTATTCTTTCCAATAATTTCTACTTTTGCTCCTAATTTTTCAATAGCCTCTTTTCTATATTCTGGAACCATTGAAGACATGTATATTGTTGATTGAATGCCCAATACCTTTGATGCATAAGCAACGCCTTTGCCATGATTGCCTGTAGAAACTGCGATGACTCCTTTGTTCTTGTCATCTTCACTTAAAGAAAGTAGCTTATTAACAGCGCCTCTTAACTTAAATGAACCAGTGATTTGAAAATTTTCTAACTTTAGTTTTACTGTATTACTTTTTGATAAGAAATTAGAATTAATTAATGGTGTATAATTAACATAAGGTAAAATTTTCTTATGTGCTTCTTGTATTTGTTGAAGTGTAATCAATTTAATCCCTATTTAATGTAATTTAAATAGGTTACCATAACCATCAATTTTTTGATTAATATTAGATAATCTTAATGAATCCCAAATAATAGCTTGATTACTTGAAATGATATCTATGCTTAATTTTGACTCTAATTCTTCGATAATATCAATTACTTTTAATGCAGTACAAGAAACAAAAATACTATCAACATCTGTTAAATCAATTGAGGAAATTGTTCGCATTAAACTATCATGAGTAACTTTGGCAATTTCGGAGTCATAATTTAAATTAAACGAACTAAATGATTTAATTTCAAATCCACTATCAATTAAATATTCATAAACTTTAACATTAACGTCTTTTGGATAAGGGGTAAGAACAGCAATTTTTTTATGATTTAATAATTTAAGTGCTTTTACCGCTGCTGTAATAGGTGTCGTAATTAAAGCATCAGGTTTAGCTTTAAAAATTTCAGATCTTATTTTTTTTTCACCAATTTCAATAGTACCCGAAGTACATCCATACGCTACAACTTGTATTTTTTCATTAGGTAATATTTGGTTTGCTGTTTCTGAAAGATTATCAGCCATCCTCATATAATTTTCATGAGTTAGAGGATTTAAAAAAGGTATCCTATTAAAAAATAGATCAACTGGTAAATTATGACAAATTTTTCTAAAATCCTGCTCTATTGTAAAATCAGTTGATAATGTGATTATACCAATTCTAGAAAAGTTTGTATTATGTAAATTGGCTTTAACATTATTTTGATTAAAACTATCCATTACTGATTTGGAAAATAATCCTCACACTCACCTTCTCTATGAACATCAGTAGTGGCACAATGTAAACTACCACCAAACGCATAAACGTCTCTAAAAGGAACTGGAATAACTTCCAATCCAAAACTTTCCATTTGTTTAATCATTTTTTCTTCCGTTGCCTCGACGCATATAGTTTTAGGATCAATTATCAAAACGTTCATAGATAACCAGATTGATGAATAACACATAGGTGGTGGACTATTATGAATGGAGGGTGCTGCCTCATGAATTTCCCATTTATTATCATCAAAAATTTTTCTTTGCTCTGATGATATTTTTCTATTCGGATTAATGATTATTACTCCTGGTTTAATAGGAGTAAAACATGCATCAATGTGAGTTGGAATTAAATCACCTGGTAAATTGATTTGATGAACGCGATGATTTGGATAATGTCTTCTTAACCAATCTAAACCGCTTAAATTTGATGTGAAATTATTATGATAAAAAAGATCTTTTCCAAAGCGTAAAATTTCTGCTGCATCAAAAAGTGGTTCTTTTTCTGTCAATATCATGTCTCTATTTTCGATTTTTTTGTATCGTTCTTCTTCCGTTAAGCCTTCAGGAAGATAATTGGACTTATAAGATTGATTTGTTAATCTTGGTTTAGGTGCCGACTCCCATCTCATATTTTTATCTTCTGAATAATATTTTTCAAGTAGTGGTCTATAAGCAAGGTACTCAAACCATCTACATCTGTAAGACATGGGCGCCTCTAGCATTTCATTTCCTACAGTAAGAATAACATCTCTGGGAGGCATACAACCAAACATACCATCATTAGACCAATCGGGTGTCTCAATACTCTGAGAAAAGTCAATAGGTGTTGGTCTATCAACTTTTATATTTAAGGAATTTAAAATTTTAACAAAGTTTTCTAATTGTATGTTTGCTTTATCAATTGACTCTTTTGAACGTGGTCCGTGAGATCCTGCCATACCACTATCTTTACTAATTTTTGGTTCAAGTGCTGGTTCCATAGGAGGTATGTTGGCATTTTCAACTGCTCCAACTATAACATGCTTTAATGGATCCCATTCATTCCAAGAATTAACTATTGTCATTATATTTTCCTTAATTTAAAACTATGCATTATAATTAAAACTTATGGAATTAAATAACAAATCACTCTTTAAACAAAAATGTTTTATAAATGGGGAATGGGTTGGCAGTTCTTCAGGTGAAACTCTTGAGGTAAATAATCCAGCATCTCTTGAAATTATTGGCAACGTCCCAAAATGCTCAGTTTCAGAAACCAAAAAAGCTGTAGATGATGCAAATACTGCTTTCCAAAGTTGGAAAGAAACTACTGCTAAAGAAAGATCAATTATTCTTAAAAAATGGGGTGAACTCATCACAGAAAATGCAGATGATTTAGCTAAAATAATGACTATTGAGCAAGGTAAACCTCTGGCTGAAGCAAAGGGCGAAATTCTAATGGGTGCTTCATATATTGAGTTCTATGCTGAAGAAGCAAAAAGAGTGTATGGTGATATAGTTCCTGATCCAAGACCTGGAAAAAGAATTGTAATAATTAAACAACCTGTTGGTGTTGTTGGAGCAATAACTCCATGGAATTTTCCAAATTCAATGATAACAAGAAAATGTGCAGCCGCTTTAGCAGTTGGTTGTACTACTGTTGTTAAACCAGCAAGCCAAACACCCTATTCAGCATTAGCTGTAGCAGTGCTCGCTAAAGAAGCTGGTTTTCCAGATGGTGTATTTAATGTAATAACTGGATCGGCAAGTGAAATTGGTAAAGAACTAACAAGTAACCCTATTGTTAGAAAAATTTCTTTTACTGGATCTACGGAGGTTGGAAAAATACTTTTAGAGCAAAGTGCCTCAACAGTAAAAAAAGTTTCTATGGAACTTGGTGGTCACGCACCATTTATAGTTTTTGATGATGCAGATATGGATGAAGCTGTTGCAGGCGCACTGCAAAGTAAATTTAGAAATAGTGGCCAAACATGTATTTGTTCAAATAGAATATTTGTGCATGAAAATATTTATGATGAATTCCTGGAAAAATTTACAAATGAAGTCAATAAAATCACAGTAGGCAATGGACTTGAAGATGGAATTACATCTGGTCCTTTAATTGATCAATCCTCTCTAGAAAAAGTAATTGATCATGTACAAGACGCAGTTAATACAGGAGCTAAGATAGCGATTGGTGGAGATGTGCATTCGCTTGGTGGGAATTTCTATCAACCAACTGTTCTCTCTAATGTATCTACAAAAGCAAAAATAACTTTTGAAGAAACATTTGGACCTGTTGCTCCTCTGTATAAATTTTCCAGTGATGATGAAGTGATTAAAATGGCTAATGATACTCCTTATGGATTAGCTTCATATTTCTATTCAAGAGACATAGGAAGAATTTGGAGAGTTGCCGAAGCACTTGAATATGGAATTGTATCTATTAACAATGGACTACCTACAATTGCAGAAGTTCCTTTTGGAGGTGTAAAAGAATCAGGAATGGGGAGAGAAGGTTCTCGATATGGCCTTGATGACTATTTAACTATAAAATATATTTCAATGGGTGGCATTTAAGAAAGCCAAGCAGCTCCTCTTACACCACTTGAATCCCCATAAACATTTTTAACAACTTTAGTTTCTAGCGTATCAGTAAAAACATATTTTTTTAGAGTATCATTTATATTTTCATAAATAAAATCTATATTTGACATTCCACCACCTAAAACTATTACATCTGGATCTAGGATATTGCATACAACAGATAAGCCTCTAGCTAAATGATCAATGTATTGATTTAGTGCAAAAATACTATTTTCTTCATTACTAATAAAACCCTCTAATATTTGATGTGAATTATAATTTTTATTATAACGCAAGTTATAAGCAGATGAAAATCCTGGACCAGATATGTAAGTTTCTAAACAACCATTTTTCCCACAATAACATTTTTTTACATATTTTTTTTCTTCTTCAGTTCTACCTGGCAGTAATATATGACCCCATTCCCCACTTATACTATTTCGCCCTCTTATAACTTTTTGATTGATGCTAATACCACCACCAACACCTGTTCCAATGATTACTCCAAAAACAACTTGATAACCTTTACCTGCTCCATCTACCGCTTCAGACAGTGTGAAACAATTAGCATCATTTTCTAAATTAATATTTCTATTAAGAATTTTATCCAAATCTTGCTTAAATGGTTTACCATTTAACCATATAGAATTAGCATTTTTAATTAAAGCTGTATCATTTGATATGGCTCCTGGCATTCCCATGCCAACAGACTCTGCTTTGCCATGCTTATCTTCAAAATGATTTATAATGGAGAGTATTCCATTAATTGTTCCATCATAAGTTTTTTCAGTATTAATTCTTTTTCTATCTATCTCTGTTCCATTTGGATCTAGAAGAATACCCTCAGTTTTGGTACCGCCTACATCAATACCTATTTTCATTAATTATTATTTTGTAATAATTTTGTGTAAAGTTGGTATCAAAGCAACTGCTAATGCAATTTTAAATAATTCACTTGGAATAAATGGTAAAAAACCAGCGGCTACTGCTTTTTCGAAACCAATAATATAACCAAGATAGATGATACCAAATGTAAATATAATAGCAGAACCAATTAATAGAGATACTGTAGCTTTAAAATATGTTTTACTAAAACCTAAATTTGCTAAATAACTTATAACGATAGATGCAAATAACATACCGTAAAGGTATCCTGCCGTTGGTCCAACTAAATAAGCAACTCCACCACCGGCTGCAAAAACAGGAAGTCCTATAGCTCCTTGAAAAAGGTAAAATGCAACTGTGGCAAAAGATAATCTTACACTGTATGTCATTCCTATTAAGAATATGACAAACGTCTGCATTGTCATTGGTACTGGCCAAAATGGTACTTGAACTTTAGCCGAAATCGCTAGTAAAATTGAGCCAAATAACATCAATGTTATTATAAGAAAATTTGAATTTATATTTTCAAAATTTTTTAGTTTGTGTATTAAAATTCTATTTTCGTGCATATGTTTTCCTTTAAATAGTATAATTAAACTAATTTATATTTCGCTTCAAGCTTATCCCAAAAATCTTTCTCTAATTTTACATTGTTTAATGCATTAATTTGCTTTAATCCTGTAGGTGAAGTTACGTTTATTTCTGTTAGATAATTTCCAATTATATCAATTCCAACAAAAAACAGATTGTGCTCTTTTAATTTCGGTCCCAAGTTTTCGATAATTTCTTGATCTCTATAAACTAGGTCAGTTTTACTTGCCTTACCGCCAGCATGAAAATTTGCCTTTAAATTACCTTCTTGGGGTATTCTTGATACTGAACCAAAATATTCACCATCAAAAAAAATAATTCTCCTGTCACCATACTCTATCTCATTGAGAAATTTTTGCACCATTATAGGCAAGTGTAAATATTCCTCTAATATTTTAGAATTGAAATTACTTTTATCAAATCTATGTATCCCCTCTCCTCCATTGCCATAAAGTGGTTTAGTTACAATATCTTCCTCTTTATCTAAAAATTCTTCAATAATGTTTAAATCTTTTGTTACCAAAGTAGGTGGCATAAATTCTTTAAAATTAAATGTAAATAATTTTTCAGTAGAATTTCTAACTGCTGTTGGATCATTCACAACAATTGTTGAAGATGGAAGTAAGTCCAAAATATAAGTTGATGTGATATAATTCATATCAAAAGGAGGGTCCTGTCTTAAAAAGACAAATTGAAAATCTTGTAATTTGGCAATTATTTTGTGAGTTTTAAAATTAAAATAATTTTTTTCATCTAACAATAACTCTAAATAATATCCAGATGCTTGAATAGTATTTTCTTTTATGAATAAATCTTTTGGATTGTAATAAAAAATATCATAACCTCTTTCTTGCGCCTCATAACCTATCAAAAAAGATGTATCGAATTCATAATCAATTTTTTCAATATTATCCATTTGAATTGCTATACTTTTTTTCATTAGAAAATTTCTTCCTCATATATTTTTTTAATATTTTTTTTCCATTCACCATTATATTTTTTGATTAATAAATCAGCTGGTGAATGACCGTGTGATAGATTTTGTTCTAAATCTTTTAGATAAAATGTTTCGTTATATTTTTCATTTTTTACTAGAATATTTCTTTTATCTAAACCTGATTTTGAAATTTCAAACAATTTTTGTGCAATATCTAATAGATCACTATTTTTGAATTTTGTTTGTAAACCTTCTAGTGGAGCTAAATTATTTATTAAATTTCTGTCATTTTGAGTCCAACCCTCAACAATTTCGTTTGTTTTATTAATAGCTTCATCGTTATATAAAATACCAATCCAAAAGGCAGGTTGAGAACATATTAAATCCCATGAACATGCGTCCATAGAACGAATTTCTAAGAATTGCTTTAATCTAACTTGAGGAAATAAAGTTGATAAATGGTTTATCCAATCTTCTATAGTAGGTTCAATGTTTAAATCTTTTGCAATATTATTTTCAATAAAATCTCTAAAAGTATAATTGGTCATGTTAATATATTTATGATTTTTAATTACAAAATACATTGGTACATCAAGAGCATACTCCACATATTTTTCAAAATTAAAATCTTTATCAAAAACAAATGGTAATAAACCTGTTCTATCTTTGTCTGTGTGATGCCAAAAATGAGATCTTAAACTTTTATATTTAGAAACTTCTTTTTGATCAAAAGGTGAGTTAGCAAATATTGCAGTTGCTATTCCTTCAAGATTTAACATTAATCGATATTTAGCAATCATATCTTCTTCGGAATGATAATCTAAATTTACTTGGTTTGTACATGTGCGTTTCATCATGTGATGTCCTAGAGTACCAACTTTAGGCATATATTTTTTCATTATTGAATATCTTTGTTTTGGCATCCAAGAAAAATCATCAAGAGATAAACTTGGCTCAACACCTAATCCTAATAATATAAAATTAAATTCTTCACCAATATCTTTTAATTCCTTTAAATGTCTATTAGTTTCAGTGCAGGTTTGATGGATATTTTTTAATTGTGCTCCAGATAATTCGATCTGACCTCCTGGTTCTAAAGTTATACTTTCTCCAAATCTTTCTAGGGCAATTATTGTAGTATTTTTATCATCATACTTTGGTTTCCATCCCTTGTTTACAAATTTTAAAAGAATTTCTTTTATACCCTTAGGCTCTTCGTAAGATAAGTGATGTAAGCTGTTTTTTTTTAAAACAAATTTCTCGTGCTCTACTCCTATGCGTAAATCATTCTTATTTTTGATTCCTTTATAAAAGTAATCGATTAGATCATTTTTTTTTAGCATTATTTTAACTTAAATAGGTCAGATCATATTAAAAATAAAGTAGCTAATCCAAGAAAAGAAAGGAAGCCAAATACATCTGTGATTGTAGTCAAAATTACTGCAGATGCTAAAGCAGGATCAATTTTAAGTTTATCTAAAACTAGTGGTATTACAATTCCTGAAAAACCTGCGATTAGTAGGTTTAGTATCATAGCAAGACCTATTATTAAACCCAACAGCAAATTATCAAACCAATAAATAGAAATTAAAGATATTATAATAGCGAATATGATACCATTTATACCGCCAATGAGAGTTTCTTTAGTTATTATTTTTATCGCATTGCTAGTTGTTAGTTCTTTCACAGCAATAGCTCTTACTGCTACTGTTAAAGTTTGAGTACCAGCATTAGCGCCCATAGAGGATACTATTGGCATTAAAATTGCTAAGGCTACTACTTTTTCTATAGCAGCTTCAAAAAAACCTATAACTATTGAAGCTGCCACTGCTGTCATTAAATTTACAATTAACCATGAAATTCTTGATTTTGTTGTAGAAATAACAGACTCATATAAATCTGTATGATCAACACCTCCTAGTTTTAAAATATCTTCCTCTCTTTCTTCTTCTATAACCTCAACAACATCATCAACTGTAATTGATCCAATAATTTTTTTTTGATTATTGATAACAGGAGCACTGACCAATCCGTATTTGTTAAATAATAAGGCTACATCTTCCTGATCTGTATTTACATCAATTAATCTTAATTCTTTATTTGTTATTGAATTTAATTCTACTTCTCTTTTTGAACCCATTAACTTTCCTAATGGAACAACACCTTTTGCTTCTTGGTTTTTATTAATTAAATAAATATCATAGAAATCTTCAGGTAGTTTCACTTTATTATTTCTCAAATAATCAATTGCTTGACCAACATTCCATGATTGATTAACAGCAACAAATTGTCTTTGCATTAATCTTCCGGCAGAGTCTTCAGGATAGTTTAATCCTTCTTCAACCAATGTGCGTTCTTCTTTATCTAAATTTTCTAAGAATATAGTCTGATCTTTTTCTTCTAAATCTTCTGCTAAGTCGACTACATCATCGGTATCTAAACTTTTAGCATTATTAGCTAATTGTTTTATATCCAAAGTTTCTATTATTTCTTCTCTAACACTATCATTTAAATAAGTTAATATTTCAGGATCAAAATCTCTATCAATTATATTCAAAAGACTTAGTCTTAAAACTGGATCTAAATTTTGAAGAATTTCTGCAATATCAGCATTATGAATATCTTTTAAATAAGATAAAACATTATCATATTTATAATTTTCTAAATAATCAGATACTACTTCAACAGATTTGGATGAAGAATCCTGATCTTTTTTTATAATAATTTCTTCCATATAAATTGGTGCGGCTGAGAAGACTTGAACTTCCACAGGATAAATCCCACAGCGACCTCAACGCTGCGCGTATACCAATTCCGCCACAGCCGCATATATAGTAGATTTAAATATCAGATAGGATATTAACTATCAATAAAGTTAAATACAGATGAAACAATTTGAAATTAAAATATCTAATAGTGAAGTA
The DNA here is from genome assembly GCA_902577905.1 of uncultured Alphaproteobacteria bacterium. GTDB lineage: Bacteria > Pseudomonadota > Alphaproteobacteria > HIMB59 > CACPNW01. The sequence continues at coordinate 70,654 of CACHAQ010000002.1, forward strand.
CATTATGAAGAAGCGGTAATGTATATGGAGTCTAGAGTTGATCAAATAATCAATAATAATTCTAAAGAATTATTATGGTTTCTAAATCATAATCATGTTTTTACTCAAGGAACTAGTGCCTCAAAAGAAGAGATATTAAAATCAGATCTTATAGATATTATAAAATCCAATCGTGGAGGAAAAACAACTTATCACGGTCCTGGTCAAAGAATTGTATATTTTATGTTAAATTTAAATAATAAAAATAAAGATATTAGAAAATTTATTACCATAATTGAAAATTCTCTTATTTCCTTCTTAGCAAACTATAATATTGAAGCTAAGGCTTTCAAAGACAGGGTAGGTATTTGGGTAACTAAAAATAATAATATTTCATTTGATAAAGAAAAAAAAATTGGCGCAATTGGATTAAGAATTAAAAAATGGATTACATACCATGGATTAAGTTTTAATATTAACCCTGATCTTAGATATTACAGTTATATTCATTCTTGTGGTTTAAAAGAGTATCAAAATACTTCAATGGAAGAATTAGGTATTAAACTAGAACAATCTGAATTTGATATTAAATTTAAAAAAATTTTTTTAGAAAAATTAAAAACTATTTAAATATTCTTTTAAATCTTTACTAATTTTTAAGTTATTTTTTTTAATGAAGCTTAGAAAGTGATCTGGTAATTTTGAAAAAAATTCAAACTTCTTTGTATTTATTTCAAATTTTAATCCAATTGCATGTAACATTAAATTTTCTTTTGAATGCTTAGAATGAATATTATATTTTTGATCCCCAACTATTGGACATCCAAGATTTTTAGATACTATTCTAAGTTGATGAGTTTTTCCAGTTTGAGGATTGAATAAAATTGAAGATATCCCTTTATTTTTATTTAATAATTTATAATTTGTTAAAGTATTTTCAATTTTAAGTTTTTTATTTTTAATTTCTAATTTAACTTGAGAATAATTATTTTTTGGATTTCCTTCACATAAAGCAATATAGTATTTAGTAATTTCTCTTAGTTTGAAAAGATGAGATAGTTTTTTAGCATAATTAAGATTTTTAGCTATTAAAAGTAGTCCTGATGTTTCTTTATCTAGTCTATGTACTAACCTATATTGTGAATTAATATTTTTGATTATATGATCTATTGAAATATTAATTTTACTTCCTCCTTGAGTAGCAATTTGTGGCCATTTATCTAAAACAATAAAATCGTTATTTTCAAATTTTATTGATCTTTTGAATTCATTTAAAATTTCTTTAGATATTTTAATATTTTTTTTAAAAATTATCTTATTTTTATATAGTGTCTCATGAAAATTCAATATTTTAAGTTCATCATTAAGTTTAACTAGATAGTTTGCTTTAGTTATAGAACTATTAATTAAAATATTTTTTTTTCTTATATTTTTTTCAATAAATCCTTGTGTCAAAGTAGTGTATTTATTTTTAAGATATTTATCTAGTCTTTGATTCAAATTATTCAAAATTTTAATTTTTTTAATCAAATCAAAACTTATTTAACAAGGTTCCTAAATATGCAAACATTAAACATATAAAAATTGAAATAAAAATATAAGTAAAAGATGAAAAATATTTTTTTGAATTTATTAATTCTACAACCTCATAAGAAAACGCAGAAAAAGTTGTGAAAGATCCTAAAAGACCAATAATTAAAAAAAATTTAATAAAATTCTCAGATAAATTGTTTCCAGCATTAGATGTTATAAAATATCCTATTAAAAAAGAACCTAAAATATTCACAGAAATGGTTCCATAAATACTTGATGCAAACATTGATTTGCTAATATTTGTTAAAAGATATCTTAGAATTGCGCCTAATGCGCCACCAGCGGCGACTAACATTAAGTTAAACAATGTATTTAAGCTTGAGGTTGTTCCTCTACTTCTTCAGTAGATTTTTTTTCTAAGATAGGTCCACTATCAAGACCTTTGGCATTTTCATCTCGATCTACAAATTCAATAACTGCTGTAGGTGCATTATCACCAAATCTATTACCCAATTTAATAATTCGTGTGTACCCCCCAGATCTATTTTTGTATCTATCAGCTAATATATCAAAAACTTTTTGTGTCATTTTAATATCTTGAAGTATTGAAATAGTTTTTCTTCTGGAGATTAAATCACCCTTTTTTCCTAAAGTAACAATTTTCTCTATAAATCGTCTTAGTTCTTTAGCTTTTGCTTGTGTAGTAGTGATTTGTTCATGCTTTATGAGAGCATTAGACATGTTCATAAACATAGCTTTTCTATGTGAGGATGTTTTATTAAGTTTTTTATTTCTAATGTTGTGTTTCATTATTATTTATTAAAAGGATCTTCATATTTTTTTGCTAATTCTTCAATATTTTCAGGAGGCCAATCAGGAACAGACATTCCCAAATTAAGTTCCATTTGTTGAAGAACTTCTTTAATTTCATTAAGAGATTTTCTACCAAAATTAGGAGTTCTTAACATCTCAGATTCTGATTTTTGAACAAGATCGCCAATATAAATTATATTGTCATTTTTTAAACAATTTGCAGACCTAACTGATAATTCTAACTCTTCCACTTTTTTAAGTAAGTTTGAATTAAAAGATAAACTTTCAACTTTAGATTGATCAGGTATTACTTCAGGTTCATCAAAATTTATAAATGGCTGTAATTGATCCTGGAGAATTCTAGCTGCTAAGGCTATAGCATCATCAGGAGTGATAGCTCCATTAGTTTCAACTTCAAAAACTAACTTATCGAAATCTGTAACTTGACCAACTCTACTATTTTCAATTTTATAAGATGCTTTAACTACTGGACTGAACATAGCATCCAGCTTAATCTCACCAATAATTTTATTCTCATCTTCAGCAACTTCTGCGGTAACATAACCTTTACCTGTTTCAACATTAGCCTCAATCTCAACATCAGCATTTGAGTCAAGAGTCATAATTAATTGATCTGGATTCATAATTTCAGTTTCAGAGTCTGTTTCAAAATTACCAGCTCTTAGTTCCCCTGATCCTGAAGATTTTAAATACATTTTTTTTAATCCGGGAGAGTGAACTTTTACAGCTATTGATTTCAAGTTTAAAAGTATGTCTGTTAAATCTTCTTTGACACCAGTAATTGTAGAAAATTCATGAACAACTCCCTTAATTTTAACGGAAGTAATTGCGGCTCCCTGTAAAGAAGATAATAAAATTCTTCTAATAGAATTTCCAAGCGTTAACCCAAATCCTCTTTCCAATGGCTCAGCAATTAACTTGCCAATCCTACCATTATTTTCATCTACATTAACTTCCATTTTTGTGGGCTTAATTAATTCACTCCAGTTTTTTTGTAACACTTAAATGCTCCTTTTTTAAACTCTTCTTCTTTTTCTAGGTCTACAACCATTATGGGGTATAGGAGTTACATCTTTTATTGAAGTAATCACATAACCTATAGATTGTAATGATCTTAGAGCAGACTCTCTTCCAGAGCCTGGGCCAGAAACTTCTACTTTAAGATTTTTTAATCCAAATTCTTTGGCTTTATTACCTACATCTTCAGCAGCAATCTGAGCTGCGTAAGGTGTTGATTTTCTAGATCCTTTAAAACCTTTATGACCAGATGATGACCATGCCAATGCATTTCCTTTTTCATCTGATATAGTAATGATTGTATTATTAAATGAGGAAACGATGTGGGCTATTCCAGATGATATTTTTTTCTTAAATTTAGATTTTTTCTTTTCTACCATTTTTAACCTTTTGTAACCTTTTTCTTACCTGCAATTGCAACTGCCTTGCCTTTTCTAGTTCTAGCATTAGTATGCGTTCTTTGCCCTCTAACTGGTAATTTTTTTCTATGACGCAGTCCTCTATAACATCCCAGGTCATTTAATCTTTTAATATCTAAAGATATTTTACGTCTTAAATCACCCTCCACTGAATACTCTTTATCAATTAGATCTCTTATTTTATTAACTTCTTCTTCATTAAGTTCACTAACACGCTTTGTTACATCTATAGATGCATTATTACAAATATCTAAAGCAATCTTTTTTCCTATCCCAAAAATATACGTAAGCGCTATATTTACTTTTTTGTTTGTGGGGATGTTGACGCCTGAAATTCTAGCCATAATGAAATCCAAAAAAAATGAATGAGGGTGAATACATGATATTTATGCAATTAGTCAAGAAAAGATATGTTAAAATTTGGCGGTTTTTCATTATTTTTTTATAATTTCTTTGATTTTTTCTGTTATTTCTTGAATTTGTTGAGATCCATCTATTTCATGAAATATGGATGATTTATTTTCCCTGTAGAAGTTAGAAACTTTTTCGGTGGAATTTAAATATTCGTTATATCTAGTTTCTATAACATCAATTTTATCATCATCTCTGCTCTCTTCTGAAGATCTTTTTAATATTCTCTCTTTTAAAGTTTTAAAATTTAATTCAATATTAAAAATAAAGTTTATTGAAATAGAGCTTTGTATGAGAAAGTTATTTAAAAATTCAGATTGTGCTAATGTTCTTGGATAACCGTCTAAAATAAAACCATTATTTGTTTCATTTTTAAGCCTTAAAGAAACAATGGAATTTAGTATTTCATCTGAAACTAAATTACCTGAGGACATAATTGATTTTAATTCTTTGGCTAGATCATCTTTATCTAAAAGCTTTTTTCTCAATATATCTCCTGTTGAAAGATGAGAAATGTTTAGATATTCAGATATTTTTTTAGCTTGAGTTCCTTTTCCTGCTCCAGGGGGGCCAAAAAAAATTATGTTTTTCAATTTATCTTCTGCCTTTTAACTTAGTTTTTTTGAGTAAACCTTCATACTGATGTTGAAATAAATGAGATTGTACTTGAGTAATAAAATCAATCATAACAACTACAACAATTAATAAAGCTGTACCCCCAAGATAAAAAGGTATTGATGTTCTTGATAGTAGAAATTCTGGTAGTAATGCAACAAATGTCAAATAAATAGTACCAATTGTAGTAAGTCTAATCAACACGAACTCAATATATTTCGCAGTATTTTCTCCTGGTCTTATGCCAGGTATAAATCCACCATATTTTCGTAAATTTTCTGCTTGTTCATCTGGATTAAAAACAATAGACGTATAAAAGAATCCAAAAAACACTATCATAGCGGCATAAAAAGCTAAATAGAGAGGTTGTCCTCTTCCTAAATAGCTAGATATTAGTATAAAAATATCACTTGATGAACCAGCACCAAATCCTGACATGGTGTTTGGTAAAAGAAGTATAGATGAAGCAAAAATAACTGGAATAACACCAGCAGTATTTATTTTTAGAGGTAAGTGTGAACTTTGTCCTCCATAAATTTTGTTTCCAACTTGTCTTTTAGGATACTGAACAGGTAAACGTCTTTGAGCTTTTTCAACAAAAACTATAAAAATAATTAACAAAAGTATAAGGATTAAAATACCTAAAATAAAGGCAATGCTTAATTCACCTGTCCTACCTAGTTGTAAAGTACTTACAAAGGCACTAGGTAAGTTGGCAATTATGCCTGCAGTAATAATTAATGAAATTCCATTTCCAACACCTCTTGATGAAATTTGCTCTCCTAACCACATTAAAAACACTGTACCGCCAACAAGAGTTATAACTGTTGTTAATCTAAAAAAAATACCCGGCTCAAAAACTATATTTCCATATGTTGTCTGCATAGATTCTAAACCTATTGAAACTCCATATCCTTGTACTGCTGCAATGATGACAGTTACATACCTGGTAAATTGTAAGAGTTGTCTTCTTCCTTTTGATCCTTGTTCTTTTAAGGATTTAAGATACGGAACTGCAGATTGCATCAAAGTCATAATAATAGATGAAGATATGTATGGCATGACTCCTAATGCAAAAATACCCATTCTTCCCAAAGCTCCACCTGAAAATGTGTCAAAAATACCTAATATGCCAGATGATTGTTGTTCAAAAAATTGTTGTAATGCTAAGGGATTAATACCTGGTATTGGTAAAAAAGTACCTAAACGAAAAACAATTAATGCACCCAATGTAAATAAAAGTCGCTGCCTAAGTTCTGTTGCCTTGCCTAAGGCTCCAAAATTAAGATTGTTAGCGATTTTGTCTGCAGCCGTTGCCATTTATTTCTTTGTTAATTTTATTTTACCACCTAATTTTTCTAGAGCTTCAATTGCTTTTTTTGAAGCATAAGAAATTTCAATATTAGTTGTTTTATCTAGTTGTCCAATATTCAAAAGTTTTAAGTTGCCCTTAGATCTTTTAAATATCTTTTTATTAAAAAGTTCATCTTCTTTGATTTCGGTTGAATCAATATTATGTTTTTTTACTATATTATTAATCATCTTAAAACTGATACTTTGAATCTTTTTTTTGAAATAATTGTTAAAACCTCTTTTTGGTAAACGTCTGTAAATTGGCATTTGCCCACCTTCAAAACCATTAATAGAAACACCAGATCTAGATTTCTGTCCTTTTACACCTCTACCAGATGTTTTACCAAGACCTGAACCAGAGCCCCTACCTCTCCTCTTATTTTTTTTATTAGAAGTTAGTGTCGATTTCAATTCATTGATTTTCATATTTAATTACTCTTAGAATTGGTTATTTCATTTAGTTTTTTTGATCTTTTTGCTGCAACAGACTTAGGAGATTCTGATATTTTGAATGCATTTAAAGTTGCTTTTAGCATATTGTGAGGATTTGATGTCCCGGTGGATTTAGCTACAATATCCTTAATACCTAATGACTCAAATAATGCCCTCATTGGCCCACCTGCAATAATACCAGTACCTGGTGCTGCAGCTCTTAAAATTACTTTGCCAGCTCCAAAGCGTCCGACAATATCGTGATGAAGAGTTCTATTTTCTTTTAAATGAACTCTAATCATTTTTGTTTTTGCATTTTCGGTAGCTTTTCTAACAGCCTCCGGGACTTCTTTAGCTTTTCCTGTGCCTATTCCAACTCTACCTTTATTATCACCAACTATCATTATTGCAGCAAACCCAAATCTTCTTCCACCCTTAACTACTTTAGCAACTCTATTAATTGTTACAAGATGTTCGCTATATTCATTTTTGTCGTTTTCAAACATACCTCTACCCCTAAAAATTAAGACCTTCTGATCTTGCTGCATCAGCAATTATTTTGATTAAACCATGATATTTGTAACTACCTCTGTCAAAGGAAACTTTATCAATTCCTTTTGAAATTATTTTTTTTGCTATATTTTTTCCTATAAGTTCTGCTATTTCTTTTCTTTGCAATTTTTTGTCTTTTATTGATTTTTCTAAAGATGAAGAACTAGCAAGTGTTATTCCTTTTATATCATCTATAAGTTGAGCATATAAATGATTATTTGATCTAAAAACACTTAACCTGTTTCTAGTTGAAACTTTTTTAGCTTTATATCGAACTCTTTCTTTTCTATCTTTCATAAATTATTTCTTTTTTCCTTCTTTTCTAAAAATATACTCATCGCTATATTTAATACCTTTGCCTTTAAATGGTTCTGGTTTTCTAAATGATCTTATTTTAGCTGCTGCTGCACCTAATTTTTCTTTATTTATACTAGTCAGCTTAATTACATTTTGTTTTGGACACTCGATTTTAACATCTGCTGGAATATCAAAGTTAATATCATGGCTATAACCAAGTTCTAACTTTAATTTGGTGCCTGAAACACTCGCTCTATATCCTGTACCATTTAATTCAAGGGTCTTAGTAAAACCATTTGTTACACCATTAATTATATTAGCTATAATAGCTCTAGTAGTTCCCCAATTAGGATCTTGATCTTTGTCATTGATGGGAAAAACTTTAATTTCATCATCGTTAATATTGACACTATAATTTGAGTTCACATGGATTTGCATCTCACCTAGTTTACCCCTCGCAGAAAAAATACCATTATCAAAAGAACATTGTATTTCTTTTGAAATTTTTATCGGATTTTTTGCAATTCTCGACATTAAAAAACCTCACACAATATTTCACCACCAACATTATTTTTTTTAGCTTGATGATCTGACATAACACCTTTTGGAGTTGAAAGAATTGAAATACCTAAACCTCCAAATGGTTTAGTTAAGTCATTAATTTTAGAATATCTTCTAATCCCAGGCTTTGAAATTCTTTTAATTTTCTTAATTACTGGACTGCCATTGTAATATTTTAAATCAATTTGGATAGAGTTTATTCCTTTTCTCTCTTCAATATTTTTAAAATCTCTTATGTATCCTTCATCCTTAAGAACACTTAAAACATTAATATTTAATTTAGATTTGAGACACAACGTAGATACCTTATTTGCTTGATGAGCATTTTTAATTCTTGCTAACATGTCAGAAAGTGAATCATTAAAAGCCATAAAAACCCTCCCCTACCAACTTGACTTTACAACTCCTGGTAAATCACCAGTCATTGATAGTTCTCTTAGTTTAATTCTGGACAAACCAAATTTTCTATAATTACCTCTAGGTCTTCCTGTGATCTCACATCTATTTCTATATCTAATGGATGATCCATTCCTAGGAAGATTATTAAGTTTATTTTGATAAGAAATTCTCTCTTCTAATGAAATATTCTTATCTTTTATTTTAGCTTTAAGATTATCTCTCTTTGATTTATATTTTTTAATTAACTTCTGTCTAAAAAGATTTTTTTGAACTGAGCTTAGTTTAGCCATTTTACTCCTTAATTAACCTGATTATTTATAAAAGGCATATTAAAACTTTTAAGTAATTCTAAAGCCTCATTATTATTTTTTGCAGATGTGCAAATCGTTATATCCATACCTCTAATTTTATCTACTTTATCAAAATTTATCTCTGGGAAAATTACATGCTCTTTAATTCCCATTGAAAAATTACCTTTGCCATCAAAACTTTTTATATTCAAACCTCTAAAATCTCTTATTCTAGGAATTGCTATATTTACTAATCTATCAAGAAACTCATACATTATTTTATTACGCAATGTTACTTTAACACCTAAAGGCATCCCAGCTCTAATTTTAAATCCTGAGATTGCTTTTTTTGATTTAGTTTTAACAGCTTTTTGGCCTGAAATAAGAGATAAATCTTCTAGTGCTTTATCAATTAATTTTGAGTCTTCTTTACCCTCACCAACTCCCATATTTAAAATAATTTTTCTTAACTTAGGTACCTCAAATATATTTTTAAGGCCTAGTTTAGACTGTAAGTCTTTTTTAATTTGGTTATTATACACTTCTAGAAGTCTACTCATTATATTTCCTTGCCTGATGATTTATTTATTCTTATTTTTTTATTATTTTCTAATTTATAACCAATTTTTATAGCTTTTTTTATCGATGGATCGTAAAAAGATAAATTAGAGATGTGCATGGGCATTTCTTTGTCGATTATTCCACCAGGTTGATTATTGTCAGGTTTTTGATTTTTTTTAACACGATTAATTTCTGAAACTATAGCTTTCATTTGTTTAGGTATCATCTTAACTATTTTGCCAGTTTTACCTTTATCTTTGCCGGTTAGAACTATTACTTCGTCTCCTTTTTTTAATTTAGATTTATAATTCATTAAATTACCTCTGGGGCTAAACTGATTATTTTCATAAATTTTTTACTTCTAAGCTCTCTAGTTACTGGACCAAATATTCTCGTAGCTATTGGCTCTTCTTGCTTATCTAATAAAACTGCAGCATTTTTATCAAACCTTATTGCGGTTCCGTCAGATCTTTTATAATCCTTTGATGTTCTAACTATTACTGCCTTGTAAACATCACCTTTTTTTACTTTGGCTCTTGGCAATGCATCTTTAATTGAGACAACAATTATATCACCAATTGAAGCTGATCTCCGTTTAGAGCCTCCAAGAACTTTGATACATTGTATGCTTCTTGCACCTGAATTGTCTGCAACAAATAATTTTGATTGCATTTGTATCATGATTTCTCTCCTGTAGTTGGAATTACAATCCATTTTTTTAATTTAGATATTGGCTTTGACTCAATAATTGATACTGAATCTCCAACATTATAATTATTATTTTCATCATGGGCATGATATTTTTTTGTTTTTCTAATAATTTTTTTATAAAGTTTATGTTTAATTCTTCTAGTCACGTTTACAGTAATAGTTTTATCTGAATTTGAAGATACAACTACACCTGATAAAATTCTTTTAGGCATTTTTATCTCCATTCTTTTTTGACAATCTTATAATTAGTCTAGCAATTTGTTTTTTTGTATCTTTAATTTTAGAAGTTTTTTCTAATTGACCTGAAGACTTTTGAAAATTCAAATTCATTAGTAATTTCTTTAAGTTCACTATTTCATCCTTAATTTTTTTATCATCAATATTTGCTCTATTATTCATTAGATGTTTCTTTCGACAAATTTACATTTAATTGGAAGTTTTGCAGCAGCCAAGGTCATTGCTTTTTTAGCATCATTTATATTTACTCCATCGACCTCAAACATAATCCTTCCTGGCTTAACCCTACAAGCCCAGTATTCAATTGAGCCTTTTCCTTTACCCATTCTCACTTCTGCTGGTTTTTTTGATACTGGAACATCTGGAAAAATCCTGATCCACATTCTTCCCGCTCTTTTCAAGTATCTAGTTATTGCTTTTCTTGCGGCTTCAATTTGCCTGGAAGTTACTCTTTCCGGTTCCATAGCTTTTAGACCAAAACTTCCATAATTAAGTGCATAATTACCTTTAGAATTACCATGAATCCTGCCTTTAAATTGTTTTCTATATTTTGTTTTTTTAGGAGATAACATGTTCATTATCTAACACTCCCTTGGTCGATCTGTTTTTTTTCACTTGCATATGGATCTTTTAATAAAATCTCTCCTTTATTAATCCAAACTTTAATACCACATATTCCGTAGGTTGTTTCAGCTTCTGCGGTCGCATAATCGATATCACCTCTTAATGTGTGCAAGGGGACACTACCCTCATGATATTTTTCAGTTCTTGCAATTTCTGCGCCACCTAGCCTTCCACTACAAACAACTTTAACACCTTTTGCACCTAATCTCATTGCTGATTGAACAGCTTTCTTCATTGCCCTTCTAAATGATATCCTTTTTTCAAGTTGTGAGGCTATGTTTTCTGCAACTAACCTTGCTTCTACTTCAGGCTTTCTTACCTCTTTAATATCCAGGAAAACTTCAAGCTGTGACATTTTTGATAGATCGTTTTTAAGAGTTTCAATATCTGCTCCCTTTTTTCCAATAATTATACCAGGTCTAGAGCTATAAATAGAAAGTCTTAGTTTTTTTGCAGCTCTTTCAATATTTATTTTAGAAATACTTGCATTTTTTAATTTATTTTCTACGTATTTTTTAATCTTTAAATCCTGATGTAATAATTTTGTATATTCGTTCTTTGAAAACCATCTCGATGACCAAGTCTTATTGATTCCAAGTCTGATTCCATAAGGATTAACTTTTTGACCCATTATTTATTTTCCTTTTTTGATTGTGTTCTTTCTTCAACAACTATTGTCACTTTACTAAAAGGTTTAATTATAGAAGCAGCTCTTCCTTTTGCACGAGGTCTCCATCTTTTCATTCTTAAACTTTTCCCAACAAAAGCCTCTTTTACAAAAAGTTTATCAATATCTAGCTGCTTATTATTTTCTGCATTTGCAACTGCAGCATTTAGAACTTTTAATATAATTCTAGATATTCTTTTTGAGGAAAATTGTAGTTGATTTATTGCCGAACTGACTTTCATATTAACAATGCTATTAACCAATAAAGATAATTTGGTAGGGCTGATTCTGACCATATTATCTTTTGCTACAGCTATTAAATTTTCATTCATTTTTGTTCCGCTTTCTTATCTGCAGCTGTATGCCCTTTAAATGATCTTGTTGGAGAAAATTCTCCAAGTTTATGACCTACCATTTGCTCATTTACTGTGACAGGAACAAATTTTTGCCCATTGTAAACACCAAAAGTAATACCTACAAATTGCGGAAGTATAGTAGATCTTCTTGACCATGTCTTTAAAACTTCTTTTCGTCCAGATTGAGATAACTTTTCAGCTTTCTTTATTAAAGTTATATCTACAAATGGGCCTTTCCAAACTGATCTAGTCATTATTTTTTCTTCCTTCTTATTATAAACATATCTGTTTTTTTATTATTTCTTGTTTTTTTACCTTTTGTTGATACACCCCAGGGAGTAACGGGATCTCTTCCTCCTGAAGTTCTACCCTCTCCACCACCATGAGGATGGTCAACAGGGTTCATAACTACACCTCTTACTTTTGGTCTGAATCCCAAATATCTTTTTCTACCAGCTTTACCTAATTTTATATTTTTTTGATCTGAATTTGATACCTCACCTATTGTAGCCCTACAGTTTTTATTAATGTGTCTTATTTCACCAGAAATCAATTTTATTTGAACGTATGGTTGTTCCTTGGATACAATTTGCGCAGAAGATCCAGCAGATCTAATAAGTTGCCCTCCAGCACCTGGTTTTAATTCTATATTATGAATGTTTGTTCCAACAGGAATGTTGTTTATGGGTAAACAATTTCCATTTTTGATTGCCACATTTTCTCCTGATATAATTTTCTCACCAATTTTAATATTTTTTGGTGAAATAATATAACAATGCTCACCATCCTCATATTTTATTAAGGATATAAAAGCAGATCTATTAGGATCATACTCGTTTCTTATTACTTCAGCAATAATATCAGTTTTAGATCTTTTAAAATCAATAATTCTATATTTTCTTTTGACACCTCCACCCATTCTTCTGGAAGTAATTCTACCTTGATTATTTCTACCACCAGAAGATTTAAATTTTTTTGTTAAAGATTTGTGAGGTTTTTCATTAGAAAGATCTTTTTTTGAAATAAGAACTGTGCCTCTCAATCCTGGTGTTGTTGGTTTAAATTTAAGTAGCATTATTTAATCTCCAGTGAAGAGTCAATAGTATTACCTTCGTTCAATGTTACTATTGCTCTTTTAGTATCTTTTCTAAAACCGTATCGACCTTTAAAGGTTTTGCCTTTACCTCTTAAAATTGATGTATTCACTTTATTTACTTTAACTTTAAATATAATTTCAATTGCGTTTTTAATTTCAAGAGAGTTTGAAGTTTTAGAAACTATAAAAGAATACTGATTATATTGTTGCAGATTTGTGGATTTTTCAGTTGTAATAGGTTTTTTTATAATATCATAGGCTCTTTCAAGAGATATTTTCTTATTTTTAATTTTCATGAAAGCCTCTTTGTAATTTCATTAATTGATTTTTGTTCAATGAATATTTTGTCGTACAAGATTAAATCCTTAACGTTTATTCCTTTTTGATTAAGAATTGATACCTTAGGTATATTCGCAGAGGCTAATTTAAAGTTTTTGTTAATTCCAGACTCAGAATGGATAAATAAAGCAGATTTATAATTAAATTGTTGCAAGTCTGAACGTAATTCTTTTGTTTTAAAACTATTAATTTCAAAAGAATCAATAATTATAATTTTTTCTTCAGTGATTTTAATAGATAAGGCTGATTTTAAAGCTAGTTTTTTTTCTTTTTTATTTAAACTAAATGAATGATCTCTATTTTGTGGACCCATAGCAACTGCACCACCTCTAAAATTTGGTGGCTTGTTACTACCTTGTCTAGCGTTACCTGTGCCTTTTTGAGAAAAGGGTTTTTTACTACGTCCACTTACTTCAGATCTTGTTTTAGTTTTGTGTGAACCTTGTCTTGATTTAGCGTTTTGATATCTGATATATTGATGTATTAAGTCTGGAAGTGCTTTGACACCAAAAATACTTGAATCCAATTCAACGTTTCCAACGGTTTTATTTTTTAAATTTAGAACTGATTTTTTCATTATGATTTTTTAACTGAGTCTTTTAAATAGATGATGGAATTTTTTTTTCCTGGAACTGAACCTTTAATAATTAAAAGATTGTTTTCACTATCTATATCAATTACCTTTAAATTTTGTTTAGTAACTTTTCTGTTACCCATTCTTCCAGCCATCTTCTTGCCTTTAAATACTCTGCCAGGATCTTGGTTTTGTCCAGTAGAACCATGAGATCGATGAGATATAGACACACCATGTGATGCTCTCAGTCCGCCAAAGTTATGTCTTTTCATTACTCCTGCAAATCCTTTACCAATTGAAACACTACTCGCATCAACAAACTGATTTACTTTAAAATGATCAGCATTAAGTTTTGTTCCAATTTCTAAGATATTATTATTATCAACCCTAAATTCTTTAATTATCTTTTTTGGTTTAATCTTTATTGAAGAAAAAATTTTTCTTTGTGACTTATTTATTTTTGAAATATCTTTATTTAATTCTATCGATGCAAGTTGAATAGCATTATATCCATCTTTATCTAATGTTTTAACATTTGATACTATGCATTCATCAACTTTTAAAACTGTAACTTGAGTATTCTTTCCGTCCTTATAAAAAAAGGAACTATTTCCAACTTTTGTAGCTATTAATCCTGATCTAAGCATTTTAAATTTTAATATCCACTTCAACACCTGCAGATAAATCGAGCTTCATTAAAGCATCTACCGTCTGAGGTGTTGGATCAATTATATCTAAGAGGCGATTATGTGTTCTTATTTCTAGTTGGTCTCTACTTTTTTTATCAATGTGAGGTGATTTATTTACAGTAAATCTCTCAAATCTTGTTGGAAGAGGAATTGGGCCTTTAATTTTTGCTCCCGTTCTTTTTGCAGTATTTATTATATCTTGAGTACTTGCATCTAATAGAGAATTGTCAAAACCTCTTAATCTAATTCTAATGTTTTGGTTATCCATTATGCTAACTTTGCCTTTACTTCTTCAGCTACATTTGAGGGAACCTCTTCATAATGATCAAACTGCATTGTATAGTTTGCTCTACCTTGTGATAAAGATCTTAAATTGTTTACATAGCCAAACATATTCGCAAGAGGGACCATAGCATCAACAACGTTTGCATTACCCCTAGTAGACATCTCCTGAACTTGACCTCTACGACTATTAAGATCCCCGATAACATCTCCCATATATTCTTCAGGTGTAACAACTTCTACTTTCATCATAGGTTCTAGTAAAACTGGTTTTGCTTTAGCTATACCTTCTCTGAAAGCTGCTCTTGCAGCAATTTCAAAAGCTAACACGCTAGAATCGACATCATGATAAGCCCCATCATATAGAGTTGCTTTAAAATCTATGCATGGAAATCCTGCTATAACTCCTGTTTGCTGTTGAGCTATTAGACCCTTTTCTACTCCAGGAATATGTTCAGTAGGAATATTTCCACCTTTGATCTGATTTATAAATTCATACCCACTGCCAGGTTCACCAGGTTCAAATTTTATTTTAACTCTTGCAAATTGACCAGCGCCACCTGATTGTTTTTTATGTGTGTAATCAACATCGAATGAGTTTGATATTGTCTCTCTATACGCTACTTGAGGAGCACCAACATTTGCCTCAACTTTAAACTCTCTTTTCATTCTATCAACAAGAATTTCTAGATGAAGCTCTCCCATTCCCTTAATTATTGTCTGACCACTTTCATGGTCTGTTGTTACTCTAAAACTTGGATCCTCTTGGGCAAGTCTACCTAAAGCTTGACCCATTTTTTCATGATCAACTTTAGTTTTAGGCTCAACAGCAACCTCTATAACAGGATCAGGAAAATCCATTTTTTCTAAAACAATAGGTTTATCAGAAGCGCACAAAGTTTCACCGGTTGTAACATCTTTTAAACCCACTAATGCAACAATATCACCTGCATTAGCAGTTTTTATTTCTTCTCTATTATTTGCGTGCATTAATAGCATTCTGCCTATATTTTCTTTTTTTCCAGAATTAGAATTAAGGACACTGTCTTTAGTATTAATTGATCCAGAATATATTCTTGCAAAAGTCAAACTACCTACAAATGGATCTGTCATTATTTTAAATGCCAAAGCACTAAATGGTTCGCTGTCTTCGCATTTTCTAGTTAATTCTTTGGTATCATCATTAACATCAACACCTCTAACGTTTGCAACATCTGTAGGAGATGGCATGTAATCAATAACAGCATCCAATAAAGGCTGTACGCCTTTATTTTTAAATGCTGAACCAGTTAACACTGGAACAAATGATCCCTTTAACGTTCCTTTTCTTATGCATGATTTTAATTCTTCAACAGATGGCTCTTTACCTTCAAGGTAATTTTCCATTATTGCATCATCTTCTTCAACAGCTTTTTCAATTAGTTTTAATCTATATTCTTCAGATTGCTTTTTAAGATCATCAGGTATATCCAAAATATCAAATTCAGCTCCTAAGCTTTCGTCTCTCCAAATTACGGCCTTATTAGATACTAAATCAACTACACCTTTTAAGTTACTCTCAATTCCAATTGGTAGCTGAGTGACTAACGGATATGAGCCTAAACGATCTGAAATCATATCAACACACATAAAGAAATTTGCACCGGTTCTATCTAATTTATTTACAAAACACATTCTTGGCACTTTGTATTTATCTGCTTGTCTCCAAACAGTTTCAGACTGAGGTTCAACACCAGCTACACCATCAAAAACCGCTACTGCTCCATCTAATACTTTTAGAGATCTTTCTACTTCAATTGTGAAGTCGACATGACCAGGGGTATCTATAATATTTATTCTATGATCATTCCAAAAACATGTTGTTGCAGCTGAAGTAATTGTAATACCTCTTTCTTGTTCTTGTTCCATCCAGTCCATTGTTGCAGCGCCGTCGTGCACTTCCCCAATTTTGTGAGATTTGCCTGTATAGTATAGTATTCTTTCAGTTGTAGTTGTTTTACCTGCATCAATGTGAGCCATAATTCCTATATTTCTATATTTAGATAATGGGTGTGTTCGAGTCATATATATTTTACCATCTAAAGTGCGAGAAAGCTCTGTTTGCATCTGCCATCTTATGAGTTTCTTCTCTTTTTTTTACGGCATTTCCTTTATTATTAAATGCATCTATAATCTCATTAGCCACTCTTTCTTTCATTGTTTTTTCATTTCTTTTTATTGCTGAGTCAACAATCCATTTCATTGCAAGTGTTTGGGCTCTTTTTGGCCTAACTTCCATTGGAACCTGATATGTAGCGCCTCCAACTCTTCGAGACCTAACCTCTAAAGATGGCTTAACATTGTTTAATGCTTCATGAAAAAACTCAATTGGGGTTTTATCTGTTTTTTTAGACACCAAGTCAAATGCACCATAAACAATTTTTTCAGATGTAGATTTTTTACCATCAAGCATTATTCTATTCATAAATTTAGCTAAAACCAAATCCTTAAACTTGTGATCAGGAAGTATAGTTCTTTTTTCTGCTGCTCTTCTTCGTGACATATTTATTTCGGACGTTTTGCTCCATAGAGCGATCTTCTTTGTTTTCTTGAAGACACTCCTTGTGTATCGAGAGTGCCTCTAAGTATATGATATCTAACACCAGGAAGATCCTTCACTCGCCCTCCTCTTATTAATACCACTGAGTGTTCTTGCAAGTTGTGGCCTTCTCCCGGAATGTAAGCTGACACTTCTTGTCCATTAGTTAATTTTACTCTTGCTACTTTTCTAAGTGCAGAATTAGGTTTTTTAGGAGTGGTAGTATAAACTCTAGTACAAACGCCTCTTTTTTGAGGACTTTTGTCTAATGCAGGAACCTTGTTTCTTTTTCTAACAGCGGACCTACCTTTTCTAACAAGTTGGTTTATTGTTGGCATTTTTCCCTTTAGTTAAGTGTTTGGATACTACTCCACGACCTTTAACAAATCGTAGGGGTCTTTATTAATTGATTTCCATAAAGTCAAGCAGATATACGAAAAAGTTACTAATTTTCTATATTTTCTGACTGATTCTTATTAATAACCTCTTGATCTCTTTCAAATGCAATATTTTCATAGTCTGATGTCATTTTTCCTGTACCTGCTGGAATTAATCTTCCAACAATTACATTTTCTTTAAGACCATTAAGAGTATCTACTTTACCCAAGGTAGCTGCATCGGTTAATACTTTAGTAGTTTCTTGAAATGAAGCAGCAGAAATAAATGAGTTTGTTTGCAAACTAGCTTTAGTTATTCCAAGCAATACAGGTTCATAAGAAACTTCTTTCTTTCCTTCATTAGATAATATTTTATTGATTTTTAAAGCATCTCTTTTTTGAATTTGTTCACCTGCAATCAGATTAGAGTCGCCTGGTTCTTTAATGAGAACTTTTTGCAACATTTGCCTAGCTATAGTTTCTATATGTTTATCATTAATGTATACGCCTTGAAGTTTATAAACAGATTGAACTTCTCTCACAAGATATCTTGCTAATTCTTCAACTCCCAAAATTCTAAGTATATCATGTGGTACAGCTGTGCCTTCAACTAGTATATCACCTTTTTTTACAAAATCTCCTTCTTGGACATTTAAATACTTAGATCGAGGTATTAATATTTCAAAAGTATCTTTTTCATCCATAGATGTAATAATAACTCTTCTCTTATTTTTATAATCTTTACCAAATGAAATCTTACCATCAATTTCACACATTATTGCAGGATCTTTTGGCTTTCTAGCCTCAAATAATTCGGCTACTCTTGGAAGACCTCCAGTGATATCTTTTGTTTTAGATGACTCTTTTGGTATTCTTGCAATTACTTGCCCAGCTGAAACCTCTTGACCATCTTCTACACTCAGAATTGAATCAATTGACATTGGATAGTTTGATAAATTTGCCTCTTCTGTTTTTTCATTCGATAGTTCATCAACTATATTTATTGCGGGTTTAAAATTTTTACTTTTCTGATTCTGACTCCAATCAATTACAATTTTACTTGATATTCCTGTAGTATCATCAATTGATTCCCTAAAAGAGACTCCTTGTTTTAAATCAAGATATTTAACATACCCATTTCTCTCAGAAATTATTGGCAAGGTGTAAGGATCCCATTCTGCAAGTAATTGATTATTTTTGACATCATCTTGATCATTTACGAGAAGTTTAGAACCGAATGGTATATTTGAGGAATATTTTTCTTCATTTTCATCAATAATTTTTATCTTAGCATTTCTACTTAAAACGATTTTATTCTTAAATTTATCTTCAATAATTTTTATATTTTCTAGTTTAACTTTTCCTGATAATGGAGTTGTTGCATTAGATTGCTCAACGGATGAACTTGCAGCTCCTCCAATATGAAATGTTCTCATTGTTAACTGGGTACCAGGCTCCCCAATAGATTGTGCGGCTATAATACCTACAGCTTCACCTACGTTAACAGGTGTTCCTCTAGCTAGATCTCTTCCGTAACAAATTGCACAAATTCCATCTTCTGTTTCACAAGTTAATACTGACCTTATCTTTAATGATCTAATTCCTAATTTAGATATGGAGTCTAGATGTTTTTCAGAAATAATTTCACCGGATTTCACAATAATATTTTGATTTTCATCAATAATATTGTCAACAGGTGTTCTTCCTAATATTCTTTCAGTTAAAGGTGATGTTATATTTCCTGATTCAACAATCTCTTCAACAATTACTCCATTTTTTGTATTACAATCTTCTTCTCTAATAACTGCATCTTGCGCAACGTCTACTAATCTTCTAGTTAGATATCCACTACTAGCAGTTTTAAGAGCCGTATCTGCAAGACCTTTTCTAGCTCCATGAGTGGATGTGAAGTATTCTAGAACTGATAAACCTTCTTTAAAATTTGATTTAATTGGGTTTTCAATAATTTCACCAGAAGGCTTAGCCATTAGGCCTCTCATTCCTGATAATTGTTTTAGTTGAGCAGCAGATCCTCTTGCTCCTGAGTGAGCCATCATATAAACAGAGTTAATAGGTTGATCATCAGAAGGGCTTGAAATTACATCTAACATTTTATCAGCGACTCTATTTGTGCATTCAGACCAAGCGTCTACAACTTTATTATATTTTTCACCTTGTGTAATTAATCCGTCTTGATATTGGTCTTCATATTCTTGAACTTTTAACTGTGTAGTATTTAAAAGGTCATTTTTATCGGATGGAATAATAAGATCGTCCTTACCAAATGAAATACCAGCTATTGCAGCATATTTAAATCCAATTTGCATAATATGATCGGCAAATAAGACAGTCTCTTTTTGTCCACAAAATCTATAAACAGTGTCAATGATATTACTAACTTCTTTTTTTGTTAGTACTTTATTTATCATTTCATAATTTATATTTTTATTCTTTGGTAAAATATTTCCTAATATCATTCTTCCCGGAGAAGTTTCTACTTTTAACAATTTTCCTTCAGATGTTTCTATTCTTGCTATAATTTTTGAATGAAGTGTAATGTCATTATTTTCTAAAGCTTTTAATATTTCATTTAAATCAACAAAACTTCGCCCCTCTCCAATCTGTTTTTCTCTGATTATTGATAAATAATAAATTCCTAAAATAATATCTTGAGAAGGAACGATAATTGGTTTGCCACTTGCTGGATGTAGAATATTGTTTGTACTCATCATCAGTACTCTTGCTTCAAGCTGAGCTTCAAGACTTAAAGGAACATGAACTGCCATTTGGTCACCATCAAAGTCAGCATTAAAAGCTGTACATACTAATGGATGCAATTGAATAGATTTACCTTCAATTAAAATTGGTTCAAATGCCTGAATACCTAATCTATGTAAAGTTGGTGCTCTATTTAATAGGACGGGATGTTCCCTAATTACTTCTTCTAAGATGTCCCAAACTCTTGGGTCTTCTTTTTCAACTAATTTTTTTGCAGCTTTAATGGTATTTGCCCAACCATAAATATCAAGTTTATGGAATATAAAAGGTTTAAAAAGTTCAAGAGCCATTTTTTTTGGAATACCACATTGATGGAGTTTAAGGTTTGGCCCAACAACAATTACCGATCTTCCAGAATAATCAACTCTTTTTCCTAATAAATTTTGCCTAAATCTTCCTTGTTTACCCTTTAGCATATCAGATAATGATTTAAGAGGTCTTTTATTAGTAGAAGTTATTACTCTACCTCTTCTTCCATTATCAAAGAGTGCATCAACGGACTCTTGAAGCATTCTTTTTTCATTTCTGATAATTATATCAGGCGCTCTTAAATCAATTAATCTTTTTAACCTGTTATTTCTATTAATAACTCTTCTGTATAAATCATTTAAATCACTAGTAGCAAACCTACCTCCATCGAGTGGAACTAGTGGTCTTAATTCAGGAGGTATTACAGGGAGAACTCTCATAATCATCCATTCTGGTTTATTCTTTGATAAAATAAATGATTCTATAAGCTTAAGTCTTTTTGTAATTTTTGTTTTTTTTAACTCAGATTTAGTTTCCTTAAGATCAATTTTTAACTGATTGTAATCAGCGTTGAGGTCAATACTTAAAAGCATTTGTTCAATTGCCTCTGCCCCAATTGCAGCACTAAAGGAGTCTTCTCCGTATTCATCTTGGTAATCAATAAATTGTTCCTCAGAAATAATTTCTCCTTTTTTAAGGTCAGTTAAGCCGGGTTCGACAACAATAAATTGTTCAAAATAGAGAACTTTTTCTAAATTTTTTATAGTCATATCAAGAAGCGTTGCTATCCTGCTTGGCAAAGATTTCATAAACCAAATATGAGAAACTGGGGCTGCCAATTCAATATGCCCCATTCTATCTCTTCTAACTTTAGATAGTGTAACCTCAACACCACATTTTTCACATATAATTCCTCTGAATTTCATTCTTTTATATTTTCCACATAAACACTCGTAATCTTTTACGGGTCCAAAAATTCTAGAGCAAAATAACCCATCTTTTTCTGGTTTAAATGTTCTATAGTTAATTGTTTCAGGTTTTTTGATTTCACCAAATGACCAAGATCTTATATCGTCTGGACTAGCAATTGATATTTTAAGGCTATTAAAATTTTGAACACCTTGGTTTTGATTAAAAATATTTGTAAGTTCTTTATTCATTTGATCCTATTAAGTTAGTTAAATTATTTTCTTTTAAGTTTTCTTTGAAGTCTAGATTTAAACCAAGCGATCTCAGCTCTTTAACCATTACGTTGAATGACTCAGGTGTTCCTGACTCAAAATTATTATCTCCTTTTACAATAGACTCATAAACTTTAGTTCTTCCTGCAACATCATCTGATTTGATAGTTAAAATTTCTTGAAGTGTGTAAGCAGCACCGTATGCTTCTAATGCCCAAACTTCCATTTCACCAAATCTTTGACCTCCAAATTGAGCCTTACCTCCAAGAGGTTGTTGCGTCACTAAGCTGTAAGGGCCAATTGATCTGGCGTGAATTTTTTCATCAACTAAATGATGTAGTTTTAGCATATACATATAACCAACAGTTACTGGTCTTTCAAACTTTTGGCCCGTAACACCGTCATATAATGTCTCTTGACCAGTTCCCGAAACACCTGAAATTGATAATAAGTTTGTTATATCTTTTTCTTTAGCTCCATCAAATACAGGAGTAGCAAATGGTATTCCTTCTCTTAAGTTGTTACCTAGCTCAAATAATTCATCATCATTCATATTTTTAATAATTTTTTGATGGCTATCTAAATCATAAATTTCTAACAACTTATTTCTTAAATCATTAGTTTGACCTTCTGATTGTATTTTTTTTAACATTTCATTTACTTGCTTACCTAATGAAGCTGAGGCCCATCCAAGATGAGTTTCTAAAATTTGACCTATGTTCATTCTACTAGGCACACCAAGAGGGTTTAAAACTATATCTACAGGAGTTCCATCTTCAAGATAAGGCATATCCTCAACAGGACAAATCTTTGATATAACACCTTTATTGCCGTGTCTTCCTGCCATTTTATCCCCCGGTTGAAGCTTACGCTTAACTGAAATAAATACTTTTATTAATTTTAATACACCAGGTAGTAACTCATCTCCACTTTGAATTTTATCAATTTTATTTTCAAATTTTTGATTGATATTACCAAGTTGATTCTCATAATTTTTGACTAACAATTCTATCTGATTGTTTTTTTTCTCATCTTGTATATTTATTTTTAACAAATCAGTTAAACTTAAGTTTTCAATTTGCTCAAATTTTATCTGCGTATTTTTTGATAAAGAATCAATACCGGATACAAACACTTGATTATTAAGTAATTCTCTTAAATGATTGCCAAAACTTTTTTCTAATATTTTTAATTCATCATCTCTATCTCTAGCAATTACTTCAATCTGATTATTTTCAATACTTATTGCTCTTTCATCTTTATCGATACCTCTCCTTGAAAAAACTCTTATTTCTACTACCGTACCTTTAACACCTGGCGGTACTCTTAAGCTTGTATCTTTTACATCAGCAGCTTTTTCTCCAAATATGGCTCTGAGTAATTTTTCTTCGGGTGTCATAGGAGACTCGCCTTTTGGCGTAACTTTACCAACAAGTATATCTCCAGAATTAACTTCAGCTCCAACATAAACAATTCCTGTTTCGTCTAAATTTACAAGCATTTCCTCACTGGCATTTGGGATATCTCTCGTGATTTCTTCTGGTCCTAGCTTAGTATCTCTCGACATAACCTCAAATTCTTCAACATGAATGGAAGTAAATACATCATCTTGAACAACTTTTTCTGAGATTAGTATTGAGTCTTCAAAGTTATACCCATTCCATGGCATAAATGCTGCAAGTACATTTCTACCAAGAGCTAGTTCACCTAAATCAGTTGCTGGACCATCAGCTATAACTTGATTTTTATTAACTTTATCACCAACATTTACAAGGGGGCGTTGAGTAATACATGTATTTTGGTTAGATCTTTGAAATTTAGACAAATTATAAATATCAATCTTATTTAGTGTCTTGTCATTCTTATCAGTTATTCTGATTACTATTCTATTAGCATCAAGTTGATCAACTACTCCTTCTCTTTTTGCCACGATGGTTGATCCACTATCATTAGCTACTGTATATTCCATTCCAGTTCCAACTAATGGAGCCTTTGGTTTAATTAATGGCACAGCTTGTCTCATCATATTTGAGCCCATTAGAGCTCTATTTGCATCGTCATTTTCCAAAAAAGGTATTAATGAGGATGCAACAGATACTAATTGCTGAGGGGAAACATCCATTAAATCGATAGCATCAATATCTACGTTAATAAACTCACCATTTTTTCTACAACTTACAATTTGATTTGCAAATTTACCTTTTGTGTCAATTTCTGCATTTGCTTGTGCTATTACAAAGTCTTCTTCATCAATAGCACTTAAATAAATTACTTGGTTTGATACTTTTCCTGAATTTACTATTCTATAGGGAGTTTCTATAAAACCATATTTATTGATTCTAGAATATGATGCTAAGCTATTAATTAATCCAATGTTGGCCCCTTCAGGTGTTTCAATCGGACAAATTCTTCCGTAATGAGTTTGGTGCACATCTCTAACTTCAAACCCAGCTCTTTCTCTGTTTAAACCTCCTGGACCAAGTGCTGAAACTCTTCTTTTATGAGTGATTTCACTTAGCGGATTAGTCTGATCCATAAATTGACTTAGTTGACTAAGTCCAAAAAATTCCTTTATTGAAGCAACAACAGGTTTAGCATTAACGATATCCTGAGGCATTATGTTATCAACTTCTAGGGAGCTCAGTCTTTCTTTGATTGCCCTATCCATCTTTAGTAAGCCAATTCTATATTGGTTCTCTAATAGCTCACCAACTGAACGCACCCTTCGATTAGCTAAATGATCGATATCATCAATCTCGCCTTTTCCATCAATAAGATTATGCATGTGTTTCACAACATCTACAATATCACTTTTATCCAAGACTCTTTGTTCAATTTTTGTATTCTTCTTAAATTTTGCATTAATTTTTAGCCTACCGACTGAAGAGAGGTCATATCTATCTGAATTAAAGAAAAGATTGTTAAAAAGATTTTCTGCCGTTTCAATTGTAGGAGGCTCACCTGGTCTTAGAATTTTAAATATTTCAAATAGAGCTTCTTCTCTTGATCTTGCTTTATCAACTTGAAGTGTATTTCTTATGTAAGAACCAATTTCGATATTATCACATTTAAGAATATCAATTTTAGTTATTTTATTATCATTTAAAAATTGTAAAAAAACTTCATCAATTTCATATCCAGCTTCAAAATATATTTTACCTGTTTTTTCATCAATAATATCTGATGCAATAAAAAGACCTAACAATGACTCTTCATCTATAGTGAGATTTGAAATGTTTTTCTTTTTTAAATCATTAATAATTTTTTGATTAACTTTTGTACCTTTTGAAATAATAATTTTTCCATTTTTTGAATCAAGTAAATCAAAGTTTAAAATCTTAGCTTTAAAAAATGATAAGTCTTCTTTAAATGACCATCCGTAGTTATTTTTTTTATAAACGGTATTATCATAAAATATTGATAAGATTTCTTCACCAGTCATCCCCAAAATTCTCTTTGGATCAGGCTCTATTTTGTTATCTTCACACTCCTTGATATACATTTCAGATAAATTACTCAAAAGACATTTAAACAAAGTGGTTACTGGAAATTTTCTTTTTCTATCTATTCTCGCGTGAATGTTATTTTTAGCATCATGCTCAAAATCTAACCAAGAACCTCTGTAAGGAATGATTCTTGCGTTAAAGAGATATTTACCACTGGTATGTGTTTTGCCAAAATCATGATCAAAAAAAACACCTGGTGACCTGTGCATTTGACTCACTACAACTCTTTCAGTTCCATTTACAACAAAAGTAGCATTTTTTGTCATTAAAGGTATGTCACCCATATATACTTCTTGTTCTTTTATATCTCTTACTGACTTCGTACCGGCTATCTCATCAATATCCCAAATAATTAAGCGAAAGTTAACAAGTAGAGGGGTGCCATATGTAAGTCCTCTTTGTGAACATTCATCAACGTCATATTTTGGAACACCTAAACTGTAACTTACGTAATCTACAGTAGCTCTCTCTGCATAATCATGAATTGGAAACACAGATTTAAAAACCGAATGAAGACCAGTATTTTCTCTTTTTTCAGGGTCTACTTTTAATTGTAAAAAATTATCATATGATCTTTTTTGAACCTCAACTAAATTGGGCAAGGATGTAACAAGAGGAATTTTTCCAAAAGATTTTCTAATTTTTTTCAAATTAACGTGATCTAAGCTCATTTTTCTCCTTCATTCAAACTATACAAAATATAGGCCTTATTAAAGGCCTACAATTTATTTTAATGTAACTTTAGCGCCAGCTGCCTCTAATGCTTTTTTCATTTCTTCAGCCTCTTCTTTTTTAACACCCTGTTTAAGTGGTTTAGGTGCGCCTTCTACTAAATCTTTAGCCTCTTTTAAGCCAAGACCTGTGATGGTTCTAACCTCTTTAATTACAGCAATTTTGTTTGATCCAGCCTCTGATAATTCAATATCAAATTCTGTTTTCTCTTCTGCTGCAGCCTCTCCACCGCCAGCAGCTGGAGCTGCTGCAACTGCTACTGGAGCAGCGGCGGACACACCCCATTTCTCCTCTAACAATTTACTTAATTCAGCTGCCTCAAGAACTGTCAGTGAAGATAGATCTTCAACAATTTTATTTAAATCAGCCATTTATTTCTCCTTATTTACCTAGTTCGACTCTTGTTGATTGCTACTATTAGAATTAATTAATCTTGCGATTTGTGCCCCTGGCTCGATTGCAATTGAAGCAATTTTTTGAGCTGGTGCATTGATTAATCCTAATATTTTTCCTCTTAACTCATCTAAAGAAGGTAATTTTGCAAGAAAATTAATTTTATCTTTATCAATTTTCTCACCATTATAACCTCCGCCAATGATTTTAAACTTTTCAAATTTTTTTTCAAAATTAACAGCGACTTTTGCTGGTGCTACTGCATCATCAGAATAAGCAATTGCTGTTGGACCTGAAAAAAGCTCAGAAATATCTTTAAATTGAGTTTCAGATATAGCAAGTTTAGTGAGTCTGTTCTTAGTTACTTTAAATTTTGCACCATTATCTCTCATTTCTTTCCTGAGTTGCTCTGTTTCATTAACTGTCAGCCCGGAATACTGAGCCACAATTACAGAAGTAGCATTTGAAAAGTCTTCTTTGAGATTACTTACAAAATCTTTTTTTTCAGAACGTTTCACGTCAACCTCGGTTTTAATTGAATCCTACGGATCCAATATTAGCTAAAATTAGTTTGCCCACCAAACTAATTTAAAGCCTGTCAAGAAGCAAATCAATAACTCGCTTCAGTCTATGCAGGAAATTAAGCTCAAAGCTCCTGCAGTCTTTGACAGGTGATGATCAAAGATCATCTTTTGGATTAATTAACGCAAGCTAGCTTGGTTAATATTTAATCCAACTCCCATAGTTGAAGCTATGGTAACCTTTTTTATAAAAGCACCCTTAACGGCATCGGGTTTACTTTTACTAACTGAAGAATAAAATGTTTTAATATTTTCTAACAAATCCTCTTCACTAAAATCTAGTTTGCCAACACCAGCATGCACGATACCAGATTTATCATTTTTGAATTTAACTTGACCTGATTTAGCGTCTTTTACTGATTGAGAAATTTCATTGGTTACTGTACCAAGTTTAGGATTTGGCATTAATCCTTTTGGACCTAGTATTTTTGCTACTTTACCTAATTTAGGCATCATATCTGGAGTCGCAATTAAAATATCAAATTCTATTTTTGATTTAGAAATTGATTCAATCAAATCATCGCTCCCAACCAAATCAGCACCATTACTTTTTGCATCTTTGTGTTTGTCTTCATTTGCAATTACTGCAACTTTTACAGTTTTCCCTGTTCCATTAGGAAGATTTATTACACCCTTAATATTTTGATCAGTTTTATTGCTATCAATTCCTAAATTAATAGAAATATCAATTGTTTCATTAAAGTTTACGTAAGATTTTTCTTTTAAAATTTTGATTGCTTCTAGTGGTTCGTAAACCTTTGTAGTGTCAAAATTATTTAACATTTGTTTTCTTTTTTTTGTTATTTTCATTAACCCACTACCTCCATACCCATAGAAACGGCAGATCCTTTAACCATGTTCATTGCTCCATTAAGGTCAATAGCATTTAAATCTTGCATTTTTTCTTTGGCAATTTTTTCAATATCTTGCATTGAAACTTTACCTACTAATGATCTTCCAGGAGTTGAGTTTCCTTTTTTTATTTTAGCTGCTTTTTTTAGATAAAAACTTACTGGTGGCAATTTCGTAGTAAAGTCGAAACTTCTATCTTTGTATGCTGTGATAATAACTGGAATTGGTGCACCTTTTTCTAAATCTTTCGTTTTATCATTAAATGCTTTACAAAAATCCATTATATTCAGACCTCTTTGTCCAAGTGCAGGGCCAACGGGAGGTGAGGGGTTGGCTCCTCCAGCAGGGATTTGTAATTTAATTAAACCTAAAATTTCTTTAGCCATAGTTTATACCTTTTCTACCTGAGAATATTCTAAATCAACAGGTGTTGATCTTCCAAAAATTGAAACAGCCACTCTTAATCTTGCTTTATCTTCATCTATTTGTTCAACTTCTCCATTAAATGATGCAAAAGGTCCATCAATAACTTTTACTTGTTCTCCAACATCATACATTATTGCTGGTCTAGATTTTTCTACACCATCGATTACTTGTTCAGATATTCTTTTTGCTTCAGCATTACTAATAGGAACTGGCTTACCTTTATTGCCTAAAAAACCACTTAACTTAGGTGTTGTTTTAATAATATGCCAAGTATCATCATTTAAGCTCATTTTAATAAGTATGTAGCCAGGAAATATTTTCCTTTCAGTATTAACCCTTACACCTCTCTTTACTTCAACAATGTTTTGAACTGGAACAGATATTTCTTCGATATGTTCTTTAACACCAAGCTTCGTTGCTTGGTCTAGAATGCTATCAGCAACTTTTTTTTCATAACCTGAATAGGCATGCAGAACGTACCATCTTGCTTTATTCATTAAAAGCCTGAACCTATTTCAATTATTTTTCTTATTGAAAAAGACCATATTTGATCAGTTAAAAGAAAGAATAATGAGAATAATATTATTAATAATATGACTATTGCAGAAGAAATAAAAGTATCTCTTCTTTGAGGCCAAGTCACTTTTTGTAATTCTTGTCTAACTTGTCTTACAAAAAGAGCTGGTGATGTTTTCTTTTTTTCAATATTCATATATTCATTTCTCTTGGCAGGAGTGGCAGGACTTGAACCCGCAGCCCCCGGTTTTGGAGACCGGTGCTCTACCAGTTGAGCTACACTCCTAATAAGTATTGGCTAACTGATAGAGCGGCCTCTAAAACTATTCAATAATTTCAGCAACAACTCCAGCGCCAACTGTTCTACCACCTTCTCTAATTGCAAATTTTAAACCTTTATCCATTGCAATTGGAGACAAAAGAGTAACTTCCATAGCGATATTATCACCTGGCATAACCATTTCTGTTCCTTCTGGTAATTTAATTGTCCCAGTTACATCAGTTGTTCTAAAGTAGAATTGAGGTCTGTAGTTTGAAAAGAATGGGGTGTGTCTTCCACCTTCTTCTTTTTTTAAAACGTATGCTTCTGCTTTAAATTTTGTATGAGGTTTTATTGAACCAGGTTTTGCTAATACTTGACCACGTTCAACTTCTTCTCTTTTTGTTCCACGAAGAAGAACACCAACGTTGTCTCCAGCCTCACCAGAGTCTAGAAGTTTTCTAAACATTTCAACTCCAGTACAAGTAGTTTTTTGAGGCTCTCTTATTCCTAGAATTTCAATTTCCTCTCCAACTTTTACTTGTCCTTGTTCAATTCTTCCAGTTACAACTGTACCTCTACCAGAAATTGAAAATACATCCTCCACTGGCATTAAAAAAGGTTGATCAACAGGTCGGCTAGGTTGTGGTATGTGTTCATCAACTGCTTTCATTAATTCCATAATTGAATTTTTTCCAATTTCATCATCTCTACCTTCAAGAGCTGCTAAAGCTGAACCCTTAATGATTGGGATAGTATCACCTGGGAATTCATATGAAGTAAGAAGTTCTCTAATTTCCATTTCAACTAGATCAATTAATTCTTTGTCATCTACTTGATCAACTTTGTTCATGTATACAACGAGAGCAGGCACACCAACCTGTCTAGCTAAAAGTATGTGTTCTCTTGTTTGAGGCATTGGTCCGTCAGCTGCATTAACAACTAAGATACCACCATCCATTTGAGCTGCACCAGTAATCATGTTCTTAACATAATCCGCGTGTCCAGGACAATCTACATGAGCATAATGTCTTGCATCAGTTTCATATTCAACGTGTGCAGTAGATATTGTAATGCCACGTTCTCTCTCTTCAGGCGCTTTGTCGATGTTAGCATAATCTGTAAATTCTGCTCCACCTGTCTCCGCTAAAATTTTTGTTATAGCAGCAGTTAATGTTGTTTTACCATGGTCAACATGACCAACAGTACCTATGTTACAATGCGGTTTGTTTCTTTCGAATTTTGCTTTAGCCATTTTTTTACCCCAATAATATTTTGTTATGGAGCGGGTGAAGGGAATCGAACCCTCGTAGCCAGCTTGGAAGGCTGGAGCTTTACCACTAAGCTACACCCGCAACTAAACTGACTGCTTCACACACTCACTTTAATGCTTTCATCCCATTACCTCCATAATGGTGGAGGGGGTAGGATTCGAACCTACGTACGCTCACGCGGGCGGATTTACAGTCCGCTGCCTTTAACCACTCGACCACCCCTCCATTTGAAGAAATTGGCCAATACTAATAAATTAGTATATATGTCAATCTAAAACAGCAACCTCACCTTTGCAAAATACGTATACTCGTAAAAGCAACGGCCTTTTAGACAAAAAATGCTATTTTGTACATATCTAGATTGTATTAATTATACAAATCTGTGATATTAAATAATGAATAAGTTTAGAAATAATAAATCTACTAAAAATCAAGGAATTCATACGATTTTTGGTCAACATTCTGTTAGAGCAGCTCTCCAAAATGATAAAAGAGAGCATATTGAGCTAATAATTAGTAAAAATCAGATCAATTTTTACAAAAAATATGAATCTAAAATTCAAAAAATTACCATTCTTCCTCAAAATGAATTTTCAAGAAGATTTGGAAATGAGAATACAACACAGGGAGTAGTTCTAAAAACAAAAGATTTTGCAAGGCCAAGTTTAGAAGAATTTGTAAAAGTAGAAAGTAAGAGAGCAAAATCAGTTATATTAATTTTAGATCAAGTAACTGATCCTCAAAATATAGGCTCAATAATGAGATCATGTGCATTATTTGATTGTGCAGGAATTATAGTTGGTAAAGATAATTCACCAGAATTGACGTCATCACTTTTTAAATCAGCTTCTGGTGCTGCTGAAATTGTAAATTATATTAGAGTGACAAATATAAGAAGAGCTATTTCTTTTCTTAAAAAAAATAATTATTGGATTTATGGCTTTGACAGTTCGAGAAATAATAATTCAAATTTAAATTTTTCAAAAAAATCAGCATTAGTTTTTGGATCTGAAGGGAAAGGTATTAGAGAATTAGTAAAAAAGGAATGTGATGAAATAATTCAGATAAACATGAAAAATAATTTAAAATTTGAAATTGATAGTTTGAATGTTTCTAATGCGACATCGATTGTTTTATATCAGTTTTACTCTACTTAAATATTATTAAGGTGGTGCCGCGTGTCGGAATCGAACTGACTACCTGATGATTACAAATCAACTGCTCTACCAAATGAGCTAACGCGGCATTAATTTTGCATTTATATTAAATTATAAATTCGACAAGAATTTTATAAATTAAATCCCAGGAATATAAGGAACTCCATCACCTTTTACTCTTTCATTAATTTCACTTAAGGTAGAGCAAGCAGTTATTGGACTAAATACAAGAAATAAAATTATTAAAATTTTCTTAATCATATAACATTTATAACTTCTCAATTTTTGCTGCACAATATTTAAATTCTGGAATTTTTCCATATGGATCTAAAGCTGGGTTAGTTAAAAGATTAGCCGCAGACTCGTTATAACAAAATGGGATAAATATAACTCCATCAGGAATTGCCCTATCTTGTCTTACTCTGATATCTATAGAGCCTCTTCTAGTTGAGACTTTTATTTTATCTCCAGCTTTCATATTATTTTTAATTATATCTTTAGGTGATATTGAAACCGAAGGTTCTGGTTCAATAGCATCTAAATTTGATGCCTTTCTAGTCATAGCTCCAGTATGCCAATGCTCTAATTGCCTTCCTGTGGTTAGTATCATCGCAAATTCTTTATCAGGTACTTCATCTGGCGCAGTAACACTGGCTGGAACAAATTTACCTTTACCATTTTCATTTGGAAATTTATCACCAAAAACAATTTCATCTCCTGGTGTAGTTGGAGATTTACTTGGATAAGTTACAGAGTTTTCATTTTCTAATCTTTCCCAAGATATATTGTTTAATGAAGGCATTGTTAGTGACATTTCTTCATAAATTTCCTTGGGATGTTTGTATTTCCAATCTAAGCCAATTCTTTTTCCAAGTTCGTTCGTTATCCACCAATCTTCTTTAGCTTCACCTGGAGAGTCTAAAGCTTTTCTTCCCATCTGTACTTGTCTATTAGTATTAGTAACTGTTCCATTTTTTTCAGGCCATGCTGAAGCTGGGAAAATAACATCCGCATATGTTGCTGTTTCAGTTAAGAAAATATCTTGAACAACTAAATGGTCTAACATTTGTAAAGCTTCTCTTGCATGATTAAGATCAGGGTCAGACATTGCTGGATTTTCACCAAGTATATACATCCCTTTAATTGTATTCTCATGAATAGCATCCATAATTTCAACAACAGTTAGACCTTTTTTATCATCTAAAGGAGTGTTCCAAAGTTTTTCAAAAAAATCTTTATTATTATCTTTATCAACTAATTGGTAATCAGGATACATCATTGGTATAAGACCGGCATCTGACGCTCCTTGAACATTATTTTGTCCTCTTAAAGGATGTAAACCAGATCCTCTTTTTCCAACATTCCCTGTCATTAAAGCTAGAGAAATTAAACATCTAGCATTGTCGGTACCATGTGTGTGTTGAGAAATTCCCATACCCCAAAAAATTATACCTTTATTTGTATTGGCATATAAACGTGCTACTTCTCTTATAAGTTCTGGGTCGATACCTGTTTCGTTTTCCATTATATCAGGTGAATAATTCATTAAATGTTTTCTTAATTTTTCAAATCCTTCAGTTTGTTTTTTAATATATTCGGAATTAAATAAATTTTCTTCGACAATAACATTCATTATTGAGTTTAAGAGAGCAACATCAGATCCTGGTTTAAATTGCAACATATGAGTTGCATGTTTTTTTAAGGAATGACCTCTAGGATCCATTACAATTAATTTGGAACCTTTTTTTGCAGCATTCTTAAAAAAAGTTGCTGCTACTGGATGATTTTCAGTAGGATTTGCTCCAATTACTATTATCACATCAGAATGTTCAACTTCATAGAATGGAGCAGTAACAGCTCCTGAACCAATAGTTTCTAATAAAGCAGCAACAGATGACGCATGACAAAGCCTTGTACAATGATCAACATTGTTAGTATTAAAACCAGTTCGTATCAATTTTTGAAATAAATATGCTTCTTCATTTGAACATTTAGCTGATCCAAATCCTGCAAGATTACTTTTACCATTTCTTTGTTTTTTAAGTTTTAAAAATCCTTGTGCAGCATAGTTTAAAGCCTCATCCCAAGATGCTTCTTTAAAATATTCATGAATATTTGAAAAATTAATACTTGGATGTAAATCTTTTGGCTTATCTTTAATTCTAATCAATGGCTTTGTAAGTCTTTCTGGATTATTTACATAATCAAAACCAAATCGTCCCTTTACACATAATCTGTTCTTGTTTGCAGGACCATCAACACCATTAACGTATTTAATTTTGTTCTCTTTTACATTGTATTCTATCTGGCAACCAACGCCACAATAAGGACAAACGCTATCAATTTTTTTATCTACCTTACTATGACCAACACCATCCTTATCTACGATGGATGCAGGCATTAATGCTCCAGTTGGACAAGCTTGTACACATTCACCACATGCTACACATGTGCTATCACCCATTGGATCATCAAAATCAAATACAATTTTAGAATTTTCTCCTCGATATGCCATTCCAATAACATCGTTTACCTGAACCTCTCTACATGCTCTTACACAGAGATTACATTGGATGCATGCATCTAAATTTACAGCCATACTTGGATGAGAAACATCTGGCTGACATGAAGTTTTTTTTGGAAATCTACTTTCTTTAACTTCAACTTTGTCTATCCATTTCCAAAAGTCAGAATTATTATCATGAGCGATTTCTTTTTTTGGCTGGTCTGCTAGAAGTAATTCAAAAACCAACTCTCTTGATTTTTTAGCCTTTTCTGAAGAAGTTTTTACCTTTATTCCATCAGTTGGTTTTCTAATACAAGATGCTGCCAAAACACGCTCTCCTTCTATTTCAACCATGCATGCTCTACAATTTCCATCTGCTCTATAGCCAGGTTTATCGGAATAACATAAATGTGGAATTTCTGTTCCAAGTCTATTTGCAACTTGCCAAATAGTTTCATCAGGATTTGCTTCAACTAACTTTTCGTTTAAATAAAATTTTGTTTTCTCTTTAGTCATAAGTTATTTCATTGCTAAAATATTTTAAAACAGAATTTAATGGGTTTGTTGCAGCTTGTCCTAAACCACATATCGATGCTTGAGCCATGACTTCACTTAAATCTTTTAATTTATCCTTGTTCCAATTTTTTTCTTGCATTAATTTTACAGTTTTCTCCGTACCGGAACGGCATGGTGTACATTGACCACAACTTTCCTCTTCAAAAAATTTTAGTAAATTAAGTGCAACATCTTTCATATTATCTTGATCCGATAAAACAACTACCGCCGCTGAACCTAAAAAACATCCGGCATCCATTAATTCTTTCGATCCATAATCAAGTGGAATATCATTCATTGTAGCAGGGAGAATACCCCCTGATGCACCTCCTGGAAGATATCCCTTAAAACTATGTCCATCGGCCATACCATCACAATACTCATCAATTAATTGCTGAATTGTTATCCCAGCTGGAGCAACTTTTACTCCTGGGTTTTTTACTCTTCCTGATACTGAAAAACTATGAAAACCCTTATTTCCATTGGACCCCTTTTCAGCAAACCACTTTGCTCCTTTTTCAATTATATCTCTAACCCAAAAAAGAGTTTCTAAATTATTTGTTAAAGTAGGACATCCAAATAAACCAATTTCAGCCACATAAGGCGGTCTATGCCTTGGCAATCCTCTCTTGCCTTCAATACTTTCTATCATTGCTGATTCTTCTCCACAGATATAGGCTCCTGCCCCTCTTCTTACTATGAAAAAGTCTCTTGGAATTATTTCTTCATCTTCCATTTTATTTATTTCATCAATTAAAATTTTTATAACTGCTGGATATTCATCTCTCATATAAATGTAAACTTTATGAGCATTTATAAAATAGGAGGCAATTAAAGCTCCTTCTAAAAATCTATGTGGATCACTTTCTAAATATGACCTATCTTTGAATGTTCCTGGTTCACCTTCATCACCATTAACAGCAACATATTTTTTACCATTGTAATTTGAGACAATTTCCCATTTTTTTCCTGTAGGAAATCCAGCGCCACCCTTCCCTTTCAATCCGCTTTCATTTAATGAATCCAAAACTTGTTTTTTTGAAATTACCCCATTACGTATTTTGTTGGCAATTTCATAACCACCATTTTTTTTATAAGAAGATAAATTTATATAATCTGGAATGAAGGGTTCAAAACTTTTTTCATCGATTGTTTTTTTAACTTTATCAAAATTAGCCACATCAACATAATTTTTTCCTACGCAGACAGTAGGAGCAACATTACATCTTCCCATGCATGGCCCAGGTATGACTTTTATATTTTTATTTTCTAATTTTTTTATATCTTGAAGTAATTTGTGTGCGCCAAATAATTCACACGTTAAACTTTCACAAACTCTTACAACATTCACTGGGTTATAATCTTTACTATCTTTAACAATATTAAAGTGAGCATAAAAAGTTGCAACTTCATAAATTTCAGAAAGTGGTAAGTTAATAATAGTAGATAAAGCTACTAGATGTTTATCGTACAAAACACCAAATTTATCCTGTAATATATGCAAATATTCTATTAATTCATCTCGCTTAAATATTAATCCTGAAAACAATTTAGAAACTTCATCTAAATATTTATCTTCGACTTGTCTTCCTTTTGGAGTCCAACGTCTTTTCTTCTTTTTTAAAGAAGTTTCTGTTTGAGAAACAAATTTATCCATTCCAATTAATATTATACTATATATTAAGTATCAGAAAACTATGAAAGATTCAGTTGAAAATGAAGAATTAGTTCTTGATACTAGTGGTACAGAATGTCCTATACCCGTGCTTAAGGCTAGGAAACTTGCTTCAGAATTAAACAAGGATACAATTATTAAAATTATTGCAACTGATCCCTTGGCTGAAGCAGACTTTGAACATTATTGTGATCAGTCCAACTATGAATATTTAAGTTGTAAAAAAATTAAAGATAAAATTGTAATTCGTTATAAATTTAAAATTAAAAATTAAAATAAACTTTCGTAATTATAAAAGTCAAATATATCTCCTTTGTTTACTTGAGAAACATTTTCATCAATTTCAATTATACCATCTGAATAGGATATAGAACTAATCATTCCAGAACCTTGTTTAGGGAATTTATTTGCAATATTTTTATTATTTATAGTTTCTTTATTTACGCGTAACCACTCCATTCTTTTTGTTTTTTTCTTCATAGAAAAATTTGCTGTAATTTTACTTGAAGATGGGAGCTTGAAATTTCCACCAGATATTTTTTCAATTAATGGTTTTACTAACATTGCATATAGTAATTGAACAGAAACTGGATTACCTGGTAAGCAAATTATATAGCACTTATTTATTTTTCCAACTGCAATAGGTCTCCCTGGTTTTATTGCTGCTCTCCAAAAATATATCTTACCTATTTCAGATAAAACTTTAATTAAATGATCTTCATCACCAACAGATGCGCCACCAGCAGTTATTATTACATTAAATTTTTTTGAAGTATTAAAAATTTTGTTTTTAATTAATTTAAAATTATCTTTGAGATTTCCACAATATTTTTTTTCTATAAAATTCTTATCAAGTAAATTATTTAAACTATAATAATTTGAATTATTAATTTCAGAATTTTTTAAATTTTTAGTTGGTTTTCGTAATTCATTACCACTTGTAAAGAAACCAATTTTAATTTTTTTAAATACTTTTATTTTACTAATACCAGTAGCAGCAATTAAATTTATATTTTGTTGATTTAATTTAGACCCCTTTTCCAATATTTTTTGGTTTTTTTTTATATCTTCACCCTTTAATCTATGATTATCTCCAAATTTTGGAATTTTAATTAAATGAATTTTATTTCCTTTCTTGTATGTATTTTCCTGCATAACTACAGTTGATGAATTCGAAGGCATTTTTGCGCCAGTAAAAATTCTAACTGCCTCACCAGGTTTTACTTTTATATTTTTGTTATCTCCAGCTGCTATTCGTCTATTACAAAAAAAAACTTTTTTTGTTTTTAAATCTGTTTTTAAAATAGCATAACCGTCTACAGCAGAATTATTAAAAGGAGGCAAATTAATTTTACTTTTTATATTTTCATAAAGAAATCTATCCTCTGAATTTTCTAAATTAACTTTTTCAGAGTTAAAAATTACAATCTTTTGTTTTTTAAATAAATTAACAATTTGTTTTTTGGTTAGAGGTGATTTATTCATTAAAATTCTCTCAAAATAAAATGGACTATATTATCAATTTCGTCATTCTTAAAAATTTTCAAGTCAGTTTCAAGTTTATTATTTGAAATAATAGCTTTTATATTTTTAATTTTGGTAAATAAGTAATTATCATTATCATTTTTAATTATTTCAATTTTTGGGTGATTTTCTTTTTTAAACCCTTCCACTATTACAATATCAATTTCTGAAAGTTGATTAATTAATTCATCTAATGTTTTTTCTTTTGAATTGTTTAGCTCTGATATTTTAACCCATCGCTTTGATGAACTAACTATTACTTGAGAAGATCCTGCTAATCTATGCTTAAAGCTATCTGTATTCTCATGATCTATATCAAATTCGTGATGTGCATGTTTAATTGAAGCAACACGAAAATTTTTAGAGCTAAGTTTATTTATAATTTTAGTTGCAATAGTTGTTTTACCTGAGTCCTTCCAGCCAACAATTCCTACTATTTTCATTTAACAGGTCTATTATTTAATAAATATACAAGCGAGTAAATAATTATTGTTATTGATATTAAAACTAAACCTAATGCCATAGCGTATTCTAAATTTCCCATTCTAGTTTCTAACGATATAGCAGTTGTCATTACTCGTGTATAATGATCAATATTACCACCCACAATCATAACTGCACCAACTTCTGAAATTGCTCTGCCAAAAGCAGATAATAATGTTGTTATTAATAAAAAATAACTATGGTTAAATAAAAGTTTTACAGAACCCAAAAAAGGAATATTTAAGGATCTTATTTGATCTTTAAATTCATACCAATTTTTAGAAAATATCTCATGAGATAATGAAGCAATTATTGGAAAAATTATTATAGTTTGAGCAATAATCATCGCAGAAGGTGTATAGAGAAGTTGTAAGATACCTAAAGGTCCACCTGATGCAAAAATAAAATAAACAATTAAACCAACTACAACTGGAGGAATTCCCATCAATGAGTTAATAATTATTAAAATAATTTTTTTGAAATAAAAATTATAAATTGCAAAATAATACCCTACTATAAATCCTAATAATGATGCAATAATTAGGGCAGTAAAACTTACAAATAATGATAAAAGTATAATGTCCCATAGTTCATTATCTAAAGTAATAATTAATAGTATGGAATTTGTGAAAATTTCTAATATGTTCATTTATATTATTAGTTTAATTACAACATATGGCAAAAAAAGAGAAATATTTAGTCTCACCTGATATTAATAATAAGTCCTTAATTACAAAACTAAATGGTTTTGATGAGAAAGGGAATAAAATAATTTCTAAAGTTATTAATGAAAAAGCTCTTACAATTTTTCTTAATAATCAAGAGATAGTAACGCTAATGTCTATTAGTGATCACCCAAAATATCTTGCAGTTGGGTATTTATTGAATCAAAATATGCTTAGGAAAAATGACATAATTACAAAAGTTGAAATTGATAAAGATTTAGGTGTGGTTGTTGTACGAACAAAGCGTAAAACAAATTATGAAAACAAATTAAGAAAGAAAATAACAACTAGTGGTTGTGCAATAGGTACGGTATTTGGGGATATCTATGCGGAAATAAAAAAATCAAAATTAAAATCTAAAAAGAAAATTAAACATAAATGGATTTATGAAATTTCAAAAAAAATTACATTAACACCGAGCTTATATTTAGAAACAGGAGCAATACATGGTTGTGCCATTATTCATAATAATAAACCATTGATTTATATGGAAGACGTTGGGAGACATAATGCTGTAGATAAAATTGCAGGTTTTATGTTTTTAAAAAAAATTAGCTCTTCAAACAAAATTTT
Organism: uncultured Alphaproteobacteria bacterium; assembly: GCA_902577905.1. GTDB lineage: Bacteria > Pseudomonadota > Alphaproteobacteria > HIMB59 > CACPNW01. The sequence continues at coordinate 110,382 of CACHAQ010000002.1, forward strand.
TTACACCACAGGAAGACTAACTAGTGAAATGGTTATTAAAACTATAAAAATGGGTATTCCAATATTAATTTCTAGATCAGGATTCACAGCATGGGGTGTAGAGCTGGCGAGAGGCTCGAATTTAACACTTATTGGACGAGCAAAAGGAAAAAAATATTTAGCACTTTCTGGAGAACATAGAATTGACCATAAATAAGAAAAAAATTTTGTTTGCTATACTTGCTGGAGGTCAGTCAAAAAGATTTGGAGGTGGATTTAAAGCTTTTGCAAAAATAAATGGAATTACAATCTTAGACAAAATAATAAACAAGCTTAAAAAATATAATAATGAAATAATAATAAATGCTAATGACTTAAAAAGTTTTAAGAAAATTAATTACCCAATAATTGAAGATAAATTCAAAGGTTTTGTAGGGCCTTTAGCAGGGATTCACACATCTATGTTGTGGACTAAAGAAAATTATATAAACAAAGAATGGGTTTTTACTGTTCCAAGTGATACCCCATTTTTACCCAATAATCTTTTAGATAAATTTTTAGAGGCATATGATCAAAACATAAAAATATTGATTGCAAGATCAAATAGTAGGCATCATCCTGTAATAGCAATGTGGCATATATCGTTAATAAATAGTTTAGAAAATGAGTTAAAATTAAAAAATAGTAAAATTATGTTTTGGGTAAAAAAACACAAATATAAATTTGTTGAATTCGACAAAAGCCAGGAAAAGAATTTTTTCAATGTTAATACTCAAGAAGAATGGAATACTGCAAAAAATATCTAAGTTTAATATAAATATATAAAAAATATTTTTTTTGTATAAAGAATATTTTGAATGTTAAGATTAATATATAAAATATTCCCAGGAATTATCTTTTGTTTTGTAATTGCTTATTCAGGCATATACCTAAGTGATTTTATCGGAAAAGAAGTTTTAAATTTAAAAAAAAGTCCAATATCACCAATAATGCTATCAATAATATTTGGTCTATTGATAGGAAATATATTTCATATTAATAATTTTTTATTAGAAGGAATTAAGTTTTCTTTAAAATTTATTCTAAGATTAGGAATAATATGTCTTGGTATTAGGCTAGGACTTTTAGATATTTTTAAAGTTGGAATAGTTGGAATACCTCTAATTGTTGCTTGTATTATTATATCAATCTTGGCTGTAAATTATTTATGCAAATTATTAAATGTTTCTTCAAAAATGGGATCACTAATTGCAGTTGGAACAAGTATTTGTGGAGCATCTGCAATTGTAGCAACTAGTCCTGCAATTAATGCTGATAAAGAGGAAGTTGCTTATGCCATAGCGAATATTACAATATTTGGAATAATTGCAATGTTCCTTTATCCATTTATGGCATATTATCTTTTCAGTGGAGATGAGTTAGCATCAGGATTATTTCTTGGAACTTCAATACATGAAACAGCTCAAGTTGCTGGTGCTGGATTGATATATGCAGAACAATTCAATTCACCAAAAACTATGGATATAGCAACGATTACAAAATTAGTAAGAAATGTCAGTATGATAATCGTCATTCCTACAATAAGCTATATGTATCTAAGAAATAATATTGGAGAAAACAATAGCAAACCATCTTTAATATCTATGTTTCCAATTTTCATTATTGGTTTTATTCTTATGGGTCTTATAAGATCAATTGGAGATTATGGAATTCAAAATAGTAATTTAGCTTTTGAAATATTAACTAATAATAACTGGCAATTAATCATCAATATTATTAAATCTATCGCTGAGTATTCTTTAGCAATAGCAATGGCAGCTGTTGGCATAAGTACAAATTTAGTTTCTTTAAAAAGCTTAGGCATAAGACCATTTTATGTTGGTTTTTCTGCAGCTTGTTGTGTTGGAATTGTAAGTTATATCGGAATCATAGTACTAAATAATTTTATATAATTTTCTAAAATAAATATAATTTGTACTTATTAAGTAATAATTATATAAATTCATAAAAAACATGTCAATTTACCTTCCAATAGCTGAAATGAACGTCAATATTTTTCTCATTATCTTTATTGGTATGAGTATAGGAATACTTTCAGGAATTTTTGGTGTTGGTGGTGGATTTTTAATGACACCACTATTAATTTTTTTAGGTATACCTCCAGTTGTAGCTGTTGGTTCTGAAGCTCCACACGTATTAGCAACTTCAGTTTCAGGTTTTATTGCTCACTGGAGAAAAAGAAATGTTGATATAAAGATGGGTATATTCCTCATAATAGGAGGTTTAATTGGCTCCACAGTTGGTGTAAATATTTTCAGTTATCTAAAAAACTTTGGGCAAATAGATTTAGTTATTCAGTTATTATTTCTTTTCTTTTTAGGTTTTATTGGATTTAGTATGGCTTTTGAAAGCGCAAGAACTACAATAAGACACTATAGAGCAAGAAACACAAAAAGAACAAAACTGCATCAACATTCTTGGTTTCACGGACTTCCATTCAAAGTTCGCTTTCATAGATCAAAACTTTATATAAGTGCGATACCGCCTGTACTGATAGGGTTCGCAGTTGGAGTAATGTCCGCAATGATGGGAGTTGGAGGAGGATTTATAATGATACCTGCAATGGTATACATACTTGGAATGCCAACAAGTATAGTAGTTGGGACATCTTTATTTCAAATCATTTTTGTTACCGCTAATGCAACATTCTTTCAATCCTACATAAATTATAATGTAGATATTGTGCTGTCTGCACTAATGATATTTGGAGGAGTAATTGGTGCACAAATTGGTGTAATTTTTGGTTCTAAATTAAAGGCAGAATATTTGAGAGGTATTTTGGCTATATTAGTACTGGGTGTCTGTGGTAAAATTTTTACAGATCTAGTTTTAAAACCTAATGATTTATTTTCATTGGTAATGATATGATATCAATATTTAATTTTTCAATTAATTTATTGATCGTAGTTTGTCTCTTCATATATTTTATTTTTACAACCATTGGTTTTAATCTGGAGAATATTGAATATTTTTTAATTCTAATAATTGTTATAAACTCATTTAACAAAATTTATATTTGGTCAAATTTCAGAGTATTTATTAAAAAAGATCTTAATAAAATATTTAAAGACATATTATTTAATGATTCATTTGCAAAACTAAGTATAGTTATTTTATCCACTGTAATTCCAATTTATATGCTTATGCAAAAAGATATATTAGTGATTGATATATTGATTGAGAAAGCATCTTTTTTATTAGTATCAATTTTTGCATTAATTGGATTTTATTTAGAATTTTATATTTTAGAAGTGACAAAAATAGATGATTAAAAATTTATATATAAAGTTTACTTTTAATCTGACAATTTTATTGACTGTAATTTTTTTTTATAACTTTCTTCATGCTGAAGAAATTTACTTTGACTTATCTGAGGATAGTATTGAATTAAAAACAGATTTTAATGGAAAAGAAATTATTATTTTTGGATTACTAAAAAATGATCATGAGACACTTTTGACAATAAAAGGACCGCCGTCAAAAATGAGAATACAAAAAAAAGAGAGGTATTTTGGAATATGGATAAATAATCAATACGTTACCTATAGTAACATTCCATCTTTATTCTTTTTGTCCTCATCAAAAGAAATTAGCGAAATCTTGCCTGAATCGATATTAATTAATGAGGATCTAAGTTTTGAAAAAATTTTAAATAATAAGACTTTTAATCAAAATTTTATTTTCAAAAATGACCAAAAAAGTTGGAATGAAAATTTTGTTAGAATAAAAAAAGAACAATCATTTTATAAAAGTTTTGAAATGAAAAAGATTAAAGATAAATTATTTCAAACTAGCGTTTTTTTTCCAACAAATACAATACCAGGGATTTATAATGTTGATATTTACTATATAAGAAATAATACAATTATGAGTACTGATCAAAAAAATATAGTTATAAAAAAAACTGGTATAGGAAGTCAAATATTTGGCTTTGCTAATGAAAATGCAGCTACATACGGAGTTTTTGTAATTATCTTTTCAATATTTTCAGGCTTTATTGCTGCTGCTTTATTTAGGAGAAGTAAATGAGTGATGATAGATATATTCTAGTTGTTGCAGATAATTCAGAAGAAATGAAAACAGCTCTTGAATATGCTTGTGCAAGATCAAAAAAAACAGGAAGAAAGATTATAATTGCAACATTCATAGAGCCTTTGGATGTTCTAACAACCAAGGGTGTTACAGACATTATGAAAGAGGAAGCTAGAGAAGAAGCAGAAACAATTCTTAAAAAAGCAGCCTCATTTGTCCAAGAAAGAACAGGTGACTATCCTGCTCTCTCTTTAAGAGAGGGGGATACTATATCTGAATTAAAACAATTATTAGATGAGGAAAAAAATATTAATGTTCTTGTTTTAGCTGCCAATACTGATCCAAATAGTAAAAACCCTGGTCCAATAATAACTTCTCTGGTGAGTAATGAAATAACAAACCTAAGAATACCAATAATGATTGTTCCTGGAAATTTATCTTTTGAACATATTGCACAAATAACTTAAAAAAATGTCTAAAGAGATAGCTAAAATATTAGTAGATATAAAGTCTATTAATTTTTCATTTGATAAATATTTTACTCTCACATCAGGCTTGGCTAGTCCTGTTTATGTTGATTGTAGAAAAATTATTTCTTTTACAAAAGAAAGAAATTTTATAATTGATAAAGCCATAGATTATTTAACTAAAAATAATATTGAGACAGAAATTATTGCTGGTGGAGAGACCGCTGGAATTCCCTATGCTGCTTTTATTTCTCAAAAATTAGATAAACAAATGATTTATATTAGAAAAAAAACAAAAGGTTTTGGAAAAAACAAACAAATTGAAGGTGAATTTGAAAAAAATCAAAAAGCTCTTTTAGTTGAAGATCTAGCTACTGATGGAGGTAGTAAAATAATTTTTATTAACGCAATGCGTGAAGCTGGATTAAAAGTTAAAGATATATTTGTAATATTTTATTATGATATTTTTAATTTCAATGAATCAGAATTATTTAAATTAAATGTAAATATGCACTCACTGTGTACTTGGAAAGATGTAATAAATTATATTGAAAGTGAAAAAATATATTCTGAAGATAAGGTTTCAAACTTAAAAGAATTTTTAGAAGATCCAGAAAAATGGAGAAGCAAGTATGCGTGAAATAGTTGTTGTCAGTGGAGGTTTTGACCCAATTCACAGTGGTCATATAAAATTAATTAAAGAAGCTGCTAAACATGGTGAAGTTGTAGTTTTGCTAAATTCGGATTTATGGCTTCAAAAAAAGAAAGGTAAGGAATTTCTTCCTTTTATTGAAAGAACTGTAATTATGAATGAGTTAAAAAATGTTATTGATGTTATAGAATTTGATGACGGAGATAGGACGTGCATCGATGGTCTTAAAAAAGTAAAAAATAAATATCCAAAATCAATTATTAAATTTGCAAATGGAGGTGACAGAAATAATAGTACAACACCAGAATCAATATTCTGTGAAAAAAACAATATACAGTTACTTTGGGGTATAGGTGGTGACAATAAATCAAATTCTAGTTCATGGATTTTACAAAAATGGAAAGAAGAAAATTAAGGATATAATTTTCTTGTAATCCAACCATCATTTTCCTTACGGAATTCAAGTCTGTCATGCAATCTAAATGGCATATCTTGCCAAAATTCAATTAATATAGGTGCTACTAAGTAACCATTCCAATGTGAAGGTCTTGGAACATCATTATCTGAGAATTTTTTTTCAAACTCTTCTACTCTTTTAGTTAATGTCGATCTATCATCTAGTTCTTCTGACTGTAATGAAGCCCAAGCTCCTATTCTGCTTCCTAGTGGCCTTGAATTATAATATTCATCAGCTTCAGCTTTTGAAATTTGTGAAACATTACCCTCTATTCTTATTTGTCTTTGAAGTGTTTTCCAATGAAAATTTAAAGCTACACTATCGTTGTTTTTAATTGCTCTACCTTTTTTGCTATTTGAATTTGTGTAAAAAACAAACCCTTTATCATCATATGATTTAAGTAAAACAATTCGCGAGCTGGGTTTGCAATCAGAAGATATGGTAGCAAGGTTCATAGCATTTGGATCATTGATTTCACTTTTCTTTGCCTCTTCAAACCATTCTTGAAAAAGTTCAATTGGTTTTTTATCAGAATTTATTAATTTTTGATTTGATTGCATATTATAGATATGAATATTATTTTATAAGTATATATATCTATATTTATAAAAAAACACTGATTTAAAATATGTTAATGCAAAATAAAAAAGGTCTGATTATGGGAGTGGCAAATGACAGATCTATTGCTTGGGGTATTGCGAAAAAATTAGCAGAACAGGGAGCAGAAATTGCACTTACTTATCAAGGAGAAGCTCTTAAGAAAAGAGTTCAGCCACTTGCAGAAGAAATAGGGTCCAACACTATTATTCCTTGTGATGTTTCAGACTCACAAAGTATGAATAACGTTTTTGAAACACTTAAAAATAAATGGGGTGAATTAGATTATCTTGTTCATGGAATTGGTTTTTCAAACAAAGATGAATTAAGAGGTAAATATTACAATACATCTTCTGATAATTTTAAACAAACTATGCATATATCATGTTATTCTTTTACGGAGGCTTGTAGACTAGCAGAACCTTTAATGAATAATGGTGGATCAATTTTAACTTTAACATATTATGGATCAGAACAAGTTATGCCTCATTATAATGTTATGGGAGTTGCAAAAGCAGCTTTAGAGGCAAGTGTTAGATATTTAGCAGTTGATTTAGGAGAAAAAAATATAAGAGTTAATGCTATTAGTGCTGGGCCAATTAAAACTTTGGCAGCATCAGGAATAGGTGATTTTAGATTTATTCTAAAATGGAACGAACTTAATGCTCCACTTAAAAGAAATGTAAATCAGCAAGATGTTGGAAATTCTGCTTTGTATCTCTTAAGTGATCTTGGAAGTGCCGTTACTGGTGAGATACAACATGTCGATTGTGGTTATCATACTGTAGGAATGGTTGCAGTTGATGAGAGTGAAAGTGTTTCAGAATTATTAGGTGAATTTACAAATTCTAAAAAATGACTTCTAATTCAATAGGAAAAATCTTTAACTTTACCACATGGGGAGAAAGCCATGGCAAAGCTATTGGTTGTGTTGTCGATGGAGTACCATCAAACATAAATTTAACTGAAAAAGATATTCAACCCTATTTAGATAAAAGAAAACCTGGTCAGTCAAAATTTACAACTCAAAGAAAAGAAGAGGATAAAGTTGAAATACTATCTGGAACTTTTGAGGGAAAAACAACAGGTCATCCTATTTCTCTAATTATCTACAATCAAGATCAGAGATCAAAAGATTATGGTGATATCAAAAGTAAATTTAGACCGGGTCATGCAGATTATACATATTGGAAAAAATATGGCATAAGAGATTATAGGGGTGGTGGTAGATCTAGTGCTAGAGAAACTGCAATGAGAGTAGCAGCAGGGGCAATAGCAAGAAAAATCATAAAAAATAAAATTAAAAATCAAGTTGTAATAACAGGTGCATTAATTCAAATAGGTAATCATAAAATTAATTATGATAATTGGAATAATAATTTTATTCCAAAAAATAATTTTTGGAGTCCTGATAAAGAAATTATTAAAATATGGGAAAACGAAATACAAACTGCAAGAAAATCTGGTTCCTCTTTAGGTGCAATAATTGAAATTAGAGTGAAAGGTTTGCCAGCTGGATTAGGAGAACCTATTTATGAAAAAATAGACTCTGATATTGCTAAGGCATTGATGTCTATTAATGCTGTTAAGGGAGTAGAAATGGGAAATGGATTTAGTAGTGTTTATGAAACTGGAATTTCTAATGTTGATGAAATGAGAATAAGAAATAAAAAACCTTTATTTCTCTCAAATAATAATGGTGGAGTTCTTGGGGGTATTACAACGGGCCAAGAATTAATTACTAGATTTGTAGTAAAACCTACAAGCTCAATATTATCCCCAAAAAAAACAATTAATACAAAATTAAAAGAAACAACAATATCTACTAAAGGTCGTCATGATCCATGTGTTGGTATAAGAGCTGTTCCTGTCGGTGAAGCAATGGTTGCCACAACTATAGCTGATCATTGTTTAAGATTTCTTTAAAATACTATAAATCAAAAATTCTTTATTTCCTTTTGGTCCAGTTATTGGACTTTCGACTAAACCTACAACCTCAGCCTTAATTGTTTTTTTAAACCAATTCGATATATGATTACATACTTGTTGATGAATAAATGGATCTTTCACAATACCTTTTTTCAAATTTATTTTATTAGTTTCAAATTGTGGCTTAATTAGTGAAATAATCTCAGCTTTACTTGATAAAAGCTTCAGGCTAGGTTCTATAACCTTTGTTAGACTAATGAAACTTACATCACAAACTACTAAATTAATTTTTTCATGAATTATTGAGTTATCTAAATATTTAGCATTAAAATTTTCTATACTAATAATTTTTTTTTCTTTTTTTAATTTTTCATGAAGTTGATTTGTACCAACATCAATAGAATATATTTTTTTAGCGTTTTTTTTTAAAAGAACTTCTGTGAATCCACCAGTTGATGAACCGATATCTAGACAAATTTTATTTTCAATATCAATCTTAAAATGATCAATCGCTTTAAGTAATTTGAATGCACCTCTTGATACCCATGGGGGATGTAGTTGTTTAATTTTTATTTTAGAGTTTTCATTAAAACTGTTACCACTTTTGGTAATAATTTTATCGTTTACATAAACTTGACCGGCCATAATCATAGATTGGGCCTTTGATTTAGTATCAGCTAAGTTTCTATCCATTAAAAGCTGATCAAGTCTTATTTTTTGATTTTTACTCAAATTTGAAAATTACTTAAAATCTTCTTTTGTAACTTTATTGTTTTCTTGCTTAATTTTTTTAATTTGGCTTTCAATACTTTTTAATTTTTCCTCACATGCTTTTTTTAAATTCATTCCTTCTTCGTAAAGTTTTACAGATTCTTCTAAATCAACTTCACCATTTTCTAATTTCTCTACAATAGACTCAAGTTTTTTTAAATTATTTTCAAAATTATTATCTTTATTCATTAGATGTATCTATTTTTGTAATATTTGATGTTTCTATATCATATATTAAAGCATAAACCTTATCATTACTTTTTATTGTAAACAAAATCAGATTATTATCAATCATATCTATATCTGTAATTTTGTGCCCTTTTTCTAAATTTAAATTATATTCAATTAAATTTGTATCTAAATTACTTTGTTTTTTTGTTGTTTTTATATACAAACCATAAACTAGAGCTAAAAAACAAATAACAATTAATATACCTAAAAATATTACAATAAATTTAAGAATTTTTTGAGACATGAACGAATTCTATAATCTTAAATTAACTATAAATAAACAATTAAGTTCACAAAGATTAGATAAAGTGCTCGTTTCAAAATTGGAAGGATATTCAAGAACACAAATTAAAACTTTAATATTAAATGGCAATGTATGTCTTGATGAAAAGGAAATAACAGATCCATCTTACATCACTAAAGAAAATGAAAATTACTTTATAAATATTATCTTGAAACAAGAAACAAAACATTCAGCTGAAAATATAGACTTAAACATTATTTTTGAAGATGAGGATTTAATTGTTATAAATAAACCACCAAATTTAGTAATGCATCCAGCACCTGGAAATGAAAGCGGCACTCTTGTGAATGCTCTTATGCATTACACGAATAATCAGCTAAGTAATTTAGATGATAATGCTAGACCAGGAATAGTCCATCGTTTAGATAAGGATACAAGTGGAATTCTTGTTGTTGCAAAAAATAATAATGTTCATATTAACTTAGCCGAACAATTTAAAGAACATACAATATCTCGTAGATATAAAGCAATAGTTTGGGGGACTCCTGATAATCAATCAATTGAAGGGTACATAGAGAGAAATAAAAAAAATAGAAAAAAAATGAGTTTAAATAATAAGGGTTTTGGAAAATATTCTAAAACCGATATTAAATTAGAAAAAACTTTTGGTATTGCTAGTTTAGTTGACTGCCATTTACATACTGGAAGAACACATCAAATTAGACTTCATTTAACTTCTAAAAATTCTCCTATAATTGGTGATAAGATTTATGGAAAAAGTAAAATTAATCAATTTGGAAGGGACAAAAATACATTTAATAAATTCATGATTTTAAAAAATTTTGAAAGACAAGCATTGCATGCTTATCATCTTGGTTTTGATCATCCTACATCAAAAAAAAGGATGGATTTTGATATTGAAATTCCTAAAGATTTTAAGAATTTAATTGAATTATTGCTTAAATATTAAATTATATTTTATTTGTGATATAGGCGTATTATGAATTTACCAGTACTATCAAGTGAAGGAAATTTAGCAGTATACTTGCAGGAAATTAAAAAATTTCCAATGCTCACTGCTGAAGAGGAGTACATGTTAGCTAAACGTTATAAGGAACATGGAGATTCAGATGCTGCTCATAAACTAGTTACAAGTCACCTTCGATTAGTTGCCAAAATAGCAATGGGGTATAGAGGATATGGCTTACCTGTTACTGACTTAATTTCAGAGGGTAATGTTGGAATCATGCAAGCAGTTAAAAGATTTGATCCAGAAAAAGGTTTTAGATTAGCAACATATGCAATGTGGTGGATAAGAGCTCAAATACAAGAATATGTTTTACATAGTTGGTCTTTAGTAAAAATTGGAACTACCGCAGCTCAGAAAAAACTTTTTTTTAATTTACGTAAAATTAAAAATCAACTTACCTCGATTGATTCAGGTAATTTGTCACCAGAAAATGTTAGAGAAATTGCAACTAGACTAGATGTAAAAGAAGGAGAAGTAATCGATATGGAAAATAGACTTTTTACTTCCGATCAATCTTTGAATGTTAAACTTGGTGAAGAACATGATACAGAATGGCAGGATTTAATAGAAGATAAACAAGAAACTCAGGACAGAATAATTGAAAATAAAGATGAGCTTGATTATAGAAGAAGTTTATTTTCAAAAGCATTTGAAGTTTTGAACGAAAGAGAAAAAGAAATTATTAAACTTCGAAAACTAAGTGAAAATCCTTTAAAATTAGAAGATTTGAGTAAAAAATATAAAATAAGCAGAGAAAGAGTAAGGCAAATTGAAGAGAAAGCATTGGAAAAACTTCAAAAAGAAATTTCAAATATTAGATAAAGTTCCGTTTATATCAATTGTCTCCTTTCTGTCTGGCCCCGTTGAAACAATTGAAATGTTAGTTTCCATAAGATCTTCAAGTATTTTAATATATTCTTTAGCATTTTTAGGAAGATCATCAAATTTGTTAATCCCTGCTGTTGATTTTTCCCAGCCAGCAATTTTTTTATAAACAGGTTTTATCTTATCAAATAAAAATTCTTCACTAGGTAAATAATCGTAGTGTTTGTTATCAATTAAGTATCCAGTACATACATTAATTTCTTTTAATTCATCTAAGACATCAAGTTTAGTAATTACAATGTCTGTAATACCATTAAGTTTAATTGATTGTTTCAAAAGTACACTATCAAACCAACCACACCTTCTTTTTCTTTTTGTGACTGTCCCAAATTCTTGACCTTTTTCACCAAGATGTTCTCCAATCTCGTCCCTTAACTCTGTTGGAAATGGTCCTGATCCAACTCTAGTAGTATACGCCTTTGTGATTCCTAAAATTTTGTGGTTTTTTCTATAACTAAAACCTGTGCCAGAGAATATCTGACCTGATATTGTATTTGATGATGTAACATAAGGATATGTACCAAAATCAATGTCTAACATTGATCCTTGCGCCCCTTCAAAAACAATGTTTTTATTTTTTTGACCTAATTCATTTATTATTTTCCATAATGGAACACTAAAAGAGTTAAGATAATTAGACATGGACAAAAGTTCTTCATAATAATTATGTGTAATTTTATGAATATGTTTTGAAATTTTATCTTTATGAAATTCATAAAGGTTATCAATTTTTTGTTTTAAAAATATTGGATCTTTTAAATCACAAATTCTTATTGCTCTTCTACCTACTTTATCCTCGTATGCTGGGCCAATGCCTTTCTTAGTTGTTCCTAATTCTTTTTTTCCTCTAGTGGTTTCATTTATTTCATCAAGAAGTTTATGAATAGGTAAGATTAAACAAATATTATCAGCAATATATAAATTGTCTTCGTTAACTTCTATTCCTTGTTCTTTAAGATTATCAATTTCATTGATTAGTGCCCATGGATCTAAAACAACACCATTACCAATTGCACATTTTTTATTATTAATTATTCCTGAGGGTAATAAATTAAGTTTATAAACATTGTTATCTACTTTAATTGTATGTCCTGCATTATTTCCTCCTTGATATCTGACTATCAAATCAGCTCTAGAAGAAATCCAATCAACAATTTTCCCTTTTCCTTCATCTCCCCATTGGGTTCCAACTATCGTATAAAACATTAGATTTGCTTAACTATATTATTCATTAAATAATACTTGATTCCAAACTTTTTTGCCTCTTTTTTTATATCACTATTATCTTCAAAAGTTTTAAATAAACTATAACCATTATTTATTAATTTTTGTTTAATTTTATCACTTGTATTGAATGCAATTAAAATTTTTTTATTTTGATTGATTAAAGATGAAGATCTTAAAATTGTATCCATGTAACACGTGTATCCTATAGCAGTTTCAGAATTACTACCATATTTTAAATTATATCGACCTCCTCCCGCTATTTCACCTCTTACATCTTTGGCAAAAAATGTAAATTTTATCCCTTTGTAGTAATTTTTATTTTTTTGTAAGTCAAAAAAATCTATATTTAAAGAATCATTTTTTGAAGTTTTAATTAAATTAGCAATTTTTACAAGTCTTTCAACTTCGTTTGAAAAGCCTATTATTTTATTTAACTTCGATATATGTTTTTTTTTGGTTTTAATTGAACCAGAACATAAATGTAAAATTTTAAATGAACTATATAATTCATTTTTCTTCAATAACTTTAAACAATTATTAATATCTTTTAATTTTATATATTTTTTTAATTTATTTTTTAAATCTTTATAAGTTATTTTTTTAAGCAAACTATCGAGAAAAAATGGCGCTGTAATTTCAATAACAATATTTTTAACTCCAATTTTTTTTAAAGTTTCGTAAGCAAGATTAATAATCTCTACATCGGCCTTGTAACTTTCAGATCCTATAATCTCAGCACCAACTTGTTGAAATTGTCTTTCAGGTCTTAAAATTGTTCCCATTTTTCTAACAACTTCACCATAATAACATAGTTTAAGTGGTCGTATTTTATTGGCTAGTCTAGATGAGGCAATTCTAATAATTTGTGGAGTTATATCATTTCGAATACTTAATTGATGATTTTTTTTATTAGTCTTTAATGTTAGAGTATTACGATCTAAATTTTTACTAAACTCAACTAGTGGAGTTTTAATTAAAGTAAAACCATTATCTTTAAAATAATTTATTATGCTATTTTTATATTTATGCTCAATATATGCATCGAAATTCAGACTATCTTTAAAACCTGCAGGTACTAAAAATTTATTAACCAAGATAGGGCCTGACTAATCTTTTAATTTCTAAAGACTTCTTTTTAACCTCAGTAATTTCTTGTCCTTCAACTAATATTCTTACTAATGGTTCAGTTCCAGATAACCTTACAAGAGATCTTATTTTTTTATTATTATATTGTTTATCATTTTTTAACTTATTAAGAATTTTTAGCAGTTTGGTATTCTTTGTTTTATACCTTAAGTTAATTTTATCTTGGGGAAAATCATTGTACAAATAAAAAAGTTTACTTGCCTTATTTTTATTTAATATCAAAATTTCAGTGATTTTTAGAGCTGCTAAAATTCCATCGCCAGTATTAGAGTGTTCTGACAATATTATATGTCCTGATTGTTCACCACCAATCATAGATTTGGATTTTTTCATTTGATTTATAACGTTTATATCTCCAACATCTGTTCGTTTAATGTTTAATTTTAATTTATTTGTAAGATAATTTTCTAATCCCATGTTAGACATGACTGTTATAATAACATCATGTTGATTAGATTTTTTCTTTGGTTTTACATAACTTTTACATAACAATCCTATAATCTTATCACCATCAACCTCTTTTCCTTCTTCATCTACAACTATTAATCTGTCTCCATCACCATCAAATGCAAATCCAATATCCGCCTTTTCTTTTATTACATTTTGTGAAAGTGATTTGACATTAACTGCACCACAATTTTTATTAATATTCAAACCATCAGGATTATTATTTATGGCAATGACATTATGACCTAATTCCCAAAATAAATTTGGGGCTATATTGTATGTAGCTCCATTTGCACAATCTAAAACAATTTTTAATTTTCTCTTTGAAGATGTTTTTTCTAAAGTACTCTTTAAAAATTCTGAGTATCTACCTGAAGCATCCTCTAGCCTTCTTGCATTTCCAGATACAAATGTATTGTTTGAAATTTTAGAATATTTTTTATTATCTAAAACTATTTTTTCAACTTTTTGCTCTATCGATGAACTTAGCTTTGTTCCAGTGCTATCAAAAAATTTAAGTCCATTATATTCATAAGTGTTGTGAGAAGCAGTAATCATTACTCCAATATCTGCTCTTAAAGTTTTGATCATTAATGGTACGGCCGGTGTTGGAAGCGGGCCAACTAAAATTACATCCATACCCATAGAAATAAATCCAGCAGTAACAAGTGGCTCATATAAATAACCAGATAATCTAGTGTCTTTGCAGATTACAACCCTACTATTTTTAGAATTTTTCTTTTTTAAAAGGAACGCAACTGTTTTTGAAATTTTTAGACAAGTTTCAGCAGAAAGAGGTTCCTCATTAACTAAGCACCGTATACCATCGGTACCGAATATTTTAGACATTTGTGTCTTTTATTCAAAAAAATAAATAAAGTGAAGTAATTAAATTAGTTTGCCGGTGCAGGAGCAGATCCACCTGTTTTTGGAACAGATGTGGCTGGTTTTTTTGGAGTGTTTATATCATTATCAAAGTCGTCACGAGTTGGCTTTACACCTTTGATTAAGTCTTTAATTTCGTCACCTGATAATGTTTCATACTCTAAAAGTCCTTTAGCAACTATATGCAATTCTTCAATGTTATCTTGTAGTATTTTTCTACAATTATTTTCAGCTTCTTCCGCAAGATATCTAACTTCTTCATCGATTAATTTTGCTGTAGAGTCAGATAAATTTTTTGATTGTGCAACTGAATGACCAAGGAAAACTTCTTCACTATCATTATTATATCTTAGGCGACCTAATTTTTCACTCATACCCCATTCAGTAATCATTTTTTTTGCTAGGTTTGTCACCATTTGAATATCGCTTGCTGCACCATTTGTAATTTTATCCTTACCAAAAATCATTTCTTCTGCGATTCTTCCCCCTGTTGCTATTAATAGGTGCGCTTTCATTTGATCTTTTCTCATGGAAAGCTGATCTTTTTCAGGAAGCCTCATAACCATACCTAATGCTCTACCTCTTGGTATTATAGTTGCCTTATGTATTGGATCAGATGCTGGTGAGTGAAGAGTTGCTACTGCATGGCCAGCTTCATGATAAGCTGTAAGTTTCTTTTCATCTTCTGACATAACCATAGATCTTTTCTCAGCGCCCATCATCACTTTATCTTTCGCACTTTCAAAATCTTCAAGTGTTACCATTCTTTTATTTTTTCTAGCAGCTAAAAGCGCTGCTTCATTAACTAAATTTGCTAAATCAGCTCCAGAGAAACCTGGAGTTCCCCTTGCAATAATTTTTGAGTCAAATTTTGGAGAAACTTTAATTTTTTTTATATGCACTTTAAGAATTTTATCTCTTCCCATTACGTCAGGGTTATTAACTGTAATTTGACGATCAAATCTTCCTGGTCTTAAAAGAGCAGGGTCAAGAACATCGGGTCTGTTTGTTGCTGCAATAATAATTACTCCTGCATTTGCTTCAAACCCATCCATTTCAACAAGAAGTTGGTTTAGAGTTTGTTCTCTTTCATCGTTACCTCCTCCTAGACCGGCTCCGCGGTGTCTTCCAACAGCATCAATTTCATCAATAAAAACTATGCAAGGCGCATTTTTCTTACCTTGATCGAACATATCTCTAACTCTACTAGCTCCAACACCTACAAACATTTCAACGAAATCTGATCCTGAAATAGAAAAGAAAGGAACATTCGCTTCGCCTGCAATTGCCCTTGCAAGTAATGTTTTTCCTGTTCCTGGTGGTCCTACAAGAAGTGCACCTCTTGGTATCTTACCGCCTAATCTTGAAAATTTTGAAGGATCTTTTAAAAATTCTACAACTTCTTCTAGTTCTTGTTTAGCTTCATCAATACCTGCAACATCATCAAATGTAACTTTGCCAACTGCCTCATTTAATAGTTTTGCTTTTGATTTACCAAAGCCCATTGCTTTTCCACCACCACCCTGCATCTGACGCATAAAAAAAATCCATACCCCAATTAATAGAAGCATTGGGAACCATGACAATAAAATACTCAACAGAGGATGCATTGAACGCTCTGATGGTTCGGCAGTTATTTTAACACCATTTTCGTTTAATTTATCAACGAGATTTGGATAGTTTGGAGCATAAGTACTAAATGAACGACCATCATCAAGAAATCCAGTTACCATATTTCCACTTATATTTACCTCAGATACATTTCCACTTTCTGTTGCTGCAATGAAATCAGAAAAGGAAATTTTTGAAGTATTTCTATTATTAGAAGTTCCTTGGAAAAGATTGAAAAGCACAATTA
>CACHAQ010000003.1 GCA_902577905.1 uncultured Alphaproteobacteria bacterium
GGTTCCTCCGAGGTAACAAAATACAAGGAGTATTTTATGGCTAAGAAGAAAAAGAAAGCTGCTCCAAAGAAAAAGAAAAAAGCAGCTCCAAAGAAAAAGAAAAAAGCAGCTCCTAAAAAGAAAAAGAAAAAAGCTGCTCCTAAGAAAAAGAAAAAAGCAGCTCCTAAAAAGAAAAAGAAAAAAGCTGCTAAAAAGAAGAAGAAGAGAAGATAGTAATACTTCGATTTTTCAGGAAAACTTTAATTTAAAGTTTTCTTTTTCTTATCTTTTTCAAAAAGATAAAACGGGGTTCTGCCCCGTTTTTTTATTGTTTTAAATCAAAAAATAATTAGATCTAAATAATGATACTCGTTAAAGATTTATCAATTGAAAGATCTAATAAAAAAATATTTGAGAATGTTAATCTGTCTCTTGGATCTGGAAAAATAATATTATTAAAAGGGAAAAATGGTTCTGGGAAAACTACATTATTAAAAGCATTACTTAACCTTATAGAGCCCTCCTCTGGTGCGATATATTGGAAAGGAAAATTATTAAAAAAAAATTTATATAATTTTTTTAATCATGTTACATATATTGCTGACAGAACATCAAGTTTAAGTAAATTATCAGTTAAAGAAAATATTAAAATTTGGAAAAAAATCTTTTTATCAAATATTAGTAATTCTCAAGTTGAGAATATTTTAAAAACTTTAAAATTAGATATTTATTTAGATCAAAAAGTTAATTCATTATCATTTGGAGAAACAAAAAAATTAGAGTTTTTACGATTAATTATAGAAAACAAAAAAATTTGGATTTTAGACGAACCTTTGTCTAATTTAGATGATGAGTCAATTGATGTAATAGCTCAAACTTTTGAAGATCATCGCTCTAAGGAAGGCTCAATAATATTTAGCTCGCATCAAGAATCAGAAATAAATGTGTCAGAGGAAGTTCTACTATAAATAAAATGATAATTTTAAATAAAATAATTTCTTTTTATTATAGGGAGTACAAATTAAATTTAAGTGGCTTTCAAGATATTTTAACAAATATTATTTTTTTCTTTGTTTCAATTTTCATATTTATTTTCTCTATTGGACCGGACAAGGAAACAATCTCTAGTATAGGAATTGGCATTGTATGGACATTATTATTGTTGAGCTCAACTTTATCTTTAAGGAAATTTTATCAAGATGATTTCGAAAATGGTAATTTATTGATTATGCATTTGAATGGATTTAGTTTTGGTTTTATTGCTATTTTAAAAACTTTTTCACATTTTATCTTTGTTCA
Source organism: uncultured Alphaproteobacteria bacterium (assembly GCA_902577905.1). GTDB lineage: Bacteria > Pseudomonadota > Alphaproteobacteria > HIMB59 > CACPNW01. The sequence continues at coordinate 1,279 of CACHAQ010000003.1, forward strand.
GATACCTTTTTTGCTGTCTATACCAATTGCATGTATCTTATTAAATATTGCAAATGATAAACTTATCTATCTGTTTTCCAGTTTTATAATAGGATCATTCATTCTATCATGCCTAGGTTCTATTTCATCTTCAATGAACCTAATGAACCAGAGAAACTTCCTGATAGGAAGTGTTATAGTTATGATATTTAGTGTTCCAATAATTATTTTTTCTGTGGGTATTGCTAATCTTGAAGAAAACTTTAATTCTCTAATAAGTGTATTATTTGGAATACTATTAATAGTTTTTGCTATAAATCCTTGGGCAAGTGGTTTGTGTCTTAAACTTTCATTAGAAAATAATTGATATGAAATTTTTAGTTAATCCTAGTAAATTTAATAAGGTCGCAGATTATGTATTTATACCTGTATTAATTTCATCAATTATATTATTTTCTATTGGATTAATATTTGCGTTTTATTTATCTCCTGATGACTATCAACAAGGATCAACTGTACGAATAATGTATGTTCATGTGCCTAGTGCTTGGTTAGCATTGCTTACATATGCTATAATGACATTATATAGTATTGCTGGATTAGCTTTTAAAATACCGTTTGGATTTATCATTAATACGGCAGTAGCTCCCATTGGAGCGGTCTTTACTCTTATATGTATTATAAGTGGATCTTTGTGGGGTAAGCCAATGTGGGGCACTTGGTGGGTATGGGATGCACGTTTAACTTCTGTTGCAATACTTTTTATTATTTATCTAACTATTATTTTTATGAATTTGTCTTTTGAAAATAGGATTGTAAGGGAAAAGGTTGTTGCTATATTTATTCTTGTTGGATCAGTAAACCTACCAATAGTTAAATTTTCTGTGGATTGGTGGAATACACTACATCAACCAGCAACAATAAGTAAATTGTCAAAACCCAATATTGATCCTTCAATGATGACGCCTTTAATTATTATGACATTTGCATTTATAATGATTGGAATAGCAATAGCCATTTTAAGAATAAAAACAGAGATAATTTCAAGAAAATCTTATTTAAGTTAATTTGTGACTTTTAGTCCATTGGATTAAGTATCATTCCTAAGTATTTTTGTTATTAGAAACTATGTATTTTTGGTATATTTTGGGATCCTATATCACTGCTTTTCTTTTAATTTTTTTGTTATTATTTTTTAGTTACCTAAAACTTAGAAGAATTAAAAATAAATGAGTCTAAGATTTCAAAGATTGCTATTAATATTGCTTACTTTGGTAATTATACTAAGTGCAGTCTTACTTATTTTATATAATACGAGAGAAAATGTGTCATATTTTTATACACCATCTGAAATTGATAAATCAGATATCATAATAAATAAAACAATAAGAATAGGCGGTTTTGTAGAAAATGATAGCTTTAATAAAATTTCTTCAAGTTCATTTAAATTTAAAATTACTGATGAAAAAGCATCTATACTTGTTACTTTCGAAGGTATTCTTCCTGATTTATTTAGAGAAGGGCAAGGTGCAGTGATAGAAGGTGCTTTTGTTGATAAAAACATTTTTAATGCAACTAATGTTTTTGCAAAACATGATGAAAATTATATGCCAGCATCAATAAAAGAAGATCTGCAAAATACAGGTTATTGGAATAATAAATATAAATGAGTTCATTAGTTGGTTTTTTAAGCTTAGTTTTTGCTATAGGTATTAATTTTTACTTATTTTTATCGAGATACATATTTAAATTTAAAAAACAGAAATTTAATTTATTTATCCGCCTTTCATCATTATTAACTTTATTATCTTTTTTTTCATTAATGTATGCCTATGTAGTATCTGATTTCTCAAATTATAATGTATTTCAAAACTCTCACTCAAATAAACCATTGATATATAAAATTTCAGGTACTTGGGGGAATCATGAAGGTTCAATGCTTTTGTGGCTAAGTATATTATCTATTTTTAGTTTCTTTTTTTCTTTTACAAAAAATATAGACGAAAGCTTTCAAAGATTAACTTTAATTATCCAATCTTTACTTCATATTTTGTTTGGTCTATTTATAGTTTTTACCTCTAATCCTTTTCTCGTTAATTCAATATTAGTAAACGAGGGTTTGGGTTTAAATCCTATTTTACAAGATCCTGGTTTGGCTGTTCATCCACCAATTTTATATGCAGGATATGTTGGCTATTCTATAGTTTTCAGTATTGCAATAGCTGGTTTATTTCAAAATACAGATGATGAATGGCTATATGTTGCTAAAAAATGGTCATTGATTAGTTGGACTTTTTTAACAGGTGGAATAGCTCTAGGTTCATATTGGGCATATTATGAATTAGGATGGGGTGGTTGGTGGTTTTGGGATCCAGTCGAAAATATTTCACTAATGCCTTGGATTGCTGGACTAGCATTAGTTCATTCACTCATGATGGTAAGAGGTGAGCAAGCTATTAAAAAATGGATAGTTTTTTTATCAATTCTTTGCTTTTCATTAAGTGTTTTTGGAACATTTTTAGTAAGATCTGGAATCTTAACAAGTGTACATTCATTTGCAGCAGATGCATCCAGAGGCATATTTATATTACTAATTTTTTTTATTGTAACTGGATTTGGTTTTTTAGTTTTCTTGTTAAAAGAACCAAAAAAATCAAATGCTTTAAACTTGTTATTTATCAATAAGGTTTCAGCACTTGTAATAAATAATGTATTAATGATTATAGCAACGTTAACTATTCTTTTAGGAACAATATACCCAATTATAATTGAAGTTTTGTATAATAAGAGAATATCAGTTGGAGGCCCTTATTTTAATTCAACAGTAATTCCTATAATGATACCTGGTTTTTTATTAATGAGTGTTGCACCAATTTTATCATGGCAAACAAATAAGATAGATAATTCAAAAAAATATGTTCTAGCTTTTATTGTCTTAAGTGTTTTAGTTCTAATTCAATCATATTTTTTGAATTTTAATACATGGGGTTTTGTTGGGTTACTTTTAGGTTTGTGGATAATATTGGCTTCAATTATTGCTATATTTTCTTCGTATAAAATTAAAATTAACATTAAGTTTTTCAAAATAATTAATCCTCATGTAGCGCATATTGGTGTTGGTATTGCTATAATCGGTATCACATGTTCTAGTGTTTTTCAAAATGAGCTAGATTTTAACCTTAATGAGGGAGATAAGTTTATTGTAAATGGAAAAACAGTTTTGTTTGAAAAAATAGAAACAACTAATGAAATTAATTTTCAATCTTTAAGAGGAAAATTTTTGTTTGATGTTGAAAAAAATCAATCAAAAGAAATAGAGGCTGGAAAAAATTATTATCCAGTGTCAAAGATGATTACATCTGAAGCTGGTATTTTACATCAGTGGAATAAGGATATATATTTTATTCTTGGTGATCAAAAAAATAATGAGTGGTTTGTAAAAGTTTTAATTAATCCATTTGTTAGCTTTATATGGCTCGGAGTAATAATAATGATGTATTCAGGTTTAATAGCAGTTTCTAGAAGATGAATAGGATATTTATTTTAACACCATTAATAGTACTCTTAGTCATATGTATTTTTTCACTAGTTTATTTATTAAGTGGTAAAGATCCTAATAAACCACCGAGTGCACTCTTAAATAAAGATGTTCCTGTTTTTGAAAGTAGTTCTTTGTACAATTCAAAGGATATAATCAAAACAAAAGATATAAAAAATAAGAAGACCTTAATTAATTTTTTTGCTTCTTGGTGTAGTCCTTGTAAAATAGAGCATCCACTTTTTTTTGAAATACGTAAAAAATATCCTGAACTATATTTGTTGGGATTTAACCACAAAGATCCACCTTCTGATGCAAAAAAATATTTGGAGGATGATGGAAATCCATACGATTTTGTTGGTGTAGACTCTGATGGTTTAATTGCATTAGAATTTGGTGTTTTTGGTTTACCAGAAACATATTTAATTAATGAGGATGGTAAGATTATCTATAAATTTATGGGTCCGATAACAATGGATATTTTAAAAAATGAAATTGAGCCACTTCTATAAATTTTTACATATAATAATTTTAAGTTTTGTGTTTTTTACTTTTAAAATATTTGCAATTGAAAATATTGAAGAGAGAGTAAAAAAACTAACCCTAGAGTTGCGATGCATGACTTGTCAAAATCAAAGCATTTATGACTCAGATGCAGAATTCTCAAATGATATTAAAAAAATAGTTAAAAATAAGTTGAAAGCTGGAGAAAGTGAGCGGGATATTAAGAAATTTTTAGTTGAAAGATATGGTGAATACATTCTTTTTAGACCATTAATGAATTATAATAATATCTTTCTTTGGAGTTTCCCTTTTATATTACTAATAATTGGCTTGTTTTTTGTATTAATTAAGAGCAAAGGAAACAAGGTCTGAAACAATTTATTTTGTTTTTTTTTATTTAGCTTATATGGTTCTCCTATAATTTAGAAATACTTCTTCAAGGAGGAAACGTGAAAAAAATTTTAATATATTTATTATCAATTGGTGTTTTTGGAGTTGCTTCAATTGCAAATTCACAAACAATAAGAATTGGTACAGAAGGTGCTTACCCACCATGGAATAATCTGAACTCAGCTGGTGAACTAGAGGGTGCGGAGATAGACTTTGGTAATGAAGCTTGCAAAAGAATGGGCGTTACTTGTGAGTGGGTAACTCAAGATTGGGATGGTATAATACCTGCCCTTCTTCAAGGAAAATACGACATTATTATTGCTGGAATGTCTATTACCGAAGAAAGAAAAGAAAAAGTTAATTTTACAACTGGGTATATGACTGATGGAGCAAGATTTGCTGTTTTAAAAAATAGTGGTTTAGCAAATTTAAATATTGCTGGTATGGCTAAAGTTAATCTTAATAATGCAGGTGGAAAAGAACAAGCTGCAATAGGCCAATTAATTGCCGCAATGGATGGTAAAACTGTCTGTGTTCAATCTTCAACAATTCACCAAAATTTCTTAGAAAAACACATGTCTGGTGCAGTTGATGTAAAACTATATCAAGCTGTTGATGATCATAATTTAGATTTAGCTGCTGGAAGATGTGATGCAGTTCTAGCTGATGTAGGATCAATTATTGATTTTATGGAATCTGATGGTGGTGTTGATGTTGCATTTACAGGCCCAACTTTTTCTGGTGGAGTCTTCGGTGATGGTGTTGGCGGAGCAGTTAGAAAAGAAGATACAGGTATATTAGAGATGTGGAATGCTGCTATTGCAGAAATGTCTAAAGATGGAACCACTGCTGAAATAACTAAAGAGTGGTTTGGTAGAGATATCTCAATGTAAAGCTAATTTTATTTTATTAAAAAGCGGTCCTAGAGACCGCTTTTTTTTTGATTAAATTAAAGCCATAATGCATAATGTAAATTAAATAAAAATTTTATAATGAACTCACTTTTATATTTAATTATTCAAATTATAAACTTATTCCAATTTGCTCTTATAGTTTACATAATCTTAACGTGGCTAGTAAACTTTAATATAATTAATACAGGTAATCGATTTGTTTATAGCATACTTGATGCTTTATATCGATTATGTGAACCAAGTTTAAATTTTGTAAGAAGATACATACCTACTTTTGGTGCAATAGATTTATCACCGATAGTTGTTTACCTAGGCTTGTGGTTTATAAAAAGTTTATTAATTGAGTATTGGCCTAGATAGTTATGTCTCAAATTTTAGATGGAAAAAAAGTTGCACAAAAACTGAAAGATGAGCTTAAAATTGAAATTGAAAATATTAAATCAAAATTTAATCGTGTTCCTGGATTGGCTGTAGTTCAAGTAGGAAATGTTGCGGCAAGTAGTGTCTATGTCAAAGCTAAAACAAAAGCTGCAAAAGAAGTGGGAATTAATGTTTTTGATCATCATCTAGAGGAAACAACAGATCAGAATGATTTAATCAATTTAATTAGTCAATTAAATAGCAATGGAGATATTGATGGCATTCTTGTTCAACTACCTTTACCAAAAACAATAAATGAAGAAGCAGTGTTAAATTGTATAATTCCAGAAAAAGATGCTGATGGTTTTCATCCCTTAAATGTTGGTAAACTTTCAATAAGTAACAAGAATGATGAAAATTTAATGATACCTTGTACCCCTTATGGTTGTCTACTGCTTCTTAGAGAACTTGGTATAGATTTAACTGGCAAAAATGCAGTTGTAATAGGAAGATCTAATATAGTTGGAAAACCAATGGCTCAATTATTATTAAAAGAATCTTGTACCGTAACAACAGTGCATTCTAAAACTGTAGATATTGAAAATATTTGCAAAAAAGCTGATATTCTAATTGCTGCTATTGGAAAACCTGAATTCATAAATAAAGATTGGGTAAAGGAAGGGGCAATTATTATTGATGTTGGTATAAATAGAGTCACAATAAATGAAGAAAAATCAAAACTAGTTGGGGATGTCTTATTTAGAGATGTAGAAAATAAGGTAAGTGCAATATCTCCAGTACCTGGGGGTGTAGGGCCCATGACGATTGCATGTCTTTTAAGAAATACAACTATTTCATGCAGGAATAGATTAATCAATTAACTAATTTTATTAATATATTTTAAAAAAACATCTGCTGAGATTGCTTTTCTAGCTTCCTCACAATGATTACACAATTTTTTATATTCTCCACATGGAGATAACTTATGTTCATAATATATATTCTCATGAAAATCATATCCAATCGCTTCAGGAGTTATCCATCCTCCAAAATATAAAACTGCTTTTTTGTTTAAGGCTGCAGCAACATGTCCAAAGCCTCCTTCAGGACCAACATATAAATCTGCTTCATTTAAAACTGCACATGCTAAACGAAAATCCATATTCTCAGGCGAAAAGACTGATAAATTTTTTTTACTTTCTTTATGAACTGATTGGATTACCAAAAAATCTTTTATAAGCATATTAATTAATTCTTGCCAATTTTCTGCACCCCAATCTTTATTTTGATGCTTAATACTAAATTGCCAATCATAAATTTTTGTTGATGTAGTTTCTAAAAAAATAATTTTTTTATAATTTTTGTTATTTGTACTGTTCCAAAATTTAATTGCTTCAGAAATTATTTTCTTTGCATCAGTTTTTTCTTTTTTTGTAAAATAAATTTCTCCAGGATTAGGTTTAAATTTTCTCCAAACATAATTTGTATTATTAGTTTTTTCATAATCAATATAAGGTCTATTATTTTCATGGTAATCAATAATATGTATTGGTTTGTTTTTTTCAAGATTTCTGCAATCAGATATATTTGGGTTATGATCATAAATGAGTGAATGATAGGCGGTTTGGTTTTTTGCTTCTCCAATTACAATTTGTCTATCTGGAAATTGTTTTTTAATTTTTGAAGCTAACTTTGTTACAAGTAAATCGTCTCCGTAACCCATTTATTAAAGATTACTTTTTTTAAGTCTAACTGAATTTACTTTTATAAAACCTTCAGCATCTTTCTGATTATAATCTCCAACTTCGTCAAATGAAACAAGAGAGTTATCATATAGACTATCATCTGATCTTCTTCCTAAAATGATTACATTACCCTTAAACACTTTGAGTTTGACCTGCCCATTTACCTTTTTTTGAGTAGAGTCAATCAAGCTTTGCATTGCTATTCTTTCTGAGGAAAACCAAAAACCATTATAAATTGTTTCAGCGTATTTAGGCATTATCTCATCTTTAAGATGTGCTTCACCTTTGTCTAATGTTATGCTCTCAATTGCTTTCCTTGCATTAATGAGTATTGTTCCTCCAGGGGTTTCATAAATTCCTCTTGATTTCATTCCTACGAATCTATTTTCAACAAGATCCACTCTTCCTACACCATGTTTACCAGCTACAGAATTTAATTTTGCTAAAAGATCATGTGGTTTTAAATTATCTTTATTTATTGAAACAGGATCACCATTTTTAAATTCAATTATTAATTCTTCAGCATTATTGGGAGAGTCTTCGATACTGCTAGTTCTTGAAAAAACATACTCCGGTGGTTCAATCCAAGGATCCTCAAGAAGCTTACCTTCTGAAGAAGTATGTAAAAGATTTGAATCAGTGCTAAAAGGAGGCTCTCCCATTTTATCTTTAGGGACTGTTATCTGATTTTTTTCAGCATATTCTATCAAATCATTTCTACTTTCAAAATCCCAATCTCGCCACGGAGATATAACTTCAATTTTCGGGTTGTTGGCATAATAGCCTAATTCAAATCTAACCTGATCATTACCTTTACCAGTGGCTCCATGTGAAACAGCATCTGCTCCAACCAGTTTTGCAATTTCAATTTGTCTTTTTGCTATTAAGGGTCTTGCTATTGCTGTGCCTAACAAGTATGTTCCCTCGTAGAGAGCGTTAGCTCTAAACATTGGAAAAACATAATCTCTAACAAATTCTTCTTGTAAATTTTCAATGAATATTTCTTCAACACCCAGACTTTTTGCTTTTGTTTTAACAGGTGAAAGTTCTTCTCCTTGACCAATATCTGCTGTGAAAGTAACTACAGGACAATCATATTTGTTTTGGAGCCACTTGAGAATTACACTTGTGTCTAATCCTCCTGAATAAGCTAAAACAATTTTTTTAGGCATTTAACAATCGTTAATTAACTGATTATAAGCTGCAGTAAATCCATTAAGGGTATAGGAGTCATTGGTAATGGTGCCCCTTGAAGACTCGCCTGTAACCTTAAGCTCTAGTCCTTTTTTCATAGCAAAAATTACTTTTGCATCTTCTTCTGTCCAAGCAGCAGTAGGTAAATCTTCAGTTGTATAAAATTTGTATTCTCCCTTATCTATACTTATAATAATATCAGAAGGAACCTTGTAGCTATAACCAGCCTCTATTTGAACTACAGTATCTGGGTTTCCTATATTTTTGTAGACTAAAACGTAGAAGTCACCTCTTTTCTTATCACTTGGTAAATCTGTTCCGGTTGCTAAACTGCCAATATAGCAATACTCATCAGCCTTCTCAAAAGACCATTTACCTATTTCCAAAGCAATTAGAGTACTGGGAAGTGCTACATATAGCACAAGTAAAAACTTAAGAATAATTTTCATCAATTGCTTCTTTTAGTATATCTTATGCAATTAGTTAAGAGTGTTTAATCAATGTTAGAGTCTTTTTGAAATATGGAAAAATCAAACCTAATTAATTTGATGAAAAGGATTCAAAAAGACCGCGACGAAATGGCTTTTTCGGAAATCTTTGATTTTTTTGCCCCAAAAATAAATGCTTATTTTATTCAAAATAGAATTAAAATTGAGAGTTCTGAGGAATTAACTCAAGAGGTTTTAAGTACTGTATGGGTAAAATCAAACCTGTATGACTCAAAAAAATCAGCTCTTTCTACATGGATATTTACTATTGCCAGAAACAAAAAAATAGACTTTTTCAGGAAAAATTCCAAAATTAATTTTAAAGAAGAGGATATACGAGAATTTTTATACCAAGATAGAGAAGTTAATCTCATAGAGGAAAATGAAGCAAAAAAACAAATAGAAAGAATAAATAACGAACTCGATGAACAGCAAAAAATAATGATAAAAATGAACTTTTTTGAAAATAAAAGTCATAAAAAAATTGCAGATGAGCTTGAAATTCCTTTGGGGACAGTTAAATCAAGAATAAGGCATATTTTAACAAAAATGCAGGAATTTTTAAGATGAACGGAACAGTAGTTAAAAATCAGCTCATATTTGACTTCGCATCAGGGATATTAGGTCCGGCAAAGTCGATATTTGCTTCAACATATTTACAATTAAATTCAAACGCTTCTAGAATAAGTAGCACATTTGAAAACATGCTGGGTGAAAACCTAATAGACAACGAAAACATTCATCCTAAAAATTTGAAGTATACAGACTGCATTGATAGTATAAATAGCAAACCTGTTTCAAATATCAAAGATCCAGTAACTAGCTTCTTTGGAAACCTCAATAATTTAAAGTGGAAACAAGTTTATAAAGGTTTCAAAGAATATACAGCTTCGATTGACGATAAAGATGAACTAAAATTAATAAAAATGGACCCTGGTGTTTCTGTACCACTGCACTCCCATGGTGGAAAAGAGTACATATTAGTTTTGGAAGGCAGCTTTTGTGACGAATATGGTGAATACTCTAAAGGGGATATTCAGATAAATGACCAAAAAATAAAACATACTCCAATCGCATCAAGAGATACTGGCTGTGTATGTTTAAGTATTACTGAAAAAGATGTTATTTTCTTTGGTAAATATGGATCTTTCTTAAATTTATTTACATTTATTAAATCTTTTTTTAAGCCAAAATAAATTCATTATTGTATAATTCTTAGCGTGACTAAAATTCACGTTGATTTTATTAGAGGTAAAGGAATTGAAAGTACACATCAAGTTAAAGCATTGGTAACAAATATTGATGGTAGAATTTTGTTATCTACAAATAATGATAATGATTTTTTTTTTCCTCGATCTTCAATTAAAATATTTCAGGCTATTCCTTTCGCAATGTCAGGTGCAGTCAAAAAATATAAATTAAACGGTAAACAAATAGCTTTAGCTTGTGCTTCTCACAAAGGAGAGGGGTTTCATATAAGTGAACTAAAAAAATGGATTTCAAAAATAAAATTGAAAACAAAAAATTTACAATGTGGTATCCATGGGCCATTAGACAAAATAGCTTCAGAAAAAATAATATATTCTAGAAATAAATTTAACGAGTTACATAACAATTGTGCTGGTAAACACTTAGCTATGTTAACAAGCTGTCTGTATAATAATCATAGCATTACAAATTATTTAGATTTCAATCATCCACATCAAAAAAATATTAGAAGAGTTTTCAATAAGTTCACAGAGACAAAATTATTAAAAAAAAATTTCTCTTTAGATGGTTGTAGTGCTCCACAATATTCATTCCGAATAAAATCAATATCTAAAGCATTAAATAATTTAATTAAATGTTATAATAGTAATCTTGAATATTCAATAGCAACAAGAACACTGATTAATTCAACTTTAAAATATCCAAATTATATTGGAGGATCAAAAAGCTTTGATACAAAAGTAATTGATGCTTCACAAAGTAAAATATTTTGTAAACATGGGGCTGAAGGTGTTTTTTTGTTTGCTCATTTGACAAAGGGAGTAAGTGGAGTAGTTAAAGTAACAGATGGCAATGAAAGAGCAATACCAATCACTATAATGAATATTTTTAAAAAATTAAAAATAATGAATAAAAGTGAATTAAGAAACTTACAAAGAAAGGAAGAATTTTATCTTAAGAACCATGCTGAAAAGAAAATTGGGTATATTAACTTTAAGATAAAATAAGTAACAAAAATATACCAATCAATATTGTTAATGGCAATCTTAGAAAATAAAAGGCGCTTTTATTTAATTCGTTAGAAAATATAATAATGTAGTCAAAAAATAATTGTGTTAACAAAAGCAGAATTATTAAAATAAATATTATTAAAATATTAATATTATAAAGATTTAATATTATAATAATAACTGAGAATAGGCTTGGTAGAAAACCGTAAACTACAATATGTATAGGTGGATTATTTTTTAAATTCCAGTTAGTTGATCCGATAAAAACTATAATTATTAAACTGTAATAAGTAATAAAATTTAATAAAATCTCTTCTTTAATTTTCAAGAAATAATATTTATCTAAAAATACTATAACGTATGGTATTAAGCCAAAATATGAAATTAGGAATTGTATATTAATTTTTTTGAACATTTATTATGGTTAAAAATAGTATCATTTTAGAAATAGAGAAACTTTTAGATAATAAAAAAATTTTAGATTACAATATTTTATCTGATTCTTTTGGAATAAATTGTATGAAAATTGGGACAGAAGATAAAGAGCAATATATTGTAAAATATTATTACAAAAAAGGGGGTAGGTTTAATGCAATAAAATCTGAAGCTGATAATATTCTTTTTTTAAATAAACATAAGTTCAATTTTTTTCCAAAAATCATTAATAATAATAATAAATTTCTCATAATGTCATTCATAGATAACAATAATAATCTACCAATTAAAACTAATAATGATTTATTAGGTTCTATAATTTCACTTCATTCTAAAAGAAGTAATTATTATGGATTTAATTTTGATACTCAAATTGGTGGATTAAAGCAGTCAAATTCGTACTCAAAAAATTGGGTAGAGTTTTATCGAGATAAAAGATTGCATTACATATTTGATTTAATTAATAAAAATCAACCAATGGATAAGGCTATAAATACTAAACTTGAACTATTATTAAAAAAAATACATAATTTCATTCCCAACAAACCAAAACCATCACTACTACATGGTGATTTATGGGAAGGAAATATACTTTTTAAAAATAAAAAGTTTTCAGGTTTTATTGATCCAGGATCTTTTTATGGTCATAATGAATTAGAAGTATCCTATTTGAGATGGTTTAATCCTAAATTTATTGATAGGAATTTTTTAGATAAATATAATGATCATATTAGTATTGATAAGTATTTCCTAAATTATGAACCAATTTATCAATTGTATTATTCATTATTAAACGTCTATTTATGGGATAGAAGCTATATTGAAAATGTTCGGGGCTTGTTAAATAAAACTAAAGTATAAAAGATTAAACACAGGGGTTGGGATCAGATAAGTGTATATCTTCAATTTCTTTTAATAGTTCTTTTGATAGTGAAATATCGATACTATCTATATTCTCTTTAAGTTGGTCCATTGTTGTAGCTCCAATTATATTACTCGTAACAAATGGACGATCATTCACAAAAGCATTTGCAAAAGTGGAAGGAGCAATATTGTGTTTTTGAGCAAGTTTAAAATATTTCTCAATTGCTTTTTCTCCTCTTTCAGTATGATGTCTAGAAAATCTTCGTGGCCATAGGGTATATCTAGCTTTTTGAGGATTTTTTCCACCAATGTATTTACCACTTAATCTACCACCTGCTAAAGGTGAGTAAGCAAGTAAACCACAACTTTCTCGGATAGAAACTTCAGAATTATGAATATCGAATACACGGTTAACTAGACTATAAACATTCTGTATTGACATCATACGAGGAAGATTTTTTTCCTTAGAAATTTGGAGATATTTCATAACACCCCAGGGTGTTTCATTTGATAAACCTGCATATCTAATCTTACCCAATTTAACAAGTTGATCTAAATTATATAAAACCTCTTCTACTGTAGTCCAATCATTATCACTTGCGTCATACTCAAAATCTAAAACTCCAAACTTTGGTACTTTTCTTTCAGGCCAATGAAGTTGATATAAATCAATATAATCAGTTTTTAATCTTTTAAGGCTTTCATCTATTGCAGCACTCATGTTCTTTTTATCAAAACCAAGATTTTTAGATCCCTCTCTAATCCACTCTAGACCATCTGATTTTGATGCTATTTTTGATGCTAAAATTATTTTATCTCTATTTTTTTTTTCATGAAACCAGTTGCCAACTATTTCTTCAGTTTTTCCATAAGTTTCTTTGCGAGGCATTACAGCATACAATTCTGCAGTGTCAAAAAAATTTACTCCTCTTTCGACAGCATAGTTCATTTGATCAAAACCATCTTGTTGGCTATTTTGTTCACCAAATGTCATAGTACCTAAACAAATGACGCTTACATCAATATCTGTATTTCCTAGTTTTCTATATTTCATACTATTTTTATAAAATGCCTTGAAATTGTCGGATTTATAGCGATATTAGTAATAAATAAAAGGAGAAATTATGGCTTTAGACTTTAATCAACGATCTTATACTAAATCGGTAGATCAGGCGGCAATTGATGAAGGCTTAAGAGCGTACATGCTTAAAGTCTACAATTATATGACAATTGGCTTATTACTTACTGGTTTTATTGCCTACTTTTTTGGAAAAGCATCGATAGTTACAAATGAGATGGGGCAAATTGTTGGAGTAACTCAGGTAGGGGCATTACTTTTTGGGTCTCCTCTAAAATGGGTGGTTATGCTAGCACCTTTAGGATTTGTTTTTTATTTAAGTGCGAGAATTAACAGAATGTCAGTTTCAGCCGCACAAATTACTTTTTGGCTTTTTGCAAGTATCATGGGTTTATCTCTTGCATCAGTATTCATAGAATTTACTCAAACTTCTATAGCAAGAGTATTTTTCATTACGGCAAGTACTTTTGGGGCAATGAGTTTATACGGCTACACTACAAAAAGAGATCTAACAAAACTTGGTGGTTTTTTGTTCATGGGCCTAATTGGTATTATTATAGCAAGTGTAGTAAATATTTTCGTTGGATCAACAGCCTTACAATTTGCAATCTCAGTTATTGGTGTATTAGTATTTGTTGGTTTAACAGCCTACGATACTCAAAATATCAAAAATATGTATTATGGTGGTGATAGTGAGGAGATAGGTTCTAAGAAAGCATTAATGGGTGCCTTAAAATTATACCTAGATTTCATTAATCTATTCATTTTATTGCTACAACTATTTGGCCAAAGAAGATAATTCTTTTAAATCCAAAATATATTTTTATTATACCCAGTCTTTTAAAGGCTGGGTTTTTTTATGTCTAACTTAGAAAATAAACTTAAGAAAATAGTTAACACATTTAACAATATAAATAAGGAAGAAGGCTATAGAGATATAAAAAAATTATCTGAAAAATATAAGAAAAACATAAAAGTTCTGAATGTATTATCACAAATATCCCATAAGATGGGCGATATAGATACGACGATAAATTCTTTAAAAAAAATTTTATTAACAGAAAATAATAATATCGATCTTCTAACTAAAATTTATAAATTATTTTTAACCAAATCATCATTAGATGAAGCGTTAGAAAATATTAATTTAATTCTTAAGATAGAAAATAATTATGAAGCGATACGTGATAAAGCTTATATTCATTTTTTAAAAAATGAATTTGCTGAAGCAACAAAATGTATAGAAAAGATTGCAAAATTAAAAGATGACGACTACTTTGGATATAATATCAAAGGATTAATATCTCTCAAAAATAGTAAATTAGATATAGCTAAAAATTACTTTGAGAATGCAATCAAAATAAATAAACAATATGTTGATAGTTATAACAATTTGGGTGTCTGCTTACTCGAACTAGAAAAATTAAATGAAGCATATGAGATATTTTTAGATGGATTTAATATTGACACTAAAAATATTAAAACTTTAATAAATCTTGGTAATGTTTTAAGTCTTCAAGATAAGATATTAGAAGCAATAAAAATTTATAATCAAGCGTTAAATTTAGATCCAAATAATCAAGAAATTTTATCAAATATCGCAATATGTTATTGTAGAGAGGGTAGCTTGGAAGAGGCAAAAATTTACTATGATAGGGCTATAGAAATAAATCCTCATGATTATAAATTACAATATGCATATTGCACTCTTCAATTGAAATTAAATAAATTTTCCGACTCATGGAACTTGTTTGATTCAAGGTTATTAATTGAAAAAAATAAAGTTAAATTGACTAGTTTCGAATTGGTAAAAAATAAACTATTTGATAATTTGAAAATAGGAACAAAAGAGAACTTGCTGATTTTAAGAGAACAAGGAATTGGTGAAGAAATACTTTTTAGTTCAGTTTATCAAGATATTATTAAAAGATTTGAAAATATTAAAATTGAAGCTGATAAAAGACTAGTTTCTATATTTAATCGCTCTTTTGAAAAAGATATTTTTGTAAAAGATGGATACTATTCAAATAGTTCTAAAATATCTGAGTTTGAAAGTGTGGTATATGCTGGGAGTATGGTCAAGTTTTTTAGAAAAAGAAAAGCTGACTTTAAAAATAAAAAATTTTTATTAGCCAGAAAAGATCTAATAGATAAGTACAAAAAAATATTATCTAGTTATAATGAAAAGCTTAAGGTAGGTATTTCATGGAAAAGTATTGTAAATATCTATGGAAGTTTAAAATCACTATCTATAAGAGATTTCGAGCCTTTGTTTGCTGATGATAGGGTGATTATAAACTTGCAATATGGAAGTATTGAAGAAGATAAACAATATATTTCAAGTCAGAAAAAATATCTAAAAACATTTGATGATTTAGATTTATTCAATGATATTGAGTCTTGTATGGGTTTGTTAAAAAACTTAGATTTATTTATAACTGTAAGTAATTCGACAGCACATTTTGCAGGAGCTCTTGGAATACCTACTATACTCATCTGTCCCAAAAAATCATCTACATATTATTACTGGAATACTCATGATGGATCATCAATATGGTATAAAAATGTTAAAGTTTTAGGAATAGATATTTCAGTAAGTAAAACTATTGAACATATTAACAAGATTGTAAAAGGAAATAATAAATTTGACTTTTCAAATAATTAAAATTTATAAATTTTTTTTTGATCTATTGCTTAAATTTTTTTGAAAGATAGTCATCTCTTTCTTCAAGCCACTCCTTAGCGTATTCGACATCTTGCCATTCAGAAAACCATGGGCCACCTCGAGTATAATGAACGGCAAAAGGCTTTTGGTTATTATGCCCTGAAGTCCAACCCTCTAACCAATTCCATCTTTCATCAAGTGATCCAATTTCATCATTTTTACACCATTTAAATTGATGGAGATATGCGCCAGTTTCATTATTTACTTTTTCAACTGTAAGGCTTTTAGTGCTAGGATGAGCACAATTGTATAAAATAAAACTGGACCAATTTTTTCTTGGATATATTGTTTGTTTTTGACCATCCATCTTGTGCCTTTCTTTGGGAGTATAATCATGTTGAACACAGTAGACTGCTTTAGTTTCATCTAAATTATTTAACAATTTTGAAACATCATCTAAAAAAATAAAATCACAATCACAAAAAACTGCCCAGCCTTGAAAATTCATAAGTTTAGGTACTAAAAATCTTGAATAAGTAAATTGAGTAGACGCTAGTGGATCAACATCTCTCGTATAAAGATTTTTAGCAATAAGTTCATCTAATTTTAGAGAAGTAATATTTATATCAATGCTCGAGTGTCTTAATAATGAATGTTTACATACTCTGTAAGCTATATCCTCTTTAGAGTCATAGCCTATAAAGAAATGAAGTTTCATATTAAATATTATTTTGTCTTAACATTTTATAAGATGTCCAAACAAGAGAATTATAATTTCCAGAATTAGATAAAGTGCTCCACTCATCTTGGGTTTGATTTGTAATTCTACAAATCCATGTATTTTCCATTCTGGCATTTTCGGCTCTCATAATCCAAGCATCACTTTTCTGTTTATCATTATTTTCTCCTAGTTCTATGTTTGACATAAAGTAACAGATTTCTTTTGATGGATTAGCTCCAATCATGCCTGAAATATTTTCTCTGGCTAAATCCCATCTAGAATTTTTTATAGCAAAATATACTAAAAGTTTTTTTGATTCTTCTGAATTTAGATTATTTTTAACCAAATCATTTATAAATTTTATTTCACTTAAATCATTTTGAATTAAAATTTTTGTTATAATAGATCTAAGTAAAGAACTTTGGTTTAAATTCCAATACTTCTTAATTTGTTTTCTTAAATTTCTTTTATCATTTAAGTTAGAAAGAATATGTAAATGCAATTTTATATATGGAGGAAAGTTTTTTTTCAGTTCAATTGCTTTAACAATATTTTTCAAAGCATCTTTTATATCACTGTCAGATTTTATTTTCGCTATCTCATAATACCCAATTGATTTATTTTCACTAAGATCATTTTTGTTTATAATTTTATTTGAGAATGCTTTTTCTGATAATGTAATTAGTTGATTCCAATTCTTTGTTTTAGCAGCAATAAATATTAATGTTTGATAGAGCTTTTCAATATTAGGGTTTAAAGAAAACAATTTTTCTCCATACAAAAACGCATGGTGATAATCATGATTTTTTAAATTTTGTTCCATTAACCCCCTGTAGCCTAGTGCTTCTGTCTTTTTTGATTTAATCATATCTTCATAGACATTATTTAATTCAGGGAATTTTTTCTCTATCTTTAAAACCTCAGATTTTAATAAAAGAGATAAAGAGGGGTCGTCTTTTAAATATGAAGTCATTTTTTTATGAGATTTTATTGCAGATTTATTATCTTTATTAGCTACAGCAATCATTGCATCGACAAAATGTAAGTAACCTTTTTCAATTTTATTGTATTTATTGTTTAGAAAATATTTACCTAGTGAAAGTCTTGATCGGAAAAATAAATAAAGCACCAGATATAATAGAAAAATAAAAGATAAAAAAACAATTGCAAATAAATTTGAAGAAAAAGAATACTTTAAATTTCCTATATCTAAGGATACAATAAATGGATTTGTAAAAATAAAAGTGAGCGCAATGATTAATAATAAAAACTGCAATACAAAAATCGAAAATCTATACATTATTTAATTTTGATATTTCTGTTATAAAATTATTAAAGTTATTCATTTCATTTAAAGATATTTTAAAAAAAACTTTATAATTATCTATCCTACTTATGCTGTCATATGCTTTTGTTATATTTCGATTTTTAATAAAAAATTTGGTTTCCTCTAATATTAAAATTTTTTCATCAGAAATAATATTTTCTGAAGATGGGGAAAGGTTTATATATGGTAAAAAGATTTTGTTAAATAAATTATTGTTTTCATTCACAATATTCTTCAAATATAAATTAACTTCATCATTAAATTGATTTTCTAAAAATAAATGACCTTTATATTTATTTCTTTTTAGAATTGATAATTTTTCCAAAATAGGATTTTTGTTATTTTCTAAAATTGTTTCAAGATATTTGAGTTCTCTATCAAAATCCATATTATTTTCGTATTTGATTTTAATTAACTCAACTACTTCTTTAATAGATTGATTTACTAACTCAGGATTATTATTTGGTTGGGATTCAATATTTTTATTTTTTATAGAAGAAATCTCAATACTTAGAGAATTGAAATTATTATTTAACTTTTTTATACTTTCATTGATTGACGTCAAATCAACTTTTGATTCTTTATTTGAATTTTCTTTAATAAGTTTTTCGATATTTGTTAAAGCTGTTTTTGTTTCTAATATTTCTTTAGATATATTTTTTATAAATTCAGAATTTACATTTATATTTTCCCTAAGTTCATTTTCTAATTCAGTCTGAAGTTTAGATGCCTCATCTTCATTTTGATAATTCATATAGAGAAGATAAATTAAGAAAAAAACACATAATAAAAGAATAAAACTTAATGAAAATTTAGAAAAAATATAAAAACTATCAAAAACTTTTTTCATACTCTTTTTTTAGCATTATTAGTTTGTTGTTTAACAGTGTAAAATACTGTACCAAAAAAATATGCTTGTATTTGCTGTAGAAACCTCGTGCGACGAAACATCAGTATGTCTTATGGAAAACAGATCTATTGTAGAACATATTACTTTTTCTCAGGAAATTCATAATAAACACGGTGGAGTTGTTCCTGAGTTAGCCTCAAGATCACATTTGGAAAAAATACAAAGTATAACAAATGATTTATTTAGTAACAAAAAAATAGAACCAAAAAAAATAGATATTTTTACTGCTACTTGTGGACCTGGACTTATAGGCAGTTTA
Organism: uncultured Alphaproteobacteria bacterium; assembly: GCA_902577905.1. Lineage (GTDB taxonomy): Bacteria > Pseudomonadota > Alphaproteobacteria > HIMB59 > CACPNW01. The sequence continues at coordinate 20,869 of CACHAQ010000003.1, forward strand.
TTGGTTGGCTCAACTTTTACCAAATCTTTAGCAATTTCTTTTAACAAACCATTCATTCCAACTAATCATCTTGAAGGACACATATTGTCTACAAGTTTTAATAACAATATTAAATTTCCAAACCTGATCTTACTTTTAACCGGAGGCCATACTCAGGTTTATTTAATGAAAAGTGAGAATGAAATAGAGTTATTGGGTCAAAGTGTTGATGATGCAATAGGAGAAGCTTTTGATAAAACAGCAAAATTAATTGGTCTATCATATCCTGGTGGTAGTGAAATTGAACAACAAGCACTTAAAGGGAATGAGGACAAATTTGTTTTACCAAAACCATTAGTTAAAGAAAAAAATTTTAATTTTTCATTTTCTGGTATTAAAACAAATATAAATCTTTTAACAAAAAAAAATAAAATTGATAAAAATTTTGTAGAAGATTTATCGGCATCATTTCAAAAAAATATTACTGAAATTATTATTGAAAAATTAGAAAGAGGATTAAAAAGATTAAGTTCTGAAAATAAAAATATAAGATCAATTTCTGTAGTAGGAGGAGTGTCAAATAACAAATATATTCGGAGTAAAATAGAAAATTTTTTTGTCGAGAAAAATATTGAAATTTATTATCCTATAAAAGAAATGATGGGAGACAATGCTGCAATGATTGCATGGGCATGTATGAAATTTTATAAAAAAGACAGAAATGATTTATTTTTTAAACCAATACCTAGATTAGAAGTAAGAAGTGTATTATAAAAATAATCTTGTAATAAATTTGAACTAAAGAATATTAAAATGAAATATTGGTTGTTGAAATCTGAACCTAGTGCTTGGTCCTGGGATAATCAAGTTAAAGAAGGTCCATCCATGTGGGATGGTGTGCGAAATTATCAGGCAAGGAATAATTTGAAGGAAATGAAAAAAAATGACTTATGTTTTTTTTATCATTCAGTTACTGAAAGAAATGTTGTTGGAATTGTGAAAGTAGTGAAAGAGCACTATCCAGATCCAACTGATAAAACAAGACGTTTCGTAGTAGTAGATGTTAAGGTTGTAAAAAAACTGAAAAATCCAGTATCTCTTGATCAAATAAAAGAAAATAAAAAACTCAAAAATATTGCTCTTGTTAAACAAAGTAGGCTTTCTGTAATGCCCATAAATAAAATTGAGTGGGAAGAGATAATAAAAATGTCATCAATGTCACATTATTAATATGTATGACTAAACATATTTTTTGGTTAGCATCCTATCCTAAAAGTGGAAATACACTTCTTAGAGCAATACTATCTTCTCTGTTTTTTACTGAAAATGGAGTTTTTAATTTTAAACTTCTTGAGAGTATTACTAGTTTTGAAGACACATATTTTGTTTCTAAAATGAAAAAGTTAATAGGAAATGATTTTAATAAATTAAACAGTACAACAATTTTTTATAAATATTTGCTAAAAATACAGGAAAAAGAAAATCTAGGATTTAAAGAGGATTTTAAATTTTTTAAAACTCATTCAGGTAACTTTGGTATTAATAATAATTTTTTTACTTCGGAAAAAAATATAAGGGGAATAATTTATATTATCAGAGACCCAAGGGATGTATGTATTTCTTGGGCTAATCATACTGGTAAAACATTTAATGAAAGTATTGAATTCATGACTAATGATTTAGCATCACTATTATGGCTTGAAAGAGAAAATAAAATTTTTGATACTGAAAATAAACCTTTATCTTTTCTTTCTAGATGGGATAAACATGTTATATCATGGACCTCAACTAATTGGGATTGTCCTCTTTTAGTACTAAAGTTTGAGGACCTTGTTTATAAAAAGGAAGAAACGATTAAAACCATAGCAAATTTTTTTATTGATAGATTTAGTTTTAAATTTAATAATTTAGATAATAAAATTGTTAATATATTGGAGACAACAAACTTTCAAAAATTTAAGAAAACAGAATTAAAAGATGGTTTTGTAGAAGCACAGGCTGAAAGGCAGTTTTTTAAATCAGGTACAAAAAATCAATGGAAGAATAAATTGAGCAAAGAACAAATTATTAAAATAGAAGAAAAATTTAATAAAATTATGAATAAATTTAATTATAAATAAGTTGAATTTTTATATTTTTACAAATACTCTTATATAAGTAATGAAAATTAAAGAAGAATGGATAAAGGAAAGTAAAGTAAATTCAGAAAGATATATTTCACTATACCAAGAATCCATAGAGAATAGTGACGAATTCTGGAATAAACATGGGGATAGAATTGATTGGTATAAAAAATATACTAAGATAAGAAATACAAAATATTCTAATAAGGACGTAAGTATAAAATGGTATGAAGATGGAAAACTGAATGTTTCATATAATTGTATAGATAGACACGCGAAAGAAAATCCTAATAGAGTTGCAATAATTTGGGAAGGAGATGATCCTAAAGATGTTAAAAAAATAACTTATAAAGAACTTTTACTAAACGTTTCTAAAGCCGCCAACGTATTAAAAAAAATTGGAATTAAAAAGGGTGACAGAGTTACCATATATTTAACTATGATACCTGAATTAGCTTACACAATGTTAGCATGTGCTAGAATTGGAGCTATTCATTCTATAATTTTTGGAGGTTTTTCTGCAGAGTCAATAGCGGGAAGGATACAAGATTGTGGATCTAAGTTTATTATAACTGCCGATGAAGGTGTCAGAGGTGGTAAAAAAATTCCATTAAAATTGACAGTTGATAAAGCTTTGGAAACTTGTCCAGAAGTTGAAAGATGCTTAATCATTAAAAGAACAAATAAAGATATAAAATTAAAAACAAACAGAGATATTTTTTATGAAGATCTAATTAATGAGGTTGAGGATGTTTGCGAACCTGAAGTTTTAAATGCAGAAGATCCATTATTTATCTTGTATACCTCAGGTTCTACGGGAAAACCTAAAGGAGTTATGCATACGAGTGGCGGGTATTTGGTTTATGCATCTATGACTCATGAGTACATATTTAATTATAATCCTGATGATATTTATTGGTGTACCGCTGATATTGGTTGGATTACAGGTCATAGCTACATTATCTATGGTCCGCTTGCTAATGGCGCCACAACATTGATGTTTGAGGGTGTACCAAACTATCCTGATTTTTCTAGATTTTGGCAAATAGTAGATAAACATAAGGTTAACATATTTTATACTGCCCCTACCGCAATTAGAGCTCTTATGCGAGAAGGAGACGAATATGTTAAAAAAACAAATAGATCATCACTGAAACTTTTAGGCAGTGTAGGTGAGCCAATTAATCCAGAAGCATGGAAATGGTATTTTGAAGTTCCAGGAAATTCAAGGTGTCCTATAGTGGATACTTGGTGGCAAACTGAAACAGGCGGAATATTAATATCTCCTCAGACTGGTGCAATAAAGTTAAAACCTGGTTCTGCTTCAAAACCTTTTTTTGGTATTGAGCCGTGTATCGTTGATAAAGAAGGTAAAGAATTGGAAGGTGAATGTGAGGGTATGCTTTGTATGAAAAGATCGTGGCCTGGTCAAATGAGAACTGTTTACGGTGACCACAAAAGATTTATAGATACTTATTTTTCTCAATTTGATGGTAAATATTTTACAGGTGATGGCTGTAAAAGGGATAAAGATGGATATTATTGGATTACAGGTAGAGTAGATGATGTAATTATTGTATCAGGACATAATTTAGGAACTGCTGAAATTGAAAGTGCTTTTGTGTCCCATAAAGATGTATCTGAAGCTGCGGTAGTGGGTTACCCACATGAAGTTAAAGGAAATGGCTTGTATTGTTATGTTTCCTTGAGGGTGGGTATAGAATCATCAGATGATTTGCTAATAGAATTAAAGAAAACAATTAGAGAAAAAATTGGTCCTATTGCAACACCTGATTTTATACACATAACTGCTGGTCTTCCAAAAACTAGATCGGGTAAGATAATGAGAAGAATTCTAAGAAAAATTGCTTCTAATGATTTTGATAATTTAGGAGACACATCAACACTTGCGGATCCAACCGTCGTAAATAATTTGATTGAAAATAGAAAAAATAAGTAAGCCTATCTTGGTTCCCAATGCTTAACGCATCTGGGCTCATAAATATTTGCTGCACCAACTTGAGTTCTTTCACCGCCCAATGTTTTCCTAAAGGTTTTAGTTGCTTCCAAACCACAAACGTTACAAAAACCATAAATCTTTACTATTTTATCTGAAAGACCAAGTAACATTGAAGACGTTTCCCAGGGTTTTCCTCTTGAGTCTTGATCGAGACCAGCGCAAACAACATCTATTCCTTTATTCAAGATTATTTCTACATTACTTAGTGTGTCTTTCATGTCCATAAACTGAATTTCGTCTAGAAATACAATGTCCACTTCATTTTTTTCAAAAGTAAATTTGTTTAGAGTCGTTGTCCAATCATTCATTGCAAAGCATTCATGACTCAAATCATTATGGGTAATAATTTTTTCATTTGAATATCTGTTATCGATGCTTGGTTTAATTACTATAATTTTTTTATTTTGATGTTTTGCCCAAAGAATTCTTTTAAGTAATTCACTAGTTTTACCCGCAAACATTGCTCCTACAATTGTCTCAAGATTTCCTCGCATAACTCAATATATTTTATTTTTATGATTTATTATATAATTATTTTAAATAAATATAAATTTTGTAGTAATGATAAAGGGTGTAAAAATTAGATTTGAAATTCATAATATATTATTCTCGATTTATAAATTTAATAAAACACTTAATAATTCTTCTATAAAGAAACAAATCAACAAACAAAAGAAAGAGGATATTTCACTTTTATATAATGTAACATTAAACTCAATGAGATTACATTTGCATTGTTCAAAAATAATAAATAAATTTATAAAAAAAAAAATAAGAGATCAGGAAAAAATCTTATTAATAAGTGCAATTACCCAAATTGTATTTTTAAACTTTAAAGAATACGCTGTTATAAACTGTTCTGTTGAAATAGCTAAAAAATTGAAGCTATATCCTGGACTTATAAATGCTACTTTAAAAAAAATAGCTAAAAATAAATATGATTTGAAACAAATCCAAATTAATTTTAGAGATTTGCCATTGTGGTTTCAGAAAAAAGCTGGCTTTTTGTCCGATTTCGACAAAAAACAATTTTTAAAACGTTTTCATAAAGAACCAAATATCCACATTGTGTTTAAAGATAAAGAAAAATTAAAAAAGTTTGAGGATAAATTATTTAAAACTTCAATAATATCTGGTTTTTTATTAAATGAAAAAAACTTTCAGAATACAGATTCTTTTATTGAAGGTGATTGGTGGGTTCAAGATTTCAGTTCTTTTCTTCCATTATATAATTTTAAAAAAATAGGCAAGAGTAAAATTTTCTTAGATGCCTGTGCAGCCCCAGGTGGAAAATCTTTCCAAATGTTATCAAAAAATTTAAAAGTTGTGTTGAATGACAAGAATAAAGATAGAATTCAAACTCTTAAAACTAATTTAAAACGACTAAATCTAAATGCTCAAATTTTAAATGAAGACTTTATTGAATTTGATAATAAAAGGAAGTATGATGTAATAGTAATCGATGCTCCTTGTTCAGCTGTAGGAACAATAAGAAGAAATCCTGAGATATTTTTCAAAAATAAAGAACCAAATTTTAAGGAACTACTTTCTTTGCAAGAAAATATGCTAGAAAAAGCATCAATTTTATTAAATAAGAACGGATTTATAATTTATATGACTTGTTCATTTTTAAAAATTGAAACTATTGATCAGGTTAAGAAATTTATTAAACAAAATGATAATTTTTTAGTCTCAGATTTCGAAATTGAAGAAAAAAAAATTGAATACTCGAAATTAATAAAAAATAATTTTATGATAACAATACCTAATATTATTTTTAATTATAATATAGATGGATACTTTGCAGCTTTTTTAAAAAAAATAAAATGATTTTAATTTTAAAAAAAATATTATTTATATTTATTAATTTTAGGTTTACTTCTAAAAAAAATTTGTCTTATTTGGACTTAAACTTTAGAAAAATTGATTTTACAAACCATAATAAAGTAAAAACATTTATCTTTAAAAAAGATTTTTTTAAATACAAAAATAAAAATATTCATACTTTTGACTTTTTAAATTTCTCCAATAAACTTGGTGGAAAAATGGGTATAAATTTGTCTAAAGAAGCAATATTTGGTTGGTATAAATTTAATAAAAATAATTTAGGTTTTCCATGGATTGAAGATTTGTCATCGAAAAGATTAATAAATCTATTGTACAACTATGAATATATAAATTCTACTTCAAAAGAGAATGATAAGAAAAAATTAGATTTAATAATCTATTTTCACATTCAAAGAGTATTATTTGATTTTAATTCAAAAAAAATATCTGAATTTACTTCATTTGATTTAATTGCATACTTGTTGTCATGTGCACTACTAAAAAAAATCAATGAAAAAGAGATTAATTATATTAAGTATATAGTTGATAATCAGATTGATAAAATTGGAGTGCATAAAAGTTATAATTTGTTGGAACATGCTAAATTTATAAATAACCTTTATGAAATAAAAAATATTTTACTTTTCTTTAAAATACAAAAATCAAATATTTTTGATGATACAATTCTTAAAATGACTTCTATATTAAATGAGTATTTTCATTTAGATGGTTCGATACCTCTTTTTAATGGTGCTAATAATATTTACACTGTAAATATCTACAAGTCTTTAAACAAAGAAAATTATTTAAAAAAAAGAGAATTTTCAAATATTAGTAATGGTATAGCATTTTATTCAGACAAAAATAAAAAACTCTTTTTTGATGTAGTTCAGCCTAATTCAGATAATATTAGTTCTTACTTAAGTGCAGGAACATTATCAATTGAACTTAGTGGATTTGGTGAAAAAATAGTTGCAAATTGTGGGGCTTCAGAAAGTTTTGGTAAAAATCCAGAATACTTAAGATATAGCGCTGCTCATTCTACTATTATTTTACAAAACACTAACATTAGTGAGATAAAGGAAAAAAATCCACATATAAAGTTTCCTCAATCAGTGGTTTTTAGAAAGGAAACTAATAAGCAACAAGAAATATTTGAAGGATCACATAATGGATATTTAAAAAGATTTAACAAAATAATCAAAAGAAAATTAGTTATTTCTAAAAATGAGAATAAATTAGAAGGTGAAGATAGTTTTATATCATATAAAGGCGCCAGCAATCGTTTAATTTATCATATCAGGTTTCACCTAGCGAATGAAATGAATTTAAATTTTACTAATAATAAAAAAAATATAATTTTAAAAACAAAAATGAAAAATATTTGGCTTTTTAAATGTAATACAGAACTTGTGATAGAAGATAGTATATCAGTTGATAATAATATTACTAAACCTACTAAACAAATTGTGATTAAAGGTGTATTGTCAGATAAAAAAGTTATAGAAAAATGGTCCTTAGAAAAAATCTAAAAAAAAAATTTGCTTTAATATCTGTTTTTGAAAAAAAAAATTTAAAGTATCTCTGTTCTAACTTAAGTAATTTAAATTATAGTTTTATTTCTAGTGGTGCTACAGGAAACAAAATTCGCAGCTTAGGATTTAAATGTAAAGATATTTCAAAACTTACTAAATTTAAAGAAATGTTTGGAGGTAGAGTTAAAACATTGAATCCATTAATATACAGCTCCTTACTCTATATTAGAGATGATAAAACTCATAGGAAACAGTTTCGGTTATTAAATATTCCTGAAATAGATATAGTTGTTGTTAACCTATATCCTTTTGAAAAATTTTTAAAGAAACATAATAATGAGGCATCAATCGAAATGATAGATATTGGTGGACCAAGTTTATTGAGAGCTGCGGGGAAAAACTTTAAATATATTACTCCAATAATTGATACAAAAGATTATAAAAAACTAGTAACTAATTTAAATAAAAACAATGGAACTACTGATATTATTTTTAGAAAGAAAATGGCTCATAAAGTTTTTAAACAAACAGCTCAGTATGATAAAATTATATCTAATTGGCTAAATGAAAAATAGTAAAGTAAAACTAAGGTATGGAGAAAATCCAAATCAAAAAGGCTATCTAATTAATCATCAAAAAAATTCAATTTTTAGTTATCAAATAAGTGGGAAAAAAATAAGTTACAATAATCTTATTGATCTTGATAGCGGTTTAAGGTGTTTAAAAGAATTTTACGAACCTACTTCAATAATTTTAAAACATACCAACCCATGTGGTATCGCTTCAGCTAAAAATATTGAGCTTGCTTTTAAAAGATCTTATGAAAGTGACTCTAAAAGTGCTTTTGGGGGTATAATTTTATTAAATAGAAAAGTTTCTTCAAAACTTGCAAAAAGAATATATAAAAATTTTTATGAAATGATTGTTGCTTTAGATTATGATCAGGAAGCACTAAGTATTTTAGAGAAAAAGAAAAATTTAATTTTACTAAAAATGCCTCACATTAAAAAACAGGACATTGAGTATAGATCTACAATATTTGGTGATATTTATCAAACAGTAGATTTAGAACCAATTAATAAAAAGTTTTTGAGTTTAGTTTCAAAAAAAAAGACATCAAAAAAATCGATAAATGATTTAATTTTTGCATTAAAGGTTGCAAAACACTTAAAATCAAATGCAATTGTGTTAGCTAGAAACAAACAAACTTTAGGTTTAGGACATGGTCACACAAATAGAGTAGATGCTCTAAACTCTGCCATAATAAATATGAATAAATATTTCAAAAAAAAGTCATTTGTTTGTGCATCAGATGGATTTTTCCCTTTTACAGACAGTATAAGTCTTCTCAATAGAAATGGATGCAACGTTGTGGCTCAACCAGCTGGGTCAATAAATGATGAAATGATCATTTCTTATTCAATAAAAAATAAAATATCATTATATTTCACAAAAAATAGACTTTTCAAACATTGAACAAAATAAATAAAATTCCAAAGTACTTAAAAAAATTAATAAAAGATTATCCTAAGATTACATCAGGTAGAAAAAATTTTGATGAGCACAATTACAGAATTTTAAAAACTATAAAAATAATTAAAAAATATTTTAAATATAAAGTTAACAATAAAAATTTATAATTATTTAAATTTATTAAAAAACGATGATGTATTTTTTTCCATGTTAATCAATAAATATTATTCGAAATATTTTCCCATGCCTCTCCGGTTTCTATCTCCTTAAGAGTCCATTGACCATAAGCTAAATTATTAAAAATTTTATAATCTATAAAAGGATTTTCGATATTTTGAATTTTGCCTATATGGGCTAAAGTGTCATCTGTAAAGTATGAGGGAACTCCTTTAGACATTGCCATAAAACCCGCTGTCGATTGTAAACTAACAAATGCCCAAGCATCTTTTAATATTACATCTAATTTTTCTTTAGAGAATTTGTTATGTACCAACAATTTTCTATCAGAATATTTTTTTACTAGTTTTGTCGTATCTTCAATCCATCGAGGAACATTATATATTCTTTTCATAGTTTCAGATGGTTCAGACAGAATGATATAACTACCTGTTTTTTTTTGATCAATTATTTCTAGGTTTAATTTTTTTAGTCTATCATTTGGAAAATTGCCTTTGCCATTGTGTATAAAGTTATTAAAAACAATTCTAAAATAACCATCCATATTTTCAACTTTAGTTAGATTATTTTTAAATATTCTTTTTGACTGATTAAAATAACCATGATCCATATAATAATAATTTTTAACTTTTTTGATTACTTCAAGGGTTCCTCTAAGAACTCCGTAAGTGGCAATAGTTTTGTCAAATTCTTTAAAGTCTTTTACACTACATAGGAGAGAGTCAGAACCTTTAGCGAAATTATAACATAAAGTTCTATTTATTATATGGTCAGTATAAATAACAATTGGTTTTTCCATCATTTTCTTATTATAGATTAATAATTTTTATTATAAATTTTAAATTTACTTTATTTAAAAAAAATTTTAACCGTAATGATAATGGTCAGTAATCGCGTAAAAATGTAAAGTTTAAAATATAATTTGAGATACTAATAATTAAATTTAATAATCCAACTCTCAAGAGTTTTATCTATATTTGTTTGTTCAATATAGTTTCTCCATCTTCCAATTGATGAGGTATAAAGTGGATTTATTACCTGAGAGTAACTTGGTGTTGATATTCTTTCTCTATTTTTTGCTGTCTTATAGAAAGTTTCTAATTTTTTTTCATATTTGAGGTCTAAGTATTTGAGTAAATTATTTACTTGATTTTTAAAATCATAAATCAATTCTTCATATTTTATTTTATGATAATTTAAATTCAATTCTTTTTCATAATTGAAAAATAAGTCAAATACCTCGTTATACAAATTTGTTGTTTTTTTTAAATCTAAAAAATTATACATCGCTTCATTAATTTTAAAAGATGTAAAGAAACAACTTATGACTACATCACAAGGATGTCTTAAGGAAAGTATAATTTTGGATTCAGGAAAAATAATTTTTATGAAACCTATCTCAATAATTGATAAAGGTAATTTATCTATATAAACACCATTATTTTTTTTATAGTTAATTGCTTTAAAGTAATTCTTTCTAATTTCATCTTTCTCATTCTGAGAAATGTCTAAAAGGGATTCTAATTTGTTATTTTTAGATTTAAAAAAATTATGGCGCAGGTTCAATAGATAAGGCTTCTCCTCTAAAACGTTAATTTTAGAGTGAGATCTTAATATGGTATCTAAAAGAGTAGTGCCTGACCTAGGAAAACCAACTAAAAATACAAGATTGGAATAATCATTATATTCTAATCTATCTGTTATATTTTGAAAGTTTTTCTTAATAAAAAATTTTTTATATTTCTTAATATTTGTTAATATATTCTCATTATCATATTTTCTATTAAAGTTATTACTTTTAATTAAATTGTTAGCAATTTGTATTTTTATAAATGCCTCATTAAAATCATATGTTTTTTCATATATTTTAGAAAGAAGTAAATTTAACTTGATTAAATAATCATTATTTTTAGATAGTTTTTCTATTAAATCTTTTTCAGTTATTAACTTTAATGCTTGTTTATATTTTTTATTTCTAAATAAAAATAAAGCTTTAAAATAATTAGTTATGTTAGTTTGATTTATATTAATAGAGTTTTTGAAAGATAAATTTATATAAAAATTCAAATCATCCAATTTATTGGTAGACTCTAAAAGATTAAGTAAATTTATATATACTTCTGTATTTTTTTTATTAAAATTAAGTGACCTTTTAAAACAATTAATTGCATTTTTTGTTTTATTTTTCTTTTCATAAAGCTTACCCAGTAAATAAATAAGGAAGGATTTACATTCAGAATAATTTTTTGATAAATAAGATAAATTTACCAATTTAAATAGATCATTATCTAAATTATAATTAAAACATATTTTGCCAAGATGACAGGCTACATTTTCATCAAACGCGAAGCTTGTAATATATTTAAATAAAATATTTGTTGCTTTTCTGATTTTATTTTCTTTAACATAAATATTAGATAAATTTATATATGCATCATTTTTTGTATCTAAGATATTTATTGCTTTTTTAAAATAATTTTCAGCATTTCTATAATTTGATTGTTTGATATGTAAAAAAGCCTGATTTATTAAATTATCATATTGATTTATTATATAATTTTTACTTTGAATCATTTACACTTAATTAAAACTAATTTAAATTAAAGTATTAATATATTTTAAGATAAAATGCCAAATCCAAATCTTTTCTTTTCAACGCCCATTTGGACTGAAAAAATAAAAAATTATAAAGACTCAAATGAGCAAATATATGATTATATAAAAAATCTTCAAAAAAAAGATAGTCAAGGTATTGTAAAAAGCAATGTCAAAGGATGGCATTCTAAAAACTTTGACCTAAAAGAAAAAGAACCACAAAATTTTATAAAAATTATTTCTAGACAAATTGAAAGTGTTATTACAGATATGGATTGGGATATCAAAAATCAAAAAACAAAAATAACTAATATGTGGGCGATTATTAACAAAGGAGGAGCGGCAAATGCAAGACATCATCATGGAAACAGTTCACTTAGTGCTGCATACTATGTAAGAGCTCCTAAGAATTCTGGTGATATAGTATTTTATGATCCAAGACCTGCCCCAGTTTACTCACATCCAGTTTCAAATAAACCTAATTATTTGAATGCAATGCAACATTCTATTTCGCCATTAGAAGGATTATTAGTTATGTTTCCAGGTTACTTAGATCATTCAGTTAACGAAAATTTATCAAATGAAGAGAGAATTGTAATTAGTTTTAATATTAGTTTATTAAACCACTATTAAATTTTAGATATAAAAAATATTTTTAAATGGTTTATAAATATGAAGATATAATTGCAAAAATAATTTTTCTATCAGAAATAGAATTCAGCAAAAAGATTGCTGAGTCATGTATTGCACAGGGTAGGAAGTTTGGTATAAATATTATTCCGTTTAAAGGTGTGCATGGTTATAAATCAGAAGATCTTTTAAAAAAACTTTCACTAAAACCAAAATATTTTTTTAAACAGGGAAGAAAAGGTGTGATTGGGTGCTTCTTATCTCATTACTTGCTTTGGTTAGAATGTATAAAATTTAATAAACCTTACTTAATTTTAGAACATGATGGTTATTTTATTAGAAACCTTGAAAGAGGAATACTTGATAAGTTTGATGATGTTTTAAAATTAGATAATGAAAATCCATATAGCGATGATTATGATAATAAAGTAAATGAAAGTGCAGATTTTATAGTAGAAAAATACAATAATCCCAAAACTAAAAATACTGAATTAAATGAAACTGGAAACTATCTAAAGGGAGCGTATTCTTACATAATTAAGCCTAAAGCTGCAAAAAAAATAGTTGAATGGATAAAAATAAATGGATTTCTTCCTGCTGATATTCAAATTGGAAATAAGATAGTAAATATTAATGTAGTAAAACCAACTATTGTAAGACTTCATCCATTATATAACAGGCAAGTTATAAGATTAAGCCTTACAAGGAATATTATATAAATATATGAAAAGTTACGTAACCTATATTAAAACTAGTAAAATTATTGACACAGAGTCTACAGTAAAATTTTAAGAAATTATCTAAGTGTAAATTTGGCTTCTGTTGGAGCGGGCGAAGGGATTCGAACCCTCGACTTCAACCTTGGCAAGGTTGCCGAATACATCGTTTGCTTATTATTTACCGAATATTGGAACAATATTTGTAAAAAAATAAATATATTTGAATCCAAAGGGCTACTTGGAGGCTACGTAAAAAAAATACTTATTTATTATAATATTAAATATTACGCTTTTTTATAATTATTTGATTTGGTAATTTTATTAAATCACAAGGGGGTAAAATGTTACAAATAATTAGTCACGAAGTGAAAGATGTTGATGTATGGTTATCTTTTAACGATGAAAGAGTGAAAACTTTCTCAAAGTTTGCTGATAACATTGTTGATTTTGTAGATACTGAAAAATCAAATTATGTTTCAATATGCTATAATGTTTTAGATGAACAAGAAATGGACAAAGTACTTGGCTCTGAAGAAGTAAGAAATGAGGCTGAAAAGCATGGTGTTGTTTTTGATACTTTGAAAAGATTTACTCAAAAATAATTATAAAGAATAAGGCTAATGGCTACTCTAGGGCTACTTATTTCTTAGGATGTTTAATTTTTGGAGCGGGCGAAGGGATTCGAACCCTCGACTTCAACCTTGGCAAGGTTGCGCTCTACCCCTGAGCTACGCCCGCTTATAGTACACAATTACCACTTTAAGTTTATAAGTCAATGTTTGAGAAAATGATTTATTTAAATCTTCTTCTATAAATAACATCGACTAGTAACATATGAGGAAGAGTTAATGCAGCAAGACCAATGAAAATTACTTTTAATATTGACTCGTATAATGACAAATTTTGAACTAAATAGTAAATAATCCCCAAACCACCAAACCAAGAGATTACTGTAAAAACTGATGTTGAGTAAATGACAAATTTTTTATTTGTTAAATTTGAATAAATATTTTTAATCAAATGTTTTAAGTGTTTATAAGTATGAAAAAAACAAAAATATATCGCAAAACTTAGAAGTGGATCAAAAAAATAGAAAATTAACAAAAGAAATAGAATTTCAATAATCCCTCTTCTTAATTTATTTTCAAAAAAAGATAGGTATATATAATATATTATTGACATTAGGGTTAAAATATATGGTATAAAAAAATATTTTTGAATTAAATAAATTTTATCATTAGTAAGATATTCAAATATCAAAAAAGATTGATTTTCATTAAAGTATATAATACCAAAAATGATAGTCATTCCATATGTAAAGCTCACAGAATACTTGTATTTATTAATTCCAAAGTTTGTCCAATCACATAATCCAAAATGAATAATAGTCATTATTATAAAAATAGTTAATGCAAAAATAGGAAAGTATAACCAAAATAATATTACAAATAGAAATAGGACGATGTAGTAAAAAAGAAATTGTATAAATTGAATTCTCTTATTAAATCCTACCAATGCAGCAACTGCACCATCAAATGATCCATGAGGAAGCCCGATAAAAAAGATTAATAAAAAAGAAATTATATTTAAAATTGTAAGATCACCCATCATATTACTTAAATAACTCTTTTATAAATGGTAGTTTAGGCATACTTTTAATGATCTTAAATTTAGTTAATAAATTAGAATTTCCCATCATAAAGCTTTGAAACTCATTTCCATTTAAATTAGAGGCAAGTTTAATAAAGGACCGCCCATCTTCATTATTATTTTTCAAAAAATTAATAAAGATTTTATCCATTTTTCTTTCTAAAAATTTATGAATATTTACAGAATTTTTCTTAGAATATTTTAATAATTGTATTTGTTTTATTAAAAATGAAAAAGCATATCCAGTTGAAGGTTTACACGCACCTCCTCTAATACCAATGTTAAGAACATTACGGCTTGATGAATTATTTTCAGCCGCCATGAACATCGGTATTATACCTTTTTCAGCACCAGTCTCTGTAAACTCAATAATATTTTTTTGGTTTAAATATTTATATATTTTTTCTCTATACCAAGAGTTGTTAAAAACATCTTTTGAAAATACCGTGGATTCTACAAGAGCCTTGTTATGACTAAATGGTAAAACATACATAAAATGTAAAAGGTTTTTTTCACCAGTAAAGTACATTAAAGTTAATTCATTTTGATTAAAAGTGTTATCTGGTACAGTAATATTTATCCCATAAAAATGTTGAAGTAACTCCCCATTTTTTTCTTTTGTATGTCTTGAGTCATATATTTTTTCAGCATAATATTCAGTGTTGTCATCTGTAATTACTTTAAAATAATTTTTTATAGGAAAATATTTAGCAACCTTTTTATTTTTAATTTCTAGTTTATTTTTTGTATCTAAACAGAAATTTTTCCACTTTTTAAAACTAATTACACAATAAGGTTTGTCACTACTAGTATGTATTATGTTAATATTTTTATTTCCAATAGTCCATTGGTACCATTTTTTTTCAATAATATTTTCAAATGGTTTCATCCAGTCCGTTAACCAAAAACCAAAGTAATTGTCTCTTTTATTTATATTTTCATTTTCAAATGCAATAACTTCGCTAGAGCTATCTCCATAAAGAATTTTATTTACTGCTAAACCACTAGGACCTAAACCAATTATAGCTGCTTTATAAACTTTCATTTGGAAGACTTTCTCTTATTTTTTGGTACTTATAATTCATCAAAGGTATAAAAATAAAAAGTAGAAGCGATTTAATTGTAATAATAAATTTTTCGAAAGAATTTAAATAAACCCTTTCTCTAGAATATTTTTTTTTATTATATTTTATCTTAATGCCAATACCTCTGTAAACATTAGCCGCAATAAATATGCCTAATCTAGTAGAGCAAGGAATATATTTCAAACCAGCAAAACCATTTATATAAAACTTTTCTGATAGACTTATTACCTTGTGAATTGCTGTTGATATTTTTTCATCATTTTTTGAATTAAATTCATTAATATTATTTAGATTTTTTAGTGATATATTAGGTATCCAATTTGCTGGTAAATATATTCTTTTCATTTTTGAGTCTTCGTAAACATCACGTGCTATGTTTGTAAGCTGCATAGCAATACCTAGGTCAATTGCAGATTTTGCTGCCTCTTCATTTTTTACACCTATAATTTTAGACATCATTAATCCAACAGTGCCAGCAACATGATAGGAATATTCTATAAGCTCTTCCTTGTTTTGAATTCTGATTTTTTGCTGATCCAATATTAGCCCTTCTATTAAATCAATGAAAATTGAATTATTAATTTTATTTTTTTGCAAAAAAATACTTACTTTATTATTTTTATTTTTTTTTATATCTTCAATTATATCTTTAAGATAATTAGTTTGATCCTCACTATACTTATCAGCAATATCATCAAAATATCTGCAAATTGAATAAAGTATTCCTGCTTTTTTTTTTGACTTTTTTGGTAAAAAAAAACTTGCCCAATAAAAACTTTTACCTTCTCTTTTAAGATCTGTTAAGGAATTAAGCTCTAGATCAATCATTGTTATTTTAGCTCAGATTTTATTATATTCTCAACAACTTTAGCTGAAGAAAGAACACCTGGTATTCCTGCGCCTGGATGAGAACCTGCCGCTGAAAAATATAGGTTTTTAATTTTTTTATCTTTATTGTGATATCTAAACCAAGCTGACTGTGTAAAAATTGGGGCTATAGAAAAACCGGCACCGTGCATAGAGTTATAATCATTTTTAAAATCCTTGGGGTTCATCCAAAAAACATCTGTGATATTTTTTTCTAAATCTGGCATAATTGTTTTAGACAATTCTTTAACTATTTTATTTTTAAGATTTTCTGATTCAACATCCCAATTGATGTCGCCTTGTAAATTAGGTACTGGGCACAAAACGTAGAAACTATCACAACCTTCTGGAGCAAAAGATTTATCAGTTGCGGTAGGTCTATGAATATATAAAGAAAAATCTTCAGATAATATTTTATTTTTAAATATATCATGAAGCAAAGACTTAAATCTTTCAGTCATCCAAATAGTGTGGTGAGCGACTTTATGATATTGTTTTTTTGTTCCAAAAAAAAGCACAAAGAGACCCATTGAATATAATAAGTTTTTTTCTCTTAATATGGGTCTACTTAAATTTTGTTTTTTTAGAAGTTTGGAATAAACCATTGGTGGGTCAGCATTGCAAACAACTAGGTCTAGATCAGTAATTTCTTCATTATTTGTTAATATTTTTCTAATCTTATCATTTTCAACAATAAACTCTTTAGCTTCTGTGTTAGTTTTAATTTTAATACCACAATCAACCATTAATTTTTTTAATTCAGATACAATTTTACCGGTACCACCCATACAAAAGAACACACCCCATTTTCTTTCTAAATAATGTATTAAAGCATAAATTGATGTTGTTGTATGTGGGTCACCTCCAACTAAAAGAGGATGAATTGAAAATGCTTTTCTAAGATAAGGATTTTTTAGATAACTGTTTACAAGCTGAGATACTGTAAAATAGCTTTTTAAAATAATTAAATTTGGAATG
Source organism: uncultured Alphaproteobacteria bacterium (assembly GCA_902577905.1). Lineage (GTDB taxonomy): Bacteria > Pseudomonadota > Alphaproteobacteria > HIMB59 > CACPNW01. The sequence continues at coordinate 38,527 of CACHAQ010000003.1, forward strand.
ACGCCTAACATTTTAAAAAAAGAAATGAATGGTTTGTCAGCTAGTTGTGTAAAACCTACATCAAATATTTTTTTTGATTGATTTAAAAGGTTAGAATATCCTTCTATGTCTCTTTTATCAAATTTACTTATCTCACTGTTTGTTTTTTCAACTGTAGAACAATAATCAAAAGTCTTACCATCATGAAAATAATATCTATACCAAGGTTCAAGAGGAACAAAATTCAAATAATCTTCTCTTTTTTTTCCAAATAAACTAAATAATTCATCAAAAAGAAATGGTGCTGTTATGACCGTTGGTCCAGCATCATGTTTAAACCCATTAACTTCAAAAACTCTTGCTCTTCCTCCAAGGCTGTCTAGTTTTTCAATAATTGTTGTATCATAGCCTAATTTTTTTAATCTTAAACTAATCGCAATACCTCCAAAACCACTTCCTATAACTACTGCTTTTTTTCCCATTGTTAATTTTGTAATTGTATTTAAATACCTTATTTCTTAATAAATATAATATTATTTATGCTTACAAAGACAGATTTATTTGAATTACTTAGTGTAAAAAATAAAGATTTTCAAATTCATGACCATGATCCTTTATTTACAGTTGAAGATTCTGAAAATCTAAGAGGTGAAATTAAAGGATCGCATACAAAAAATTTATTTTTAAAAAATAAAAAAAATAATTTTTTTCTTTTTAGTTGTGATGAAAATGCAAAGGTTGACTTAAAGCAATTTTCTAAATCTATCGATGCTAAGAATTTATCCTTTGCTAATGCTGAATATTTAGAACAATTTTTGGGTATAAAGCCAGGATCAGTCTCGCCATTTGCCCTTCTTAATGACAAAGATAATGTTGTTGAGTTTTATTTTGATGAAAAACTTTTTAACAGTGAAATAATTAATTTCCACCCCCTAATTAATACCACAACTATAAGTATAAAGACTTCAGAGTTTATAAACTTCCTCCTTGAAAATAATAAAAAAATTCATATTTTTTCTCTAGATAGTTATAGTATAGTCAAATCTTTATGAGTGAAAATTCAAATATAATCGATGTTACTGAAACAGAGTTTAATGATCAGGTTATTGAGGCAAGTGAAAGTAAATTAATTATTGTTGATTTTTGGGCTCCTTGGTGTGGTCCTTGTAAACAATTAACACCAATTTTAGAAAAAATAATATCAAAATCAGGAGATAAAATCACCTTAGTAAAAATTAATATTGATGAAAATCAACAAATTGCTTCGCAATTAAGAATTCAATCAATTCCTACGGTCTATGCATTTAAAGATAAACAAATTGTTAATGCATTTCAGGGTGTTATTCCTGAAGGTCAGATTATCGAATTTATTGAAAAATGCTTAGGATCCAAAATTAATGAAGATTTCACTGAATTCTATAATGAAATAAGAAATGCAATGGCTGAAAATAAATTTGAAGAAACTAAAGATATACTCCTAGAATTTATTTCTAAAAACTCAGATGAAATTAGAGGTATTTGTTTTTATTTGGAGTGTTTGATCGAACTTAAACAATTTGAGGAAGTTGATGTGTTCATTAACTCATTAGAAAAAGATGTGCAAGAAAAGGATGAGGTTAAACAGGTTTTAAAGAAGATGGAAATTGTGAAAAATAATTCATCCGGACCAAATATAAATGAGCTACTTGATAAGCTTGAAAGTGAACCAAATAATATTGATTTGATTTTAGAATTATCAGATAAATATTTTTCAAAGAAAGAATATGGAAATGGAATGGATTTGCTTCTAAAAAATTATCCAAAAAACAAGGATAGAATAAAAAATAAGATGGTAGAATTTTTTGGAGTACTTGGAAATACTGATCAAGTTACTATTCAATATAGGAAGAAGCTTTCACAATTAATGTTTTCATAATATGGAAATCCCTATCTTTCCTTTAAACGGCGCCGTCCTTTTTCCAGGAACAAGCTTGCCCCTGAATATATTTGAAAAGAGATATCTTGATATGGTGGACTATGCTCTCTCAAGGGAAAGGTGCATAGGCATGATACAATCTGATAAAAAAAATAAACTCTATAATATTGGTTGTATTGGAAAAATTCATAGTTTTAGTGAAACGACGGATGGACGATATTTAATTAGTTTACAGGGCACTAATTGTTTTAAAGTTAAAAAAGAATTAGAAAAAAAATATAAGTTTAGGTTGGTTGAAGCTGAAATGTTAGATTTTGATGAAGATAAAAACATTATAAATGAAAAACAAAAAAATAATCTTTTAGATAAGTATAGCCAATATATTAAAGTCAAAAAAATTAACTTAAACTTAGAAGAAATTCAAAATATTGATTTTAATCAAATTATTAAGTTTATAGCAATGATATCCCCTTTTAGCGACATTGAAAAACAAGCTCTTTTGGAAACAAAAAATTTAAGTGATTTTTATAAAAAACTTCAATCAATATTAGAGCTTGAGATCGTTGAAGATAGTAATAGTAAAACTATTAATTAACACCCATTGCAAAATCACTTATCTGATTTTTTAATTTTTTACTTTTCTCAATTAGATTGATAGCTGAAAACCTTGCATTATTAAAAATTGTATTGTCTGATTTAAAGAGACTATCAACTTTATCAGTGATTTGATACAGTCTATAGGCTTTGAAAAAATTATCTTTCTGAAATTCTTTGCAAAATATTTCATCTCCCAATTCCAAACCTAGAGAATTATATTTTTTAACAAGATTATATATACTTTCGACATCTTGCATTCCTAGATTCCATCCTTGTCCTGCAATTGGATGAAATGAGTGAGCTGAATCACCTAAATAAACAATTCTATTCTCAAAAAATTTAGAGTTTAAATGAGCTTTTAGAGGAAAGGTTTGTTTGGTGATTATTTTTTTTATCTCTCCTACGCTTCCTTGTGTCTTTTCATTTAGAATGGAAATAATATTATTATCATCTAAAGAAATTAAGGAGTTTATAAATTCATTAGTGTTTGTCCAAACTATGGAACTTTGAAACTGATTTTTATTTTTTTGCATTGGTAAGATTGCAAGAGGTCCATTTTTAAAAAAGAACTCGTAGGCAGTGTTATTATGATTCTTTGAGTGATAAAAGTTTATTACAATTGCTTTTTTTTTATAATCTTTTCTATAAATTGGTGTTTTAAAAATTTTTCTTATGGAACTATTCTTCCCATCACAGGCAAAAATAATATTTGTATTAACATAAAAATTATTCTGCTCGGTTGTGATCCTGTCGCCTTGATAAAAAATATCTTTAACGGAAACATTGTTAAAAATTTCTACATTTTTTTGTTTTTGTAATTTTTTATACAAGCAATCAAGTATAAACTCGTTTTTAACTATGTATCCAAGATTGGATTTTCTTCTTTGGTTGTCAAAATAAATTTTGTTTGATTGATTTCTGTCTATTATCTGAATATTCTTTATTGGTTCCGCATAATTACCAATTTCATTCCAAATATTTATTTCCTCAAGAAATTTTTTCGTACCCTCTGAAATTGCTGTTGTTCTTTTGTCTAAAATATTTTTATGATTAAATTTAGCATTTTGCTCTAAAAGAACTACTTTATTACCAAGTTTAGAAAGTGAATACGCTGTGACAGCCCCTATAAGACCTCCCCCTATTATATTGATGTTAGATTGAATTTCTTTCATAATTTTCTTCGAATTAACACAATCTAAATGTATTACAATCTAACTATATGTTCAAGTATGGTTCAATTAGAAATTTTATTATTAAATTTTTCCTAGGAATAATTTTAATTGGATTTGGCCTAATTTATTTTACCAGTCTCTACACATATTCAGCAAATGATCCAGGTTTTAGTCAATTAAATTACAATATTAATGACAGCAATATTGAAAATCTTATGGGTTTCTTTGGTGCTTATTTATCAAGTTATTCATTAATTTTTATTGGAACACTAAGTTATTTATTGGTGTTTTTTATAATACTGGAAGGTGGAAAATTGTTTTTAGGTATTAATAGTAGATTTGTAATTTTGAAATTTTTATCTAACCTGTCAGGGATAATTCTTATTAATGTTTCCATAAAATCAGTTGATGTAAACTTTTTAAAAACAGGTTTAGTTTCACAGTTCCTAATCGATTTATTTACAAATATAAATTTAAATTTTCTAGAAAACATTTTTATTTTTTTTATTATAAATTTTTTACTTTTAATATTTGGTGTAATTTTAATATTTTTATCATTTAGAATAAATATATCTTGGATAAATAAATTATTTACTTTCTTAAAATTTTTTAGATATTTTAAGTTTTTATTTTCTGTGTTTGGTTTATTTAAATATATAAATTTTAGGAAAAAAGTTTCAAACAAAACATTAAGAAGTGAGCCAACAATTAAGAAAAGAAATTATGTTAATTTAAGCAAAAAAAATAATAATAATAATCATAAAGCTAATAAGCAACTTGAGCTAAATAATTTTAGCTTTAGCCTTCCATCTAAAAATCTACTTTCGAAATCAAATTTAAAAAATAATAAAAATAGAGAATTGGAAAAAATAAACACTGATGCTGCTATTAAGTTAGAAAGAACATTGTCTGAATATGGTGTTGAAGGAAAAATAGTTGGTTTTAGTAGTGGTCCAATTGTAACTTTATTTGAATTTATTCCAAATGCAGGAATAAAATCTAGTAAAATAATAGGTTTGTCTGATGATATTGCTAGAGCAATGTCTTCTATTTCAGCTAGAATTTCAACCCAACCTGGCAAGACAAGCTTAGGTATCGAAATTCCAAATACTAAAAGAGATGGTGTTTTATTTGGTGATTTAATTGAAGAAGATGAATTTGAAATTGAAAATGATTGCCTTACTCTTGCATTGGGAAAAGATATATCTGGAAAAAGTATTTTTGCAAATTTAGAGCGAATGCCACATCTACTAATAGCGGGAACAACTGGTTCGGGAAAATCCGTGGGTATTAACACAATGATATTAAGCATACTTTACAAATTTAAACCTAATGAATGCAAACTAATATTAATTGATCCTAAAATGTTAGAATTGAGTATTTATGAAGATATTCCACATCTTTTAACACCTGTGGTTACTGATCCAAAGAAAGCTGTATTTGCTCTTAAGTGGGTAGTTAGAGAAATGGAAAATAGATATAAGTTAATGAGCTCATTAAATGTAAAAAATATAGATTCTTATAATGATAAAGTTTTAAGAACTATTTCGTCTGGAAGAAAACTTTTTAGGGAGGTTCAAACAGGTATAGATGATGATACAAAGATGCCAATTATTGAAAAACAAGAAATTAATCTTGAAAAAATGCCTTTTATTGTTGTGGTGATTGATGAGATGGCGGATTTGATGATGGTGGCAGGAAAAGAAGTTGAGTCATTGGTTCAAAGATTAGCACAAATGGCAAGAGCATCTGGAATTCACTTAATTACAGCCACACAAAGACCTAGTGTTGATGTAATTACAGGGACAATAAAAGCAAATTTTCCTAGTCGTATTAGTTATAAAGTATCAAGTAAATTCGATAGCAGGACAATACTTAACGAAATGGGTGCTGAACAATTATTGGGTAGTGGTGACATGTTGTTTTTAGAAAATGGCGGTATAATAAAGAGGTTGCACGGTGGTTTTGTTTCAGAAAATGAAGTTGAAAAAGTTGTTAGTTATATAAAACAACAGGCTACATTTGATCATAAAAAAGAAATATCATTATCTGAAGAAGGGCTAAGTGTTTCAGATTCAGACGATTTAATTTCAAATAATAATGATGATCTTTATGGTAAGGCAGTTGAAATTGTTATTAAACAACAAAAAGTTTCAACAAGCTATATTCAGAGATATCTTCAGATCGGCTATAATAGGGCTGCAAGAATAGTAGAAAAGATGGAAGAGGATGGAATTATAAGCGAAGCAAATAATGCAGGTAAAAGACATGTTCTTAAAAAATGAAAAGTATTTATTATTTATATTAATAATAGTTTTTTATTTTTTTGCGCCTAAAGCATATTCAGCTTCTGAAGACAAAGCAGAGGCATTAAATTATTTAAGTTCACTAAGTGATTTCTCTGCTTCATTCATACAAAGTGATGGAGATAACTTAAGTGAAGGCAAGGTATACATAGGTAAAAAAAGGGTTAGGGCTGAGTATTTTTTACCAACGAAAATTCTAATAATCTTAGCAGAAGATAAGGCTATGTATTACGATTACGAGCTTGAAGAAGATGAGTTTTTTAATCCAAAAAATACTAATGCTTGGTTCTTTTATGACATCTTTAGAAACCCTTATTTTTTTGAAGATGGAAAAGTAGAAGTAAAAAATAATGAGCTATTATTAGAAAAAAGAGGGATTGATAATGAAGAAAAAAATTTTGTTATAAGAGTATTATTTGAGAAACAGCCATTGATATTAAGGGGAATAGAAGTGGTAGTTAATGATGATATTCTTAAGCTATCAATTTATAACCATAGTTATAATGAGGTTTTTGATAAAAATTTTTTTAAACTTATAAATCCTAGTTTTTTAAATTAAATCGTAATTAAAAGTTTTTCATTTTTCGTTTGAATTTTTACATTGCTTTTTAAGGTGTTTATTTTTTTTCTTATTCTTGAAAGATGGCTTTCTAGAGAATTAGTTTCAATATTTGATTTAATTTTTAAAATATTTTCTTTTATAAAATTTTTACTTGTTTCTTTCTTCCTAATTAAATAAGTTAAAATTTCTAGCTCTATTTTAGTTAGGTAGCAAAAATTATCATTATTAAGATTTATAAGCTTATCGTTATAAAGAGATAAATCATGAAACTGAACTTTTATGTTTTGAACAAAATGCTCAATTCTATTTTTTAAGTGATTTATGGAAAGTGGGCTTTTTAATATATTTGATTTATTATTAAAATTTAAGTTTTTCAAATTTGAAATTATTAAACAGTTGTCATTTAACTTGCCATGGTCTCTAAGATCAATATCATTTTTACCTATAATAATTATGTTTGCTTGAGATGCTTGTATATTATCTTTTATTTGGTCTAATTTCATAATAGTTAATTCATAATCTGAAAGAAAATAGGGTAAAAAATTTTTAATATTGTTGTTACAAAATATATTTAGTCTGTTTTTCACGATCTTTTTCCAAACAAGATTGTTCCAAGCCTAATGTATGCGGGATTAAATTGTAGTGCTTTCTCATAGTCATCACTCATTCCAATGCTTAACTCATCAATTTTATTTTCATTTGCAAGAAGCTTTAATTTATTAAAATGATAGCCTGGATCATCATCTATCGGTGGTATACACATTAAACCGATAATCGGTAATTTCATTTCTTGTCTTAGAAAAATCAAAAAATCTTTCGTATCTTCTGGAAAAATACCGTTTTTTGTTTTTTCTTTTCCTGTATTTACCTGAAGAAAAATTTTCTTATTTACTAGTAATTCTCTATATTTTGAGAACTCTCTTGCTATTTTTTCCCTATCTAAAGTATGAAAAACATCAAAAAGGTGAATTGCTGGCTTTACTTTATTTGATTGTAGTGGCCCAGTTAAGTGAAGTTCTATTTTTCTATTATCCAGTTTTAGTTTTTGAAATTTTTCTTGAGCTTCTTGAACTCTATTTTCCCCAAAAATATATACTCCAGCATTAATCGCTTCCAACACACTTTTAATTGGATGATTTTTAGATATAGCAACAATTTTGGTGGAATTGCTTCTTTTTTTTAGAAAATCGCTTATTTCATTGTATTTTTTAATATTAAACATAAATTATAATGTTGTAAAAAAACAACATTGTTTCAAAAAATATACTAAATCATTATGCTTTTTTTGTAATTTATTCAATTTTTAAATATTAGACTCATTAATACAAGTATGTTTCTTGTATTTAATGAATATTCATTAACTCAAAAGGAGTAATTATGAAAAAAGAACTATTAATGGGAACTGCTCTAGTTTCTACGCTTGGTGCCGCTTCAGTTGCTGAAGCTGTAACAGCTACTATGAGTGGTAACCACCAAACTGGTATTGAGTTTGATTCACCAAATAGTGGAACTGACACAAATGCTCAGACCCAAGACAATAACTTTACTGTGTCATTATCAGAAACTACTGATGGCGGTATGACTATTTCTTCAAGCTTTATGTTAGCTAATGAGGATGCAGTTGACGGTGACCTAGACGCTGGATTTACTCTAGCATTTACTGATGGATCTAAGCTTGATATCATAAATGCTGGTAACGCATCAGGATCACACGATGTTTCTATTCCAGGTTCAGCTGGTTCAGAAACTGTAGCAACAGCTACTTCTAATGCTGCTGAAACTGGTCTAGACTTTATGACTGGTGCATCTAAACAAGGTATTGAGTATCACACAGCTGCTGACTTCCTAGCTGATGGACTAAAAATGTCTTTCTCAGCTTCAACTGATGGTGGTGAAGCTGCTACTGCGACTTACAGAACAGACGGTCACGTAGCAATAGGTGCAACTTATGTAACCGATCTTGGTGATAGTGCTGTAACAATTGGTGCTGGTTGGTCTGAAATAGACGGATCAAAAACTGGTACTGCTGTAGCAAATGATACTGGTGGATTCCACGTAGGTTTAAGTGCTGTAACTGGTGATTTAACTGTTGCTGTTGGTTTTGCTGATGGTAACAAAGCTGGTGTAGGCGCTTCATCTGCTAATGAAATCGCAGGTGACGTTGTAAAAGCTGGTGTTAAATATGTATCTGGTGATCTAACATTTAATGTTGGAATTGCTTCAGGTGATGCACAAGACTCTACAATTGGTTCCGTTTCCGGATCTGATGATTCAAAAGACGTAACTTCAGCTAGTATATCTTACGCTGTAGCTTCTGGTGTAACTGCAATTCTTGGTTATACTTCTGTAGAAGCAAGTGATGAAGGTGTTTCATCAACTGATGGATCAGCTTGGTACATCGGTGCTAATATGGCATTTTAATTAAAGATTTTATATCTTAAAAAACGGCACTTTAACGAGTGCCGTTTTTTTTATGTTTTACATTTTGTTGTCTTTACAATAATTATACTTAATGATTTTAACCAGGTTAATTATTTCTTTTTTATTACTTTTTGTCTTTTCTTGTAACAGCAACAAAAGCGACGAGGAAATGAAAGATTTGTGGTCAAAAGCACAAACAACCGGGGAGATAGTGAACAGATCTGGAACGGTATTTAATTCTGCAACAAATAAAGATTTAGCGATGCGTGATGCCGAAACCAGGCTTCAAAGTGGTGGTGGCTTGTTTGGAGGAAAGGGGATTTCCTTAAGTGGGGTTTTAAACAACAACAAGGACAATAACACAAATAGTACATCGACAACATCTATTAGTATGTCGGTAAATCCTTACCTTTGGAAAGGCGCTTTAGAAACAATTGACTTTATGCCTTTAAACTCTGCCGACCAAATTGGTGGTACAATTATTACTGATTGGTATTCAACTCCTGATAAACAAAAAGAAAGGTGCAAGCTGAATATTTTTATTTCTGGAAAACAACTAAACACCGAGAACCTTAAAGTAACATCTTTTTGTCAAGAATTTAAAGATCCAATATGGGTAAACAAAAAAACGGACAGTAAAAATAATATTAAAATTGAAAATGCTATCTTAAATAAAGCTAAAAAATTAAAACTTCAATCAAGTTAAAAGTGTCATCACGATACAATCATAAAGTAGTTGAAAAAAAGTGGCAAGATATATGGTCGTCTAATAAAGTTTTTCAAACTTCACGTGATGAAAATAAAGAAAAATTTTATGTTTTAGAAATGTTTCCTTATCCCTCTGGAAAAATACATATGGGACATGTAAGAAATTACACATTGGGAGATGTGGTAGCTAGATATAAAAAAATGAAAGGGTATAACGTCTTGCACCCTATGGGTTGGGATGCCTTTGGTCTTCCTGCAGAAAATGCAGCCTTAACTGAAAAAAAACATCCTGAAAGTTGGACCTACCAAAATATCAAAACGATGAAAAATCAACTTTTAAAAATGGGATTATCTCTTGATTGGGATAGAGAAATTGCAACTTGTCATCCAGAATATTACAAACATGAACAAAAGTTTTTTATTGATATGTTTAAGGCAGGTCTTGCTTATAAAAAAGAAGCTGAGGTAAATTGGGATCCGGTAGATAAAACAGTATTAGCAAATGAACAAGTAATTGATGGAAAAGGATGGCGATCAGGAGCTATTGTTGAAAAGAAAAAATTATCCCAGTGGTTTTTAAAAATAAGTAAATACTCCGATGAATTGTTAGAGGATTTGAATAATTTAGAAAATTGGCCGAATAAAGTCAAAATTATGCAATCTAATTGGATTGGTAAATCGGTAGGAGCAGAAATAGACTTTCAGATTTCAGAAGGTGAAACAAAAATAAAAATATTTACAACCAGACCAGATACAATTTATGGAGCGACCTTTTTGGCCGTTTCAAGTGAGCATGAAATAGTTAATAAAAATGTAAAAAATAAAGATGATCTAAAAAAATTTATTAAAGATTGTGAAAACCTTAATCCTGATAAAGTTAAAAAGGGTTTTGATACAGGTTTATTTGTAAATCATCCATTTATTAAAGATAAAAAACTCCCGGTATTTGTAGCCAATTTTGTTCTTAAAGAATATGGCTTAGGTGCCATTTTTGGGTGTCCTGCACATGATCAACGAGATTTAGATTTCGCTAGGGAGTACAAGCTTGATGTGATACCAGTTGTTAAACCAACTAATATTTCTGATAATGATTTTAAAATTGATTTAGAAGCATTTACTGGTGAAGGTATAATAATTAACTCCCATTCTATTAACGGGTTAGAAATAAATGAAGCGAAAAATGAAATAATCAAAGAATTAGAAACAAAAAAAATTGGAAGAAAAAAAATAAACTATAAGTTGAGAGATTGGGGGATTTCACGACAAAGATTTTGGGGTTGTCCAATTCCTATAATTTATAGAGAGGATGGAGAAATTTTATCTGTAGAAGATAATGAGTTGCCTGTGAGGTTACCAGATATTAAAAATTTTACTGAGTCATCTAGCGCCTTAAACAATATCTCTGATTGGAAAGAAACTGTTTGTCCTAAAACAGGATTAAAAGCTATAAGAGAAACAGATACTTTTGATACTTTTTTCGAATCTTCTTGGTATTATTTTAGATATTGTAACGCAAGGTTGGACAAACCTTTTGATAAAAAAGATATAGACTATTGGCTGCCAGTTGATCAATACATTGGCGGCATTGAACATGCTATATTGCACCTTCTGTATTCAAGATTTTTTACAAAAGCTCTTAGAGATCTAAATTATTTTAATTTAAATGAACCGTTTAAAGGTTTGTTTACACAAGGAATGGTAACTCACGTTACTTACAGAAATAAAAATGGAGATTGGATTGAGCCAAAAAATGTAGAAAGAGTAAATGGGGTCTTAAAGGATAATAATAAACAAGATGTTGAAACTGGTAAAATTGAAAAAATGAGTAAATCTAAAAAAAATGTTGTTGATCCAAATGATATTATAAATGCCTATGGCGCAGATACGGCTAGGTGGTTTATGTTGTCTGATAGTCCGCCAGAAAGAGATTTACAGTGGACCGATACCGGCATAGCTGCATCTTTCAAATTTATAAACAAATTATATGATTTGGTTGAGAAATTTAAAAATCACAAAATAGAAAATGGTGAAGATCTAATAACTATTAATAAAATTAAAATTATTATTAATGAAGTTTCGGAAAATATTGAGACATTTCAATTTAATAAATCTGTTGCAAAAATTTATGAATTTGTAAATATTCTTAATGATACATTGTTAAAGAAGAGATTATCTCGGAAAAACTTTAAATGGTCTCTTGAAAAGTTAGCAATTATATTACAGCCCTTCGTACCTCATATAAGTGAAGAAATGTGGTCAAATATAGGTAACGAAACTTTGTGCATAAATGAAAATTGGGTATTGGAGAAAGTAGAGAAACGTTCAGAATTTAAAATTGCTATACAAATAAACGGTAAAACAAAAGAAATTATAGAAATAGATGATAAGTTTTCGAAAGAAAAAATTCTAGAAATTGTTAAAGATAACGATAAAATTAAAAAAAATATTTTGGGCAAAAATATTATAAGAGAGATCTATGTTCCTGGCAAAATAGTAAATTTAGTTATCAAATGAAAAAGCTTTTTTTTACTTTTATTTTTTTATTTATTATCTCATGTTCTGATATTGAATTTGTTTATAAAGAAAACAAAAATCTTGTAAATCCTCTATTTGAAAAAACAGAGGTTGCCACGTCTGGATATAGCATAAATTTTATGAATTCTTATTTGCCAATGTTGTTTGGAAGTAATAAGGAAGATAGATTTAACCTCCAAATTAACATTGATCAGAATAAGACAAAAAGAGCAGTGGAGACAAACCAGGTCACCTCGAATCTTAGATATGAGCTAAAATTTAATTATACTTTGATTTTAAATGAGAAAAATTGTGTAACTTTTGAAGAAGAGTTGTTATCTTATTTTTCAATAATTCCTAAGTCTTCTGGTTATAATTTTGGAACTGATACATCTTTAGAGAAAAAATATGAGTTGGCAATAACTGAAAATTTGAATCGATTTATGTCTATAATACTAAGCGAAGATATAAATAGTTGCTCATGAGAGTTAATCCTTTAAATATAATTTTAAACGAGGCATTTAGCACAGATAAAAGAATTTATTTTATAAGTGGGAATGAAATTACACTTATGGAAAAAATAAAATCAAAAATTATTGAGAGTTTTCATCAAAAAGAAAAGGTACAAATAAAAAATATTGAGACAATTATTGATTTTGTTGATGAAGCTGGGCTTTTTGGAGATAGAAATATATTTATAGTAAAAAACCCAAAAGGGATTGATAAGGGCAGTTTGAATAATCTTAAAAGCTCAGAAAGTATTTTTATTTTCTTACAGGAAAATTCTCAAAAAATAAAAAAAATTAAAAATTTATTTGGTGTTGATAAAGATTCTAATCTAATTGATTGTTATGAGTTAGACAGGGAATCAAAAATAAAAATTTTAAATGAATTCTTAAGAAGAAATAAATTAAAGATTTCTCAAGAAATATATTGGTTCTTAATAGATAGACTAGATAGTAAATACATTCTCTTTGAAAATAATTTAATTAAAATATTAGAACTAAGAGACAGGCTTATTACTCTAAATAATATCAAAAAAATATTAGTTGTTGATGAGTCTGGCAAAGAAAAGGTTTTTTTCAATCTGTTGAGAAAAAATAAGGAAATAGTTGAGCTTTATAGAGAAAAAATTGTAACCAATGCAGATGTGAATGAGCTCTATTATTACAGTAAGTTTTTTTGTCAGCTTATCATCGATTGTAATAATGAAGATGAATACAATAAAAAAATTCCTGTATATTTATTTAGACAAAAAAACTACTTAATTGAAATTTATAGAAAATATAATTCTAAAAAGAAAAAACTGTTATTAAAATTACTTTCATCAACAGAGGGAAATTTACGAAAAGAGGTAGGTCTATCTTTGGTAGTTGGACTTCGATTTCTTTTAAATTTTAAGAAAATTACTATTTCTTAAGCCTTTTCATTAAATCATCTAATTGATTTAGGTCTGAATAATATAGTGTGAGAGATCCAGATGACCCGTTTTCATTAAATTGAATGGAGGTTTTTAGGCCTATTTTATCAGAAAGCTCGTTTTCAAGATCAATAATATTCGCGTCTTTTAAAATTTTTTTTGATTTATTTTTTTTAAATTCAGAGGTTATTTTCTCCACTTGTCTAACGCTAAGTTTTTTTTCAACAATTTCTTTTGCTTTATTAATAGCATCAGGAACACCAATTAGAGCCCTTGCGTGTCCCATGGATAAATCTCCATTAACAACCATTTCTTGTATTTTTTTATCAAGATCTAAAAGGCGTAGAATATTTGAAACGTAACTTGAGCTTTTACCTATTAATTTAGCAAGGTTGTCGTTGCTTATTGATTTGATTTTTATTAATCCCTTGTATGCATTGGCTTCTTCAATAACATTTAAATCTTCTCTTTGAATGTTTTCAATTAAAGCTGCCTCTAAAACATTTGTATCATCAAGGTCTTTAATAACACAATCTACTTCATGCATTCCGTTAAGTTGACATGCTCTCCACCTTCTTTCTCCCGCAATAATCTGAAATTGGTTATTAGCTGTTGGTTTAACGATTATTGGCTGGATTAAACCTTGATTTTTTATAGATGAGGAAAGTTCTTTTAGTTCTTCGTCTTTAAAATTTTTTCTTGGTTGAGAGGGGTTTGGTATTATTTGTGAAATATTAATTTTTTGAACACTGTTAATATTTTCATTATTATTTGATTTTGATAAAAGTGCTCCTAGGCCCATTCCTAGTTTGTTTTCATTATTCATAATTTTTATTTTGATTTAAAATTACTTCTTTTGCAAGCTCTATATAAGCTAAAGACCCTGCGGCTTGTGTATCGTACACCAATGCTGGTTTACCATGACTTGGCGCTTCAGATATTTTAACATTTCTTGGAATTGTGGTTTTGTATACTTGATTTCCAAAATGTAGTCTTACGTCTTTTTCTACAAGGGAGCTTAATGAATTTCTTTTGTCTAGCATTGTAAGTAATATTCCCTCAATTTTTAAGTTTGGGTTATAATTTTGTTGAATAAGTTTAATTGTATTCATTAAAGCTGAAAGACCCTCAAGGGCAAAAAACTCTGACTGAAGAGGAATAAGTGTTGTATCAGATGCAACTAATGAGTTGATTGTTAGAAGTCCAAGTGCAGGTGGGCAATCAACAAAAATAAAGTCAAAATCATTAATTTCAGAAAATATAGACTTAAATATAAATTCTCTTTTTTCAAAATTTGTCAACTCCACCTCAGCTGCTGCTAGGTCTGTATTTGCTCCTATTATTTTAAGACCAGGAATTAGTGTTTCTTTAATTCCTTCAATTAAAAGTTTCTTTTCGTGAATCATTTCATAAATTGTTGGTTTTCTTTCATCATAGGTAAGTCCTAATCCTGTGCTCGCATTACCTTGTGGGTCAGCATCAACAATTAAAACATTTTTTTTTACCGCAGCTAATGAGGTGGCGAGATTTATAGTAGTTGTGGTTTTGCCAACACCTCCTTTTTGATTGGATATAGAGATAATTTTTTTCATAGTTTTTTATATTTGTTAATTTTTAATACATACCCATCACCCTCGCTTTGACTTGGATAAAGATCGAATTCAAAGCTATATGATTTTTTTGCATCATGTATTTCTTTCTTAACACTTCTTCCTTTTAGAAAAAGCAGTGATGTATTTTTTTTATTAAAAAACCGTGAATAATCTAATAATTTTGTCAATGGTGCAAAGGCTCGGCAGATAATAAAGTCAAATTTTTGATTTCTGATTTTTTCAACCCTTGTACAAATAGTTTTTATTTCTAAATTCTGCTCGTGTGCAAATTCTTTGATAAAGTTTATTTTTTTCATCTTTGAGTCAATCAATAATATATTTGAATGCCCAAAAATATATAATATCACTCCTGGTAAACCAGCGCCGGTACCAAGGTCTATTATTGATGCATTTTTTTTCAAAATAAATTCAGACAACTGTAATGAATCATTAATATGTCTATCCCAAGCAACATTAAGTGTGGAGGGCCCTACTAAATTGTGTATTTGGTTGATTTTTGTTAACTTTAGTATGTAGCTATCGATTAAATCAATTTGCTTTCTGTTAAGATTATATTTTTTTATTACAGCGCTTTTATCCAAATTATGCTGCTTTTTTATTTTTATTTTTTTTAATATATCTAAGAAGTGCTATGGTAGCTGCTGGTGTTACACCCGATATTCTTGAGGCTGCTCCAAGAGTTGGCGGTTTAATTTTCGATAATTTTTCTACTATCTCATTAGACAAGCTGCCAACTAGTTTATAGTTAGTTGATTTTGGAATTGTTAAACTCTCTTCTTTTTCAAAATCTTGAATATCCATTCTTTGCCTATCAAGATAACCTGAATACTTAGCTTCAATTTCTATTTGTTCTATTACATCGTCTTCTAAATCACTTAATTCAGGAAGTATTTTTTTGAGCTTGGTGATTGTAATATTAGAAAACGACAAAAGGTCTATGATATTTCTTTTCTTTCCATCTTTGTTTATTTTTATACCCTTTTTCAGAAGAGCGTCTGGTGAGAATTTGTGATTTTTAACAAACTTAAACCCTTCTTTTATCCTTCTGGATTTTTTTTCAAATTCTCTTTGCCTGTCTATATCAACACAACCTATATCAATTCCAAGAGGTGTAAGTCTTAAATCTGCATTATCAGCCCGAAGTAAAAGTCTATATTCGGATCTTGAGGTAAACATTCTATATGGCTCTTTAGTTCCTTTTGTAACCAAATCGTCTATCAAAACACCTATATATCCGGAGGACCTAGGTATTATGAATTCTTTATTAGATGTTGTTTTAAGTGATGCATTTATCCCAGCCATTATACCTTGTGCGGCTGCTTCTTCGTATCCGGTTGTTCCATTTATCTGACCTGCAAAAAATAAATTTTTAATTTTTTTTGTTTCAAGTGTGTGTGTAAGCTCTTGTGGATCAACAAAATCATATTCAATTGCATAAGCAGGTTGTGTAATTGTAACTTTCTCTAAACCTTTAATCGTTTTAACAAATTTCTCTTGAATTTCTGTTGGTAGTGAAGAGGATATTCCGTTTGGATATATTAAATCACTATCTAATCCTTCTGGCTCAAGAAATATTTGGTGTGCTGGCTTATTTTTGAATTTATGAATTTTATCTTCAATAGACGGGCAATACCTAGCTCCCATTGATTGTATTTCTCCCGAATACATTGGTGATTGGTTTAGGTTCTGTGCGATTATTTCATGGGTATTTTTATTAGTATGAGTAATAAAACAAGATATTTGAGGAATGTGGATATCTCTGTTGATAAAAGAAAATGGAACAGGCTTTTTATCTGGGTGTTGTTCATCTAAGTTATTGAAATTTATAGTTTTTTTAAGTAATCTTGGGGGTGTTCCTGTTTTCAATCTGCCTATTGAAAACTTTAGCTCTTTAAGCCTTTTTGCAAGCTTTATTGAGGGCTTATCACCAACTCTTCCAGCTTCTTGCTTCTCAGAGCCTATTCTTATTAACCCTTGTAAGAAAGTGCCTGTTGTTAAAACCACTGATTTGGACGATATTTTTTTGTTATCACCTAAAACAACTCCATTTACCTGTTTATTTAAAACAATTAAATCTTCAACTGATCCCTCAATAATTTGAAGATTTTTTTGATCAGATATAAGCTTATTTATGGCATTTTTATATAAAATACGGTCTGTTTGTGCCCTTGGACCTCTTACAGCAGCACCTCTGCTCGAATTTAACATTCTAAATTGTATGCAGGATTTGTCTGTAGCTTTGGCCATAATTCCATCTAAGGCATCTATTTCCTTTACAAGATGTCCTTTTCCAAGACCTCCAATTGCAGGATTGCATGACATTTCTCCTATTTTATCAACTTTATGAGTAATTAAAGCTGTTTTTGACCCAGTTCTTGCAGATGAGCATGCTGCTTCTACGCCTGCATGTCCTCCACCAATTACGATTACATCAAATTTATTGTCCATGTCTTTTTTCACGTGAAATTACTTACCTATACAAAAATCACTAAATATTATATCTAAAATTTTCTCAATATCAAATTTTTGATTAATTCCATCAATATACATAATTGATCTTCTAACATTTTCAGCAGCAATATCTATTTCTTTTAAATCTAAATCTTTAAGTAGTATAAGGGATTTCTTTAAGCTTTCCATATGTCTTTCACGTGAAAAGACTGGTCCAGAAATTGGTTTTTTCTTTAATTTTGAAGATATGGTTTTAATAAGAGTCTCAATTCCATAACCGGATACTGATGAAATACTATGTGCCCCCCTAATTTTCTTTTTATTTGTATCATATTTTGATTTAACAAATATTTTTGATTTGATTTTACTGTAGTTTTTCTTTTCATTGTTTTTGAGAAAAACTATATTTAAATCAGACTTTTCAGCGCTCTCTAAAGATCTTTCAATGCCTATTTTTTCAATTAGATTCTTATATTTTCTTATTCCAGCTGTATCAATAAATGTGTATTTATCTCCTTGAATATCTAGTGTGGAACTTACTAAATCTGTTGTGGTTCCTGGTATATTAGTAACTATAGAAACCTCCTTGTTATTAATATAATTAATAAAGGAAGATTTTCCTGTGTTTGGCTTTCCAATAATAGTTATTTTAAAACCGTTATGAATTTGTTTAGATAAAGTTGATCTTTCGATAATATTTTCAATTTGTTTATTTATGTTCTTATTTTGTTCTATTATGTTTTTATATATTTCTTTAGGAAGGTCTTCATCAGCAAAATCAATTATAGCCTCTATATCTGCTAGAAGTTTTTTTTGTTTATTTGATATTTCATTAACTAATTTGTCTAAATTTCCACTTAAATTACCAATGGCTATCTTTCTTTGATTTTCAGTTTCTGCATTAATTAAATCATTAATTGTTTCAGCTTCTAAAACACTAAGCTTATCATTCATTAGGGCCCTTTTGGTAAACTCTCCAGGCTCAGCAAGTCTGATCTGTTTTTTTAATAGGATTTTAGTTATTTTGTTAATTACAGAAATACTTCCATGACAAGATATTTCCACCATATCCTCCCCTGTATAGCTTTTTGGTGATTTAAAAAAAGTTGTTAGCGTATGATCTACAACACTCTTTCCGTCTAATAAATCATTTAATGTAGCAAAGTTTGTTTTAAATTTTTTTATAGAAGATATTGATTTAATTATTGTATGAGAGCCTTTTCCCGAAACCCTAAAAACAGCTATACCTGATTTACCTCTTTGCGTGGCAAGAGCAAAAATTGTCTCTTTGGAAGCTTTCATTTTTTGGGAATTAAACCCAAGATGATATTAAGTAAATAAGTAAATAAGAAAGATTATAAAAAAATTTATATTTATTTAGTTCCCATGCTTTGGAAGAATTCGTTGTTTGTTTTTGTATTTTTCATTTTATCTAACAAGAACTCCATGGCTTCTGTACTTCCCATTGGGGCTAGTATTTTTCTTAAAATAAAGATTTTTCCAAGCTCGTCTTTATCAAGCAATAATTCTTCTTTTCTTGTTCCTGACTTACCAATATCAAAAGCTGGATAGGTTCTTTTTTGACTTAGTTTTCTATCTAGAACCATTTCACTATTACCAGTACCTTTAAATTCTTCAAATATAACTTCATCCATTCTACTTCCTGTATCTATTAGAGCAGTAGCAATAATTGTTAGTGATCCACCTTTTTCAACGTTCCTTGCAGCTCCAAAAAATCTTTTTGGTCTTTGTAGAGCGTTGGCATCAACACCACCTGTTAGTACCTTTCCACTAGAAGGCACAACAGTGTTATATGCTCTTCCTAGTCTAGTGATTGAATCAAGAAGGATTACAACATCATGTTTATATTCAACTAGTCTTTTAGCTTTTTCAATTACCATTTCAGCAACCTGAACGTGGCGTGAAGCAGGTTCATCAAAGGTTGAACTAATTACCTCGCCCTTAACTGATCTTTGCATGTCTGTAACTTCTTCTGGTCTTTCATCAATTAGCAGAACAATCAGTTTAGCGTCTGGGCTATTAGCGGTTATAGCATTAGCAATTTTTTGCATAATTATTGTTTTACCTGTGAAAGGTTGCGCAACAATTAATTGTCTTTGTCCTTTTCCAAGAGGAGCAATAATATCAATTATTCTTTCTGTATTATCCGGCATAGGTTTTTCTTGTTCAAGTTTGAACCTTGCTTCAGGATATAATGGTGTTAAATCTTCGAAGTTAACCCTGTTTTTAACTAAATCAGTTTCTTGACCGTTTATTTTATTAATTTTAGTTATGGCAAAATATCTTTCTCCTTGCTTTGGGGATCTAATTTCACCTTCAACACTATCACCCGTTCTCAAGCTAAATTTTTTAATTTGAGATGGAGAAATATAGATATCATCTGGTCCTGGAAGATAATTTGACTCTGAAGACCTTAAAAAACCGAAACCATCTTGCATAATTTCAATAACACCTAAACCAGTAATAACCTCACCCTCTTCAGCAATTGTTTTTAGAATTGCAAACATCAAATCTTGTTTTCTAAGAGACGAAGGGTTTTCTATACCAAGCTTATCTGCCTGTTTTAAAAGCTCCTGGGGTTCTTTTCCTTTTAATTCCTGTAAATTCATAATGTTGTTGGGGTAATTTAGAAATGAAATATTTTAATAATCAAAATTGAAGTTAATGTCAAAATAATAATAAATATATAAATTATATATTTAATTGTTGTATTAGTTGTAAGGTTAAAAAGCTTAATTACTGCTTTATTACTACACCATTCTTTATTTACCAACATATGAATAACAAACCTAACAAATATGTTAATTTAAAGAATATTGAAAAAAAATTATTATTTTTAAATAATTAGTAATTTAATAAATTTCTAATAACTTGTTATTAATTTTGTATAATAAATATATTAACACCCACTTTATAATATTAAGACAAGTTATTAAGTTGTTAACAACACATTTTTAAAACAAAAGAACTATTTCTTAAATTCAAATTATATTTAATAGTGTTTATAACTATAATTTTTATTAACACACTTATGCACCAAAAATTTATATTAGCCAGTTCAAGCGAATCTAGATACAAAATATTAAAAAATGCAGGATTAAATTTCACACAAAAAAAACCAAATTGCAACGAAGAGGATATTAAAAAAAACATTAATAGAAAAACAAAGCCTGAGATTTTTGCAAAAAAACTTTCTTATGAAAAAGCAAGAAGTGTAAGTAGACAAAAACCATATGCTAATAAAATTGTTTTAGGTTGTGATACCGTCATTTATCACAATGGAAAAATTTTAGATAAAGTAAATTCTATTGAGAAAGCCAAAATAAAAATCAGGTCTTTATCAGGAAAAACACACCTAATAGTATCTGGACTAACTATTTGTTTAAACGGATCTAAGGTTTGGGAAAATTACGAAAAAACTCATGTTAAAATAAGAAAACTTAATAACAGCGAAATAAATACATATCTAAAAAAAACAGGTAAACAAATACTAAGCTCTGTAGGGTGTTATCAAATAGAAAGTTTAGGGCCAAATATTATTGAGAGCATAAAAGGAGATTATTTTAATGTTATGGGATTACCTTTATTTAATTTATTAGATTATTTATATTTAAAAAAATGAAAAAACTTTACGTAGTTGGAAACAAAGCATCTAAAAGTCTTTCACCAACATTATTTAACTATTGGTTTAAAAAATACAACATTAAAGCAAGCTATGGGTATTTACAGCTTACGGAAAAAAACTTTCATAATAAAATAAAAGATGTTTTGGAAAAAAAAGATACGCTTGGTCTAAATATTACCATTCCATTTAAAAACAAAATTATAAAACATCTTGGCAAAATAGACGCTCATGCAAAAAAAATAGGCGCAGTAAATTGTGTAACAAATAAAAAAACTATTAAAGGAACAAATACTGATTGGACAGGATATTACAAAACCCTACCAAATATAAAACAAACTAAAAATAGGAAAGTTATTATTTTGGGTTATGGGGGTGCATCACACGCTATTCACTATGTATTAAAGAAGAGGGGCTTTAAGGATATTTTAATTTTCAACAGATCTAAGAAAAAAATTAAGTATTCAAAAAACATTGAGTATACAAAAAAATATATTGATCTTGAAACGCACCTTGAAGGAGTTTTTTTAATAATTAATACTACACCAACAAATCCTATGTTGAAAAAACACTTAAAACTTATTACCAAATCCACAATTGTAAGCGACATTGTTTACAGTCCAAAAAACACCTCATTTCTCAAACAGTTTCCGAAGAACAAAAAGATTTATGGAATATCAATGTTGATAGAACAGGCCAAACCGTGTTTTAAAATGTGGTTTGGTAAAAACCCATCTGTAGATGAAAAAATGCTTAATGCTATTTATAAAAAAATTTAATGACAAAAACTATAGCAATAACAGGCGGCATAGGATCGGGTAAATCCACCTTTTGTAGTAAATTAAAAGAAAAAGGTTTTAAAGTTCATAGCTCAGATGAGCAGGTGGCCAAAATATATAAAAACCCTGAAAAAAAATTTGTTACTTATTTACGTACTATAGGTTTGTCTAAGTCCATTTCAAAAAGAAACATAGATAAAAAAATTATTTCAAAGATTATTTTTGAAAATAAACATATAAGAAAAAAGCTCGAGTTATACATATTTAAAACAGTTAGAAAAAAGAGGTTTGATTTTATAAAAAAAGAAAAACAAAGAAAAACAAAATTAATTTTTATTGATATACCATTATTGTTTGAAAATAATTTAGAGAAACAGTTCAACAAAGTAATATCGATAATAGCCCCCAAAAGAGTAAGATTAAAAAGATTAAAAAAAACGAGAAAAATGACTGAAAATCAATTTAAGAATATAACTCGATCTCAAACATCAGATGTTACAAGAAAAAAGAAATCTGATTATGTTATTTATAACAACTCGACATTAAAGGATTATAAAATTAAGATTAATAAGCTAATAAGTAAACTTAGTTAAAACAATGAGAGAAATAGTAATTGATACAGAAACCACAGGCCTTGATTATAAGACTGGTGACAGAATAATAGAAGTTGGTTGTGTGGAACTCAAAAATTATGTTCCTACAGGAAACACACTCCAATTTTATTGCAAACCAAACAGAAGTATAAGCGAAGGGGCAAGAAATATTGTGGGTCTTTCAGATGATTTTCTTAATCAACAAAAACCATTTGAAGAAAACCATAAGGAGCTCTTAAATTTTTTGAAAAATGACACATTGATAATTCACAATGCATCGTTTGATTTAGGTTTTATAAATAATGAGTTGTCAATCTTAGGACTACCTCATTTAGATAATCCTGTAGTAGATACAGTTTCTCTTGCAAGAGAAGTTCTAAATACAAGAATAGCTAATCTCGACTATTTGTGTAGAAGATTTAACATAGATTTATCAGATAGATCATTTCACGGGGCCTTACTTGACTCCCAACTTCTAGCCGCAGTTTATTTAGAGTTAAGAGGGGGCAAGCAATTTTCTATGGAGCTGAATTCAAACATTGACGAAAAAAACTCACAAATTAACAACAAAAATGAAACAAAAACCAAAATAATAGAAGTTAATAAAGAAGATTATCTTGCCCACAAAGAAATGTTAAAAAAACTAAAAAACCCCCTTTGGAAAAAATTTAACTATTAATATTTAAAAAAGTTATTATATTAAAATTAAATGATTTACGGCGACCTTCAATTTTTTGATATTCTAATTTTTGCAGCTATTGCTGGATTTATTATTTATAGACTTAGGAGTGTTCTAGGGAAAAGAACAGGATTTCAAAAAAATATTTCAGAGCCAAAACCTCAAGAAACCAAAAAACAAGAAAATGTTCAAAAAATACCATCACTAATGGATAATGAGACAAAGCTTGAGGTTGTATATAAAAAAGTAAATAATTTTAACCACAGAGAATTTCTTGATGGTGCCAAGAAAGCTTTTGAAATTATAATTTCATCTTTCAACAACGGAGATAAAAAAACACTAAAAAACCTTGTGTCTAAGGATGTTTATTCTGCTTTTGAAAAAGCAATTGATGAAAAAACAAACAATCCAGAATCACAATTTTATTCACTTATTGTAGAGGGTATCGCAGATGCAAAAGTAGAAAATGACACAATATCAATATCAGTCAATTTTATTAGTGAACAGATGTTAAATAATGATGAGGGTTCTATTGTTAAAAATAAAGACACCTGGACTTTTGAAAAACCGATAAACTCCTCTAGTCCTATATGGATATTAACTCAAACTTAATATTTGTCCCTTAAAGAACTCAAAGACCGAATCAAAAAAAATGAGGGCTATTCTGATAAGCCTTATCAAGATCAGTTAGGGTTTTATACTATTGGCTATGGCCATCTTATTACAGAAAAAGAAAATAAATATTACATTAAAAAATTTAAAAAAAAATATTTTGAAAAATTGTTTGAGATAGACTTTAAAAAAGCGCACGAACAATACAAAAAAAATTTTTTTAAAAAAGGTCATACAACTTCAGAGAAAGAATTATTAATAGAAATGCTTTTTCAACTTGGAGCAAAAGGCGTCTCTAAATTTAAGAAAATGCTTTATTTTCTAAACAAAAAACAAAAATTCATGGCATCACTAGAGATGTTAGACAGTTTATGGTATTTGCAAACACCTGAAAGAGTAAAGAATTTAATTAAAAACTATACAAAAAAATAATGGAAGAAGATTTTTTTCTAAAAAACATGAAGGGTGTAAAACCTTTTAAAAAAGATACCTCCATAGTTAAAGCGAAAACAACTAATAAAAAAAATGTAAAATTAGATAAAAAAACTAATACTATAAATACCAGCAAAAAAACAACAACTGAACACAAAGTTAGTAGCTCAGAGTTTAAACTATCATTTGGCGAGGTTAACAAGGAGCTTAAGCGGGGAAAAATTAATATAGATAGAAGAATTGATCTTCACGGTTACGGTTTAGTCGAAGCACATGAAAAATTTATAAGTGAGGTAAAAAAAAATTATAACAAGAATAAAAGATGTTTGCTTATAATTACTGGAAAAGGTGTTCATAAAAAAATTGAAAATGAGCAGGACACAAATCCTAAACTTTTCTATGGAAAGATTAAAAACTCAATAATAAACTGGATAAACGAAGACGATATCAAGAAATATATCTTAACATATCAAGATGCGGGTTTTGAACATGGGGGTGACGGAGCCCTTTTTGTTTATTTAAGAAAAAAAAAGTTTTAAATTCTTTCTAACTTAAATACCCTTTTTTTGAAATGAATAAGAATTTCATATGGAAGTAAATCATCTTTAACTAAAAATTCAATTTTTTTTAAATCATTTCTTTTATGGTCAGCCCAAATATTTACATAGTCTTCAATTTCTAAAATTATATTTACATCCTCAATTTTGTTTTGTTTAAGCGTGTAAATTCTTCTCCCATCAATTGTTTTTACCTCATTTTCTCCATGTAAAATATTTATAAAAGAGGTGATTGGGTCAAAATATAAATATAAGTCTTCTAGGTCTACCCTAGCTATTTCTTCTTCTATAGGCTCTTGTTCTAATTCAATTAAATAATCATCAAAAGACATTTTAACTATTTTTGTTTTCTTATTAGTTTTCCAAAACTGTTTATAATTCTGAGTCTTAAATATGTTGTTTTCAATAACCCCAGTTGAGAGATAGCTTCCTTCAAATTTATATAAAGGTGAAAAAATACCAGAATTTTTTAATTTAATTTCTGTTTGATAAATATTATCATTAATATTTAATGACCAACTAAAATTACCAATTTTAATTCCTGTTGTGCTGACCTTATATTCTGCACTAAAATTATTTGCATAGGATGTATTAATTACAAATATAATAAAAAATATTAGAAATTTATTCAAACACAACCTCGTAAACATCAAGTTTTCTTTTTGTAAATTTCTGATCAGGTGAATTTATTTTTAACACCTTATATTCATTCTCTAAGTAATTAATATCTGAGGGGTTCCCAATTAAAGTAAAGTTTTCATTTATATTTTTATTAAGAGGAGATACTATTTTAAAGTGGTTTGTTATTTCACTACCTTCTTTATGTGGCATATAGAAATTAATATCCTTATCTCTTAATTCAAAATTAAGGCTTGAAAATAAAAGCCGATCTGAAACCACTATATTTTTTACGACACCACCTGAAGAACCACTGTAAATTTTTAGAGCATAATCATTTATACCGCTTATTCTGTCAAAAATTTTAGACGGATAGCTCATTCCAATCATTACAAAAAGAATTAAGCAGACAATAAAATTAAACATGTAATTAACTATCTTTAAAAAAGAATTATTAATTCTAATATATAAAAGAGCAAATAAAGAAATTAAAGCTGGAGCAGCCCAATTTGCATTAGCTCTGACAATAATAGCTTCTACTAAAACAATTAAAATTATAGGCATAGAAAATATTAGAAAAATTTTTTGAATATAGTTCCATTTATTAAATCCTAATAACCCACCCAAAACCATAAACGGGCCTAACATTAAAACTTGAATTAACAAAAATTCTAAACCTCTAATGAGATCTATTTCAATATTTCCAAAATTTGCATTATCCGAAGTATGTTGAATTGTTATCCAGTCATTATTAAAGTTCCAGATAATATTTGGTACGATAATTATAAACACACATAAAAAAGTAAGACAAAAACCAAATAAATTATCCAAAAAAATTTTTCTAAATCTTTTATCAAATAAAATTAGAACAAATAAACAAATCACAAAATATATAGCTGCGTATTTTGATAAAAAACCTAACCCCAGAAAAATACCCAATAATATAAAATTTTTCAAACTATGTTCACCATTGATTTTAACTAATTCATTAAGTGAAAGTGTCCAAAATAATAATAAAAAAAGGTCAGTACTAATTATAAACGATGAAAAAGAAACAGCGGGTATAAATAAAAAAATTAAACAACCTACAAATGAATCTTTTTTGTTTAATCCAGCGTTAATTAAAAGATTATAAATACCCCAGGAAATCAATAAATAAACAAACGATGGTAGAAGTTTTAATGAAATAAAACTACTGCCTAGTATTTCTGTATAAACTCTTATTATCCAGGACAAAAAAGGGGGTTTCGAAAAATAACCGAAGTCAATATCTTTTGACCATAACCAATACTGTGCTTCATCACCAAACAAATTAAAATTAGTAAAATTTAAGGCACCTATTTTTAATAAAAGTAAAACAATAAATGATGGTAATAGAATTTTATTTAGCATAATATTTTTTATACAACTCAAATAAAATTATATTTAAAATTACAATAAAAAAGCCAGCAAAAAAAATGTCACTTACAAAATGACCACCAGCCATTATTCTAATTAAACCAAGCACTAAACCAACAACAAAGCTTCCATAGAGAAAAATTATTTTTTTTGTAATTAAATATAAAATTATAATTGAAAACCCAACTGAGGCATCACCTGAAACAAAGGAGCAGTTTGTTTCACAAGCATTGGTTATTTCAAACCAAGGGGAAAAAGATTCTTTGCCATCCAACTCCACTACATCGTTTGGTCTTGCCCTACCCCAAAAATTTTTTAGTATAAGATTTACAAATATTAAAACGCTAATAATTTGAGAAATCCATAACAAAACTATTTCCTTAATAGAAAATTTATAATTAAAAAAAATTTTATCAATTTTAAAGAAACGCCCAACTATTGGTAAAATTAAAATATAAATAAGTATTAGTGGTAATAAAATATCACGAAACAATATTGAAGTTAAATCAAAACTTTGTAATTCAAATTGTGATGCACCCTTATAAAACAAAGATGATACATATAAATCTAAGGATGGGCCAGCAGTCACAAACACACAACTAAAAAACAAAATTAGAATATAATAAAAAATCTCAGAATTTTTTTCAGGAATTAAATTTGATAATTTGTATTTATTATATTTATTTTCTAATAATTTATTTAAAATCTTAAATAATATTAGAGCTAAAATTGCCCCAGCAATAATATCTGTAAAAAAATGTGCGCTTACAACAACTCGACTAAAAGCAACAATTGAAGCTAAAAAATAAAAAAAATATTTTAATTTTGGAAAAACAGAAATCAAAATAAAGCAAACGATAAATATCGTAGAAGAGTGTCCAGAGGGGAAAGAATGAAAGTTTGATTCCATGGTAAAATATTTAAAACTAAAAACGTCTTCGAAATCAGTATGATTTGGTCTGGGCCTTCCCACAACATGTTTTATGATTTGAGTAATTATCCCAACTGTCAAAATATAAACAAAAGAAGAAATAAAAAAATTAGAAAGATTTTTTGCTGATTTAGTTTTTATGATTTGAAGTCTGTTGTTTATATAAAAGACAACAAAGCCTATTATTGTAATAGAAAAATACCAAGACGAACTACCAAGTTTCGTTATTTCTGAAAAAAAATCTTTTAGAAAAATTCCATTTGCCCAATCACTTAATGTAATAAATACTAAAATAAGTAACTCAAATTTGATGCTTTTAAAAATGCTCATTTTACAACTATTAAAAAAATTAATGAGCTTTACAATATAAACTTTGACAAGTCCTGACTTTTAATAAGCTCTCCTAAGCTATTTTCAACGTATCCTTTATTAATTATTATTTCTGTAGGGCCTATATCTGAGGCTGTATAACTAACCTCTTCAAGTAGTTTTTCCATTACAGTATGGAGCCTTCTGGCACCTATATTTTCTACATTCTGGTTTATCTCTGTAGATAAGGAGGCGATGGCATCAATTCCATCTTCTTCAAATTTCAAATCAACCTTCTCTGTTCCAAGAAGTCCTTGATACTGCTTAATCAAACTGTTTTGTGTTTCAGTAAGAATAAGCTTAAAATCTTTTTTGCTAAGACTATCAAGCTCTACTCTTATTGGCAATCTACCTTGAAGCTCAGGCAGCATGTCTGATGGTTTTGATAAGTGAAATGCCCCAGAGGCAATGAACAAAATATAATCAGTTTTAACAACACCATATTTTGTAGTAACCGCAGTTCCCTCAATAAGTGGTAATAAATCTCTTTGAACACCTTCTCTTGAAACATCCGCGCCACTTCTATCAGCTCTAGAAGTAATTTTATCTATTTCATCTATAAAAACGATACCATTTTGCTCTACATCATCCAATGCTCTTGAGTTTATTTTATCTTTATCTAAAAGTTTATCGGTTTCTTCATTTAACAAATATGCATGGGAATCTTTGACACTCATTTTTTTCATTTTCTTTTGATTGCCAAAACCTTTTCCAAATACATCGCCTAAATTAATCATACCCATTTGAGAACCAGGCATGCCAGGTATGTCCATAGTTGGTAAATTTAAATTTGCATTAGCTGAAACTGGAATTTCAACCTCATTGTCATTTAGTTCACCAGATCTTAGTTTTTTCCTAAAATTATCTCGAGTAGCAGGCGTTGAGCTTTTAGAAACCAAAACATCTAAAATTCTTTCTTCTGCGTTTTTTTCTGCTTTTGCCTTCACCTCTTCACCCATTTGTATTTTTGTTTTTGTAATACTTATTTCAACCAAATCTCTTATTATTTGCTCAACATCTCTTCCAACATATCCAACTTCTGTAAACTTAGTCGCCTCAACTTTTACAAAAGGTGCGTTTGCTAACTTAGCAAGTCTTCGTGAGATTTCAGTTTTACCACAACCAGTTGGACCAACCATCAAAATATTTTTTGGTACAATTTCCTCTTTTAAAGAATCATCAAGTTGTTTTCTTCTCCATCTATTTCTTAAAGCAACTGCAACAGCTTTTTTTGCATTGTTCTGACCAATGATAAATTTATCTAACTCAGAAACAATTTCTCTTGGGCTAAAACTAGATTCCATTCTATAACTCAATAGTTTCTGAAACAATATTATGGTTTGTATAAATACAAATGTCTGCAGCTATATTTAGTGATTCTAAAGCAATTTCTTTTGCATTCATTTTTGTATTTTTCATTAATGCTTTAGCAGCACTATTTGCGTATGGACCCCCAGAACCTATTGCAAGTATTCCATCGTCAGATTCAATTACATCACCAGTACCTGATAACAACAAACTTACATCTTTATCAGCTACGATCATCATCGCTTCCAATCTTCTTAGATATCTATCTGTTCTCCAATCTTTGGCTAATTCTACACAAGCTCTTTTAAGTTGGTTCTTATATTGATCTAATTTTCCCTCTAATCTCTCAAACAAAGCGAATGCATCTGCAGTAGATCCTGCAAAACCAGATATAACGGTTTCATCGGCACCAAGCCTTCTAATTTTTTTAACATTTGATTTCATTACAGTATTACCAAGACTAGCCTGACCATCACCCGCAATTACAACAAGATTGTCTTTTCTAATTCCTACAATAGTTGTTGATTTAATAATATTTTTCTCCATTAATTATTAAGATGGCTATTTAATCATTTTTATCAAGTAATTTACCTAGAATAAATCATATTTCACTGATATTAGGCGAAAATGCGAAATGGTAAGGTAGAGAGAAACACTAAAGAAACCAAGATAAGTTGTGAAGTTAACTTAGATGGCGCTGGCCAATCTAATATTAAAACACAAATTGGGTTTTTTGATCACATGCTTGAATTATTATCTCATCACAGCTTGATAGATATAGATTTAAAATGTGAAGGAGATACTAATGTTGATCTTCACCATTCAGTTGAAGATTCAGCTTACGCAATTGCTTTAGCTATAAACAAAGCACTAGATGATAAAAAAGGAATTAATAGATATGGCTTTTCATATGTTCCAATGGATGAATGTTTATCGAGATGTGTTATTGATTTAAGTGGAAGGCCTGAGCTTGTCTGGAATGTTAATCTTGGTTTAAAAAAAATTGGTGAAATGGATACAGAGTTGTTCCATGAATTTTTTAAAGGCTTTTCAAATGAATCTAAATGTAATTTACATATCGAAAATTTGTATGGAAAAAACAATCACCATATCATTGAATCATGCTTTAAGGCTTTTGCTAAAAGTTTAAGATTTGCTGTCGAAATAGATAACAGAAGAAAAGACACAATACCATCATCAAAAGGCACTCTTTAATTTTTAATGAAAAAGATCACTATTGTTGATTACGGATCAGGCAATGTTTTGTCTGCACAAAAATCTTTTATTAAAATAGCGAAAGATAATAATATTGAGGTTGATGTTTTAATTTCAAAAAAACTAAATGATGTAAAAAACTCAACCCACATTGTATTACCTGGCCAAGGAGCCTTTTCTACATGCATGAATGGTTTAAAAAAAACAGATGGATTGATCGATGAGCTTTCTGAGTTTGCATTAATAAAAAAGAAACCATTTTTGGGGATATGTGTTGGTATGCAAATGCTAGCTAAAAAGAGTGAAGAAAAAGGAGATCATGAAGGCCTAGGTTGGATAGACGGTCAAATTAAATTATTGCCAGGAGATAATTTAAAACTTCCTCATATGGGGTGGAACTTGGCAACACCAACAAATTCAAAATACAATAACTTAATCTCAAATAAATATGACTATTATTTCGTTCACTCATATTATTTCGATTGTGTCAATAAAGACAATATTTTGGCAGAAACTAAGTATGGAACAAATTTTGCTTCAATAGTTGGAAAAGAAAATATATATGGCGTGCAGTTTCATCCTGAAAAAAGTTCCTCCCAAGGATTAAACTTACTAAAAGAATTTATTGGAGTATGAACATGTCTACACAACTAAAAGAAAAAATTAATATTTCAGTTGATAATATTGAAACACTTACAGATGTAGATTTGGCAGATCTTTGTAATATCACAGAACAAGCAATTAAAGCCGGGGGTGGTTTTGGTTGGTTAAGAGTTCCCACAAGAAATATTTTAATAGATTATTGGACTAAAAGATCTAATGATAAATATATCAAACTTATTGTTGGAAGACTTAACGGCGTTATAGCTGGAACTCTTCAACTGGCATATGAAGCTCCTAATATTGAATCTAGGAAAAATATTGCGCGAATTAGAAGACAATTTGTTGCCCCATGGGCAAGAGGTTATGGTTTAGCCAAAACAATGATTGACCACACTGAACAAATTGCAAAAGAAGACAATATTAAATCTTTGCAGTTAGCCGTAAGAGAAACACAAGATGCAGCAATAAAACTTTTTACAGGTAAACATTATACCAAGTGGGGTGAAAACCCATATTATGCTTATATTAACGGAAGCTTTATAAAAGGTTATTATTATTATAAAAATCTATAGTGCAAATCATACCAGCCATAGATTTAAAAGACAATAAATGCGTTAGACTCTCTAAAGGTAAAGATAATTCCAGCATTGTTTATAATGAAGACCCAGTAAAACAAGCTATCTACTTTGAACAAACTGGCTGTAAAAAACTACACTTGATTGACCTAGATGCTGCTTTTGGTAGATCAAATGTTAATTTTAAAACAATAAAGAAGATTAGAAAATCAATTTCAATACCAATTCAATTAGGTGGTGGGGTTAGAAATATAGATTTAGCAAAAAAATATTTTGATATTGGAATAAACAATTTAATAATTGGCTCGATGTCAGTCGAAAAACCAAATGAAGTTATATTATTATCAAATAAGTATGAGGATAAAGTATATATATCATTAGATATTCTGGAAGATAATATAATGATAAAAGGATGGGATAAAAATTCGGGAAAAAAAATACAAGATGTTTTTGATATTTATGCTAACTCAAAAATTAAAGGATATGTAATCACAGATATTCAAAATGATGGAATGCTAAAAGGATTAAATTTAGATTTTGTTAATAATTTTCTAAAAAAAATAAACTTAATTAAAAAATTTAATAAGAAAATTATAATCGCAGGCGGTTTAACAGATTATTCTGATCTAATAAATTTAAAAAAGCTTAATATAAAAAATATTGAAGGAATAATTTCAGGTAAATCTTTCTATGAAGGAAAGATTGATTTAGTAGAAGCTCAAAAAATTCTAAACTAATATGGTAAAAATAAGAATCATCCCATGCTTGGACGTTAAGGATGGAAGAGTTGTAAAAGGTATCAATTTTTTAAATTTAATTGACGCAGGAGATCCTGTTGAACAAGCAAAACACTATTCTAATAATGGAGCTGATGAAATTTGTTTCTTAGATATTAGCGCATCTTTAGAAAATAGAGATACTATGATCAATGTTGTTAAAAAAACTGCAAACGAGGTTTTTATCCCCCTTACAGTTGGTGGTGGAATCTCATCATTAGAAAACATACAAGCATTACTTAAAGCTGGTGCCGACAAAGTTTCTATAAATTCTGCAGCAATTAAAAATCCCAATATCATTAAAGAGGCCTCCGAATATTTTGGAAACCAATGTATTGTTGTAGCTGTTGATGCAAAAAAACACAATAATGATTGGTTCGTTTATTCTCATGGTGGGACTAAGAAAACTGATTTACATGCTTTAAGTTGGATAGAAAAAGTTCAAAAATTAGGAGCTGGCGAAATTCTTTTAACATCTATGGACAAGGATGGCACAAAATCTGGTTTTGACAATGAACTTTTAGATAAGGTTTCAAAATTTTTAAAGATACCTGTTATAGCTAGTGGAGGAGTTGGGGCTCTAGATCATTTTTATGACGGTATAGTTAAAGGTAAAGCCGATGCTTTATTAGCAGCCTCAGTCTTTCATTTTAATGAAATTAGCATTAAAGAAGTAAAGAAATACTTAAAAAATAAAAATATAAATATCAGAGATTAAATTTTATGAAAATTGAAGATTTAAATAAAATTATAGACGACAGAGTAAAAAGTAGAAAAAAAAATTCTTATACAAATAAACTACTAAAATTGGGAC
Organism: uncultured Alphaproteobacteria bacterium; assembly: GCA_902577905.1. GTDB lineage: Bacteria > Pseudomonadota > Alphaproteobacteria > HIMB59 > CACPNW01. Next base: position 72,087 of record CACHAQ010000003.1, read on the forward strand.
CAAAAAAAATAGCTCAAAAATTTGGAGAAGAGACATCAGAGTTGATTATAGATTTTCTAAAAGGATCAAAAAAGAGAACTGTTGAAGAAGCTGTGGACGTAATTTACCATTTGTTGGTTATGTTAAAGTCAAAAAAAATTTCAATGAATGAAATTCATGAAGAGTTAGAAAAAAGAAAATAAAAGATCATGTACGATGAAAACAATATCTTTGCAAAAATATTAAGAAAGGAAATACCTTGTGACAAAGTTTATGAAGATGAATTTAGCTTATTTTTTAATGACATTAATCCCCAAGCTAAAATACATGTATTAGGTATACCAAAATTTCCTTGTATAACTTTTTCTGATTTTTTACAAAAAGCTGAAAATAAAAATATAATATCTTTTTTTAATAGCATCCAGCTTGTAATAAAAAATATTAATGTTGAAAACACTGGTTATAGATTGATAACAAACTCAGGAGAGGATGGCGGACAAGAAGTGCCACATTTTCATATTCATATTTTGGCAGGAGAAAAAATTGGAAGACTAAGGTGAGTTATACTTTTTCTCTAATTATTACGTAATTAACAATTTCATTTACGCCTTTTATGTTTTTAAGCGCAAGTATCATTTCGTCTAAAAGATCAGAACGCGATGTAATACCAGCAACATAAATTTTTCCCTGAATTGTCTCAAAATTAAATGTAATTGCTTTAATCCCCACTGTTTTTGCTGCTACAGCTCTAGCTTGAGTGTTAATCCATAAATCACTCGCATAATCTTTTAAACTAGTTCTATTACCAATCTCTATTTCATTAATAATTTCCTGCACACCCTCAACTTCCCAAACTAGTCTTACAGCATCAATTCTTATTTCTTGATTATCAACAAGTCCAGTTAATAAAATTCTACCCTCTAAGACACTTGTATTAATATTCACAAAAAGGCTATTATCTGCGTTTAAGAATTTTGCTGCTATATTAACTTTGATTGTAGCATCATCAATAACAGTCCCCATTGATCTTTCACCTTCTGCAACTACCAATGCACCACTCCCCCCTGTTGCAAGCACTCCTGCTGGAGAACAGCCATAGTTAAATAACGCAATAATTAATAGTAAAGGAAAAAATAATTTTTTTGTTATTTTTTTAACTTTAACAACCATTTGTAAATTTTGTTTTTATTAATATTTGTAAATTTATGTACTATTTCGGCGATGTCGGTCAAAGAAAATTTTGTAGCCATCTTTCTTAATTCTTTGTTATACATATCAATGTTGTCAAAATCTTGATTTTTTGATGTTTGTCTATCAATAACCGCAACGAACTCTCCTTTAATATTTTGTTTATCTTCTAGTATTATATTTTTCACATTGCTTGGGGTACCTCTAAAAACAAATTCATTTACCTTTGTAAGTTCTTTACATATTGATATTGTTCTTTTAGGCATAATACTTTCTAGGCACTCTAGAAAAACAATCAATTTATGACTTGAGACAAAAAATACAGAAGTCCTCCTTTCTTGAAAAACATTCTTAATAAGATCCTCTATCTTTTTTTTAGATTTTGGCACAAAACCAAAAAAAGCAAATTCTGATATTGGTAATCCGGATAACTGTAAACTAGATACAATTGATGAGGGACCAGGCAAAGATGTAACTTTTATATTATTTGCAATACAATATTGTACTAAATTATATCCAGGATCTGAAATAAGTGGTGATCCTGCATCAGAAATTAGAACGCAATTTTTATTTTTTAATAAAACTTTAATCTGATCTATAACTTTATGCTCATTATAATCGTGTAAAGCTATTAATTTCTTTTTAATGCCTAATTTATTTAGTAATTTAAGAGAATGTTTAGGATTTTCACAAATAATTATATCACATTCTCCAATTGTTTTTACAGCTCTGTAGGTTATGTCATCTAAATTGCCAATAGGTGTTGCGACTATTGAGAGACCATTAATAATATTATTCATTATTTATGTATTTATATTTATAATTTCATGTACTCCAGTAAATTTATCTAAACAAGATACAAAAAATACTCAACAAACAACTATATCTGAAAAATCAATTGATCCTAAAAGTGAAAAAAAAGTAATTGAAAAAAAAGAAAACAAACAAGATATCCAAAATAAGAGTTTAGACGATGTTGTCTTAGATAAAACGATTATTGCTTTATTTGCAAAAGATGATGATAAAAAAACAACGAAACAATTTTTGAATACCTATGAATTAGGAATTTATAACCTTGGTATAAGCGATGTAGTTATTCAAATAGAGTTTTTTGAAGATGAAAATGATTTACGAAAAATTATAGAAAAAAATCTATTACCTGGGAAGATTTTTCTAGGCCCAATACAATCTAAGTATTCAAATATTTTAAATAATTATTGTGCTGATGAAGTAATTTTCTTTTCCTACTCTTCTAAATCTTCACTTGCAACAGATTGTATTTACTTATTAAATTTTTTTCCTAAAAATGAACTTTCACAACTTTTTCTGTATTTGAATGATGATGCAAGAGTAGCCCTTCTATATCCCGAGAATGAATATGGATATTTAATAAATAGCTTTATAGATGATATAATTTTTGAGAGTCCAGCTATATTAGTGAATAGATCTTCATATAAAAAAGACCTATCGAATGTAAGAGAATCAATAAAAGAATTAGGAAAATATGAATTGAGAAAATATGAATTAAATAGACAAAAACAAATTCTTTTCTCCAAAAAAGATGAAAAATCAAAAAAAAGACTAAAAAAACTAGAAAGATTTAAAACAACAAGTGATTATGATTTCACACATATTTTAATCGCAGATTATGGTTTGAATTTATTACAGGTTGCACCTCTTCTACAATACTACGATATAGACCCTAATATTGTACAGTTTATGGGAACTGGAGTAATAGATGACAAAACCTTTTTCTATGAACCTTCTTTACAAGGAGCAATATTCCCAGGAATTCCTGAAACAAGAAGAATAAATATAATTAATAATTATATGGAAATATATGAAGATGAGTTTTTAAGAATCTCAACATTACCTTATGACTTGATAGGTTTAATTAATTTTATCTACACAAAGAAATATAAACTTGGTGATGTAATCAAATTATTAAACAATCCAAACAAAAGATTTGATGGCATTGATGGAAACTTTTATTTTAAAGATAATATGATTGAAAGAGATCTTAACATATTAAAAATAAATAACGGAAATTCTTCTGTAATTAATTAATTAAAAAGTTAATCAATTTTGTTACCGCTATGGACCTATGGCTAATTTCATTTTTTTCTTTAGTGCTTAATTCAGCTAATGTCTTGTTATAATTTTTAGGAATGAAAACTGGATCATAACCAAAACCAAATCTACCTTTAGCTTTTTCAGAAATTTTTCCTTCAATTTTGCCATTAAATATAAGGTTTTGATTATCTTTAACTGTTAGGCTTATTGAGGTTTTAAAGTAAGCATATTGTTTACTATTTTTTTTAGCACTTTTAATAATACTTTCAAAACAAGCCTCGTTGCTTTTGAAATTGTTTAAAAATCTTTTTGAAAGAACGCCTGGTTTCCAATTTAAGCTTTCAATGCATATTCCTGAGTCATCCGCAAAACAAGGAATTCCAGTTTTATTAAATCCATAGTCTGATTTAATTTTTGCATTTTCTTCAAAAGTTTTACCAGTTTCCTCTGGCTCATTATTTATATTTAGATCATTTAATGAAAGAAGCTCTAGATTAAATTTCTTAAATATTTTTTTAATTTCAATTATTTTATTTTTATTATTTGAGAAAAATAATAATTGCCTCAATTTATTTCAAAGCCTCTTTTTGTTTAGAAATTATTTCCTTAACACCAATTTTTGCTAGTGAAAACATTTCTGTAAACTGAGCATCATTAAAAAAAAATTCTTCACCAGTAACTTGAATTTCAGATATTTCACCTGAATCACAAATTACAAAATTTGCATCCACTTGAGCTTCGGAGTCTTCCCTATAATCTAGATCCAATAATGCTTTATTTTCCACTATACCAGTTGATACTGCACCTATAAAATTTTTGATAATTGGTTTTTGGAGATTATAATTATTTTTCAACTTTTCTATTGCCAGATATAAAGAAATAAAACCACCGCTGATAGAAGCAGTTCGTGTTCCACCATCTGCTTGAATTACATCACAGTCTATTTTTATTTGACGCTCTCCAAGATTTGAAAGATCTACAATTGACCTTAAGCTACGCCCAATCAACCTTTGTATTTCTTGTGTTCTGCCTGACTGTTTTCCTTTTGCTGCCTCTCTATCCATTCTTGTGTTTGTAGACCTTGGCAGCATGCCGTATTCTGCTGTAACCCAACCCTTTCCAGTATTTTTTAACCAGTGAGGAACTTTTTCATCAATTGTTGCAAGACATAGTACATGTGTATTTCCAAATTTTACTAAGCATGAACCATCAGCATGAATATTCACGTTTTTCTCAAATGAAATTTCACGCATTTGATTGAAGGATCTATCTTTTCTCATATAAATTTAATAATAGTAGATAATTATTTTTTTTAAATAAAATTCTTATGTCTGAAAATGTATATGCACAAATTAATGATAGATCGAAATTAATTTTTAAAAAATTAGTTGAGTCATATCTTAAAACTGGGTCTCCAGCTGGATCAGAAACAATTATGAAGATGGGAGGCTTAAATCTTTCTTCAGCATCAATTAGATCTATTCTGTCAAATTTGCAAAAAGAGGGACTTCTATACGCTCCACACAGATCAGCAGGAAGAATGCCTACTGAAAAAGGGATGAGATTTTTTGTTGATGGACTGTTAGAATTTGGCAGAATATCTAAAGTAGATAAAGAAAATATTAAACAGCAGTGTTTAACTAAAGGCAAATCTTATGAGGAAGTTCTCGATGTTGCTTCTAAGGCTATTTCAGGATTATCAAGTTATGCGGGAATAGTTATTGCCCCAAAATTTCAAAAAAACTTAAAGCATGTAGAATTTATAAGATTAAATAGTAGTCAATTAATGCTTATTCTTGCCTATGAGAACGGGGAAGTAGAAAATCGTATCATTGAAGATAATGGAAAATATAATAGTTCATTATTAATACAGGCCTCAAACTATCTTACATCAAAGTTTAATAACAAAAATATCTCTCAAATCAAAAAACTAATTCAATCTGAAATAAAAAATTCACAAAATGAGTTAGAGTCAATTTCTTCAAAATTAATTCAACAAGGTATTATTGAAACTCAGCCTAATAGCAAAAATCCTTATATTTTTTTACATGGCCAATCAAATTTATTAAAAGATGAAATTGTTTCTAAAGATCTAGATCAAATTCGAAATCTTTTTGATGAAATTGAGAAAAAATCAAGTTTTGTAGATATATTAGAAACTGCAGGAAAAGCAAAAGGGGTTCAAATTTTTATTGGATCTAAAAATTTTTTATTTAAACACTCTGGTCTTTCTATGGTAATGGCCCCATATAAAAACAATGAGCAAGAAATTATAGGAGCTATAGGTGTAGTTGGGCCAACAAGACTAAACTATTCCAAAATAGTTCCTCTTGTCGATTATACATCAAAAATTATTGGAAAGGTGATTGATTAATGGTTGAAAAAAAAGAAGAAGATAACCAACAAGAAGAAATTAAAGAACCTGATTATGAGAATATTGAAAACGAAGAAGATAATAATGACACTCAAGAAAACACAGATACAGAAGAGATAAAAGAAGACGAAAATACAGAAGAAGATAGTTTAAAAAAGGAAATTGAAACACTTAAAGAAGAAAAAATTCGATTACTCGCTGAAATGGAAAATCTTAGAAAAAGATTTGAACGAGAAAAAGTAGAAACTATAAAGTTTGGTAGTATTAATTTAGCAAGAGATATTCTATCGCCAGGAGATAACTTAGAAAGAGCGCTAGATGCTTTACCAGAAGATGAAAATCATCCAGAAAGTATAAAAAATCTTATCGATGGTTTAAAAATGGTACTTAAAGAATACAAAAGTACTCTTGAAAAACACGGAGTCAAAAAAATTGAAACTTTAAATCAAAAATTTGATCATAATTTTCATCAAGCAATGATGGAAGTTGAAAATAATGATGTTGATGAAGGAACAGTAGTACAAGAAGTCCAATCTGGCTATATAATGCATGACCGATTGCTCAGAGCAGCAATGGTCGGAGTTTCTAAAAAACCAGTCGCTAAAACAGAAGAACCTAGAGAGAAAAAAGAAGAAGACAATCCTGAAAATGAGAGTAAAGAAAAGTCATAAAAAGCCTTAAATTACTTGTTTTTTTTAATATAAATCGGGAACATCCTTGTATTTTTAAACTTTTTTCCCATATCTAATGTAACCAATGTTGATTGGTAAATAATTAAGTAAAGAGGATAAAAAAAATGGCAAAAGTAATTGGTATTGATTTAGGTACTACAAATTCCTGCGTTGCAGTAATGGACGGTAAGGAAGCGAAAGTAATTGAAAACTCTGAGGGTGGAAGAACAACGCCGTCAATGGTAGCATTTAGTGACACAAAAGAAAAACTTGTTGGACAATCAGCTAAAAGACAAGCAGTAACCAATTCTGAGAATACTTTATTTGCCATAAAAAGATTAATCGGAAGAACATTTGAGGATGAAGCTGTTAAGTCTGACAGCGGACTAGTACCTTATAAAATCGTAAAAGGTGATAATGGTGATGCTTGGGTAGAAGCACGTGGAGACAAATATAGTCCAAGTCAAATTAGTGCGTTTATCTTACAAAAAATGAAAGAGACAGCAGAGTCTTATTTAGGAGACACCGTTACACAAGCAGTTATAACAGTCCCTGCATATTTTAATGACGCTCAAAGACAAGCAACAAAAGATGCTGGAAAAATAGCTGGACTAGAAGTTTTAAGAATTATTAACGAGCCTACTGCTGCAGCATTAGCATATGGTTTAGATAAAAAGAAAACTGGTACTGTAGCTGTTTATGATCTTGGTGGGGGTACATTTGATATTTCTATTTTAGAAATAGGCGATGGTGTTTTTGAAGTTAAATCAACCAATGGTGATACACATCTTGGTGGAGAAGATTTTGATCTTAAAATCATTGATTATCTCGCTGACGAATTCAAAAAAGATAATGGTATTGATTTGCGTTCAGATAAACTTGCCCTTCAACGTTTGAAAGAGGCTGCTGAGAAAGCAAAAATTGAATTATCAAGCTCAACTGAAACAGAAGTTAACTTGCCATTCATTACTGCTGATCAATCTGGTCCTAAACATTTAACGATTAAATTATCGAGAGCAAAACTTGAAGCTATCGTAGGTGAACTTTTAAATCAAAGTTTAAAACCTTGCGAAATGGCACTTAAAGATGCTGGATTACAGGCCGCAGAAATTGATGATGTTATTTTAGTTGGGGGTATGACAAGAATGCCTAAAGTAACAGAGATTGTAAAAAACTTCTTTGGTAAAGAGCCTAACAAAGGTGTTAACCCAGATGAAGTTGTAGCATCTGGTGCTGCTATTCAAGCAGGAGTATTACAAGGTGATGTCAAAGATGTATTATTACTTGATGTTACACCTTTATCACTTGGTATTGAAACACTTGGCGGTGTATTCACAAAACTAATTGATAAAAACACAACTATCCCAACGAAGAAAAGCCAGATATTTTCTACAGCTGAAGATAATCAGAGCGCAGTAACAATTAGAGTATTTCAAGGTGAAAGAGAAATGGCTGCTGATAATAAATTACTAGGTCAGTTTGACTTAGTAGGTATTCCACCTGCGGCAAGAGGAATGCCTCAAATTGAAGTAACTTTTGATATCGATGCAAATGGTATTGTAAACGTTTCGGCTAAAGACAAATCAACTGGTAAAGAACAACAAATCAAGATCCAGGCTTCTGGCGGATTATCAGATGAAGAGATTGAAAAAATGGTAAAAGAGGCAGAAGAAAATGCCGAAGCAGACAAAAAGAAAAGAGAAGCTGTTGATACTAGAAACCATGCTGATGGTTTAATTAATGAAACTGAAAAGAACTTAAAAGAGCACGGAGATAAAATTCCTGAAGCTGATAAAAATAAAATCACAGAGGATATTGAAGAGCTCAAAAAAGTAAAAGACGGCGAGGATTTAGAAGCTATAAAATCTAAAACTGAAGCACTTGTTCAGTCATCTTTAAAAATGGGTGAAGCAATTTATAAACAAAACCCTCAAGGTGCCGGACCTCAACCTGATCCATCTGGTGCTGAACCATCAGCTGATAATACAAAAGATGAAAAGGTTGTAGATGCAGAATTTGAAGAAGTAGACGAAGAAAAAAAAGATTAACGCTCCATAATTTTCATAAGGAGGAGATGTGGCTGATAAAGATTTCTATGAGATATTAGGTGTTCAACGAAATGCCAGTGATGATGAAATAAAAAAAGCTTATAGAAAACAAGCCATGAAATATCATCCTGATCGTAACAAAGATGATAAAACTGCTGAAAGAAAATTCAAAGAAGCAGCTGCTGCTTACGAAATATTAAAAGACTCAGAAAAAAGATCGGCTTATGATCAATATGGACATGATGCCTTCAAACAAGGTGGCATGGGTGGAGCTCAAGGCTTTGGAGATTTTGCAGGTGGCTTTTCTGATATTTTTGAAGAGTTCTTTGGTGGAGGGTTTGGAGGACAATCATCAAGAAGACGAGGACCTCAAAGAGGAAGTGATCTTCGTTATAATATGTCAGTCTCACTATTCGAAGCTTTCACTGGAAAAAAACCACAAATAAGAATACCCACATATGTTGGTTGTGATTCTTGTTCAGCAACTGGAAGTGCAGATAAATCTGGACCAAGTACCTGTTCTACTTGTGGTGGTGCAGGTAAAGTTCGATCACAACAAGGCTTCTTTTCTATTGAAAGACCATGCCCTACATGTGGAGGAGAAGGTTCAAGCATTAAAAATCCATGTCTTAAATGTTCTGGAACTGGAAATATAAAAAAACAGAAAACAATTTCAGTTACTGTCCCTGCTGGTGTTGATACAGGTACAAGAATTCGAATAGCTGGTGAAGGTGAGCCTGGTGAAAGAGGCGCAGGAAATGGAGATCTTTATATTTTTGTTGAGGTCCAAAAGGATAAACTCTTTGAAAGAGAAGAAGAAAATCTATTTTGTGAAATACCAATTTCAATCACTACTGCTATTTTAGGAGGTGAAATAGAAGTACCAACTATAGAAGGAAAAAAAGCCAGACTTAATATTCCAGCGGGAACTCAATCTGAGACACAATTTAGACTTCGCGGTAAAGGAATGAGCATACTTCGACAAAGCAGACGGGGAGATATGTATGTGCAAGCAAACGTTGAAATACCAGTCAATCTAAACAGCAAACAAAAAGATATTTTGAGAGAGTTCGAAAATGAAGGAGGGACCTCTAAAAAACATAGTCCAAAATCACAAGGTTTTTTCTCAAAATTAAAAGAAGTCTGGGAAGATTTAACTTAATTTCTTTTCAACTTACAATCACCAAAGTATAAGAAGTTTTTATGGCAAAAATTAAAATAGCAGTTGCAGGTTGTCTTGGCCGAATGGGCCAGGAAATATCGAAACAAATTTTACAAAATAAAAATTTAGAATTTGTCGGTGGCTTTGAACACAAAAAACATAAAGATATAAACAAACCTTTAAACAAAGTTTCAAGTATACACTCTGCAAAATTAGTTACGGCTAATGCAGCACAGCTAATCAAAGATTCGAATGTCATAATTGATTTTACAACACCTGAGTCTACTTTAGATAATCTTAAAATCGCCTCTGCAAATAAAACAGCAGTTGTTATTGGCACAACTGGAATGACGGATGGTCAAAAAAAGAAAGTAAAAAATTATTCTAAAAAAATACCTATACTAATGTCTTCTAACATGAGTTTGGGGGTTAACTTATTATTTAACTTGGTAAAACAAACAGCATCAGCTTTAAAAGATACTGATTATGATATTGAAATTGCTGAATCTCATCATAAACATAAAAAAGATGCTCCATCTGGAACAGCATTATCTTTAGGCGAATATGCTGCTGAGGGAAGAAAAACAAAATTAAACAAATCAAAAGTTTTAGATCGTACAAAAAAACTAACATCTAGAAAAAAAGGTGAGATCGGTTTTTCTGTTACAAGAGGCGGTGAGATTGCAGGCGAACATACAGTAAGTTTTATAGGAGCTAATGATAGAATAGATTTGGTGCACAAGGCTAATAACAGATCTATTTTTGTAAGTGGAGCTATTGAGGCAGCCCTATTTATCTCCAGCAAAAAATCAGGTATGTTTTCAATGCACGATTTGTTGTCTTAATTGACCAACCTTTATCATATTTATGAATAAAATAATCTGGATTGCATCATATCCAAAAAGTGGCAATACATGGCTTAGATATTTTCTTGGAAATTATTATTTTAATAACAATGATAATTTTCAACCTGAAATTATAAAAAATATAAAAAAGTTTCATTTAGATAAAGAATTAATTAAATCTAATTTCCACAATCAAGATTTTATAAAAAATCCCTATAATGTTTCAAAATACTGGATAGAAAGTCAGAAAAAACTAGAGATCAAACAAGGAAATGTAGTTTTTCTTAAAACACATAATGCTTTAATAAATATTGAAAATAATGAATTTACAAATTCCGATCTAACATTAGCTATTATTTATATAATTAGAGATCCAAGGGATGTTGTTGTTTCTTATTCAAAATATAGACATTTAGATTATGATAAAACTATCGAACATATGATTGGTAGTAAAGCAAATGTTCCATTTGTTAGAGACGCGAAAGATGCTTCTAATATAGAGATAACTGGATCTTGGGCGTTTCATTATAATTCTTGGAAGGATGGAATTTCAGTAATTCCAAGAATCATTATAAAATATGAAGATCTTTTGAGTAACAGTGAAAAAATTTTCACCAATCTAATAAAGTTTTTATCAAATATAATGAAGCTTAAAGTAAATTATGAAAAAATTAAAAATAGTAATTACTTATCGACATTTACAAACTTAAAAAATTTTGAATTAAAAAACAAATTTTTTGAAAATAATAGTTCAGAAAATTTTTTTAGAATTGGTAAGTCTGGTAATTGGAAAAAAGAATTAAATAAAGATCAGATAAAAAAAATTGAAGATAGTTTTAAAATAGAGATGATAAATTTAGGATACTTATAGTATTTTACAGGCTTAGATTTATTTGTTTTTTTATTCTATAATACAGACTTTCTTTTAATTCGGCATGAAGGAAAGTTGCAACTTCTGTTTCTTTATTAGATTCTCTAATTGATAATTTGGATTTATTTTTAAATTTTGTAAAAAAAACTTTAGACCAATAAGTCCTGAATTTAGATGAATGTAAAAGTTTATCACCTTTATATTTTTTTATAGAAATTTCTTTTTGATTAATATTAATTTCATCCTTAATATTTTTTTCTTTGAAATATAAACGTATTAAATAAAATATTAGCAAATATTCAAGTCCAAGAAATATAGATACGGGCCAAGCACCTTGTATAATTAGAAAAATAGAGAACAATGAAATCCAACCAATAAATATAATTCCTAAAATTAAGAAGACAGATTTAGAACAGCTTTGATAAGGTCTTATATTTTCATTTAATGAATTCATAATTTAACATTAATATAAAATAACCTTTCTGATAAAGGGACATATGTACACATATGTTAAATCGATAATTTGCAGTTTATTATCAATTTATAATTGCTTCCAAATCCTAAAAAAAGGCTAAATTCCTTTGATCTCTTGCTAATTTAGTAAGGAACATATAGATGCATCCCCGAAAAAATATTAAGTAATAATCCTTATTTAATGGTGGCTTGATGAAAAAAATTAGTAAAATTTTAGCAGCAAACAGAAGTGAAATTGCTATTCGAATTTTTAGAGCTGCCGAAGAGTCTGGCATTAAAACAGCTGCTATTTATTCGAAAGAAGATCGTTTTGCTATTCATCGATTTAAAACGGATGAAAGTTATTTAGTTGGTGAAGGCAAAGGTCCAATACAAGCATATTTGGACATAGACTCCATAATTAAAATTGCCAAAGATGCAAAGGTAGATGCAATTCATCCTGGTTATGGTTTTTTATCGGAGAGCCCTGAACTAGCAGAGCAGTGTGAAAAAAATGACATAACATTTATTGGACCCAGTAAAGAAATACTAAAAAGATTTGGAAATAAAACCGAAGCTAAAAAAGTTGCTGAAGAAGCAAAAGTGAGCACCGTTCCGTCTGTTCTTGTAACAAAAAAAAATTTAAAAAGCGTTGAAAAAGAAGTTGAGAAAATTGGTTACCCAGTAATTGTTAAAGCTAGTTGGGGTGGTGGCGGTCGAGGAATGCGTGTTGTTAGATCAAGTAGCGAATTAATAGATCAAATTACAACTGCTCAAAGTGAGTCACTTAAAGCTTTTGGAAAAGATGAAGTATTTATAGAAAAATTTTTAGAAGATGCTGCACACATTGAAGTTCAAATTTTAGGTGACAGACACGGAAATATTATACATCTTTTTGAAAGAGATTGTTCCCTTCAAAGAAGGCATCAAAAGATTATTGAAAGAGCACCTGCACATTTTCTTGAAAATAATACTCGAGAAGAAATTTGTTACGCTGCTATAAACATTGCAAAACAAGTTAAATACTTTGGTGCAGGAACTGTTGAATTTTTGTTTGATAAAAAGTCTGGTGAATTTTATTTTATTGAAGTTAACCCAAGAATTCAAGTTGAACACACAGTAACTGAAGAAGTAACTGGTATTGATATTGTTAAAGCCCAAATTAAAATTGCAGAAGGTGAAAAAATTGGTGGTCATCCAGCACTTCCTAAACAAGAAGACATTCATCTAAACGGATTTGCTATTCAATGTAGAGTTACTACCGAAGATCCACTTAATAATTTTATGCCCGATTATGGAAAGATAATGACTTACCGCTCGGCAGCTGGTTTTGGAGTGAGGTTAGATGCAGCAAATGCTTCTTCTGGCTCGATCATTACACCGTATTATGATTCTTTACTTGTAAAAGTAACAACTTGGGCAAAGCATCAAGACGACTGTATTAAAAGAATGGATAGGGCTTTACGAGAATTTAGAATTAGAGGAGTTAAAACAAATTTAGTATTCCTTGAGTCTCTTATAAACAATAAAGATTTCCTTGTAGGAAATTACAATACCAATTTTGTTGATACTAAAAAAGAACTCTATGCTTATAATCCGCAAAAAGATCGAGCATCAAAAATTGTATCTTATCTTGGAAATATAATCGTAAATGGACACAATGATGTATCTGGAAGAGTCAGTAATAATTCGACTGTAGAAGTTCAAATTCCTATTTCAAACATTAAAAGTGAAAAAAATAATTATGTAAAGGATTTACAAACTTTAGGTCCAGAAAAATTTGCAAAAAAAATAAAAGAAACACCCTACACCTTAATTACTGACACAACGATGCGTGATGCACACCAATCGCTTCTCGCTACAAGAATGAGGACAGATGATCTTATTAACATTGCTGAATATTATAGTGAAAATCTAAGCAACTTGTTCTCATTAGAATGTTGGGGCGGTGCAACTTTCGACACATCGATGCGTTTTTTAAAAGAGGATCCTTGGGATAGATTAGCGAGATTAAATAAAAGGGCCCCTAACCTTCTTAAACAAATGCTCTTTAGGGGATCTAATGCCGTTGGATACAAAAATTATCCCGATAACGTTGTTAAACATTTCATTCAACAATCAGCAGAAGCTGGAATTGATGTATTCCGAGTTTTTGATTCATTAAATCTAATTGATAATATGCGTGTTGCAATTGATGAAGTACGCAATCAAAATAAAATTTGTGAAGGAACTATCTGTTATACAAATGATGTAACTGATCCAAATGAGAAAAAATATACATTAAAATATTATATTGATCTTGTTAAAGATTTAGAAAAAGCAGGAGCACATATTATCGCTATTAAAGATATGGCAGGATTAGCAAAACCTAATGCTATAAAAAAATTAGTTAATGAAATTAAACAAACAACCGATCTTCCAATCCATTTCCATACTCACGATACATCTGGTACTTCATCAGCTTCAGTCCTAGCTGCTATAGAAGAAAAGGTAGATATCGTGGATCTTGCAATTGACTCGATGAGTGGATTAACATCACAACCTGCACTTGGATCAATCGTATCTATAATGAAACAAAATCATCAAGACCCAAAACTTGATGAAGAGGCTATAAGAACACTATCTTTATATTGGGAACAAGTTCGTCAAAATTATCATTCTTTTGAAACCGATTTCAAAGGTGGTAGTTCTGATGTATATCTTCACCAAATGCCTGGTGGTCAGTTTACAAATTTAAAAGAACAAGCGAGATCATTGGGAATTACAACTGATAAGTGGGGAATGGTTGCTAATAAATATGCAGAAGTAAACCAACTTTTTGGTGATATTGTTAAAGTTACACCTTCTTCTAAAATTGTAGGTGATATGGCGCTCTATATGATCGCTAATGATTTATCCAAAGAAGATGTGTTAAACCCAAAAAAAGAAATCTCTTTTCCTGCCTCAGTCATCGAATTTTTTAAAGGGGAGATTGGTATACCTCAAGGAGGTTTTCCAAAAGAACTACAAAAGAAAATTCTTGGTGAAACTAAACCTTTAACAAAAAGACCTGGGGAAATTTTAGAATCAGTTGATTTAGATAAAGAAGCCAAAAATTTAGAAGATGAAATAGGGATAAAAATTAATCAAACACATCTAGCGTCTTACTTAATGTATCCAAAAGTTTTTAAAGATTATGTTGATCACTTTAAGGAGTTTAGTGATACATCAATTCTTTCAACAGAATTATTTTTTTATGGTCCTCAACAAGATAAAGAATACACGATAGAAATTGATAAAGGAAAAAACCTTATCTTAAGATATTTAGCGAAAAGTGAAGTTAATAGTAATGGAAAGTGCTCCGTGTTTTTTGAAATTAACGGACAACCAAGAACTATAGATATAGAAAATAAAGAATTTTCAAAAAATATAACACAAAGAGCTAAAGCAGATGATAATAATTTGGATCATGTCGGATCTCCTTTGCCAGGTCAAGTTGCTAAAATATTTGTTCAATCAGGTAGTAAGGTGATTAAAGGTGATAAGTTACTAGTGATTGAGGCTATGAAAATGGAAACTACAATAAACGCTGATAAAAGTGGAACAATCAAATCAATTAATGTTGCATCTGGCGATAATGTGGAAACCAAAGATTTGCTTGTTGAAATTAGCTAGTAAAGTCGTACTCTTTATAACATTCTTCTATCGAGTTTTTTGTATTTATCAGCTCTCCTAAAGAGTCTCGAAATTCAAAATATTCTACTCTCTTAATATTTGAGTTTATATTAAAGAAGATAAACAACCTACATGAACTACTATCATATCGCATCATATGCACCGAGCCATCAGATCGTGCTAAATTAGGCTGTCCTAGTTTTTGTTTAATCTCAGCAAGTTGTTTTCCCATGAAATTTATTTCTGCGATTTTTTGCTGCTCCTTAACTATAGTTTTTTCCTCTTCTTTTTCTTCAGTGATAATTTGTTGTTCTTCAACAATAGTTTTATCTTCAATAATTTCTGGTTCTTTTTTAATAATAGTTTCTTCTACTTTATCTTTTACTACTGCCCCAACTTTAACGACCTCTCTTCCAACTTCAATAGTCGTACAACTAGATAAAAACACTAATGTTAAAAAATAAATTGATAACCGCATTGCTCTTAGTGGGATTTCTATATATGTAATCGCATATGATTACAGTAATTAAATCACCATTCGTTCAATACAAATTAACAATTTTACGAAATAAAAAAACATCAAATACTGTTTTTAGACAAACTATGAATGAAATAAGCTACCTTATTGCTTCTGATGTTCTTCAATACGTTCCATTTAAAAAACAAACAATTGAAACACCTCTAAAAAAAATGAGTGGTACAGCCTTGGGTCAACCCATAATTTTGGTTCCAATTTTACGTGCCGGTTTAGGGTTACTTGAGGGGTTTGCAAAATTTTTACCAGAAGCTGAAAAAGGTCATATAGGTTTGTACCGTGACGAACAAACTTATGAACCTGTAGAATACCTCTTTAAGCTTCCAAGAGTAAAAAATAAAAAAGTGTTAATCCTAGACCCAATGTTAGCAACAGGTAATTCATCAATTGCAGCTATCAACCTTATTAAAAACAAAGGCGTTAATATTAAAGATATATTTTTGGTGTCTTTGCTAGCTGCTCCTGAAGGTATAAAAAATATCCAAAAAAAGCAAAAAGGCATTCATATATTTACATGTAATATCGACGCGAAGTTGAATAAAAATAAGTTCATTGTGCCGGGCTTAGGTGACGCAGGCGATAGGTACATGGGTACTTGAAGTTATCCATAAAAAATCCTATTATTTATCCATAATCTCATTTTTTTAATGCATTTTTTTATCAAGAAAATGTTATCAATGAGATATCTATAATTCATATTTAAGGGGGATTTTTGGTATGAAGAAAATTTTAAGTATTTTTACAGTTTCTTTCGCTCTTGTCTTCTCTTCAAGTGCGTTTGCAAACAAAATTGGAGTTGTATATGACTCTGGAGGAAAGTTCGATAAATCATTTAACGAACTAGCTTACGAAAGCGCATTAAGAGTTCAAAATGAACTTGGTTGGGACATGGTTGAATTTGAAGCTTCAAATAACACTCAAATTGAACAAGGTATGCGTAAGATAGCAGATAGAGGTGCATCACTAATCGTAGCAATGGGATTTGCGCAAGCAGATGCAGTTGCAGCAGTTGCTCCAGATTATCCGGATACAAACTTTGTTGCAGTTGATGTTTGTTGGGTGGATGATCCAGCTAGCAACATTTATCAAGCTTGTTATAAGGAACACGAAGGTTCATTCCTAGTTGGTATGATTGCGGCTATGGCGTCTGAAAGTGGAACAATTGGATTTGTTGGAGGAATGGATATTCCTTTAATTAGAAAGTTCCAAGGAGGCTATGAGCAAGGTGCTCAATATGTTAATCCTAATATCACAGTTTTAGCTAATATGACTGGAACAACACCAGAAGCATGGAACAATCCAACTAAAGGTGCTGAATTAACAAAAGCACAAATTGATGGTGGTGCAGATGTTGTTTATCAAGCAGCAGGTGGAACAGGTATTGGTGTTCTTCAAGCAGCAGCTGATGCAGGTATAATGGGTATCGGCGTTGATACAAATCAAAACTGGATGCACCCAGGTAACATGCTTACTTCTATGTTAAAGCGTTTGGACTTAACAATTTTTGAACAAGCTCAAAAGACAGATGCTGGTACTTTCGAGTCAGGAATTCACATTCTTGGTTTAGCAGAAGGTATGGTTGGTTATGCTACTGAAGACGGCATGGTAACTTCTGCAATGGAGGCAGCTGTTCAAGCAGCAGCAGCAGATATTGTAAGTGGCTCTATGGAAGTAGCTGACTGGTCGCAAGAGTAAAACTACTATAAAACAATCTGGTGAGACCTAAGATTTAAAATTTTATGGTCTCACCTATCCTAGAACTAACTAATATAAATAAATCTTTTGGCCACGTTCATGCCAACAAGAATATTAATCTTACAATTAACAAAGGGACAATCCATGGAATAATTGGAGAAAACGGTGCAGGTAAGTCAACGTTAATGAGTATCGTTTTTGGCCTCTATCAAGCTAACTCAGGAACAATAAAAGTAAATGGTAAAGAAATAAATCTTAGATCACCAAAAGATTCAATTATCAACGGCATTGGTATGGTGCACCAACATTTTATGTTGGTAGAAAATTTTACAGTTTTAGAAAATATTATTCTAGGATTTGAAGGTGAGCTCGTATTTGGAAAAAATTTAGAAAAAGCAAAAAAAGATTTAAAAGATTTATGTGACACATATAAATTAAATATAGATCTTAACTCTACAATTTCTGATTTATCAGTAGGCTTCCGTCAAAGAGTCGAAATTTTAAAGTCACTTTATAGAGGCGCAGAGATTCTTATACTTGATGAACCAACAGGTGTTTTAACACCTCAAGAAGTTGATGAACTTTTCAAAATATTACGATCTTTAAAGGAAGAAGGTAAAACAATAGTTCTAATTACACATAAATTAATTGAGATAATGGATTTAACAAGTGAAGTTTCTGTAATGCGCCAGGGTGAAATGGTGGGTCACACCAAAACAGAAAATACAAATAAAGAACAATTGGCTGAGATGATGGTTGGGAGAAGTGTGTTGTTAAGACTTGATAAATCAGAAGTAAAAGCAGGAGAGGTTTTATTTAGTGTTAATAATCTTACAGTTAAAGATGATCTAGATGTAACAAGAGTAAAGAATGTTGATTTAGAAATTCGTTCAGGAGAAATATTAGGCTTAGCGGGCGTTACTGGAAACGGACAAACAGAATTATTAGAAGCGCTTTCTGGTATAAGAAAAGTTGAGTCTGGAGAAATATATTTAGAAGGAAAAAAAGTATCGGATAGTCAAAATTTCTTGGACCCAAGAGAGTTAAAAGATAAGGGGCTAGCTCATGTTCCTGAGGATAGACAGAGGATGGGTCTAGTTACAGATTTTAAAGCCTATGAAAATTTAATTTTTGGTTACCACGATCAACAACCTTTTTCAAAGTCATTAGTTTTAAATCATAGAGATATAATTTCTCATTCTAAGAAAATAATGGAAGAGTATGATGTAAGGCCTCAATCACCAAACTTAATTACATCCAATTTTTCTGGAGGTAACCAACAAAAGATAATTTTAAGTAGAGAACTAAATGAAAATCCAAAAGTATTATTAGTTGGTCAGCCAACTAGAGGTGTAGACATTGGTGCAATTGAATTTATTCATCAAAGATTGATAGACATGAGAGATAGAGGGGCAGCTATACTTTTGGTATCTGTTGAATTAGATGAAGTGCTTTCATTGTCTGATAGAATTGTTGTAATGTTTGATGGAAAGATTGTAGGTGAAAAAGATAATAAAAATGTAACTGACCGTGAGTTAGGTTTGTTGATGGCAGGTGTAGTGTAATGGCGCCAGTAGATAAATCCAAAGTACCTTGGTGGGTTTCAAATCTTATTGTTCCACTTGTAAACTTAACTTTAGCATTACTTGTTTCGGGCCTGTTTATATTCATCGCAGGAGAAAATCCTTATGAAGCAGTAAGATTAATCATTTATGGTTCTTTTGGTTATATTGAAGGTTTTGCCTATACACTTTACTACACTACAAATTTTGTATTTACTGGTTTAGCATTTGCTGTCGCATTTCATTGTAGGCTTTTCAATATAGGTGGAGAAGGTCAAGCATATATCGGTGGACTTGGTGTTTTCTTAGTTGCGATAAATTTTAGTTTTTTACCTGTGCCAATAGTGTGGTTATTATCTATCGCTGGCGCTGTTGTTTTTGGTGCAGCTTGGGCATTTATACCTGCATACCTCCAGGCAACTAGAGGTAGTCACGTAGTAATTACTACCATCATGTTTAATTTTATAGCAGCATCATTAATGGTATTCTTACTAGTCGATGTAATAAGAGACACGGCACAAATGGGACCACATACTGTTGCTTTACCAAAAGAACAATGGTTTCCAAGTTTTAAAGATTTTGCTGGTCTGTTTGGAATTAAGATAAGGTACTCTCCATTAAACATTTCTTTTTTACTAGCAATTACAGCTTCAGTTTTTGTATGGTTCTTAGTTTGGAAAACAAGATGGGGTTATGAAATGAGGGCTGTAGGGCACAATACGCAAGCAGCAATTTATGCCGGCATTTCTCCATATAAAAATATAATCATAGCAATGTGTATTTCTGGAGGCTTGGCGGGTTTACTAGGTGTTAATGAAATATTAGGGGTTCACCATAAAATAGTAGCAGGATTTCCTGCTGGTTATGGATTCACTGGGATTGCAGTTGCATTAATGGGAAGAAATCATCCAATAGGAATTTTCCCAGCTGCATTTTTATTTGGTATTTTATACCAAGGAGGGTCTGAAGTTACTTTTGATATGCCAAACATAACTAGATATATGTTTGTTGCTGTTCAGGGAGTGATTATTTTATTCAGTGGAGCTTTAGAAAATTTATTTAGACCACAAATTGAAAGCTTTTTTGTCAATAGACTAAACATAAAGGCGAGTGCATAATGGAATTTTTATCTGACATTGCATCTTTGATTAATTCTACTTTAAGAATTTCAACACCTTTGGTTTTTGCAGCGATGGCTGGAATATTTGCAGAACGATCAGGCGTTATTGATTTTAGTTTAGAGGGAAAAATGCTTATGGCTGCTTTTGTTGCAGCAGTAGGTTCTTATTTTTTAGGTAATCCTTGGTTAGGTTTATTACTAGCAATTATAGCATGTGTAAGCTTATCTATGTTACATGGTTTTGCATCTGTTACATATAAAGGTGATCAAGTTGTATCCTGCGTTGCAATCAATATTTTAATAATTGGTTTAACCACAGCATTAGCAGCGGCTTGGTTTGGACAAGCAGGTCTAACACCAACGCTTAATGAAGATCAGCGTTTTTTAGAAGTTAACCTTCCTTTTGCCGAGAGTTTAAGAGATGTACCAATCATAGGAACAATATATAGTGATATATTAAGTGGACATTATATTTTTGTTTACCTAGCCTATCTTTCAGTACCATTAGTGTTTTGGGTGGTTTTTAAAACTAGTTTTGGACTAAGACTAAGAGCGGTAGGAGAAAATCCGAGTGCTGTTGATACAGCGGGTATTAATGTTTTTGCCATGAGATATAAAGCCCTAGCAATCAATGGTGTTTTAATTGCTTTTGCAGGCGCACACCTATCAACAGCAGTTAATGCAAATTTCTTTAGAGAAATGTCAGCGGGAAGAGGATACTTAGCTTTAGCAGCAATGATCTTTGGAAAGTGGCATCCTAAAACCGCACTAGTTGCTTGTTTACTTTTTGGATTTACTGATGCTCTTCAAATTAGATTGCAGGGAGTAGAATTACCTGCGATAGGTGAAATACCAGTACAGTTAATTCAGGCAATACCATATGTATTAACAGTTGTTTTACTTGCGGGTTTTGTTGGTAAAGCGATAGCTCCTAATGCTATTGGACAACCTTACATTAAAGAAAGATAATTAAATATTTATTTAAAAAAAATTCCTATATACTTTATTTTTACTAGGAGAAAACATGTCAATACTAGAAAAATACATGAAGGTTTTTAATGAAAAAGATGAAGCAGGAATGAACGAAATTATCCATGATGATTTCAAATTTACAATGCATTCTAGTGGAAATGTTTTATCAAAGTCCGACGTTATAGGCTGGGCTATGAGTGACGACATTAATAATGATAAGTCTAGAATTGTATACGAAAATGACGAGATTGGGATACATCACTCTTTTGTTACTTTTAAAGATGGCAACACCCAAGCTGTGATGGCAGTATACAAATATAAAGATGGCAAAATAATTTCATTAGAAACTGGTGCAACCAATATGTCAAAATAAAAAAAGTGGAACTTAAAGTTCCACTTTTAAATTAATTTAAATTATTTTTATTGTTCTAAATCAAAGCGATCAGCATTCATTACTTTGTTCCAAGCTTTGATAAAGTCTTTTTTCATTTTTTCTTCACTATCATCACTTGCATAAAGTTCTGCTATCGCTCTTAGTTGAGAATTCGATCCAAAAACAAGATCTACTCTAGATGCAGTTCTTACTTTTTCTCCTGTAATTTTATCTGTAGCTTCATATGAATTACTTCCAGTTGGCTTCCAACTAACACCCATATCTAAAAGCTTATCAAAAAAATCATTTGTTAACTTACCTTTTGTATCAACAAATAATCCTCTTTGATCTGAACTAATACCCATAGATCTCATACCACCAACAAGCACCGTCATTTCAGGAGCAGTTAGTCCTAATAGTTGTGCCTTATCCAACATTAATTCTTCAGCAGTAACATCATAATTCATTTTTAAATAATTACGAAAAGCATCTGCTTCTGGCTCTAAAACTGCAAATGAATCAATATCAGTTTTATCTTGAGTGGTATCACCTCTACCTGGAGTAAAAGGTACTTCCATTTCAGTTGCTTGTTCCACACCCACATTACCAGCAAGGACAATTACATCAGCGACTGAAGCCCCTGTCTCTTTTGCAATAGGCTCAAGAATACCAAGAACTTTTTTTAATTGCTCTGGTTTATTAACCTCCCAATCTTTTTGAGGAGATAGTCTAATTCTTGCTCCATTAGCTCCACCTCTCATATCTGATCCTCTAAATGTAGAAGCACTTGCCCAAGCAGTTTCAACCATTTCTTGAGTTGTTAAACCGCTACTTAAAATTTTTGCTTTTACTGTTTCAACATCATAGTTTGAATGACCTTGAGGCACAGGGTCTTGCCAAATCAATTCTTCTTCAGGAACTTCTGGCCCCATATATCTAGTTTTCGGACCCATATCTCGATGTAGAAGCTTAAACCAAGCCCTAGCAAATTGATCAGCAAAATATTCTGGGTCTTTGTGAAATTTTTCTGATACTTTTCTGTATTCAGGATCTTCACGCATTGCCATATCTGCTGTTGTCATCATTGTGGGAACTTTTACTGATGGATCGTCAACTTGAGGTGCCATGTGTTCCTCTTTTTGATCAATAGCATGCCAGATTTGAGCACCTGCTGGACTTTTTACTAACTTCCATTCGTAACCTAGAAGCATATCAAAGTATCCATTATCCCACTGAGTTGGATTAGGTGTCCACGGACCTTCTATACCACTTGTTGTGGTATCACGACCAACACCTGAACCGTGCAAGTTATTCCAACCTAAACCCATTTGTTCGAGAGGAGCTCCTTCTGGTTCTGCTCCTACTAGAGCTGGATCACCAGCACCATGTGCTTTACCAAAAGTATGTCCACCTGCAGTGAGAGCAACAGTTTCAGTGTCGTTCATTGCCATTCTTGCAAAAGTTTCTCTTATATCTTTTGCACTAGCAAGCGGATCAGCTTTTCCATCTGGTCCTTCAGGGTTTACGTAAATTAATCCCATTTGCACTGCTGCAAGTGGATTATCTAAAATTCTATCACCAGTATACCTTTTATTTTGTAACCATTCTTCTTCTACACCCCAGTAAATATCTTCTTCTGGTGCCCAAATGTCAGGACGGCCACCACTAAATCCAAAAGTTTTACCTCCCATAGATTCAATTGCAACGTTACCTGTTAAAATAAATAAATCAGCCCAACTAATTTTGTTTCCATACTTTTTCTTTATCGGCCAAAGAAGCCTTCTTGCCTTATCTAAGTTACCATTATCTGGCCAACTGTTTAATGGGGCAAAACGTTGAGCTCCTGTTCCACCACCACCACGGCCATCACCAGTTCTATAAGTTCCAGCAGCATGCCATGTCATACGAATAAAGAAACCACCATAATGACCATAATCAGCTGGCCACCAATCTTGAGAATCAGTCATTAGATTATGGAGGTCTTTTTTTAATGCAGCATAATCTAATTTTTTGAACTCTTCTCGATAGTTAAATCCAGCTTCCATTGGATCTGATTTACGATCATGTTGATGAAGTATGTTTAAGTTAAGTTGATTAGGCCACCATTCGCGGTTAGATGTACCTTCTCCCATATTTTTTGTAATTGCTCCGTGCATTACAGGGCATTTACTCTCTGCATCCATTTAGAACCTCCGTTATTTAATGCTAATATATAAAGAATTTAAATTAAAGAAAAGTGAAAACTATAACTCAATTTTGAATTTTTCAGGTCGCCACGTCGCAGGCGCAAGTTCAAAATCATCAAAATCAAAAGCAGGTGCGACAGTGCATCCAATTAAACTGAAAGCGCCAGAAGATCTCATTGCAAACCATGTGTTTGCTGTTACGGTGTAAATATAATTATGATCTGAACCTAAAGAAAAAACTTCATAATTAACCCCATCATTCGATGTGAAAACTTCTAAAGGATCTCCTGAATAAAAATGTAATATTTCATTTTTAGTTAATCGATGCCAATGTGATTTTTCGCTCCTTTTTAATAGGTAATAAATTTGACTAACATTGTTGTTCTTAAAATTTTCAACATAATGTCCTCCTTCAGGATGACTAATCATATTGAGTTTTTTAATTAAATTATCTGCTTCCACTTAGATTAAATGACCAAGTTTACTTTTCTTAGTTGAGATATATTTTTCATTATACTTATTGGTATCTGAGAAAATAGGAACTCTTTGATTTACTTTGATACCCATATCTTCAAGCGCTTTTATTTTTTTTGGATTATTGGTCATCAAATCTAATTCTTTGATTGCTAAATATTTTACCATTCCAGCAATATTTTCATAAGTTCTTTCATCATCTTTGAAACCTAGTTGATGATTAGCCTCAACAGTATCTAGTCCCTTGTCTTGTAAACTATATGCTTTAATTTTATTTGAAAGACCAATGCCTCTCCCTTCTTGTTGAAGATAAAAAATAACCCCTCTTCCAATCTGAGCAATTTGTTTTAATGATTCAGTTAGTTGGAATCTACAATCACATCTCATACTAAAAAATGATTCCCCTGTAATACATTGCGAATGAATTCTTGATAAAACTGGCTCATCGGTAAGCAAATCACCCATACATATTGCTAAATGATCTTTAGATTCATTTTCATCTGTAAAGGCATGTACGGTGAACTCCCCAATATCTGTTGGAAGTTTACTAGTCTCAATAAACTTTAATTTGTCTGACATTATAGTTTAGTAGGATTTGGGGCACCTTTATATACTTCTTCAGGATCAAAAACTTTTTCTTTCTCTTCAAATTTAAGAACAACTTTAGAGCTAGAATTATCCAATGGAATACTTCTATAAAAACATGATCTATATCCTACATGACAGCTAGCACCACCTTTGACATCAACCCTTAACCAAACACAATCTTGATCATCATCAATTCTTATTTCTTTTATCTTCTGCGTTAACCCACTTGTTTTACCTTTGTGCCAAAGGGTATTTCTACTTCTAGAAAAATAAACAGCTTCACCCAAACTTATAGTTTTTTTAAAAGCTTCTTCATTCATATAACCTTGCATAAGTAGTTCACCAGATGAAAAATCTGTTGTTACAACGGGTATTAGACCATTTAAATCAAATTTTGGAGCAAGCTCGCGTGACTCTTCAACTTGTTCTATAGATTTTCTTTTTTCAAATTGAATGTTATTCATTTTTTAATTTTTCAGCAGCTTCTAATGCAAAGTAAGTTAGTATACCATTTGCCCCAGCTCTTTTAAAAGATAAAAGAGATTCCATTACAACTTTTTCATTAAGCCAACCTTTATTAATTGACTCTTTTATCATCGAATATTCACCAGATACTTGGTAGGCAAAAGTTGGAATTTTAAATTCTGATTTTATTCTAGAAATAATATCAAGATAAGGCATACCAGGTTTAACCATTACCATATCTGCACCTTCACTTATATCTAATCCAACTTCTCTAATAGCTTCATCACTGTTTGATGGATCCATTTGATATGTTAATTTACCATCTTTACCCAAATTAGAACCAGAACCTATAGCATCTCTAAAAGGTCCATAAAAACCCGAAGCATATTTTGCAGCATAAGAGAGAATAAGGGTATCTGCTAAATTGTTTGAATCTAATGCAGTTCTTATTCTTCCCACTCTTCCATCCATCATATCCGACGGGGCGATTACATCACAACCAGCATTCGCTTGGACTAGAGCCTGTTGTTCCAAAACCTCCAAAGTTTTATCATTATCTATTTTATCATTTATAACTAAACCATCATGCCCATGATCAGTAAAAGGATCTAACGCAACATCACATACAATACCAATATTTGGAAAATTTTTTTTGATACTTTTAATTGATCTGCACACCAAATTGTTATCATCTACAGCTAAACTTCCCTCAGAATTTTTAAGGTCACTTTCAATTTGCGGAAAAATTGCAATAGCAGGAATATTAAATTTAACAGCTTTTTCTACTTCACTTAAAAGTTTATCAATAGAGTATCTGCTTACACCAGGCATCGAATTAATAGGATCATCAACCTTGTTTCCCTCGCATACAAATAGAGGCAAGATTAAATCATTAACACTAAGTGTATTTTCAGCAACTAAACGACGAGAAAATTCTTTCATTCTATTACGTCTAAGTCTTGTACTTGGAAACTTGCCTTGCATGTTATTCATTTTTTATTCTATTGGTGATTTTGCTTCTTTAGATAAGCTAGTAACAATATCTTCTAATTTAAAGGTCTTTGTTTCAGAAGATCCAATTCTTCTAACAGATACTGTTTTATCTTGAGCTTCTTTTTTTCCTACAGCAATAATTGCCGGCACTTTACTATTACTGTGTTCACGTATTTTATAACCAATTTTTTCATTACGTGTATCTATTTCGGCCTTAATTCCTTTTGATACTAATGCTTTTTTTACCTCATAAGCATACTCATCTGTATCAGATGTAATTGTAGCAACTACAGCTTGCAATGGTGAAAGCCAAAACGGAAGATGGCCTGCATAATGTTCAATTAGAATGCCAGTGAATCTCTCTAAGGAACCAAATAGAGCTCTATGCAACATGACTGGTATTTTTTTATTACCATCTTCTCCAATATAAGTGGCCCCCAATCTTCCAGGTAAATTTAAATCTACTTGCAATGTTCCGCATTGCCAGTCTCTGCCAATTGCATCACGCAAAACAAACTCTAATTTTGGACCGTAAAATGCACCTTCTCCTGGGTTGAGTGTATACTCAAGACCTGTTGCTTCCATGGCTTGCATTAATGCAGCCTCAGCTTTATCCCAAATAGCATCATCCCCTACGCGTTTTTCAGGACGGTCAGAAAATTTAATTCTAACATTATCGAAACCAAAGTCCTTATAGATACTAAGTATCAAATCACATACCGTTTTACTCTCTTGTGTAATTTGATCTTCTGTACAAAATATATGTGCATCATCTTGTGTGAATGCTCTCACCCTCATTAATCCATGAAGAGCACCAGACGGTTCATAACGATGTACTTTTCCAAATTCAGATAATAGAAATGGTAAGTCTCTATAACTTTTTAATCCTTGTTTAAAAATTTCTACAGCACCAGGGCAATTCATTGGTTTGATAGCATAAATTTTATCGTCTTTTGCTTCAGTTCTAAACATCATGTCACTAAATTTGTCCCAGTGACCAGACGTTTCCCATAGAGACTTATCCATCATGTCTGGCGTATTAGTTTCTACATAACCTGCCTTGTCTTGTCTGTTTCGCATATAATTTATTAGCGATTGGAATAATGTCCAACCCTTAGGATGCCAAAACACCGCTCCAGGAGCCTCTTCCTGAAAATGAAATAAATCCATTTCTCTTCCTAGTTTTCGATGATCTCTTTTTTCTGCTTCTTCAATTTGTAGAAGGTGTTGTTCAAGATCCTTTTCTGTTGCCCAGGCTGTTCCATAAATTCTTGTTAGCATTGTATTAGATGAATCACCTCGCCAGTAAGCGCCAGCAACTTTCATTAATTTAAATGCTTTACCAATTTGTTTTGTTGAAACCATATGAGGGCCTCTGCACAAGTCTAACCAATCACCTTGTTTGTAAATACTAATTTCCTCATTATCAGCCAGATCATTAATTAGTTCAACTTTGTAGTTTTCACCTTTATCTTTAAAATGTTTTATTGATTCTTCTTTAGACCACACTTCTCTTATGAAATTTTTATTTCTTTGAATGATATCGTGCATCTTCTTTTCAATTTTTGGAAGATCTGCAACAGTAAAAGGTTCATCTCTTGCAAAATCATAATAAAAACCATTTTCAATTGCTGGACCAATTGTAACTTGTGTTCCAGGGAATAATTCCTGGACAGCTTCTGCCATTACATGAGCACAATCATGTCGTATTAATTCAAGTGCTTCCTCGCTATCTCTTTTTAAAATCGCTACAGATGCATTACCATTAATAGGTAAACTAATATCTTTTATCTCATTATTAATTTTTATAGCAACTGATTCTTTGGCAAGAGATTTAGAAATTTGTGATGCCAATTCAAGACCATTGATGCCTTTATCAACTTCCTTTTTATTTCCATCTGGAAATGTAATTATTATCTTTTCACTCATCTAGATTTCCGCCAAATCGTTCCTTTATCAGTATCTTCTATTTCTATGCCTTTATCTTTTAATGTGTCCCTAATAGTATCTGCCAAATTAAAGTTTTTACTGCGTCTAGCTTCATTACGTTCATTTATCAACCTTTCAATTTCTTCAGCATTTTCAGTATCTTTTTGATTATAACCTAACCAATTTCCTGGATCATCTTCAAGAATGCCTAATATTTTACCGGCAGAAAGAAGATTTTTTTTAATTTCTTTTTTTCTTTCATCAGATGCAGATGAAGCATCATTTGCTTCTTCATTAAGTTTTGCAATGACTTTAGGTGTATTCAAATCATCTAAAAATGATTCCATTATAGAATCAGAAGGTAAGTTAGAATCTATATCAACTTCTGATAGCTCTAATAAAACTCTATAAAGTCGATCTATCATTTTGCTATTTTGTTCAATGATTTCTTCTGTCCAGTTCAATGGCTGTTTGTAATGAGCTGACAACAATGTTAATCGCAAAACCTCTCCCTTGTATTTTTTATTGAGATCATGAACGAGTCTAATGTTGCCAATTGACTTTGACATTTTTTCTCCCTCAACATTAACAAATCCATTATGAAACCAATAAGTTGCAAAATCTTTAGGATCTTTATTTTCAGATATAGAACAAGTTTGTGCTATTTCATTTTCATGATGCGGAAACACCAAGTCAATACCACCGCTATGGATATCAAAAGGAAGACCTAATGATTTTTCTGACATAACGGAGCATTCCAAATGCCATCCTGGTCTTCCAAATCCCCAAGGTGAATCCCAACCAGGTAAGGGTGAGGGAGATGGTTTCCATAAAATAAAATCTGCTGGATCTTTTTTGAACGGCGCTACTTCAACACGGCTTCCAGCTATTTGTTCATCTCTATTTCTTTTTGAAAGAATTCCATAATTATCAAAACTTGGCACATGAAATAAAACATGACCCTCTTTTTCATAAGCTTTATTTTCATCAATTAATTTTTTTATAAACTCGATCATTTCTTTAATATGATCAGTTGCCCTTGGTTGAATATCAGGAAGATTAACGCCAAGTGCACTCATGTCATTATTGTAAATCTCTGTATATTTATTTGTAATAACACTAATGTCCTCACCTGTTTCTTTAGAAGCTTCTATTATTTTGTCATCAATATCAGTGATATTAGACACATAGGTCACTTGTTTAAATTGTGTTTTTAATACACGGACTAATAAATCATTTACAACTGCCATACGCGCATTACCTATGTGCGCAAAATTGTAAACAGTTGGACCGCAAGCATATATTCTTACATGATCTGGATTAACTGGTTTAAAAAATTCTTTTTTACCACTTAATGTGTTTTGTAACTGTAATGACATCAATATATTTTTTAATAATTAAGTTCTATTACCACGGGTTCGCCATGAACTAAAATGATTGCGGCTTTTTCAAATGATGGAGGACCTTTTGGTTGATAATTATTACTAAAGGCAAAACCTTCTTTTGGTCTCCAGAATAATCCAGTCTTTAATTTTCCATCTGAATCTTCATCGTGATAGGCAACAATTGCTATTTTTCCTTCATGTATCTTACTCAAAGGAACTACAACCTCACCCTTTTGCACTCTTTTTCTAACGCTCTCAATTGCTAATTCTTCATCCAAAAAGCTCTCTTTTGAGTCATATATCTTAACATCAATGTAACCATCACCATGTTCTACATTTGGAAAAATGATAGTTCCATGTGCAAAAAGACCTAAAGACCATGTGACTGTTAAGCAAAAAAAGAATATTTTAGTAAAAAAACTTTTCATATAAGTATCCTAATTATAATAGAATCAAGTGCTGAACAATAAAGAATATCTAAATAGACTATATCAATCAGATAAACCTCTTATAATTTATAAAACTGATAAGGGTTATGATATCTATACTGACTTTTCTAGAAGAATTATTATTAATAAAAAAAATCTAAAATATTTTCTTAATATCCAATCAAAATCAAAAAAATCTAAGATTGAAGAATTGAATTGTTATGTTGGTTTCTTTGGTTATAAACTTCTTTGTGAAAATATAGGAATAAAGTTTCCAAAACAGCAATCTAAAAATTTTCATAGCGGTGTATTTTACAAGCCACAAACTAAAATTAGTATTGGTAAAAAAATAATAATCAAAAGCATTAAAGCCAATTTTAGAAATATAAGTATAAATACAAAAAAATATTTACAGTTAAATAAAAAGTTTAATCTTAATTTATCTTTAAAGCAGTACTCTAAGATATTTAATGATTTCTCTAAAAATATTAAACATGGAAAAACTTATCAAATTAAAATAGCTCAAACATATTCGAAAAAAGGTAATATCAATTCTATTGATCTTTTTTGGAAGCTAATGAAAATGAATGAATCGCCTGAAAGTTTTCTTATCAAGGAAAAAGACTATAATATCGTAAGTTGTTCACCAGAGACACTCATATTGAAAAAAAATAACACAATTAGAACTAAACCTATTGCTGGAACATTAAGAAAAACAAAGCAGTTAAATAAAAATAAAGCTCTCACATTCTTTAGAAGAAATGAAAAAGAAACCAAAGAACACAATATGATTGTTGATATGGAAAGAAATGATCTGTCTAAAATTTGTAAAACAGGATCTGTAAAAATAGATAAACTAAAAAAGGTTGAGGAATATCGTGATCTTTTTCATTACGTTACGACAATCAAGGGAGTTATAAAAAATAAAATGAGTAACCATGATATAATTTCTTCCTTAATGCCAGGCGGTTCAGTCATTGGTTGTCCAAAAATTAGTACTATTCAACTTCTAAATAGAAAAGAAAAATTTGACAGAAATATTTATACAGGCAGTTTTGGAATTATACATTCAAATGGTGATATGCGATTTAACATAATGATTAGAACACTACTTAATTTTAAAAATGATATTGAATTATCAGTTGCTAGTGGTGTGATCTTAGGTAGTACTGCAAAAAAAGAATATAATGAAAATTATATTAAAGCTAAATCACTTTTAGATCTATTTAACTAATGATTTATCTCATTGATCACGAAGACTCATTCACATACAATTTAGCTCATCTACTAGATAGTATTGAGCCAACATTTGTTTCAAATTATTATGAAATAAACCAAACAAAACTAGAAAAATCTTCGACCATCGTTCTTTCACCAGGCCCTGGTGAACCAAAAGATTATCCATTAACAACTAAGATTTACAATAAATATAAAGGAAAGAAAAAAATATTAGGAATATGTTTAGGTTTCCAACAAATAGTTTTTTGTGAAGGGGCTAAAATAGTTCAACAAAAAAATATTCTTCATGGTTATCAGAGTCATATTAAAGTTACTAACGATAAATCAATTTTTAAAAAAAATTTAAATTTCTTAGGTGGTCGATATCATTCCTTAAAAATGTCCGAACCATTTGTTTCTCAATCAATGATAATTACAATGCGTTGTGTAAAAACAAATGTAGCAATGGCGGTTGAAGATGATATTAATAAAGTCTATGGATTACAGTTTCACCCAGATTCATTTTTAACTCCACATGGAAAATATCTTATTAAAAAAATCCTTTCACGCTAAGAATTTAAAATTACTTAAGTTCAATTCTCTTTGGGGTTACAAGGGTATCTTTACAACCATTAGACTATTTGGCAAAGAGCCAAATTTAATTTTAGTTGATCAGCACTTAAAAAAACTAAATAAAGATTTGAGATATTTTGGCATTGATGTTAAGATTTCAAAAAATTTTTTAACTAATTTTTTAAATAAATATTCTAAAATTAAAAATTACGACCACCTATTAAGAATTGCAGTCACAAAAAAAATAATCTCATTATCTGTACGTAAACGAAACAAAGATTTTAAGTATTTTACTGCAAAATTTTTTAGATTCCAGCGTACTTTACCTAACTTTAAAAATTTACAGTACAAAAAAATAATTTCTTTACAAAAAAAAATTAATTTACAAAAAGAAGAAATTCTTTTTTATTTTAACAATAAAATTTTAGAAGGCTCTACAACCAATTTAATTTTTGTAGATGGTAATAAATTATTTATTCCAAAAAATTTCTATTATTATGGAATTACTCTAGAATACTTAATTAAAAATATCCCTTATAAAATTTATAGAACAGATATTAATATTTCTAGTTTACATCAATTTAGTGAAATACTTTTAGTTGGTTCTGGCAAAGGTGTGGTTAGTATTTCTTTTATTAAACAATTTAATTGGTATAGGTCTTCAATGAAAATATATAATTTTTTATCAAAAAAATATTCAAAAATATTATTGAAATGAAATTAGGGAAATATAATTTTAAACTAACTAGTCCAACGGTAATGGGAATATGCAATGTTACCCCTGACTCTTTTAGTGATGGTGGAAAGAGTTTTAAAAGTTCAGATGCACTAAAAAATATTAAAGAAATGGTTAAAAATGGAGCAAGTATTATTGATATTGGAGCAGAAAGCACAAGACCTGGTTCAGATCCATTAACACATAAAGAAGAAGTTAAAAGATTAGACCCGATATTAAAAAAATTGCCAAAAAATAAATTTATCATATCGGTTGATACTAATAAAATTGAAACTCAAGAATATGCATTAAATATGGGAGCACATATTATAAATGATGTCTTTGGGGGTTCAGAAGATTTATTCTTTTTAACTAAAAAATTTAAAACTGGTTTAATTCTAATGCACACACCTGCACCACCCAAAACTATGCAAAAAAAAATACACTCATATAATAATGTTGTGCAAGATATAAAAAAAATATTTCTCCACAAAATTAAACAATTAGAAAATATAAAAATTCCTTCGTCTAAAGTATGGTTTGACCCAGGTATTGGTTTTGGTAAAAATTTTGAACAAAATATAGAAATCATGCAAAAAATTAATCAGTTTAAATTTAAGGGATATGGATTATTATTAGGATCATCCAGAAAAAGCTGGATCAACTTCATAGATAAGAGTGAAACAAATCAAAGATTGGGAGGGTCAATCGCTTCTGCATTATATTGTTATCAAAAGGGAGTTGATATATTTAGAGTTCACGACATAAAAGAAACGTCTCAATCATTAAAAATTTTTGAAAAACTATGTTCAAAGTAGAAATTAAAAACTTATCCATCAGTGCAAATATAGGTATCACTGCTCAAGAGAGAAAGAAAAAACAGTTGTTAAAGGTAACATTAGAATTTAGTTATCCTGTTAAAAACTCACTAGATTTAAACAATTTAAATAATGTTAAGGATTATTCATCTATTACAAAATATTTAAAAACTTACATAAAGGAATCTCAATCACATACTCTTGAGCATTTAATAATAAAAACATCCAATGTTCTTGAAAAAAGATTTAAAATAAAAAAAGTTAAACTTACAATTAATAAAACAGCTGTAGCAAAAAAATATGGAGCTGACTCACTAAGTGTATCAAACTGAAACAATAATCGCACTTGGTTCAAATCTAGGTAATGCTATATTTAATTTACGGTGTGCCGTTAGAGAGTTAGAAAAAATTGGTAATATAAAAAAATTTGCAAATATTTATATTTCTTCCCCTTATGGATATAAATCACAAGGTAATTTTTTTAATACCGCAATAAAGCTATTAACCAATCAGCAGCCATTAGAATTAATAAATAATATATATGAAATTGAAAAAAAATTAAAAAAAAATAAAAAAATTATTAATGGTCCAAGAAACATTGATTTGGATATTATCTTTTTTGGCAAACAAAAATTTAATAAAAAAAATTTAATAATTCCTCACCCAAGAGCAGCTGAAAGAGATTTTGTGTTATATCCAATACTTGATATTGATCCATTTTTCAGACATCCGTTTGAAAAAAAATCAATAAAAGTCTTATCGAAAGAATTAAAAAATAAATATATTATTAAACGATTATCCTACCGAAATTTGATTTAAAAAATCTTTGAGTTTTGATTTAGAAATTAAATTTCTCTGATTTTTCAAGCTTCTAGAAATATCTAATCCAAAAGGTGTTATTTGTTTTAGAATGTTGGAAACATTTTTTTTGTCTATACCACCACCAATATAAACTGGAATATTTTTACTTTTTATAAACTGTATTTGTTTAATACTTTTTCTCAATGAATATTTTTTAATACTTTTTTTCCTATAAACATTCATATCAAAATAAATAACATCAACAATTTTTCTAATTGATTCAATGTATTTTTTATCAAAATTTTCTGGATTAATTGCAATACCAATTTTTAATCTTCTAAATATTTTTTTTATTTTTAATAAATCTTTTTTGGGAAAATGATATGAACATGAAATTGTCTTTGGTTTTGTAAAATCTATTTGTTCTATTAGCTTGTCTAAAGATACATACCGAGTCAGAAGCACTGATTCAATCTTATAATTTTTACATTCTTTAATTAATGATTGTATTTTTTTATCACTAACTGTGTTTGGTCCGTTTAAATTTTTACTTGCAAAACCCAATGATTTTATTTTATTTTTATGTGCCACTTCAACAGATTTGACATTTGTTATGCCACAAATTTTTAAAGGTATATTTTTCATTAAATTTTATTTTTAAAAATTATAAATATATGTAAACTATTTTTTTTTATATATGTCATTAAATTTTTATAGACGAGTAGCGTTTGGCCTGTCGCCAAATGAAAAACCAGATAAAGATCCTCTTAATTGGGCAATAAATCAATTAGATAGAATACCTGATCTCTTGTGGCCTGGAACAATCCCAACAGAAAAAGATTTAAGAAAAAAATATGGTGAATGGGTGTACGGAGATAGAGAAGTTTTAAGAAAAAAATTTAAAAATGATAAACATGCGTATAGAAAAGCAAAAGATGAATTAAGAATAAAAACTGGTGAAAGATATTATGAATTAAATGAACATGCTATTCGTCATTTTCAAACAAAGTATTCCAAACAACCGGTTTTCGAGCGTTTCTGGCTTTTTTGGGGAAATCATTTTGCAATAAGTGAAAAAGATTTTCTAGCAGAGTTTAGTACCGGACCTTATCAACGTGAAATTATTAGACCTAACATGGTTAAAACTTTTGAAGAAATGGTTCAGTCAGTTACGACTTCATGGTGTATGATTCACCACCTTGATAATTCAGAATCTTTTGGTCCTAATTCTAAAAAAGGAATGGAGTGGGGAGAAACTATAAATGAAAATCATGCAAGAGAATTATTAGAGTTACATACAGTATCTCCAAATGCTGGATACACACAGGAAGATGTGATTCAATTAGCCTATATCATGACAGGTTGGGCTCACAAATGGGATAGAAAAAATTTAGAAACCGGCGATATATGGTTTGATCAAGAAATGCATCAAAAAGGAGATAAAATTGTTTTAGGAGTTAAATATAAAAATGACGCAAAAAGAGAACTTGCTAAAGTAATTCATGATTTGGCAACACACCCAATCTGCATAAAATTTGTTTCAACAAAATTGTGTAGGCATTTTATTACAGATGAACCAACAGATGAAATGATAAACACAGTAATAGAAGCATGGAACAAATCCAATGGAAACTTAATTGAAATTCACAAAGCAGTTATAACTCAAGCTTATAAGTATAATGAGATTACACATAAATTTCATCCACCTGAAATATGGTTAATGCAATTATCTAGAATGTTTGATTTAAATATTCCGCTTTCTTTTGAAAAAATGAATTATACTTTTAAATCTAAGCCAAATAACAGACAAAGACAATTATCCTGGATACTTAGAGAAATAGGCCATTCACCTTATCGTGCCAAACAACCTAATGGTTGGAGTGATTTGGAGGTAGATTGGGTGTCACCAGAATTATTATTACGCCGCTTTTGGTTCGCTTCAGTTGAACTGCCAATGCTTGTTAAATCTGGGAACAGATCCCATGATTTTATTTTAGCTTGTCTTAAAAATAATTTCGAAGATCATGAAAATATGGCGTCTCTTATTGATAATTTTAGATTTGGCACATCAGATTATGATTTAGGACAAAAGTATGGAGTTATTTGTAATTTGCCAGGAGTATTAAAAATATGAACTGCACAAGAAGAAATTTTTTAATTGGAGGATCAACAACATTATTTCTGTCTGGCTATTTTCCAAAAATAAGTTTTGCTTCAATGCAGAAAAAAAATCTAATTATTATATCACTTCGCGGAGGAATGGATGGTTTAACAGC
>CACHAQ010000004.1 GCA_902577905.1 uncultured Alphaproteobacteria bacterium
TTTGCCAATCCTTTAGGGTATATCTCTTGAACTTTAGGTAAGAAGAGTAAATTACAACCAATATTTTCTAATTTAGAAATATCTTCATCAATTGTCTTTGGATAAGAATTGAAATCATTTTCATTGTTAAATTGAGTAGGATTAATAAATATTGAACAGATCACAAATTCGTTTTGTAATTGTGCTTCTTTAATGAGAGATAAATGTCCATCGTGTAAGTTTCCCATTGTTAAAACTAAACCAATAGACTGGCCCTTGTCTTTGATTGAAACTAAATTTGGCTCTAATTCACTAGCTTTTCTGAAAATTTTCATCGATTACATAAGTAAATATTTGACTTATATATAATGAATTCGTATTAGGCCCAAAGATTTATTATGAAACGTACTTACCAACCTAGTAGAGTAATTAGAAAAAGAAGACACGGTTTTAGGGCTAGAATGGCAACTAAAGCAGGTCGTCAAATCATTAATAGAAGACGTGCAAAAGGAAGAGCTCAATTAAGCGCTTAAAAAAGGCCAAATGGCCCAAACATTATTTACAATTAAGAAAAGATCGACTTTCGTTATGATACGAAACCAGGGAGAATTTATAAAAGGTAAAAATATGAATATCCAAATTTTACACAATCAAGATCTAGAAAATTCTATAGGTGTAGGATACACAGCTTCCAAAAAAATTGGCAACGCAGTAAAAAGAAATAGAGCAAAGAGAATAATGAGAGAATTAGCTAGAAAAATTATTATTAATGGTAAAATTAATTCATATTATGTGTTAATAGCTAAAACGTCATTGCTCGAAGAGAAATTTGATAAACTTTTATTAGAACTTAAGGGAAAGATAAATGGTTAGTAAATATATTTCATTACCTGTAATCATAATAATTAGATTGTACCAGTTATTGATTTCCCCAATACTTGGGCAGAATTGTCGGTATTTACCAACCTGTTCTGAGTATTCTATTAAAGCATTAAAGGAACATGGGTTATTTAAAGGATCAATTTTATCGGTGAAAAGAATTTCAAAATGTCATCCCTGGGGTTCCCACGGATTTGATCCAGTACCAAAAAAATCTGAGTTAAATAAATGAACGAACAAAGAAATTTATATTTGGCTATTGGTATTTCAATTGCGATAATTATTTTTTTTCAATTATTATTTCCAAGTCAACCAATTCAAACAACATCCTTTGAAGAAGATGAAGTATTAGAGCCTGCAACATCCATTGATGGACAAAGCAGCCAAGCTGTTTCAGAAATACAAAGTAGAGATGAAGCTTTAATTCAAACCGACAGAGTTATTTTTGAAAATGCATCTATTAAAGGTTCTATAAATTTAAAAGGAGCAATTTTAGATGACCTCATATTATCAAAATATAAAACTAGCTTAGAACCTGATTCGAATAATATCCAGCTTTTGTTACCAGATGGGACAGCTAATCCATATTATATTGAAACAGGTTGGAAAGAGTTAAAAAATTCTAACATTGAATTACCTAATTTAGAAACAAATTGGAAAACTAACTCTACCACTCTAAGCCCCTCAAGCCCTGTTACACTTAGTTGGACGAATAATAAAAATATAACTTTCAAAATCAACTATCAAGTTGATGATGAGTATATGTTTACAATTACACAAGAAATAGAAAATAACAGTGGTGAAAATATTGAAGTTTTTCCATACAGATTAATCAAAAGAATAAACACACCAGATACAATTAATTTTTTTATACTTCACGAGGGTTTAATTAGTCTAATAAACGACGAATTATTGGAAAAAAATTATGATGATATTGCCGATGATTGTAATTCATCAATGCAAACAAAAAAAGAGTTTTGCGATAATAAAACACAAGGAGGCTGGTTAGGTTTTACAGATAAATATTGGATGTCTGCTTTAATTCCTGATGCTGATCAATCTATTAACGTCAATTATAGATACGGAAATAATGGACGTGATAGCTATAGGGCAGGTTATGTTGGTCAGATATATAAAATTAACTCGGGTGAAAATATATCTTACGGCGGAAAATTATTTGTGGGTGCAAAAAAATTAAATGTCTTAAGTGCGTATGACGAAAATCTCTCTATACCAAGATTTACTGATGCAATTGACTGGGGTTGGTTTAGCTTTTTAACTAAACCTGTTTCATATGCCATTAATTGGTTTTTTGGTTATGCTGGTAATTTTGGTCTAGCAATAATTGCCTTTACCATTTTAATGCGTTTAATTTTATTTCCGCTAGCGCAGGCATCTTTCAAATCTATGGCAAAGATGAAAAAACTTCAGCCTGATATGCAAAGATTAAAAGAAACCTATCCAAATGACAGACAAAAAATGCAGCAAGAACTAATGGCATTGTATAAAAGAGAGGGTGCTAATCCTGTTGCGGGTTGTCTACCAATTTTAGTACAAATACCAATTTTCTTCTCTTTGTATAAAGTGTTGTTTGTTACGATAGAGATGTATCACGCTCCTTTTTATGGATGGATTCATGATCTATCTGCACCAGACCCATTAGGCTTAATGACAATTTTTGGATTAGTTCCTTGGGATGTGCCGCCTATACTATCAATAATTGATATTGGTATTCTTCCAATCATTATGGGCTTTACTATGTGGTTACAACAAAAACTAAATCCTGCTCCCGCTGATCCAACACAGGCTAGAATTTTTGCA
The DNA here is from genome assembly GCA_902577905.1 of uncultured Alphaproteobacteria bacterium. Classification (GTDB taxonomy): domain Bacteria; phylum Pseudomonadota; class Alphaproteobacteria; order HIMB59; genus CACPNW01. The sequence continues at coordinate 2,680 of CACHAQ010000004.1, forward strand.
TTACTTCCATTTGTATTTACTTTTGTACTAGCTGGTTTTGCAGCTGGTTTAGTTTTATATTGGTCAGTGAACAATATTTTATCAATTGCGCAGCAATGGTATATTCAAAGAAGAATTTTAGCCAAAAATGGCTAGCTTAAATAAAAATTTAAATAACTTTTTTAATAATAATAAGTTTTTAGGCTCCTTTCAGTCATTTAAAGACATTCCTTATTCAGATATAAAAAAAGAATGTTGTTTTATAGGTAGATCTAATGTTGGAAAATCTAGTTTAATAAATTCATTAACTAAAACAAAAAAACTAGCTAAAACTAGTAAAACTCCAGGAAGAACACAGGCTATAAATGTTTTTTTAATTAGTGAAAAAATAAATATGATTGATTTACCCGGTTATGGTTTTGCCAAAGTATCAAAAGTTGCACGAGAAAACTTAATGACCTTGATTGAAGAATATATAGAAAATAGAGATTCACTTGATCATGTTTTTTTACTAATTGACTCAAAAGTTGGTATCAAAAATTCTGATATTGATATGTTGGATTTATTGAGCGATTGCTCAAGAAAATTTTCCATAATTTTAACTAAAATAGATAAAATATCTAATAACCATTTAGAATATAAAAAAAAATCAATTTTAAGTTTAATGCAAAATTATAAAAAATCATTTACAACAATATATCAATCTGAGACCAAAAAAAATAATGGTATTAGAGAGATTCAAAGATCTATATACGGGTTATCACAATAAATATGAAATTTGATTTTTTATCAGAGAGTGATCAGGCTTATTTTATACATAAAGCCTCAACCTTAGTTGAAGCTCTTCCATACATTCGAGAACATAGTGGTGATACGATTGTAATAAAATACGGTGGACATGCAATGGGAGATAAAAAACTGTCTGAGAGTTTTTCAAGAGATATTGGATTATTAAAAGAAGTAGGTGTGTCACCAATTATTATTCATGGTGGAGGGCCTCAAATTGGCGAGAGACTTAAATCAAAGAATATATCAACACAATTTGTTGAAGGATTACGAGTTACTGATAAAGAAACAATTAAGGTAGTTGAAGAAGTATTATCTAAGGATATCAATTCAGAAATAGTAGAATCTATAAGTACTTCTGGAGGAAAAGCGATAGGAGTATCTGGTAATGATAACTTAGTCACTGCAACTAAATTGAATGTGGAAATTAAAGATAGTGATTCAAATATTGAAAAAATAGTTGATATTGGGTTTGTTGGACAGCCAAAAAAATTAAATAAAGATATGCTAACTAGCTTTATAAAAAATGGTCAAATACCTGTCATATCTCCTTTAGGCAAGGATGAAAATAATTTTACATATAATATTAATGCTGACACTGTTGCGGGTTTTATAGCAGGTGAGTTACAGGCAAGTAAATTATTATTACTAACTGATGTACCTGGAATTTTAGACAAAGATGAAAAATTAATCTCATCAATAACTTTAGAAGAAGCTAAAAGTATTGCTAATAAAGAATATATTTCTGGAGGTATGAAGCCAAAAATTAATACATGTATTGATGCAATGAAAAAAGGTGTTAAAAAATCTACTATTTTAGATGGAAGAATTCCTCATTCAGTAATATTAGAGTTATTCACTGAACATGGAATTGGTACACAAATAACAAGTAATTAAATGAGTATTAAAGATAACATTAATACCTGGATATTTGATCTAGACAACACACTTTACTCTGCAGACAGTGGAATTTTTCAGCAAGTACATAAGTTAATGGGTGAATTTGTAGCTAAAAATTTAAATATGGAATTAGCTGAAGCAAAAAAACTACAAGCAAAATATTACAAGCAACATGGTACAACTCTAAGAGGTATGATGGATAATCATGGCGTAGATCCAGATTATTTTTTAGATGAAGTTCACAATTTAGATTACTCAATTGTTGGTCCAAATCAAAATCTTAATAATGAATTACACAAACTTGAGGGAAGAAAAATTATTTATACAAATGCAAATAAGAAACATGCTTTAGATGTTTTAGAAAAAATTAATTTAGCAAACTTTTTTGATGAAATTTACGATATAAAAATGGCCAATTATATTCCTAAGCCAGAAATTTCTCCCTATGAAAAAATTATTAATTTGTTTGATATCGAATCTAAAAAATCAGCAATGTTTGATGATATTGCAAAGAATTTAGTTCCAGCAAAAAAAGTTGGGTTTACATCTGTCTGGATTGATTCTGGTTATGAAAATTTTTCTGATGATATTGAGGCATCTAAAGAATATTTAGATTTTCAAACAAGAGATTTGAGTTTATTTTTAAAAGATGTAAATGAGGGTAAGATATGAGTGATCTTGAAAAAATTATAAATGATGCCTTTGAGGATAGAGATAATATTAATGTCAATGTTTCAGGTAATATTAGAAATGCAGTAGATGAAACTTTGAACAAACTTGATAGTGGAGACTTAAGGGTTTGTGAAAAAATTAATAATGAATGGCAAGTTAATCAATGGATTAAAAAGGCGATTCTTTTAAGTTTCAGATTAAATGATAATGAAATTATTAAAGCATCTCATGCCACTTGGTTTGACAAAGTAGAAAGTAAAACTGCAAATTGGACTAAAGATGACCATCTGAAAGCAGGATTTAGATATGTACCAGACGCTGTTGTAAGAAAATCAGCATTTATTGCTAAAGGTGTTGTTTTAATGCCTTCTTTTGTAAATCTTGGTGCATATGTTGATGAAGGAACAATGATTGATACTTGGGCAACAGTTGGTTCATGTGCGCAAATAGGTAAAAACTGTCATATTTCTGGAGGGGCTGGGATTGGTGGTGTTCTTGAACCACTTCAAGCAAATCCTGTGATTATTGAAGACAATTGTTTTATTGGAGCAAGAAGTGAAGTAGCTGAAGGTGTTATTGTTGGTGAAGGTGCGGTTTTATCAATGGGTGTATTTATTGGAGCATCTACAAAAATTGTTGATCGATCAACTGGAGAAATTCATATGGGAAAAGTTCCAGCGTATTCAGTTGTGGTACCAGGTACGTTACCAGGAAAAAAAGATGGGGATATTAATCCTTCTTTATACTGTGCTGTTATTGTTAAAAGAGTTGATGAAAAAACTAGAAGCAAAACATCAATCAATGATCTTTTAAGAGATTAATGTCAGAAATTAATTTTGATCCAGTTACTCTTACACAGTCCTTAGTTAAATGTGCAAGTGTAACTCCAAAAGATGAGGGAGCTTTAACAGTCGTTGAAAATCATCTAAGTGCTATAGGATGTGACTGTCATCCATTAACTTTCTCTGGAAACAATTCTTATGAAGTAAAAAATTTATTTGCAACGATAGGAAATGAAGGAAAGCATTTTGCTTATGCTGGTCACACAGATGTAGTTCCAGTAGGAAATGAAAGTTCTTGGAAATATCCTCCTTTTTCAGCAAAAATAGATGAAGGTAGACTTTATGGAAGAGGTAGTGAAGATATGAAAAGCAGTGTTGCTTGTTTCATCAGTGCCGCTAAAAGATTTGTAGATAAATATAAAAATATTCCAGGTAAGATTTCTTTTATTATTACAGGAGATGAAGAAAGAGATTCTGTAAATGGCACACCAAGGATTCTAGAATGGGCAAGTAAACAAAATTATCAATTTGATCATTGTCTTGTTGGTGAACCAACTTCTAAAAATGAGGTCGGCGATAAAGTAAAAATTGGAAGAAGAGGATCGGTTAGTTTCTTTTTTCAGGTAAAAGGTATTCAAGGACATACAGCGAATTCTCATTTAGCTGAAAATTCTTCACATCACTTAGTGAATTTATTAAATAGCATATTAGAAGAGCCACTAGATGAAGGTAATGAAAATTTTTTACCAACGTCAGTTCAAATTGCTACTATAGATATTGGCAATCCTGTTCAAAACGTAATTCCAGAATTAGCTAAAGCAACAGTTAATATTAGATTTAATGATATGCACTCATCTGACTCACTTATAAAATGGATCGATAATAAAATAGAAAAGATTTTCTCTAAACTGGAAAACGCTAGTTGCACTTATACATATGATTCAACAGCTGAGTCATTTTTGAATAAAGCCGGTGATTTATATAATATTATTTCAAAATCAATTTCTGATGTCACAGGCAGAAATAGTCCACCTGAGCAAGCTACCGATGGTGGTACTTCTGATGCAAGATATATAAAGAACTATTGTGAAGTAGTAGAGTTAGGTCTTAGAAATCAAACTCTTCATAAAGTAGATGAATTTGTTTTTGTTGAAGATATTATTAAATTAGAAAATATTTATTTTAGAATTTTAGAAAATTATTTTGATGTCAATTAATATCCATCAGATGGATTAACATCTGATTCTACATTTTTATTTTTTCTTAGTTTTTTATACTTTGAGTACATATATTTAACAGATGGCTCTATAGCTGTTACACCTGCAACGTGCGGAGTAATGGTTACATTTGGCAGTTTCCAAAATTGACTACTTGATTTTAAAGGTTCATTTTTAAAGACATCTAAATAAGCATAAAAATTTTTGTTTTTCTTTAAATGATTTATAAGGTCTTTCTCTTCAATTGCATTTCCTCTGCCTATATTTATTAAACAAGAATTTTTTTTCATGTTCTTTAAAAACTTTTTATCTATTATATTATTTGTTTGAGCTGTTGATGGTAGAATAGAAATAATAACATCAGAGCTTTTGATAAAACTTATAATATTTTTACCCGTATATATTTTTACATTTTTTACTTTTGCTCGATTTTTTTTATATGCAACAACATTATAATTTAATTTATTTAGTAATTTTGCAACATGATTACCAAGATAGCCAAGACCTAGAATACCTACCGTTAAATTTTTATTATCAATTGGTGTCCTTTCTCCTGACCAGTATTGTTTAATTTGAGAATTTTGAAAAATTTTAAAATTTAATTGATAATTTAGTATTTGAGCTAGAGAATAATTGGCAATTCTCTCACCCATTTCTTCATCTTTTATTCTGATTATGGGAATTTTTTTATTATAATTCTTAAGTTTTAGAATGTGATCTACTCCAGCTCCCATGGAGAAAATAACTTGGAGATTTTTTAGTCTTGAAAGAATATTATCTGGTAGATTCCAAATAATTGCACAATTTACATCATTAAAATTTTGATAATCTTTAATAGAAATTATTTTTTCATTTTTAAAATATTTTTTTATTGTTTTTTTCCAAACATCAATTTTATCAAAAGTTGTGTTATGAAATAAAATAGTCATTGAATATCATCTATTAACTTATTGTATTTTACTACTTGTTTTTCCCAGATTAATTCATTTTCTGCTCTATTTTTTGCATTTTGTCCTAATTCAATTCTAATTTGTTTGTTCTCAACTAAATTCTTAATTGATTCATCTAATTCATTAAAATTATTTATAATTAAACCTGTTTTATTATGCAACACAGCTTCAGGAGTGCCTCCAACATTTGAGGCAATTGAAGGAATTCCATATTGTGCTGCTTCAATGTATGCGATTCCAAAACCTTCAATAGAATTTGCGTGAGTTTCATCTATTGTAGGCATGATCATAATATCAGTCTTAGAAAAAATGAATTTTTTTTGATTTTCATTTATTGTTCCAACTAACTTCACATTTGATTCTAGATTATAATTTTTTATTTCTTTCTTTATATTCTCTAACTGATCACCTTCACCAGCAATTATATATTGAATGTCTGGATAAATTTTTTTTAAATTAAAAATAGATTTAAGAATATACAAATGTCCTTTTCTTTTTTCTAGTCTGGCAAGAGTAAGTAACGTCGGATAACTATCGTCTAAATCTATTGCTTGTTCTATAATATTCTTAGTAGATTTTACACCTGGATAGATAACCTCAATTTTTTTAAAGTTTTCACTTATTTTTGAAAGTAAGTTTTTAGTATATAATGAATTGACCACTAATGCGTTTGCTAACTCTAAAACTTTCTTTATTCGTTTATGATGATTATCGTTTTTGATTATTATTTCGTTTCCATGAACAAGACTAATGATTGGGATTTTTTTTTCTTTTAAAAAATTAATTGGTAACTCAAGACTTTTCCAGCTATCAGTGATGACAGCTTCAATATTATTTGAAGCACAAATATTTTTAAGTTGATTAAATTTATTTCTTTTTCTTAAAAATTTTAAACCCTTAAATCTTAATATTGAAAAATTTTTATTGTTTTTATCAAATTCTAAATCTTTAGCACTGTTTTGTTGGTCAGCTAAAACCTTTACATCGTGTTTATGACTTAAATTTAATGCTATGTCATACATCAATGTTTCAATTCCCCCTACTCTAGATGGAAAGCATTGTGTTAAAATAATTATCATTGAAAATTAAAATTTTTTAAAATTTATGAAGTATTAATTTACAAAGTCAATCAGGAACAATTAATTTTAATCATTATTAAGAAATTTAAGTACATTTAAATTTTTTATATATTTATATATGCATTTTTTGCATATTAAAATTCATATTTTTATACTTTGATTGCATATAATAATTACTATCTTGTAATTGAAAGGAATAAAAAATGATTAACGTTTTTAACTTTTTTAACAAAGTTTACGAGGATTTAACTGACAAAAACTACAATTATGATGAGGATTTAGTTAAATATTTCAAATCTGAATATGGAAAAGAGTGGAAAATTGAATTAGATAAACATCTCCTAAAAACTGAATTTGATATAAATAAGAAAGCCGCATAATAGGCGGCTTTAGTTAAACTTCAGAAGTTACCTCTTTAAGCCAATCTTTCTCTTTTTTTTCAAGGTACGTTTCCAATGTATCATACACCTTTTTATGATATGTATTTAACCAATGTCTTTCAGTTTGATCGAGCATACTACTGTCAATGAGATCCAAATCTATTGGACACCAAGAAATGTTTTCAAAGTATAATTTTTTATTATTATTTTCTTTTATCACAACTAAATTTTCTGTTCTTATGCCATATTCATTTTCTTTATAGTATCCAGGTTCATTGGATAAAATCATTCCCGGAAGCAATTCAACGCTATCGAACATCGATTTTTTTGCAATACGTTGTGGGGCTTCATGGACACTCAAAAAACTTCCTATACCGTGACCTGTCCCATGATCATAATCTAAATTAATTTCTTGCAGACTTTTTCTTGCTAGATAATCAATATCAGTTCCTTTTGTTCCCTTTTCAAAAACATGATTTGATAAGGCAATATGACCTTTAAGAACTCTCGTAAATCTATCTTTTTGTTCTGTTGTTGCTTCACCTAAAATTATAGTTCTTGTTATATCGGTTGTACCATCAAAATATTGCCCTCCTGAGTCAACAAGGTAAATATTATTATCTGAGAAAGATGATTTGTCTTCTTCAGTAACACGGTAATGAGGAAGGGCTGCATTTTTATCAATTGCTGATATTGTATCAAAAGATAGAGAATGAAATAATTCATTTTTTCTTCGAAGATTTTCTAAATGATGTGCAACACTTATTTCATCATTTGATTTAGGATCCATTGTATTTTTTAACCAATAAATATATTTAGTGATACTAACACCATCTCTTATATTTGCTTTTTTGGCTCCATCTAGTTCAGTTTTATTTTTGATAGCTTTTAACAAAATACATGGATTTGCTAAATTTTTTGTATTTATTTTTTGTTTTCTTAAAAGATCTAAAAAATAATAAGTGGTGGAATTAAAATCTAAACCAATTGAATCAGATGAATTAGTGTTATTAAAAATTGATCCGATATTTTCAATATCATTAATATTTATTAGCGTTTGGATTTCCTTTTTTAGTATTTCTGGCATTGCAGACTCTTTAATATACAAAGAGTGTTTATTATTTTTTGAAATTAGAAGATAAGAATAAAGCAGTGGTGTATATTTAATATCATCTGCTCTTAAATTTAATAGCCAAGCAATATTATCAAGCCCAGAAACAAAGTAATGATCAATCTCATTTTGATCTAAAAATTTTTTTAAAATATCTAGTTTTTCACTTCTACCCTGACCAGCGAAACTTGTTGGATGATCAAATATATCTGTATACTGAGTTTTTGGTTGATTTTCCCATATTTTATCAACAAAATTTTTATCTATTAGTTGGAGTTGAGATGTTGAATTCTCTAACATTTTTTCCACTTTTTCAATTTCTATAATTGAATGAAGAGTTGGATCTAATCCAATTTTTAATTCTTTTTCTAATAAAATTTTTTCTAAATCTGTCCAAAAGCTATTTAAATGTTTTGCGTGAATCTCTTTTGCATTAATTTGAGTATTCGCTTGAAAAGTATATCGTCCATCAACATACAAGAAGGCATTTGTTGGTGTTATAATTGCTCTTCCCGCTGAACCAGAAAAGTTTGTTATAAAATTTAATCTTTCTGCATTTGGAGAAATATACTCATTTAAATATTCATCACTTCTATTAATGACAAAAATATCGATATCTTTTTCTTTTAATAGATTTTGTAATTTTTTTAAATTTGATGGATTCATCACAACTTATTAAATAAACTTAAATCGATATTACCACCAGAAATCATAACTATAATTTTTTTATTTTTGATATCAATTTTATTATTTAATACTGCAGCTGCTGCAACTGCTCCACCTGGTTCCACTACTATTTTAAGTTGTTCAGCTAATAAAATTATGGTCTTTGTTACTTCTTCATCAGAAACACTGAGTCCTCCTTCAAGATTATTTGAATTAATTTGAAAGGTTATATTTCCAGGTTGAGGTGCTAATAGTGCATCACAAAAAGATTTAGCATTTTTTTTATTTTCTATAATTTTACCAGCTTCTAAAGATCGTTTCGTATCATCAAATTCATCGGGCTCCACAGAATATGATCTTATATTTGGATAGATATGTTTTAAGTATGTTGATGTTCCTGCAATAAGCCCTCCACCTCCACAACAACATAAATATAGATCTGGTTCAATTGATTGCTCTTTTAAATCATTTACAATTTCGATAGCTGCAGTTCCCTGACCAGCAATTATATCTTCATCATCATAGGGTTTAATTAAAGCTCTATTATCCTTCTTTTGAATTTCATTTCCTATCTCTTCTCTACTTTGAAAGTAAGTGTCATATAATATTACCTCTGCTCCATATTTTTTTGTATTTTCGATTTTTATTTGAGGTGCATTTTTAGGCATTATTATTTTTGCACTAATGGTGTTAATCATAGATGCATAGGCAACAGCTTGTGCATGATTACCTGATGAATATGCTACTACACCTGAGTCTTTTACAGTTTCTATTAATTTTGTAATTTTATGTGTAGCTCCACGTAGTTTAAATGATCCAGTATTTTGTAAATTCTCAAGTTTAAAATAAATTTCAGCTTCTAAAAGATTATTTATGTAATCATTAGTTACCAAAGGAGTTTTTGTTACTTTTTGGTTGATTAATTTATAAGCATTATCAACATTTAAATAGCTAAAATCAGTCATAATTTTAAAGTTTTACATCGTTTTAATGGAATAAACTAAAAAAAAATATATGTATATCATCATGGAACAGAACAAAGTAACTTCGCCTTGCATTAGCGTATGTAAAACTGACCCAATCTCAGGGTATTGCTACGGTTGTGGAAGAACCAATGAAGAAAAAGATATTTGGAAAGATGAAAATACTTCTAATGAATGGAAACAAAATAATTTATCTGAGCTAAAATCTAGATTTTCAGATTGGCAGTTAAAGGCATTTGAAGAATCATATAAATCAAAAGTTGAAACGGGTTTATCCCTTATCAAAAAAAAAATAGCAGAAAATCGTAAAAATTGAAAAGTTTAATAATTTTTGTTTTTATTTTATTTTTTTCATTCAATCTTCAATCTCAGAATAAAATGATACTTGATAACTTAGAAACACCCGGAATTTCTTCTCAAGGTCAAAATTGGGCCTTTCTTACTGATGGCGTAATGGGTGGATTATCACAAGGTAAAGCGATCATATCAAAAGTTAATGATGTTAATTGTTATCATATGACAGGAGATGTCACGACTGAAAATAATGGCGGCTTTATACAAATAAGAAATCAATTAAGACCTTCAATATCAACAGAAGAGTTTGAGGGTGTTTATTTTAAAGTGTTTGGTAATAATGAAGAATATTCAATTCATGTAAGAACAGCTTTAACAGTAGCTCCTTGGCAATATTATAAGTATAGTTTTAAAACTAATTCTGAGTGGACAGTAATAAGAGCACCCTTTAGTGAATTTAAAAAATCAAATGCTTATCAGCCTAAAAAATTAGTTGGCCAGAATATCAAGACATTAGGGCTTGTTGCTGGATTTAAAGATTTTCAAGCAGATATTTGTTTATCAGAAATCGGCTTTTATTAATAATCTATTTTCAATAAATATAATCCTTCAGGTGGCGCAGTAACTCCAGCATATTCTCTATTTTTGGATTGAATAATTTCTGAAATAGATTTTTCAATTTTACTAAGTCCTATATCAACCAGTGTACCGACCATGATTCTAACTTGAGAATGTAAAAAGGATTTAGCTGATATTAAAAAATTTATTTCATCATGATTAAAATTTATATCTAGTGAATTAATAGATTTAATTGGTGATTTCGATTGGCAATTTATTGACCTAAAAGCAGACAAATCAAATTTGCCTATAAATTGTTGTGATTGTTTTATCATTTTTTCAGTATCTATTTTTTTATGTACACACCAAACTTTGTTTTGCTCTAACGTAATTGGTGATCTTCTATTTAAGATCTTGTATTCATACCATCTCAATTTTGCGGAAAATCTAGAATTAAAATCTTTATCTACTTCTTCAGCATGTAAAATAGATATGGGTTGGGGTCTTAGATAATGATTAATGCCATCTCTAATAGTATCAGTATCAAAATGTTGCTCTAATTCAAAATTAGCTACTTGTCCTCTAGCATGAACACCTGCATCTGTTCGACCAGCTCCAAAAAGTGTTATTTTTTGTTTTGATAGTTTTTCTATTGCCTCTTCAACCAATTGTTGAACAGAAGGACCATTTTCTTGACGTTGCCAACCAACATAATTAGTTCCATCATATTCTAATGTTATTTTGTAGTTAGGCATTTATTACTTCATTAACCTTAAAACTATATCCCCGAAGAAAATCATCTTTAGAAATAGCATTTTTGCCTTCTCTTTGTAAAATTAGTGGCTCAATACTTCCGTCATTGCACCCAATATCAAAGGTCTCATTAAGAATTGTCGATGCATTGCCGTTAGAGTTTGATTTTCTTGCTTTAATGATTTTAATTCTTTCATTTTGTATAGTAAACCAAGCACCAGGTTTAGGTGAATGTGCTCTTATAAGATTTAAAACTTCATTTACAGATTTATTAAAATTAATTTTTCTGTTTAGTGAAGAAATTTTATTTGCATATGTTGCATCATTATCATCCTGATCAGAATAAGAAATTTTTTTATCAAATATAAGAGGAATAGTTTCCACTAATAATTTGATTCCAACCTCTGTTAATTTTTGACTTAATTCATTTTTATTACAATCATCTTCTATATCTACTTTTTTTTGCTTAATAATTGGTCCAGCATCTAATTTTTCAATTAGTTGTATTATTGATATACCCGTCTCTTTATCACCGCTCATTAAAGAATGTTCTATTGGAGCTGCGCCCCTCCATCTAGGCAATAAAGAGACATGGATATTGATACAACCAAATGATGGTAAATCTAAAATATCTTTTGGCAATATTTTACCATATGCCATGACAATAATTAAATCAGGATTTAATTTTTTCACTGTCTCAATAGTATCTTTATCAAACGCATTTGGACAAAAAACCTCAATTTGGTTCTTACTTGCAATTTGATGGACTTCGGATTCAATTATTTTCATTCCTCTAGATTTCTTTTTTGGAGGTTGTGAAAATACCGCGGAAATTATGAAATTACTTTTAATTAAAGCCTCAAGATAGTCAGAAGCTATTTTAGGTGAACCCATAAAAATTATTTTTTTATCTTTCATTATTTTTTATTTTTTAAAAATTTTTGTACTTTTTTAATCATTATATTCCTTTTTAATGAAGAAAGATAATCTACAAATAACTTTCCAGAGAGATGATCAATTTCATGTTGTAAAATTCTTGATTCCACTCCACTAACTTCTTTTGTTATTTGTTTGTTATTTTCATCTAAATACTCGACTACTATATTTTGAGGTCTCTCAATTTCTGCAAATTGTTCAGGAAGAGATAAACAACCTTCTTCCATAATAATTTTTTCTTGAGAGTAAGAAATAATATTGGGGTTAAATAATGTATATTGTGTTTCTTTTTTAGTCTCTTGATCTACAAAAAATATAGTCACAATTTGTTTTAGAATTCCAATTTGATTTGCTGCTAAACCTACGCCTGGTGCTTTTATCATTATTTGCATCATTTTTTTGGCAATTTCTTTTTCCTTAACTCCAACAGACTGAATTTTATCTGCTTTTTGGCGTAATAGTGGATTTGGTACGTAAAGTAATTTATCCATTTTTATTTATGTAATTTTTTTTCTAGATTGGAATGCTGTATTTAATGTATTTTCATCTAAGTAGTGTACCTCTCCACCCATAGGGATTCCTTGTGCAAGTCTTGTTACATTTAATTCTTTAAATTTTTCCAGCTTATCTGCAATAACAAAAGATGTTGTTTGTCCTTCCATAGTTGTACTTAAGGCAAGAATAATTTCTTTAACATTATTTGTTTCAATTCTCTTTAGTAGATGCTCTATTTTCAATTCATCAGTTCCTATACCTTGAATCGCTGATAATGAACCGCCTAAAACATTATAGAGACCACGATAAAATCCTACTTTTTCTAATGTCCACAAATCTGACACATCCTCAACAACACAAATTGTTGCTTTATCTCTTTTAGAGTTTGCACAAATATTGCATGGATTTACCATGTCTATATTTCCACATTCTGAACACTCAATAATTTTATTATAAGATAAGTTTAAACTCTCAATTAAAGGAGATAAATTTTTATCTTTATTTTTTAATAAAAAAAGAGCAATTCTTTGAGCCGATCTTCTTCCTAATCCTGGAAGTTTTGAAATATCGTTTATTAATTTGTCTATTGGGGATTGCTCCATTTTTAGAAAGGAAGTTTCATTCCTGGAGGTAATGGTAGTCCACCTGTGAGATTTTTCATTTCTTCTTGGGCTGCAGCTTCTCCTTTTTCTTTGGCATCATTTATTGCAGCGACGATCAGATCTTCAAGTATTTCTTTCTCATCTTGTTTAATCAAGCTATCATCAATTGATATTCTTTTAAATATACCTTTTGCTGTAGCTGTTACTTTAATAAGACCTCCTCCAGAAGTGCCTTCAACTTCAATATCATTTAATTTATTCTGTGCTTCAGCCATCTTCTTTTGCAACTGTTGGGCTTGCTTCATCATATTACCTAAATTAACCATTATTTCTCCTTTTTCATCTTTGGTTGATTTATATCTGTGTCATCATCATTTATTTCACCTAGTTCTGTAATAGCGTGAATTTTACTTTCAGGAAATTCTTTTAATATTTTTTTTACTTCTGGATGATTTTTCATTATTTCAATTTCTTTTTGTTGGTTAATAATATCTTCATCATGCAAACTTTTTCCAAGATTGCTTGTAGATGAATGTATCTGCCATATTCTTCCAGTCCATTTAGAGATTAATTTTGCAACAGTTCTATTGAAGCCAGTCTCATTAATTTTAGATGTGTTTAGGGTAACTTCTCCTTCTTTAAAAGAGACTAACTGTACATCATTGTATAACTTAGTGTGAAGTAATCCTTCTCTATTTTTAAAAAACATATCGACAAAATGTCTAAAGTCTTGAACGTGTTTTTTATTTACATTGTCTTTTGGTAAAATTTCTTTTTTATTTTCATTAAAGTTTAGAATTTTGTTACTTTCATTAGATTTATTTTGTAGTTCAAGATTTTTTTCTAAGGGTTCTTTTTTTACTACCTCTTTATCCATTTTTTTAATTAGATCTTCTGGACTTGGACCATCATGTAAATAAATAATTCTTAAAATAATCATTTCTCCATGTTGGTATAAATGAGAGCTATTTTGTAATTCTTGATAACCTTTGAATAAAATTTGCCAGATAATATTCAGATTATTTAATGTCATTTTTGATGACAATTCAGCTCCTTTATTTCTTTCAAATTCAGGAATATAAATGTCATCTTTTAGATCTGGTGCTATCTTGATTTGAACAAGAAAATGTACTACGTTTAATAGTTCATCAAATATCATTGCTATATCTGCTCCTAACTCATACAACTCTTTATAGTTATTAATTGCACCAAGGGCATCTCCTTCTAAAATAATTTCAATTAAGTTAAATATTTTTTCTCTATCAGCTAATCCCAGCATGTTTATTACAGTTTGTGAGTCAACTTTTTCATTTGGACTAGTTATTGCTTGATCTAGTAGACTAAGTCCATCTCTTACAGATCCATCTGCTGATCTTACAAGTAAAGAAATAGCATCTAAATCTATATCAATATTTTCTAGTTTGGAAATTTTTAATAAATGATCTGATAAAATTTTATTTTCTATTCTATGTAAATCAAATCTCTGACACCTAGATAGAACGGTTAATGGTACTTTTTTAATTTCTGTTGTAGCAAAAATAAACTTAACATGTTCTGGTGGCTCTTCTAAAGTTTTTAGCAAAGCATTGAATGCACTTTTTGAAAGCATATGAACTTCATCAATTATAAATATTTTATAATCACCAATAACAGGTTTATATTTTACATTATCAATTATCTCTCTAATGTCATCAACACCGGTATTTGAAGCTGCATCAATCTCAATAACATCAAGATTACTGTCTGAAGTTGTTGATTTACATGAATCACAAGTTCCACATGGTTCACAATTTTTTTTATCTCTATTCTTACAATTAATACTCATCGCTATAAGTCTAGCAGTGGTAGTTTTTCCAACACCTCTGACACCTGTTAGAATATATGCGTGAGCTAGCCGGTCATTATTAATAGCGTTTGATAGAATTTTTACTAATAATTCTTGACCAATTAAATCTTCAAATTTTTGTGGTCTATATTTTCTAGCTAAAACTTTATATTTTTTTTCTTCTGTCATTATAATTAATGGAAGGAGTTGAGACCCAAACAAGATTGTTACAGCTGCTTCTTTTCAGATCTGACTGGATTAGCAATTTATTTGCCCTCAATCCTCCCTGTAGCAATATAGCATTAATGTAAATAAAATATAAATAGACTTTTTAAAAAATACTATTTTTTCCTGAATGAAGATTTCTCATATACTCCAAGGATTTCTATCTTCTTACAAAAAAATTTCATCTCTTCTAATGCTAATTTTACAGATGTATTTTCAGGATGTCCCTCAAAATCTATATAAAATTGTGCAACATCAAAACCCTGTGGGTGAATGTAACTCTCAAGCTTAGTTATATTAACTCCATTACTAGCAAATCCACCAAGACATTTATACAAAACTGCTGGAATACTTCTAACTGTAAATACTAATGTTGTAAGAATATCCTTTGTTTCTGGATTTATATCTAATAAATTTTTTTGCATAACAAGAAATCGAGTTACATTATTTTGAGTATCTTGGAAATTTTTTTCCAATATATCAAGATCATATATATTTGCAGCAAGTTCAGATGCGATAGCTCCATCTTCAATATTATTTAACTCTGAAATTAATTTAGCGGATCCAGCTGTATCTGCTTCAACAATCATTTGCTTATCTAATTTTAAAATTTTGTTTCGACATTGGGCAATTCCCTGTTCATGACTTCTTATTCTTTTAATATCTGAGATTTTCGCACCTCTAATCCCAAGTAAGTTATGATTTACCTCATGAAAATATTCACAAGTTATTTTTAAATCAGAGTCAGGTATCAATCTTTGAGTATCGGCTACTCTTCCTGCAAGAGAGTTTTCTATTGGAACCATTGCTGCTTCAGATTTTCCCGATCTAACATGTTCAAACATATCTTCAAAAGTTGCACACGGTATACTTGTTGCGTTTGGAAAAATATTTTTTCCAGCTTGTTCACTATAAGCACCATTTACACCTTGAAATGAAAAACTATCAACTTTTATCATTGTGCTCTCTTATATTAGTTTCAATATTTATTAAATCATCTTTTGTATCTACACTTATTGGAACTTCAGGAACATACGTAACTCCAATTGGAATATTAGAATCCATAGCCCTCATTTGTTCTAAACTTAAATGTATTTCATTTTTTGATTTAGGTAGATTGATAAATGTATTTATTGAATCTGGAGTATAACTATAGATACCAACATGATGGTATAAGTTTTTATTTTCTATCTTAACTTCTCTATAAAAACTTATCGCCTGCGCTGTTTTATTTTTTTTAAAATCAACTTCAACTTTTGTTACATTGGGATTATTTAATTCATTATCATTTAAGTTTGTTGCAAGTGTGCCAATAGTAAAATTTCTTTTTATTGGGTTAATGACTTTGAGAATATTTTCTGGATTTATAAGAGGCATATCGCCTTGTAGATTGATTATTACATCAATGTCTTTGTTATTTTTTATCTTTAAAAAAGCGGAGTGAACTCTATCAGTTCCAGAGGGGAGATTTGGATCTGTCATAATAGCTTTACCACCATTACTTACGATTAAATCATGAACTTCAATTTCCGAGCAAGCAACAAACACTTCTCCAATATTTGACTCAATTGCTTGTTGCCATACTCGTTGTATCATTGGAATACCATTTATAGCCATTAATGGTTTTCCCGGCAGTCTAGTAGAAGCCATTCGTGAAGGTATAATTATAACATTTTTCATAATTTATGCGACAATTAGGCAAGAGAATTTAAATTTCATACTTACGACAAATATATTCTTTCTTCTAAAAAATCTGTATATGTACTTATACATGTCTGGGCTTGAAGTTAATAAAATTTTAGCATCTATTATATTAGCAGTCTTAATTGTTACCCTTATCGGGCATTTTGGAGATTTAGTCATTGATATTGATCATGATGAAAAAAAAGAAACAGCTTATAAAATAGACGTACCTGAGGATTCTACTGGCGTTGGAGTAGTGGAAAAAAAAGAAGAAGTAATAGAGCCAATATCAATGTTATTAGCAAGTGCTTCCATCGATAATGGAGAAAAATTATTCAAAAAATGTGCTACGTGCCATAACTACGAAAAAGGTAGTGCAAATAAAGTAGGCCCACACCTGTGGAACATTATAAATAGACCAAAAGCAAATGTTGAAGGTTTTGCATACTCTAAAGCTTTAGCTGAATACGGTGGGGAATGGGGATATGAAGAATTAGCAGAATTTTTATATAAACCAAAAAAATATATAAAAGGTACAAAAATGAACTTTGCAGGTTTGAAAAAAGTAAAAGATAGAGCAGACTTAGTTTATTTCCTAAGAGAACACTCAGATAATCCAGCACCCCTTCCATAAACTAAAGTAATGATTTTAGATATAGAAGAGTTTTCAAAATTTGCAAACTCTTTAGCCGATGATGCATCTAAAACTTCGATGCATTATTTTAGAAACAAAATTGAAATAGAAATTAAAGTTGATGAAAGCCCTGTAACTTTAGCAGATAAAGAAACAGAACAAGTATTAAGAGAGAAAATAAGAAAAGAATATCCTGATCATGGAATTTTGGGTGAAGAATATGAAAATGAAAAAATAGACTCTGAATTTTTATGGGTATTAGATCCCATAGATGGAACAAGAAGTTATATAGCTGGACATAAAGATTTTGGTAATTTAATTGCATTACTTCATAACAAAAAACCAGTTTTAGGAATTATTAATTGCCCTGCACATGGTGAGCGATGGATAGGATTAAAAAATCAAAAAACAAAATGTAATGGAAAAGATGTTCAAACTAGTGAAATTAGACAAATTAAAGATGCCTATCTTTTTACATCTGGATTATATTTTGATGAACGTCAAATCAGAAAGGGATTAGAATTACTAAAAGAACAATCAAGATATTATAGACTTGGTGGAGACTGTTACATGTATGGGATGTTAGCCTCAGGTTTAATTGATATTGTTTTAGAAGATACATTAAAAGTGCATGATTATATGGCTCTTGTGAATGTAATTGAAGGAGCTGGTGGAGTAATTACGGATAAGTTTGGACAAGATATATCGCTAGACTCGGATGGCAGTTTAGTTGCCTCTAGTACAAGCTCTCTTCATGATGAAATAATTAAATTAATAAACTAAAACTTATTTTAATTTTTAATAAATAGACATATATTACAAGTATGAAAATACTCACTTTGATCTTTACGTTTACTCTAATTTTTCAATTAAAAGCACAAGCAAATACTAATATATCACA
Source organism: uncultured Alphaproteobacteria bacterium (assembly GCA_902577905.1). Classification (GTDB taxonomy): domain Bacteria; phylum Pseudomonadota; class Alphaproteobacteria; order HIMB59; genus CACPNW01. The sequence continues at coordinate 21,091 of CACHAQ010000004.1, forward strand.
TGCAATTGCAATGCATGGCGAGCCAAAATACTCAAAAGATTTTGGAAATGTTGAATACATTAATCCAAATTCAATAAAGGGTGGATCAATAGTAAGAAGTGCCATTGGAAACTATGACAGTTTCAATCCATTTATTTTAAAAGGTACCTCAGCAGCTGGAATTGGAGGATTGTATGAGACATTAACAACGGGATCAAGTGATGAGGCATTCACGGAATATGGATTATTGGCAGAAACGATTGAATGGCCAGATGATAGATCTTGGGTTTCATTTACATTAAGAAACGAAGCCTATTGGCACGATGGAAAAAAAATTACAGCTGATGATGTTGTTTGGACATTTAATACCCTAATGGAGAAAGGTCATCCATTCTACAAATACTATTATGGAGATGTAAAAGAGGTAATTAAAGAGCAAGAAAATAAAGTGAGATTTAATTTTACAACAAATACGAATAAAGAATTAGTATTAATTGTTGGTCAATTACCTGTACTACCAAAGCATTATTGGGAAAATAAAAACTTTGAAGAAACATCTCTAGAAATTCCAATTGGAAGCGGTCCATATAAAATTAAATCATTTGATAGTGGGAGATCAATTACTTATGAATTAGATCAAAATTATTGGGGTTTTGGTGCATCAATACCAATTAAAATTGGTAAAGATAACTTTGGCACAATCAGATATGATTATTACAAAGACAGAGGTATTGAAAGAGAAGCTTTTAAATCTGGTGAAATTGATTTCTTCTCAGAAAATTCATCTAAAGAATGGGCAACCGCGTATGATATAAACGCTGTGAATGAAGGTTTAATAAAAAAAGAATTAATAAATCATGAAAATCCTCAAGGCATGCAAGGTTTTGCATTTAATATTAGAAAAGATAAATTTAAAGATAGAAGAGTAAGAAAAGCTCTTTCTTATGCTTTTGACTTTGAATGGTCTAATAAAAATTTATTCTTTGATGCATATAAAAGAACAGATAGTTTTTTTGAAAATTCAGAACTTGCCTCCTCTGGTCTTCCTTCAAGAGAAGAATTAAATTATTTAAATCCATATTTTGATGTACTGCCAAAAGAAATATTTACAGAAGAATATACAAATCCAGTCACAGATGGTTCAGGTTATATGAGGATGCAATTGCAAGAAGCTTCAAAACTTTTAGAAGAATCTGGATGGGAATTAGTTGATGGTAAACTTCTACATTCTAGTACAAAAGAACCTTTTGAATTTGAAATCTTATTACGATCGCCAGCTTTTGAGAGAATAGTTTTTCCATTTAAAGATAATCTTGAAAAATTAGGAATAATGGCTGAGGTAAGAACAATCGATAGTGCTCAATATCAAAAAAGAATGGAAACTTTTGATTTTGATATGGTTGTGCAAACCTTCGGTCAATCTTTATCACCAGGTAATGAGCAAAGAAATTTTTGGGGTTCTGATGCTGCAGACACTGATGGCTCTAGAAATGTTGTTGGTATTAAAAATTATGCTGTAGATGGATTAATTGAAAGTCTAATTAATGCTAGTGATAGAGAAGAGTTAATTACAATAACCAAAGCTCTTGATCGTGTTCTTCTATGGAATTACTATGTTATTCCTCAATGGCATATTTCATCATATAGAGTTTTATACTGGGATTTTTTTGATCAACCAAAAATAAAACCAAAATATTCTTTAGGCTTTGATACATGGTGGATTAATCAGAATAAATTTGAAACAATCCAATCAAATAGAACATCAAACTAATTATTAAAGTTTATTAGAAATAATATAAAATAGCACAACATGGGTGCATACTTAATAAAAAGACTTCTTTTAATTATCCCAACTCTTTTTGGGATAATGATTATAAATTTTGCAGTAATTCAAATTGTTCCAGGTGGCCCAGTAGAACAAATGATTGCACAAATGACTGGTACAGCTGTTGAAACAACAGCTCGATTTTCTGGCGGTGGCGAGGGTGAAACTTTAGAGTTTAATCGAGATAATACTACATCAGTTAATGATAGTAAATATAGAGGAGCACAAGGCCTCGATCCAGATATTATAAAAGAAATAGAAAAGATGTATGGAATGGACAAACCAGCACATCAACGTTTTATAAAAATGTTAAAAGATTATTTAACCTTTGATTTTGGAGAAAGTTTTTTTAGAGATCAAAAAGTTACTTCTATAGTTTTAGATAAAATGCCAGTTTCAATATCACTTGGTTTATGGACAACTTTATTAGTATATTTAATATCTATTCCTCTCGGTATAAGAAAAGCGATAAAGGATGGATCAAAGTTTGATATAGTATCCAGTTCAATTGTAACAATTGGTTATGCAATTCCAAATTTTTTATTTGCTGTAATACTAATAGTATTTTTTGCAGGAGGAAGATTTTACGATATTTTTCCTCTAAGAGGTTTGTTTTCTGAAAATTTTGATGAATTAACGTTATTTCAAAAAATAGTGGATTACTTCTGGCATTTAGCACTACCTTTAACTGCGATGCTGGTAAGCGGGTTTGCTGGCTTGACTTTTTTAACAAAAAATTCATTTCTTGATCAAGTAAATCAACAATATGTAATTACAGCACGGTCTAAAGGTTTAACTGAAAGAAAGGTTCTTTATGGTCATGTGTTTAGAAATGCAATGTTAATAGTAATTGCTGGTTTTCCATCAGCATTTATTGGAATTCTTTTTTCAAGTTCTCTGTTCATTGAGGTAATTTTTTCTTTAGATGGTTTAGGTTTACTAGGATACGAAGCTGCTCTGACTAGAGATTATCCAGTTATATTTGCAACACTTTATTTTTTCTCATTACTCGGATTGGTTATGGGAATAATTGGCGATTTTATGTACTCAATTATTGATCCACGTATAGATTTTGAATCAAGACAATGAAGAAATTATCAAAATTAAATCAAAGAAGAGTGAATAATTTTAAGAACAATAAAAGAGGTTATTATTCTTTTTGGATATTCAGTTTTTTGTTTATTATTTCTTTGTTTGCTAATTTTATTGCAAATGAAAAACCCTTATTAGTAAAATATAACTCAAACTTTTATTATCCAATATTTTCTTTCTATTCAGAAACAACATTTGGAGGAGATTTTGAAACAGAGGCAGATTATAAAGATCCATATGTTAAAAACTTAATTGAGGAAAATGGTTGGATGATTATGCCTATAATTCCATATTCGTATAATACTATAATAAGAGATTTATCCGCTCCAGCTCCTTCACCGCCTTCGAATAAAAATTGGCTTGGTACTGATGATCAAGCAAGAGATGTACTATCAAGATTAATTTATGGTTTTCGAATATCCGTATTATTTGGATTTACTTTAACATTTTTTTCGATGATTATAGGAGTATCTGCAGGAGCAATACAGGGTTATTTTGGTGGAAAGACTGATTTATTCTTCCAAAGATTCATGGAAGTTTGGTCAGCCGTTCCAACTTTGTATGTCTTAATAATTTTGGCTAGTGTAATTCAACCAAATTTTTGGTGGCTTTTAATTATCTTATTACTTTTTAGTTGGATGGGTTATGTTGGTGTAGTTCGTGCAGAATTTTTAAGAGCAAGGAATTTTGACTATATAAGAGCTGCAAAAGCACTAGGTGTTTCGAACATAAGAATAATGATTAGGCACATGTTACCTAATGCTACTATTGCTACTGTTACTTTTCTTCCATTCAGTTTAAGCGCTTCTGTAACTGCATTATCAGGTCTTGATTTTTTAGGTTTTGGCTTACCACCAGGGTCAGCATCATTAGGAGAAATGGTAAATCAAGGAAGGAATAATTTACAAGCTCCATGGCTTGGAATTACAAGTTTTTTAACCTTAGGTTTGATGTTAGGTCTTTTAGTTTTTGTAGGTGAAGCAATTAGAGACTCTTTAGATCCCAGAAAGACTTTTAATTAAAATGGATAAAATAGTTTCAATACAAAATCTTACAATTGAATTTAATAGAAACATTGAGGTAGTAAAGAATATAAATCTAGATGTTATAAAAGGAAAAACTACCGCTATTGTTGGTGAGTCAGGTTCAGGCAAAACTTTATCTGCACTAAGTATTTTAAAGCTACTACCTAATGGTGCTGATATTAAGAATGGTAATATATTTTTTAATAATGTTAATTTATTGAAATTAAATGAAAGTGAAATACAAAAAATAAGAGGAAATAAAATTTCTACAATTTTTCAAGAACCCATGACAAGTTTAAATCCTTTGCACACAATTAACAAACAAATTGAGGAGATCATTACAACACACAATGTAATTACCAAGAATGAAGCTAAAATAAAAACTATAAATTTATTAAAAGAAGTGGGTTTAGATAACATTGCAACAAGGCCAAAAATATATCCTTATGAATTATCAGGTGGACAGAGACAAAGAGCTATGATCGCAATGAGTATTGCTAATAGCCCAGAAGTTCTTATTGCTGATGAGCCAACAACAGCATTAGATGTTACGATTCAACTACAAATTTTAGAACTGCTAAAAAATATACAATCAAGACTGGGTATGTCTCTAGTTTTTATAAGTCATGATTTATCAGTAGTAAAAAAATTATCAGATTATATTTATGTAATGAAAAATGGTAAAATTGTAGAATTTGGGACAAATGATGAAATATTTAATAATCCAAAAAATGATTATACAAGAGAATTAGTTTCTTATCAGAGTAATATTAAAGAGAGCAAAAATTTTGATTCAGATTCTATCTTAAAAGTTGAGAATTTAAATGTATGGTACCCAATTAAAAAAGGTCTTCTAAAAAGAACAGTTGACTATGTAAAAGCAATTAAAAATGTCAGTTTTGATTTAAAAATTGGTGAAAGTATTGGTATCGTTGGAGAGTCAGGTTCAGGAAAAACATCTCTTATTTTAGCAATTTTAAATTTAATAAATTCAAAAGGAAAAATAAAAATAAATAAAAAAGATCTTAATCAATTAAATAAAAAGGAAATGCTAAATTTAAGAAAGGAAATACAGATTGTCTTTCAAGATCCATTTTCATCATTAAGTCCAAGAATGAATATAGAGGATATTATTTCTGAAGGTTTGTTAATTCATTATCCAAGTATAAGTAAAAAGGAAAAAGAAGAAAAAATAAAAAATATATTAGATAAAGTTGGATTAGAGTATAAAAATACAATTGAAAAATACCCTCATGAATTTTCAGGAGGTCAACGTCAAAGAATTGCAATTGCAAGAGCTCTAATTTTAGAACCAAAAATTTTAATATTAGATGAACCTACTTCAGCTTTAGATGTAACAATACAAAATCAAATAATAAATCTTTTAAATAAACTACAAAAACAACTTCAGCTTAGCTACATATTTATTAGTCATGATATGACAGTCATCAAAGCAATATCAGACAGAATAATTGTATTAAAAGATGGTTTAATTGTAGAAGAAAATATTAGTAGTAATTTATTTAATACTCCTAAATCAGAGTATACTAAAAAACTTATTTCTTCTGTTGTATAGATGAATCCAATAGAGCCATCAGAAAATAAAATAAAAGAATTAATATCATTATTTGATAAAAAAAAATTTGATCAACTTTTGAAATTATCAAATGAACTAATAGATAAATTTCCTAACTCTATTCTTATTCAAAATATACAAGGTGTAGTACACACAGAACTTAAAAATTATAAATTAGCCAAAAATTTATTTATCAAAGTAGTTAATCTAAGCCCAAATTATACTGATGGTCATTATAACTTAGCTAATGTTTACAACAAATTAGATGAAAAAGAGAGAGCAATAGAAAGTTATAATAAGGTTATAAAACTAGACATTAATTATTTTAAAGCTCATAATAATCTAGGAAATATATATAGAAAAAAAGGGTTAAATAAGAGGGCTATTGAATGTTATTTATCAACTTTAGAAATCAATTCAAATTATAAAGTAGCATATTACAACTTAGCAGGGGTACTTCAGTTTTACATATTAGATAAAGAGAATAAAAATATCAATAAATATCTTTTACATCTTTTAAAAGAAAAAATTATTGTTAGACCAAATTCTATTGCTCCTAATATTTTAAATGGTTTATATTTAAATACAGATTTGAAGAATAACTTATCTTTAATTAAGGATAAAATAACTAATGAAGATTTAAATTATATTTTAGAAAATTTACAGAACAACTCTCTTCTAATGCAATTTATGAAAGTGTGTCCTATTCCTGATTATTATATCGAAAAAAATTTTGTTAAGATAAGAAAAGAAATTTTAAACCAAACATACAAATTAAATATTGATAAAAATCACATTAATTTTTTAATTTCTTTATCTATGCAATGTTTTCTTAATGAATATATTTATGACCAATCAAAAGATGAGATAGAAAAAATAAAAAAAATTGATGAAAGAATTAAAAACAATTTAAAAGAAAATAAAGAAATCAGTGATTTAGATATATTGTGCTTATTATGTTATGAACCTTTAACTAATTTTAGTTGGTCAAATAAAGTTAAATTTTCAGATAAATTAAATGAAATATTTAAATTACATCTAAATCACAATGAAATTGAAATTCAAATATCTAAATCAATAAAGTCTATATCGAAAGTAGAGGATCACGTTTCAATTAAGGTAAAAAAACAATATGAAGAAAACCCTTATCCTAGATGGGAAAATCTTGGATTAAGTATTGAACCTAGAGAAATTAAAGAGGTAATAAATGATAACGATTTAAATTTAGATTTAAAAAAAATAACAAACTCTGAAAGCCCTGAAATTCTAATTGCCGGTTGTGGCACTGGTCAGCATGCCATTACAACTGCTTCAAAATATAAAAAATCTAAAATACTTGCCCTCGATTTAAGTTTTAAAAGTTTATCTTATGCAAAAAGAAAGGCAAATGAGCTCAACATTAATAATATTGATTTTATTCAAGGGGATATTTTAGATTTAGAATCAATAGGTAGAAAGTTTGATATAATTGAATCAGTTGGTGTTCTACATCATATGGATAATCCATTTAAAGGATGGAAAATATTAACATCATGTTTAAATAAAGATTCTTTAATGCTAATAGGATTATATAGTCAAAAGGCTAGAAAACACATAATTCAAATTAGAAATAAAATTAATGATCTTAAACTAGAGCATAATTATAAAAATATCATTAAATTTAGAAAGGATCTAATAGAGAGTAATAATGACCAATGGAATGATATTATATCAAGTCCAGATTTTTATACAGTAAGTGGCGTGAGAGATTTATTATTTCATGTTCAAGAACATAGGTTTACAATAAATACAATTAAAGAATATTTAAATAAATTAGGATTAACATTTCTTGGATTTGAAGATAAATTAGTTAAAGAAAATTTCAAAAAAATTTATTTAAATAAAGTTGATATATATAATCTTGATAAGTGGGAAGAATATGAAAAGTCTAATCCAAGGATCTTTGCAGGAATGTATCAATTTTGGTGCAAAAAAATTAATATTTAATGCTAGATGGCGGAAAGAGAGGGATTCGAACCCTCGGTAGTATTGCTACTACACACGCTTTCCAAGCGTGCTGATTATTAGAGAGTTAGAGGATTACAACGATTATTTAGAGTTAATTTTTTATTTTCTTATAGTAAGTGCAGCCTATATGTAGCCAAAATTTTTATAATTCATCTAAAATTTCCTTACGTTTTTCATCATATTCTTCTTTAGTTATTAATTCTTTATCAAAAATTGATTTTAATTTGATTAATCTATCCTCCAAAGATTGGTCAATTTTTTTACTTTCCGCAGTATTATCTAAATTAATTTTATTTTTTTTATTGTTTGAATTATTATCTAAGCTTGTATTTTGATTTATGATATTATCATCTTCACAATTTTTAATTTCAAAAATCATATCAAGTTTTTCATAACCACTCAGATCAAAGTTACTTAAACCACTATCAATAGTTTCTCCAAAGTCTGCAAAAATTGAAAATTTATAACTACCATGAAAATATATACCTGTTGCGATATCAATTAATTGATATCCGATAAAAGTAAAATTGCTCTTTGCAGGAAAATTCTCATATTTATGTTTGGTATTAAATTCCGCTACAAGTACATTTCTTCCGTTAAAACAACTTGTACCCATTATTTTAGGTTGAATAACTTCAGGCATGGCATCAAGCAAATTGAATTTATCAGTAAGCTGTAAGTCAGAGCGAGATAATCCTTCAACACCTACTAAGCCTAATACATACGATTTAAAGGGATAATCAATTAAAACATCATTAGTTTTATATTTTTTTTTATATTCAAAGAATGAAGATTCAATAAATGTATCTATAAATTTTTTATATTTTTTTTTTCTTAACTTATACCAACCACCATCATAATCAGTGATCCAAAAAATAGAATTTTTTACTTCACCATTAGGAGTTAAATAAATATCGACTTTATATGTAGTATCTCCAACTATTTTTAAAATAATTTCAATAATTAAAGTCTCGCTATTATTTTTTTTTATTGAAATACTTTGATTGAATATTTGAGTCTCTTTTTCACCTAAGCTTGTGTATTCACTTGTAGATTTACCACTTAATTTTCCTTCAAAAAAATTATATTTTAACTTGATTGGGTCAGATATTTTCTTAATATTTCCTGGGTAACTTAAAGCATTAACACTTAAATTAAAAAAAGTTAAAATTATAATAAAACAATAATAACGTAAACTCATAAAAAAATTTAACACATTGTGTAGCCTATGTGTAGCCTAAATTAATTCTGAATAATTAAACGTGACTGTAATTTTGATATTTATGGCGGAGAGAGAGGGATTCGAACCCTCGGTAGTATTGCTACTACACACGCTTTCCAAGCGTGCTGATTAAACCGCTCTCACATCTCTCCAATTATAAAGAATTATTATAATAATTATTTTTTATATTAATTAAACAAAAGTATTATTTAAATATAGATAAATACAGTTACACAAATTATAATTAAAGAAGAAAATAATATTTTTTTTTCATTAAAAATTAAATCAATAGGGAATTCACCAATATTTTTTGAAAATGATACTTTGTAATACTCATAAACTACAAGTATTAAAAATGGTAAAATAATTATTAAAATATTGTTAGAAAATAGAATAAAAATAAATACACATAAAATAAATATAGCCCCATTAATTTTAGAAACTAATTTAAGAATTGCTATTGAATAGTTTAACTTTTTAATTCTTAATGTCTCCTGATTAAGAACTTCTAAAGATCTTTTGATTGAAATAACAAACATTGCTAAACAAAAAACTGAAATTGCTAATGATAATGATGTTTCAACTTCGATTATGTATGATCCTAAAAATAATCTAATGAGATAGCCAATTGAGATTAAAAACATCTCTAAATATTTTACTTTTTTTAGAAAAAATGAATAACTCACATTAATAACTAAATAAATCAAAATAAAATAAATAAGTTCAGGAAATAAAATTAAAAGAATTGTAATTACAATAATAAACAAAAAAAATAAAATTAATGAAAAATTTAAACTTAAACTTTCAGAAGCTAAAGGTTTTATATTTCTTTTTAGTTTATGAAGCTTATCATCTTTATAATCTAAAATATCATTAAGTATATAAACTGAGGAAGTTGTAAGAGAAAATATAAAAAATGCTACTAAAACATTAATTATATTTTCTAGTGAATAAAAATTACTAGAAAAAATTATTGGAAAAAAAATTACAATATTTTTTATCCAGTCTTTTACTCTGATTAATTGGATTACACTTCTAAACATTAGAAATTTGTATAATATAGGATTACTAGTTAAATTATATGTTTTTTAAGTTATTTTTATTCTTAACAATTTTAATTAATTTAGGCTTACCATTAGTAAACAAACTAGATCTTGTTTTTATTTTTATATTTATTTCTTTCTTAATACTTTTTCCCAGCATCAATTGGGGTATATTTATTAAAAAAAAAATAACCCTATTTTTTTTTATAATTATTACATCAATAAACTTGTTAATTCCAAAAAACTTTTTTCATGAATTCCATCAAGTTTTTTTAAATAGTAATGACATAGAAATAATCTCTAATTTACTACCTTCCAACGTAATGATAGATATTAAAAAAGACTACAATAAGCATTTTGACATTGATAGAGCATTAAAATCAAGAGAGTGGCAAGAAAAGGAATTTAATAAAAGTCAATTTATAAATAAACCGTTTGCATATTCTTCTGATAATTTTTTTCAAAAATCTAATTTCACTAGAAAAAATAATAAAATAGAATTTAAGATGCGAGAACAATTAAGAATAGGTGAAATTAATTCTGGTAAATATAATCTTCCTTTTGATAAACAATTTAGAAGAGAATTACCATATTATGTACTATACGAAATTGATAAAAAAGCCTCAAACTCAAAAATTTGTTCTAACAAAAAACTTTATTTTTTTGAGTCCAACAAAAAATTAAATCAAAAATTAATTCAGAAACAAACTTTTAGTAAAACAAGTAACGATAATTGTTTGGTTGTCGGAGGAGATTATAAATATTTATATTTACTAGGATATTCAATTAATTTAGCAGATAATTTAGAAATAAATACTGAATATAATTTAGAAATAATTTTTTTAAAATCTTTAAAATATTTTTTTACTTTGATTATAATTTTATTAATTTTTAATAGTAATTATCAAAAGAATTATTATGATTTTTTAATTTATTTTATTTCTGTATGCAGTGGTTTAATTCTCACATTCATTAGAGATCCAAATCTTATATTTGGAATAAGATACTTTAGAGGTGGGGCTGATGGTCTTCAACACTATTCACATGGCAAAGATATTCTAGAGAACATAAGTAATAATAATTTTATATCTGCTCTACAAGGTGGAGAAGATGTCTTTTATTTTATGCCTGGCCTAAGATATTTTAGTGCTATCAATAATCTTTTTTTTGGAGATACAACATATGGATATTTGATTTTATGCACTTTATTACCTTTATTATTTTTTAAATTGTTCAAAAAAATCACTAATAAAAAAATATCATTTTATATTTTTATATCATTTATTTTTATACCAATTTTTGAAAATATGGGTTTTGGATATTTTAATTATATATGGCAATTTGCTAGACACCATGCTGAGACTTTAAGTATTTTACTTATTGTGTACTCAATTTACTTGATAGTTTGTCTTGATTTAGAAAAGAAAACCAAAGAACCACTATATCTTATTGGAATTTTTTTATCTTTATCAGTTTTTTTAAGGCCAAATTTTTTTCCAACAAGTTTGGTCTTAGTTTTATGTTCTGTGTTAATTTTATTTCAAAACAGAAATTATAAAAGTATTTTTTTCATCCTTACAGGATATTCATTAATTTTTATTTCTTTAATTCATAATTATTATTTTGGTAATAGTTTATTTTTCTTTACTGACTCAGGTGTAAATTTTAAACTAAACTTAAAATCGCTAGTTATTTCAATAATATCAATTATAAAATTAGATTTTAATAATGAAAATTTTTTAATATTAAAATCACAAATAAGCAACTGGAACCCGCTGTATAATATACACCGTTTAATTATTCTTACATTTATATTTTATATAATATTAAAAAATAAACACAAACTCATTATTTATAGTCTATTCATATCAATGATTTTACAACATGGTGTATTGCTTGTAAGTCATCCAAGTAGCAGATATGCATATTTAGCTTGGTTACTTACTTTTGTATTATTTGTTTATTCATTTTTTTATTCTAGAAAAAAAATGAGATGAAAATAATAACGCATTTAAGAAAATTAATTTATCCGTATGAGGATGTAGTGAAAGAGATACCGCCTTATTCTAATATTCTTGATATTGGATGTGGAAACTCTCATATTCTAGAAGATTTCACAAAACTGAAAATTAATTCATATACTGGAATTGATCCTAAGGTGAAAAATAAAATTGAAGAAAAAAATATTTCTATTTCAAATAAAACAATTGAAGAGTTTATCGAAGAAATTGATAAATTTGATTGTATATTAATGATTGATGTAATGCATCATTTACAAAAAGAAATCCAGGAAATTCTATTTAGAAATATAATTTCTTCTATGAAAAAAAATTCCCTTTTGATTTACAAGGATATTTCAAATAGAAATAAATTTTTTGCTTTTATGAATTGGGCACATGATTTGCTATATAATTTCCAAAAGATTAATTACTTTAGCTCAGATAACATAAAATTAATTCTAAATAATAATGGAGTTGTTTACAAACATTATTTTAAAAGAGTATTTTGGTATGATCATGAGTTTTTTATTATAAGAAATACAAAATAATTTATTCCATTTTAAGAGCATTGAGAAAAGTATTCTGTGGAATGTCTACTTTTCCAAATTGGCGCATTCTTTTTTTTCCTTTTTTTTGTTTGTCTAAAAGTTTATTCTTTCTTGTAACGTCTCCACCATATAATTTTTGTGTAACATCTTTTCTAAAAGAGGCAACTGTTTCACGAGCAATTACTTTACCTCCTATTGCAGCTTGGATTGCAACTTTAAATTGTTGTCTTGGAATTAAATCTTTTAATCTTTCACAGAGTGCTCTACCTCTTTGCTCAGATCTATCTTTGTGGACAATTAAAGATAAAGCATCTACTGGATCTCCATTTATAAGTATCCCTACTTTAACTAAATTATTTATCTCATATCCAGTAATTTCATAATCAAAACTTGCATACCCTTTAGTAATAGATTTTAATCTATCATAAAAGTCAAAAACAACCTCATTTAGTGGAAGCTTATATTCAACTAAAGGTCTATTACCTGCATAACTCATATTTAATTGAATACCTCGTTTGGAAGTACATAATTCTAAAACTGATCCTAAAAATTCTTCAGGTACTATTATTGTAGCCTTAATCCAAGGTTCAGAAATATTTTCAACTTTTACTGGATCTGGCATATCAGTAGGATTGTGTAGATTTATAGTTGATCCATCTTTCATTAATATTTTATAAACAACTGATGGGGCAGTAGTTACAAGTTCTAAATTAAATTCTCTTTCAAACCGGTCTCTGATAATTTCTAGATGAAGTAAACCTAAGAAACCACAACGAAAACCATAACCTAATGCTGGACTTACTTCTGGTTCATAAGAAAAGCTTGAATCATTTAATGCAAGTTTAGACATACTATCTCTCATATGTTCATAGTCATCTGAGTCGATAGGAAACATTCCACAAAAAACGACCGGTTGAGATGGTTTGAAACCTGGAAGAACGTCTTCAGTTGGAAGTTTATCATCTGTTATTGTGTCACCAACTTTACAATCGGAAACACTTTTAATACCAGAATTTATGAAACCTATTTCTCCTGGTCCAAGTGTATCAACTTCAGTTGCTTTAGGAGAAAAAATTCCGACTCTGTCAATTGTATATGTTGCACCTGTTGCCATAAATCTAATTTTTTGTCCTTTTTTAAGCTCTCCATTTATCACTCTTACAAGTACCACGACACCAAGATAACTATCATACCAACTATCAACTAACATACATTTTAATTCTTTGCTTATTTCACCTAATGGAGATGGAAGAAGTGTTATAATTTTATTTAATAAATTTTCTATACCTGCACCTGTTTTTGCTGAAACAAGAGAAGCATTGTCTGTTTCAATACCAAGAACATCTTCAATTTGTGATTTTATTTTATCTGGCTCAGATGAGGGAAGATCAATTTTATTAAGCACGGGCAAAATTTCGTGATCATTATTAATAGCCTGGTACGCATTAGCTAATGTTTGTGCCTCAACACCCTGAGTAGAATCAACTATTAACAAAGACCCTTCGCATGCTGCTAAAGATCTTGATACCTCATATGAAAAATCAACATGACCTGGAGTGTCCATAATATTAAGTATGTAAGTTTTGCCATCTTTTGATTTGTAAGAAAGTCTAACTGTTTGAGCTTTTATTGTAATGCCTCTTTCTCTTTCTAATTCCATTGAGTCTAGAACCTGTTCTTTCATTTCTCTATCAGTTAAACCACCACAAAACTGTATTAGTCTATCGGCTAACGTTGATTTTCCATGATCTATGTGAGCAACAATTGAGAAATTACGAATAGAACTAAGTTCTGTCATTATTTTCTTATAGATGCATCAAAAGACTTAGATATTTCGTCTATTATTTTGTTTGATAATTCCTCAATTTCTTGATCGTTGAATGTTTTATCTTGAGGTTGAAGTAAAACCCTAAAAGCAATACTTTTTTTATTTTCTGGAAGTTTATCACCATCATAAACATCAAATATCATTACGTTTTGAATTATATTTTTATCTATTTTTTTTACTTTTTTAATTATCTCACCAGCCTTTACTTCTTTTGGGAAAAGAAAGGCAAAGTCTCTTTCAACCATTTGATAGGGATTGTTAGTAAAACCTCCTTTTGAAGAAGATTTATTTTCTTGAAATTGTGAAATATTCTCCAAATATATTTCAAAACCATATACCTTGAAATTAACATCCATTGTTTTTAATAGAACTGGATGTAATTCTCCAAAATTAGCTATTTTGTTTTTACCAAGCCTCAAAGAAGATGATTTGCCAGGATGATAAATTTTACCTTCTAATTTTTCATATAGCAAATTATCTATAGGTACATTTAAATCAGCTAAAATAGAAAATAAATCAGCTTTTATACTAAAGACATCAATATTTTTTTTATTTGATAACCAATTTTGTTCATCAGATGAGCCATAAGCTATAGCAGTGGCAACATTTTCTTGTTGGTCAGGTAGTGATTTAGAAAAGTTTGGACCTACTTCAAATATTTTAGCCCTCAAGTACATTCTTGCTTTATTTTGATTTATTGCTTCTAATAAATTTGGAAGCGTAGATGGTCTCATCGTATTTAAATCGGTACTTATAGGATTTTTTAAACTAATTATTTCATCTGATATAATTTTTGCATTATTTTCATCCATAAACGACCAAGTTACAACTTCAGAATATCCATTCAGAGCCATAATTTTTTTACTTTTATAAAAAGTTTTTGTTTTGGTATTTAAAATCTGCTTTTTTTCTTCTTGATTAGTTACTTTTTTAAGAGGAATTTTATTATAACCATAAATTCTAATTATTTCTTCGACGATATCTGCCTCACCAACAATATCTGGTCTAAAAGTAGGACTTTGAATTTCAAATTTTGATTTTTTTTCATTAACAGAAAAACCAAGTGAAACTAAAATTTTTTCTTGTTCCTCATTATTGATTTCTATTCCACCGAAAGTCTTCACTTTATTTGTATCAAACATAAATGGTTTACTTTTTTCTATATTAATTTCTGAAGAGACAAATTCACTAACTTCACCACCACATAATTCTAAAATCATTTGAGTTGCAGCATCTACACCCCAATAGATGGAATCAGTATCTATCCCTCTTTCAAAACGGTAACGTGCATCACTTTGAAGATTAAGTTTTCTTCCAGTTTTAGTGACAGAAACTGGATCAAATAACGCAACTTCTAAAAAAACATTTTTGGTTTCCATACTACAACCACTATCAAAGCCACCCATGACCCCGCCAATTCCATGAAGTTTATTTTCATCATCAGAAATTACAATCATATCACTATCACATTTATAATTAACTTCATTTAGTGCTAAACACTGTTCATTTTTGTTGGCTAGTCGCATTTTTAAATTGCCTGAAACTTTGTCAGCATCATAAACATGTAGCGGTCTTCCCAAGTCAAAAGTAATGTAATTTGTAATGTCAACAAGAGCTGAAATAGGCCTTAATCCGATTGCAGTTAATCTATCTTGAAGCCATTTAGGGCTTTCTACATTTTTGACATTTTTAAAATATCGACCTGCTACTCCAGGACATAGATTATTATTTTGAAATTCTTTTTTCCACGTAATTGGACTTTTGAATGATTCTTTTGATTTTTTATAATTTATGTCTTTTAATTTACCAATTCCTGCTGCCGCTAAATCTCTTGCGATACCTCTGACCGATAAACAGTCAGATCTATTTGGAGTTAAATTAATTTCAATAATAGGTTCATCTATTGCAAAAATTTTACTAAATAAATCACCAATTTTATAATTATCTTTTACTTCAATAATTCCATCATGTTCATCAGAAATACCCATCTCTCTTTCTGAGACAAGCATTCCGCAAGACTCAACTCCTCTAATTTTAGTTTTTTTTAAATGTAAGTCAGTTCCAGGAATATAACTATTTTCTGGCGCAAAAATTCCAAGCATGCCTTCTTTTGCATTTGGAGCACCACACACAACTTGATAATTTCCATTTATTGTTTCAACCTGACATACTTTAAGCTTATCTGCATCTGGATGTTTTTCTGCTTTTAAAACTTTAGCTACTGTAAAATTCTTAAATATTTCTGATTTATCTTCTACACTTTCTATCTCTAAACCAATATTGGTTAAAGTATCTGTTATGGTATTTAAATTTTCAGAAGTATCTAAATGATCTTTTAGCCAGTCTAGTGTAAATTTCATTTATAGCCCTGATCGTGTTTGGTTATCCAAAATACTAAAACCATAATGATCCAGCCATCTATAATTTGGATCAAAAAAACTTCTTAAATCTGTAATGCCATATTTAAGCATCGACAAACGCTCAATTCCCATACCAAAAGCAAAACCCTGATACTGTTTTGAATCGATATTACAATTATCTAAAACTATAGGATTGACCATTCCACAACCCAATATTTCTAACCATTTATCTCCTTCACCAATTTTAATTTTATTATTTACTTTGGTATAAGCTACATCCATTTCTGCACTAGGCTCGGTAAAAGGAAAGTAACTAGGGCGAAAACGGTATTGTAAGTTTTTTACTTCGAAAAATTCTTCTAAGAATGAAACAAGTGTTGATTTTAAATCAACCATTGTAGAACTTGTATCAACGACTAAACCTTCAACCTGATGAAACATAGGAGCATGTGTAGCATCGGAGTCACTTCTATAAGTCCTGCCCGGCACAATAATTTTAATAGGTGGTTTTGTGTTGAGCATAGTTCTCACTTGAACAGGGCTAGTATGGGTTCGAAGAACATTTTTGTCTTCGTTATCCTGAATATAAAAAGTATCCTGCATTTCTCTTGCTGGATGATGTTCTGGGATATTTAAAGCTGTAAAATTATTAAAATCTGTTTCTATATCTGGGCCTGTTTCTACTGCATAATTTAAATTTCCAAAAATTTCGATAATATTAAATATTGTTTGACTTATTGGATGTATTTTTCCTTTTTCAGAAATATTAGGTGGTAGAGTAACATCAATTGATTCTAAATTAATCTTGTTTGAAATTTCAATATTTTCAATTTCTGTTCTTTGGTTTTTAATACCTTCTTCAATTTCTTTTTTAATAATATTTAATTCCTGTCCTTTCGATTTTTTTTCTTCAATCGACAAAGAGCCTAATCCTTTTAAAGCTTCAGGTATTAATCCTTTTTTACCTAGATAATATAGTCGAAGTTTTTCTAAATCTTCGAAGGATTTTGAAGCTTTAATTTTTTTTAGAACATCAATTTTATTTTCAGCAAATGCCATCAATATCTATTATATTTTATTAATTAAAATTATCTAGCAGATTGAGCTTTATCAACTAAAGCTTTAAAAGCCTCTGGCTGGTTAACTGCAAGATCCGCTAAAATCTTTCTATCTATTTCAATAGATGATTTTTTAAGACCAGATATAAATTGCGAATATGTTAAACCATGAAGTCTAACACCAGCATTGATTCTTTGAATCCATAAACCCCTAAAATCACTTTTTCTTTTTTTACGATCTCTATAAGCATATTGCATACCTCTTTCGACAGCCTGCACAGCAACTCGAAAAACATTTTTTCTTCTACCGTAATAACCTTTTGCTCTTTTAATTACTTTTTTGTGTCTAGCTCTTGCTGTTACACCTCGTGATACTCTTGCCATTGATTTCCCCTTACTTGTTGTATGGTAACATATGATCAATCAAAGCAGAATCACCTGGTGACATAATTGCAGATCTTTTCGTGTTACGAATAAATTTATTGGAACGTTTACTCATTCCATGCCTCTTTCCAGCAGGTTTAAATTTAATTTTACCAGTACCTGTTCTAGAAAATCTTTTTTTTAAACTACTCTTAGTTTTAAGCTTGGGCATTACTATCTCCTATATTGTAAGTTTTCCCGTTAGGCTGCCCCGCAGGCCATAACAAGTTTTAAGGGCTTATACTGATAATTGAGTATTTTGCAATATGTAGAATTATTTAGCAACTTGAGGGACAAGTATCATCATTATTTGTCTTCCCTCAAACTTAGGAGCTACTTCAACTTTTGCATATTCTTCGACTTCTGAAGTTAGTTTTTTTAGAAGATCAAAGCCTAAATTTTGATGCTCCATTTCACGTCCTCTGAAACGCATAGAGACTTTAACTTTATTACCACCACCTATAAACTTTGAGAGTGCTTTAATTTTAACATTATAATCGTGGGTATCAATGCCAGGTCTCATTTTAATCTCTTTAACTTCAATTGTTTTTTGTTTCTTTTTTGCTTCTTTCTTACTTTTTTGCTCTCTATATTTTAATTTACCATAATCTATAATTTTACAAACTGGTGGATTAGCTTCAGGAGACACTTCAACTAAATCAAAACCTTCATCTTCTGCTTGAATTAGAGCTTCACGAATGCTTAAGATCCCCATTTGTTTACCACTACTAGATATTAGTCTGACTTCACTTGCAGTAATCTGCTCATTGATTCTTGGACCAGTATCTTTCTTTGTTTTGAAATTTACAGCCAAAGTTATATAGAGATTGAGTTAAAGCTATTAATTAATAGCATATTAGGAAATTAAGTCTTTTGTCATACTTTGTTAGGATATAATCTCAAATGAATTTAAATTCAAGGGCTGATTTTAAAAAATATAAACTGTTTTTTAAGTTATTAAATACACTTTATGAAAATTTGTTTAATTAGAAACGATAAAATGGGAGATATGATCCTTACTCTTCCAGTTGTTCAAGGACTAAAACAAGCTAATCAGGATTGTAAAATTGATATTGTATGTTCTCAAAAAAATCAAAAAATATGTAAAAAATATAAATCTATTAACAAAATTTTTTTACTTCAAAATAAATTTTATCAAGTCTTGAAAATAATTTTAAAATTAAGAAATGAAGATTATGATTATATTTTCACATTTAGCCCTGGTATATTCAGTATATTAATATCAATTTTTTCTAAAAGTAAAATAAAGTCATTATTAATTTTTAAATCTCGATACAAAAATAATTACATGAGTAA
Source organism: uncultured Alphaproteobacteria bacterium (assembly GCA_902577905.1). Lineage (GTDB taxonomy): Bacteria > Pseudomonadota > Alphaproteobacteria > HIMB59 > CACPNW01. Next base: position 40,394 of record CACHAQ010000004.1, read on the forward strand.
ATTTTTTGATAGAATTTTGGGTAAAATCTTTTTTACTCACTGCTTAATAATCGATCGTCAAATAAGATATTCCAAAAAAATACCAATTCATCAAACAGAAATTATGATGGAGTTAGTTACTAAAAGTGGATTAAGTTATAATAATACTGCAGAAATTAAGAATGAATTAGGATTTAATAAAATAGAAATAAGTTCTAAGAAATTATGCTTAATTCACTTGTCTTCAAAATGGATCAATAAATATTTTTCAGAAGAAAACTTTATTAAACTATTAGACAATCTTAAAAATTTGAAAATCAATATTGTAATAACAACTGATGGAACATCAAAAAATGTATTCTATGAAATATTTAAAAAATATGAAGTTATTACTAATGAAGAGTTTGAAAATCTTAAAAGTATAAATAATATTTTAATCTTAGATAAATTAAGTTTTGATAATTGGACATCAATAATAAACTCTTCAACATATGTAATTACACCTGAATGTGGATGCACACATATTGCATCACTTTCTGAAACGAAACTTTGTGTTATTTATGATTCAGATAATCTTCCAGGTATGATTGCAGATGAATATGCGCCATGGAAGAAAAAATATACTAAACTATTCTCTAACAACCAAAATTTAGAAAAAGAATTAATTTCATTTATTGATTAATTTACTATCTTGTAAAAAATCTAAAACTTTTTTTACTGAAATTGAGTCCATTGTATCGGTCAGAATCGTATAAGCATTTTTATATTCAGATAAGTTTGATTTTGAGATAACATTATCTTTAGCTAAAAAAAGAATAGGTGAATTACTTAGAGCTGCTATATGACCTGGGCCAGTATCATTACTAATTATAAAATCACTTTTTTTAGCGATGGAATAGATGATTTCAGGAGGTGATTTATCGCTTAAATCAATAACCTTCTGACATGCATTATTGATCGTTTCTACTGTTTGTTTATCTGATTTTTGCCCAATAACACAAATATGATATCCTTTTTTTTCTAGAGTACTTGCAAGTATTGCAAATTTATCTGGTGACCATTGCTTGTCCTTGCCTGATTTAGAAACACCAGGTATCATTAAGATTATTTTATCTTCATTAATTGCCGTAATATCTCTGGAAAGCCAATCTACATTTTGATAAATTTCATTTACTCCAAGTAACTTTAGTTGATTATATAAACCTTGTTGTGGAGATTCAGTTCCTTGTGGAGGAATTACATATTGAATATCACAATTAGAACGAGATCCGTTAACTTTTACTTCTGAAATAAATTTTAAGAATGACCAATAATTATTTGTTCTTTTAGAATTCTGTAAATCTATGATTAGATCGTATTTATTTTGATTAATTTTTAATATAACCTTAAGTGAATCAATTATTCCTTTTCTATTATCTTTAAAAATCGAATTAAAATAATTTGAATTGCTTAAAAAATTTGCGTATTTTTCTTCAGTTAGCAAGTCAATAGTGGCATTACTAAAAAATTGCTTAATTGATGCCATAGCAAGTATAGAAAATGCAATATCACCAAGTGATCCATGCTTTACAACTAGTATTTTGTTAAATTGACTGCTGTTCATATAAGTCTACGTAACTTTGTACCATTTGGTATTTTGAAAATGTTTTTGATATATAGTCTTTGCTTTCTAATGAAATATTAGAAAATTTTTCTTTATCTATTTTTATAATATTTTGAAGTTTTATGTTTATTTCATTATATTTATGAGGATCTACTTTATAAATATCATCTAATTTATTGAGCTGATCTTTAACACCACCATAGTTAAAGGCTAGTAGCCTTTTTTTCATTATTAATGCTTCGCTTATAATTCTTCCAAATCCTTCAGCTTGTAAAGGAAATGAGGTAATAATTGATGATAGGTAATATAAAGTTTTCAAATCATCTCTTGGTAGATTGCCTATAATCTTACATTTATGACCAAGGTTAAAACTTTGAATTTTATTTTGTAGTTTCTCTGTATAAGATTGATTTTTTGTATCTCCTGCAAAATAAAGTAAAAAATTATCATATTGCATCTTATTAAATATATCTAAAAACTCAATTTGACCTTTCCAGTTTGTTAGCCTTGCAGGATATAGAATAATATTTTTTGAGGTATCAATTTGATACTTATTTATTATATTTTCTATTTGAGAATCTAAAAGTGGTTTTTCAAAAAATTTAACATCAACTCCTCTATTAATCACTTTAATTTTATTTGAATCCAAATTGTATTTTTTACTAATTTCATTTTTTACATAATTTGAAATAGCAACAATCTGATCAACTTTGGATAATTGCTTATTATAGATTTTTTTAAAATAAGAATTACCACTATACACATTATGAAATGTAGATATTGTTTTGAAGTTTCTATTTTTTATAAAACTTAAAATCCATGCTGGTGCTCTTGATCTTACATGAACAACATTAATATTTTGATTAAAAATTAATTTTTTTAATTGATTAGCAATTAATGGATAAATAAAAAAATTTTTTGAGTTAACTGGTAATTGAAAATGATCAGTATAATTTTTATCAATTTCCTTAATTAAACGCCCTCCATTTGAAATAATATTATTTTTTAAATTTAATTCAGATAAATAATTTGCAACTTCAATAGTGCCTCTTTCGACACCACCAGAATCTAAAGAGGGAAGAATTTGAGCGACATTAAATGATGACATTTTATTAAAATATAAGTATTTGTATCAAAGATGCCTTACTTTATTAATAAGAAAAAAGAAAGAATTCGCTATAAATCTATAAAGGGTAAGGGGCCTGGTATCATCTTTATCCATGGCCTTAACTCAGATATGAGTGGTCAAAAAGCTTTGTCTTTAGAAAGATTTGCGCGAAAAAATAAATTGCGGTTTATCCGTTTTGAATGCCGTGGTCATGGTAAATCTGATGGAAAATTCGAAGATTTTACAATTTCAGATTGGAAGAAAGACTTAATTGATATCATTGATAATATTGCAAAAGGACCGCAAATTCTGGTTGGTAGCAGTATGGGTGGATGGTTAATGTTTTTAGCAGCCAAAGCAAGACCAAAAAGAATTGCTGGATTAATTGGCCTAGCGGCAGCACCTGATTATATCGATGGGTTTTACAAAAAACTCCCTTTAAAGAAAAAACAAGAAATGAAGAAAAAAGGAATTATTAAATATTCCTCCTACGGGTTTAGTTATCTTATAAAAAAGAAATACATTATTGAAGGTAGAAAAAATAAAATTTTAAATAAAGAATTCAAATGGAATAAGCCCTTAATTTTAATACAAGGACTAAAAGATAATGTTGTCACTCCTGATGTTCCAGAAAAAATAGTAAAAAAAATTAAAGGAAAGCAAATCCAAATAAAATTATTAAAAAATAGTGATCATAGATTATCCGATCCATATGATTTAAAAATAATGAATGATTCTATTCAATCAATAATAAAAAACTAAGCAGATTTTTCTTCTTGAATTAATACAGGTTGATCAAATTTATTGATCATTTCTTTTGGAACAATCTGCCAGAAGAGTAATTTCTCATTTTCCCAATTTTCGAGTAAATTTTTTGCGTACATTGAATTTGTTTCCTTGATATGTTCTTCAATTTTTTGATATAAAACTTTTTCCCAATAAGTTGTCATTTGTTGTTGATAGAAAATATCCTCAAGATTAATTCGAAGTGGTAGAGTTCCTTCTTTATCGTACACAAATGCCATACCTCCAGTCATTCCAGCTCCAAAATTATTTCCTACTTCGCCAAGAATAACTGCACTTCCTCCAGTCATATATTCACATCCATTATCACCACATCCTTCAATAACAGCATGTGCGCCAGAGTTTCTGACAGCAAATCTATCACCAGCAGTTCCAGCTGCAAAAAGTTTACCACGAGTTGCTCCATATAAGACAGTATTCCCAATGATAACATTTTTGTTTGTTTTTAGTTGTGAAGATGAGCTTGGTTGTATAACAATTTTACCCCCTGATAATCCTTTTGCAACATAATCGTTAGCGTCACCAAAGACTTTAAGAGTAGTTCCTTGCACACTCCATGCTCCAAAAGATTGCCCAGCAGAACCATGAAAATTAACTGTAAAGAAATCCTCTGGAAGAGAACTCATTCCTTTTGTAGTAGTAATTTCTGATGCAAGTCTTGTACCAATAGCTCTATCAGTATTTTTGATATTATAGTTTAGTTCAATTTTTTGATCTGTTTCAAAGAAAGACTTAGCGTCCCCTATGATTTTAATATCAAGGCTATCGCTAACTTTATTAATTGTATTTTTCTTTATGTCAAATTCTCCAACTGATGAATCAATGGTTTGAATAATTGGATTTAAATCTAAATCATCAAGATCAGAACTTCCTCTACTGACTTGATATAAAAGATCAGATCTTCCAACTACTTCATCAAGAGAAGAAAAGCCTAGTGATCCTAAAATTTCTCTAACTTCATCAGCAATAAAACTAAAAAGATTAATTACTTTTTCTGGTGTTCCGGTAAATTTTTCTCTAAGTTTTTCATCTTGTGAGCAAACTCCAACGGGACAAGTATTTGAATGACATTGTCTAACCATGATACAGCCCATAGCAACTAAACTTGCTGTACCAATTCCATATTCTTCTGCCCCAAGCATAGCCGCAATAACAATATCTTTTCCTGTTTTCAAACCCCCATCAGTTCTAAGAACAACTTTATCTCTTAAGTTATTTAGAGATAGAACTTGATGTACTTCACTTAATCCGAGTTCCCAAGGAAGTCCTGCATACTTAATGCTTGTTTGTGGGCTTGCTCCAGTTCCACCATTGTGACCAGAAATGAGTATCGTATCAGCTTTTGCTTTTGCAACACCAGCTGCGACTGTTCCAATCCCTGACTGAGCAACTAACTTAACGCATACTTTAGCTCTTGGATTAATTTGTTTCAAATCGTAAATAAGCTGAGCTAAATCTTCGATAGAATAAATATCATGATGAGGAGGAGGACTAATAAGCGTCACACCTTCGGTTGAATGTCTTAGTTTAGCAATTAATTCTGTAACTTTTCCTCCTGGCAATTGTCCGCCCTCACCAGGTTTTGCACCTTGTGCAACTTTAATTTCAATTTCTTCACAATTATTTAAATATTCCGCTGTTACACCAAATCGTCCACTTGCAATTTGTTTAATTTTTGATGATGCGTTATCTCCATTTGGCTTAGGTTTAAATCTAATCGGATCTTCACCACCTTCACCTGAATCAGATTTAGCTCCTATCCTATTCATTGCTACAGAAAGAGTTTCGTGCGCTTCTGGACTTAAGGCTCCAAGTGATATTCCTGGTGCAACTAACCTTTTTCTAATTTCTTGAGAAGGTTCTACTGTGTTAGAGTTACTATTATTGTTATTTTTTTTGAAGTCTAAAAGATCACGAATATTTATAGGATCCATTTCATCAATCATCGAAGAATATTTTTTAAATAAAGAATAATTATTAGAAGTTACTGCAGTTTGAAGCATGTGAATTGATCTTGCTTCAAAAGCATGTTTTTCACCACCAAATCTATAGCGATAGTTTCCTCCAATTGGCAGCGTAATAACACTTTCTTCATAAGCATTATCATGAGCTAATCTTGATCTTCTTTCAATACCGCTGATACCGATACCGGATATTTTAGAACTCATAGAAGGGAAATATTTGCTCATTAAATTTCTACTGAGTCCAATCGCTTCAAAATTACAACCACCTCGATATGAATTAATCACTGATATTCCCATCTTACTCATAGTCTTAAGCAAACCATTATTTATAGAATTAATAAATCTCTCTACACATTCTTCATATGAGAGATTTTTAAATAATCCTTTTTTATGTCTTTCCGCTATAGCTTGTTGTGCCATATATGCATTCACACTTGTTGCTCCAACTCCGATAAGCACTGCAAAATATTGTACATCTAAACATTCTGCAGATTGAACATTTAAGGAAATAAAAGTTCGAAGATTTTGTTTAATTAAATGATGATGAACAGAACTTGTAACTAATATCATAGGAAGAGCTATTCTTGTTTTAGACATTTCTTTGTCACTTAAAATTATATGAACATACCCCTCTCTAACAGCTTGTTCTGCTTCTCGGTTTATTCTTGCAATTTCTATCTCAAAATTATTTTCAGGATTTATTTTATCCATTGTTGTGTCAATGATCTTCACACTATCCTTCATATATCTTCGCATAGATTTGAATTGCTCAATTGAAAGAACAGGGGAGTTCAATTGTAAATGATCGCATTGATCTTCATCTTCATCAAGAATATTACTTAAGTTTCCAATCCTAGTTCGAAGACTCATCACAACTCTTTCTCTTAATGAATCAATTGGTGGATTTGTAACTTGACTAAAATTTTGTCTAAAAAAGTGATGGAGTCCTCTGTATTTATTTGAGAGCACAGCTAGTGGAGTATCATCTCCCATTGATCCCGTTGCTTCTTTTTTTTCAGCAATCATCGGATGAAGTATTAATTCTATGTCTTCTACTGACCAGGCAAAGCATGCCATTCTTTTTCTTAGATCTCCAGAGTCTAAATCTCTAAATTCCTCATCAACAGATTGAACAAGTTTATCAATATACGTAATTTTTTTAGTCCAATCACCAAATGGTTTAGTTTCTGCTAAATACTTTTTTATCTCATGATCTTTAAAAAATTTTTTCTCTTTAAAGTTGACTGCTATTAATTGACCTGGCCCTACCCTACCTCTTTCTACTATTTCATTTTCTTTAATATCAACCATTCCAGTTTCAGAACCAGCAATGAGAAGATTTTTTGTTAGTGTATATCTTATAGGTCTAAGGCCATTTCTATCCATTCCAGCAATGGCCCAATCACCGTACGCGCCACATATTGCTGCTGGACCATCCCATGGCTCCATAACTGCTCCACCATAAGCGTATAAATCTTTTATTTTTTTCGGAAAATCTCTTCTGTGGGACCAAGCTTCTGGAATTGTTATTATTTTAGCCATAGGTAAAGAACGATTAGCTTTAACTAATAACTCTATTGTTGAATCTAATGCAGCAGAGTCAGACGCTTTAGCATCAATTATGGGTTTTAAATCATCTACATTATTACCAAAATTTTTATGTTCCATTCTTGGTTCATGAGCAGCCATCCAATTTTTATTTCCTTTAAGTGTATTTATTTCACCATTATGCGCAATCACTCTAAAAGGCTGTGCTAAAGACCATGTAGGAAATGTATTAGTTGAATAACGCTGGTGATAAACTGCATATCTAGAAATAAAATTCTCATTTTGGATGTCTGGATAAAAATTAGAAAGCTGTTCTGCTAAAAACATACCTTTATAAACAATAGACTGACAAGATAATGAGCAAATATAAAAGTCTGAAATATTTTGATTTCTAATTTCTTTTTCTATTCTTTTTCTAATTATATAAAGTTTATTATCAAATTGCTTTTCATCTTCTAGTTCTTCATTACAAATTAGAATTTGTTCTATTTCAGGCCTTGTTGCTTTTGCTTTATCACCAATAATCGATGAATTAATTGGAACGTGTCTCCAACCATATATTTTCAAACCTTCTTTGATTATTTCAGATTCAACAATAGTACGAGCGTTTTCTTGAGCGGCAAAATCTGTACGTGGTAAAAAAATCATGCCAACCCCGAAAGGTAGATCATTAGGAGTATGACCGGTCCTTTCTATTTGTTGAGTAAAAAAATTCTTTGGTATGGATAACTGTATTCCTGCGCCATCACCTGTTTTACCATCAGCATCAACTGCTCCCCGGTGATACAAAACTCTTAAAGCTTGAACTCCTAACTCGACAATTTCTCTTGTCTCAGAGCCGTCCAAAGATGCTATTAGTCCAACACCACATGATGAATGTTCATCTTGTTCATTATAAACGTGATTTTCTTGTAGAAGTTTTTTATTCTTTTTATACTTTTCAATAAAGTGATTAGGCATTTACTGCTTTCTTATTAATATTATTTTTATCGGCATATTTGTTTTCTAAATATTCATTAATATTCTTTGCTGCATCACGACCATCTTTTATTCCCCAAACAACTAAACTTGCACCGCGAACAATATCTCCAGCAGCAAATACTCCATCAATAGATGTCATCATATTTTTATAATTAATTTTTAATGTACCCCATCTTGTAACTGTCAGGTTGTTATGATCAAAAAGCTTTGGTAAATCTTCAGGTTCAAAACCCAAAGCTTCTATAGCTAAATCAACATTTAGGTCTTTTTCCGTACCTTCTTTTGGCTCTGGCTTCCTTCTACCTGACTCATCTGGTTCTCCAAGTTGCATTAAAACGGTTCTGACATTTTTTAAAGATCCGTTTCCCGAATATTCAGTTGGTAAAGTCAACCATTGAAAATCAACACCCTCTTCTATTGCATTTTGAACTTCTCTTTGCGAACCAGGCATGTTTGTCTTATCACGTCTGTAAAGACACTTAACAGATTTTGCTCCTTGTCTTACAGCTGTTCTAACGCAATCCATAGCGGTATCACCGCCGCCAATGACAACTACATTTTTCCCATTTGCGTTTAATCTTCCATTTGTAAAATCTTTAACTTTATCTTTTAAACCAGTCTTGTTACTTGCAATTAGAAAATCTAAAGCTGGTACAACATTATTAAAATTAGATGTATTTAGATTGATTTCTCTAAATTTGTAAACCCCGGTTGCTATAAGAACTGCATCATGCCTAATTTTAATATCTTCAAAAGTAATGTCTTTGCCAATATCGCAGTTTAATTCAAACTTAATTCCACTTTCTTTAAGTCGATTTGTTCTTCTTATAACAATATCTTTTTCTAGTTTAAAATTTGGGATACCATAAATTAAAAGACCACCTGGTCTGTCGTAGCGATCATAGATTGTAACTTGAAATCCTTTTTTACGAAGTTCTTCTGCTGCAGCTAATCCAGCGGGGCCAGAGCCGATAATTCCCACGCTTTGGTTTCTTTCTTCTACTGGTTCTATATTTTTAACCCAACCTTCTTCCCAAGCTTTATCCGTAATATATTTCTCTATTGATCCTATAGTGACAGTACCGTGGCCAGATTGTTCAATTACACAGTTACCTTCACACAAACGATCTTGGGGACAAATACGACCACATATTTCAGGCATATTATTTGTAGAGCTGGAAATTTCAAATGCCTCCTGCATTCTATCCTCAGCAGTCAGTTTTAACCAATCTGGAATATTATTGTGTAAAGGACAATGAACTTGGCAGAAAGGCACGCCACATTGAGAACATCTGGAGGCTTGTTCTTCTGCCTTTTGTGAGGCATATTTAGCGTAAATTTCATCAAATGATTTTACTCTTTCTTTAGCAGAAATTTTACTAGGATTTTCCTTATTTATTTTTGTAAATTTTAGCATTTAGTTATCATTTGTTTACTATTTTATCTAGATCGAACCAAATACACATTCAAGATAAGAAAGGAAACAAAAATTTTGTAAAAATAGTACCAATTATGTACTAAAACTAAAGAAACCCTTAATTTACAATAATATTTTTAAGTATTTGTAAAGTGTCCTGTGGATTAATATCAAGATTTTGGAATGATTTATCAACGTTTACGATAAGATTGTCTTTTTCAAATAATGTTAGTTGTTCTGACGTAAGAGGAGAAAAAGGTGTTTTTTCAGCAATGTTTAAAATAGGTTTCATTACTGCTATAGGAACAGGAACAAAAACTCTAGTTTTGTTTAAAAAATTAGAAATATGATTAAAAAATTCTTTGTAAGAATAAATCCTGGGACCGGCAAGCTCATAAATATTTTTCTTTTCGGTCTGAGAATTAATTATTTCATCAACAGCTAGAGATACATCATCAATAAATACTGGTTGGAATTTTGTTGAACCATCTCCAAAAAGTGGCACAAAAAATGAAGCTTTAAATATTGGCAAAAGTCTTTTCAAAAAAATATCACCACCGCCTATAATAACCCCTGGTCTAATAATAATTGCATTATGTAGTTGTTTAAAGGCTTCCTTTTCAGATTTATGCACTGCAATGCTTCTTTTTGAATTTTTATCAATATCCACACCAAGACCAGAAAAAAGAATGAATTGTTTTAATTCCTTACAAGATTTTAAAATTCTAATAAGTTTCTGATTAAACTTATATATTGTATTATTAAAATCACCTTTCTTTTGATCGTATGTAGTTTTCAAATTAATGCATACATCTGTATTATTTAAAACAGATTTAAGCCTTTTGTCTTCTAATGAAGAATAACGAAATGGAATTACCTGTCCTGTAACACCTAAAAGTCGGATTTTAGCTTCTTGTACAGATCTTTGATATGGAACAATGATTTTATGGCCATTTTTAGTAAGACGCCTTATTAAATGCTTACCTACAAAACCTGCGCCTCCAAAAATTACTATTGATTTCATGACCTTTAATTAAATAAGTGATATAGAGAAAAAATATAAATTATACAGGCAATAAAATCAAAATGAAAATAAATTTCTATAAAGGAGATCTTCCATCAAGTTTTAAAGCTTCTAATATTATTGCATTGGATAGCGAAACAATGGGATTAAATCCTAAAAGAGATAAACTATGTTTAGTACAAATTTCTAATGGGGATGAAGTATGTCATCTAGTAAAAATTGATTTATCTGCTGAAAAACCTTTAAATTTAATTAAAATTCTCAAGAATAATAAAATTCAAAAAATTTTTCATTATGCTAGGTTTGATGTAGCAGTATTAAAATACAACTTTAAAATTAATATTAAAAATATTTACTGTACTAAAATTGCATCAAAGTTAGTTAGGACTTATACTGATAAACATGGATACAAAGATCTTTGTAGTGAATTACTAGGAAAATCAATTTCAAAAACCGAACAGTCTTCTGATTGGGGTGGAGAATTAACTAAAGAACAACAAAAATATGCTGCTACCGATGTTTTATATTTACATAAAATAAAAGACAAGCTTGATGAAATGTTATTAAGAGAAAGTAGAAGTAAACTAGCTAAAGCCTGTTTTGATTTCATTCAATACAGAACAGAGTTAGATATTAATGGTTGGTCAGAGCAAGATATATTTAAACATTAATGAATAATAATAGTAAAATAATTAACAGTGCAAAAAGAACATTATCAAGAGAAATAAGTAGCATAAAAAATTTAAAATCTACATTTAATTTGAATTTTTGTAAGGCTGTAAATTTGATTTATAATACAAAAGGGAAAATTGTGATTACTGGTGTTGGTAAAAGTGCGCATATCGGTAATAAAATATCTGCAACTCTTACCTCAACAGGAACACCATCATATTTTGTTCATGCAACTGAAGCTAGTCATGGTGATTTAGGAAGTATAAAAAAAGATGATTGTGTAATAGCGATTTCTAATTCTGGTGAAACATCTGAACTTAATAATATTATTCAATTTACTAAAAGATTTAATATAAAACTTATCAGCATATGCAGCAACTCAAAAAGTATACTGCATAAAAATGCTAATGTAGGGATTCTGTATAAAAAACCTATTGAAGCTTGTCCTTTAAACCTAGCGCCTACAAGCTCTACTTCAATGTCCATGATTATTGGAGACTGTATTGCAATTTCTTTATTAGAATTAAGAGGCTTTAAAAGTACACAATTTAAAAGCCTTCATCCTGGAGGTAATCTTGGCAAAGATTTAAAAAACTTAAGTGATGTCATGCATTTGGGGAAAAAATTACCTTTAGCAAATTTAGATGAAAAGATGTCTAAAGCATTGATTACTATGACCAAAAAAAGCTTTGGTTGTATTGGAGTAATTAATAAAAAAAAACAAATAGTCGGAATAATTACAGATGGTGATTTGAGAAGAAAGTTAAATTCAAGTTTTTTTAATAAAAAAGCTTCAGAAATAATGACTAAACAACCAACATTAGCAAAAAAAAATATGCTTGTTGGAGAAGCAATCAATTTGATGAACACCAAGAAAATAACCAGTTTATTTATTTGCAATAAAAAAATTCCTATGGGAATTGTTCACATACACGATTTATTAAGATTGACGAGTTAGTTTGAATTTTTTTTTATATATAAATAGAAAGTTAATAATATTCTTTGTTTTATTTTTAATATTTGCATTTGCAATATTTGTTTTTTATAAACAAATTAATTTAAACAATATTAAAGTTGAGAATCTTAATAATAATTTCTCTGACGCAGATATTTCTGAACCAAAATTTGCTATTAACAATGAATCAAAAAAAATTAATATAACTGCAACAGAAGGAAATTTTTTAAGTCAAAATAAAGTTTTGTTAAAAGATAATGTAAGATTTAAATCAAATGATTTTAGTATTGAAACAGAGGAGGTTATATTTAATAGAGATAAGCAAACAGCTCATAGTAAATCAAAATCACTTTTTAAGTCTAAAAATGTTACAATTGTTTCAGATGGTTTTAACATACATGATAGAGGTAATAAGATAATATTTTATGGAAATTCTAATCTTATTCTAAAATGAAAATATTTTTGAAATTAGTAATAATTCTTTTAATTTCTTTTAACTTATATTCTAGAGAAATAGGAGAAACAGAAATCACAACAGAAGATGGTATTGAAGTTTTTCAAGAAGAAAAGTTTTATTTACTTAAAAAAAATGTAATTATTGAGTCTGATAATTTCACTCTAAGTGCTGATGATGTAAAAATTAATTTTGATAAAAACTTGTACGATATTACTAATCTTTATGCAGAAGGTAATGTAAGCTTTTTCTCAAATGATTTTGCAATGAATGGAAATGGAGAAACTTTAAACTTTAAAATTAAGACTGAAAAACTGAGAGTACAAGGTAAGCAGTCAGAATTAATTACAAAAGACGTTAAGATGTTTTCAGATGGTTTTATAGAGGTTAATAATCTAAATGGGGACTTTTCTCTAAAAGGATCAAACTCTAAATTAATTAATGAAAGTATAATTATAGAAGCTTACTCGATTGATGGAAATTTTGTTGATAACAATAATATCAAAGAAATAACTTTTTTAGAAGTTTATGATGAAAAAATATCTTATGTCAAAAATAATGATACCGAAATGTACGCTAAAACAATAAATTTTAATAATAATACCTCAATTATTGAATTGATAGATAATGTTACTATTATTCGTAATGAGGAAAAAATTACAGGAGATTATGGCACTCTTGATACAATGAATAATTCCTATAAAATTAAATCAAAAAATAAAAATAAAGTAAAAGCAATAATTCAAGATAATGAACAATAAATTTAATTTATTAGAAAGTGGTCTTTCAATAAAAAAAATCTCAAAGACATATGGAAATAAGCAAGTTGTCAGAGATATTAGTATTTCAATAAAAAGAAATGAAATTGTAGGTTTGTTAGGACCTAATGGTGCTGGAAAAACAACTACATTTTATGTAATTGTTGGATTAGTTAAACCAGATAGTGGTAGTATAGTATTGGATAAGTTAGATGTTTCAAATTTACCAATCTATCTGAGAGGAAAATTGGGTATAAGTTATCTACCACAAGAAGCATCAATTTTTAGAGGTATGAATGTTGAAGATAATCTTTTGTCAATAATTGAAATTAAAGAAAAAGATAAAAATAAACAGAATATATTGTTGGAAAATCTTTTAAACGAATTTGATATCAATCATGTAAGGAAGTCAAAGTCTATTGTACTTTCTGGAGGTGAAAGACGAAGATTAGAAATTGCAAGAACAATTGCTACAAATCCTAAGTATTTGCTGTTAGATGAGCCATTAACGGGTATCGATCCAGTTTCAATTGAAGAAATTAAAATAATTATAAAAAAATTAAAACAAAGAAATATTGGAATATTAATCACTGATCATAATGTTAGAGAAACTCTAAAAATTGTTGATAAAGTATATATTGTTAATGAAGGAGCAATATTTTATGAAGGCGATCCTATGTCTGCAGTGAAAGATGAAAAAATTAAAAAATTTTATTTAGGTTCAAATTTCCAACTTTAATATGATTAGTGATGTAATAACAAATGGTATAAATGGTGAACCAAAAATACCTGGTGACAAGTCCATATCACATCGATCTATAATAATACCATCTATTTCAAATGGTATATGTGAAATAGATAATATCTTAAAATCAGAGGATGTTATGCATACGCTTAATGCGTTTAAGTCTATGGGAGTTGATATAGAAGAAAATGAAAAAAAAATAATAATAAAAGGTAAAGGTCTAAACTCATTAAATGAACCAAAGAATAAAATATATCTTGGCAACTCTGGAACAAGTGCAAGATTACTGACGGGTTTATTATCTTCGCAAAAATTTAATTCTGTCTTGATTGGAGACAAGTCATTATCTAGTAGGCCTATGAAAAGAATTGCAGATCCTCTAGCTAAGATGAATGCAAAAATTTATACTACTAATGGCTCCTTACCTATTAGTATTGAGGGTAGTAATTTAAAACCTACTGATATAAATTTAAAAATTCCATCTGCTCAAATTAAATCTGGGTTGCTACTTGCCGCTTTAAATACTGAAGGTGAAACAAATATTACTGAAAATAAAATAACCAGAGATCACACTGAAATAATGTTAGAGTCATTTGGAGCAAACATACAAACTACCCATAAAAACGAAAATAAAATTATAAAAATTGTTGGTCAAAGAGAACTAATCCCAAATAATATTTCTGTCCCAAATGATCTTTCAAGTAGTGCTTTTTTTATAGTGAGTGCCCTCATTAATGAACGCTCCTCTATAATTCTGAAAGATATAAATAATAATCAGACTAGAAACGGAATAATCTTAGCTCTTAAAAAAATGGGAGCTAAAATAAAGTTGAGCAATAATAGAAAAAATAATAATGAGAATATTTGCGATATTGAAGTTAAAACTTCTAATTTAAATGGTTGTGAATTGGGTCCAGAATTTGCTGATTTGATGATTGACGAATATCCAATTCTTTCAATTGCTGCATCTTTTGCAAATTCACCAAGTATTTTTCGTGGTTTAAGAGAATTAAGAGTGAAAGAGAGTGACAGATTGAAATTAATTTTATTAAATTTACAAAATTGTGGAGTTAATTGTAAATCTGAAAATGATGATTTATTTATTTATCCTTCAGCAAATTATAAAATAAGGAATAATCTTATACAAACTGATTTTGATCATCGTATAGCAATGGCTTTTTGTATAATGGGTACAAAAATAGGTCCTTTGCATATCAATGAATCAAGTTCTATTAATACAAGTTTTCCTACCTTTAAAAATGAACTAAATAAATTAGGTGGTAAAGTTTTTTGAAAAAAATAATTATAACTATTGACGGTCCAGCTGCGTCTGGAAAAGAGAGAATAGCAAAATATATAAGTAAAAAATGGAAACTTAATCATTTAGACTCTGGTATCTTATATAGAAGATTAGCACTAATTTTTTTAAATAATAATGTTGATACAAATAATATTAATCAAATTAAAAAAAAAATAAAACAAATCCATGAAATTTCTTTCAGAAATAGTAAACAAATTCGCACACAGAATATTAGTAAATTAGCTTCAAAAATAGCTATTCATAATAATGTTAGGAGATTTATAAATAAGTTACAGTATGATTTTGTAAAAAAAAATAAGAAAAAACAAGGTTTTGTTATTGATGGAAGAGATATTGGATCTATTGTTTTCAAAAATGCTGATTTAAAACTCTATATTGAAGTAAAAGCAGAAATAAGGGCAAAAAGAAGATATAAACAGTTGATTGATAGTGGTGAAAAGTCTATATACCCAAAAATTTTGAAAGATATTAAATTGAGAGATAGACAAGATAAACTAAGAAAAAATTCACCATTAGTAATACCAAAGGGTGCGCAAATTATAGACAACAATGATAGTTTTAAAAATACTATCAGACAAATTTCTGAATTATTAGAAAATTTTTAATATGAACCAACAATCTACAAACAAAATTACTAATTCAGAATACGATACACTTATTGCAAAATCATTAGAAAATTCTTCAGCTAAAGAAAAAAGTATTGCAAAAGGTAAAATTATCTCAATAGAAAACGAGATTGTAACGATTGATGTTGGGTTAAAAAGTGAGGGTCGTATTCCTTTAAGTGAATTTTCTAGACCTGGACAAAAAACTGAGGTTGAGGTTGGAGATATAACAGAGGTTTTCATTGAAAATGTAGACAATGCTAATGGTGAAACATTGCTGTCAAGAGAGAAGGCAGTTAAACAAAAAGCATGGCACAATTTACAAAATAGTTTTGATGAAAACAAAATTGTAACTGGTGTACCTTTTAATAGAGTTAAAGGCGGGATGAGTGTTGATTTAGATGGAGTTGTTGCTTTTCTACCTGGCAGTCAAATTGAAACTAGACAAATTATTAAAGATACAAAAGAGTTATTAAACAAACCTCTAGAACTTATGATCTTAAAGATGGATAGGTATAGGGGTAATATAGTTGTGTCAAGAAAAGCTATAACTGAAAATGAATTGAAAGAACAAAGGTCTGAACTTCTTAAAAATATTAAAGAAGGGTCAATTATTGAAGGTAAAGTAAAAAATATAACTGACTATGGTGCTTTTATAGATTTGGGTGGTATCGATGGTCTTGTACATGTCACTGATATATCTTGGACAAAAATCAGCAATCCCTCAGATGTACTTGAATTGAATTCTACAATAAAAATAAAAGTTTTAAAGTTTGACGAAGAGTTATCGAGATTAAGCCTAGGTATTAAACAATTAACTCAAAATCCATGGGATAACATAAATGATGAAATTAAAAGTAATGAAAAGGTTTTTGCCAAAGTAATAAGTATGAATGATAATAACGTTCACTTAATTATAAATAATAAATATGATGGAGTTGTGACTTTAAACGAACTTAGTTGGTTAAAAAAACCACCACACCCGTCAAAAATTGTTAATTTAAATGATGACATAGAAGTACTAGTCTTAGACATTGATGATGATAAAAAAAGAATAAATTGTAGTTTGAAGCAAATGAAAGAAAACCCATGGTTGAAACTTAAAGAAAAATTTAACATTAATGATACTTTTGAAACTGAAATAGTAAATATCGTTGATTTTGGTATATTTGTAAAAGTTATAGACGAAATTGATGGCATGGTTCATATTTCTGATTTAAGTTGGGACGAAAAAGAATGTGAAAATCTCATCAAAGATTTAAAAAAGGGAGATTTAATAAAAGTAAAAATACTTGATATAAATGCAGATAAAGAGAGAATAAGCCTCGGAGTTAAACATCTGAATAATGATCCAGTTCAAGATTTTATAGAAGATAATCCAATTAACTCAAAAATAACCGGAAAAATAATTGAAGTGGACGAAAAAGGGTTAAAAATCGAATTAGATGAAGCAAAACAAATTTTTGGCTTTATTAAAAGAAACAATTTATCCAATGATAAGAATGAAAATAAAACTGAAAGATTTGCACTTAATGAACAAGTAGATTCAATAATCTTATCAGTTGATACTAAAAGTAGAAGTCTTAACCTATCAATAAAAGAATTAGAAATCAGAGATGAAAAGGAAGCGCTTAGCAAATATGGATCAAGTGCATCTGGAGCTTCTTTAGGTGATATTTTAGGATCAGTATTAAAAAAATAGGATTAATGTTAAAATCACAAATCCTAGAAAAACTTCACAAAAAAAATAATAATTTAGCCTTTGAAGATATTGAGGAGCTATTTGATCTATTTATAAAAAAAGTATCTATATCTTTACATGAAGGTAAGAATATCGAAATAAGAGGATTTGGAACTATCAGTAGAAAAATCAATAAAGAAAAAATTGTTAGAAATCCTAAAACAAATGAAAAATTATTTAAAAATCAAAGTTATAAATTACATTTTAAAATTGGAAAAATATTGCATAAAAAAATAAATAGTATTGCTGACTCTAATATGGAAAATGAAGTCTAAAAAAAAAGTAATTGTAGCCTTAGACAGTAACAATATAAACAAAATAATCAGGTTAGTTAAAATCTTAAAACAAGATGTTTTTGCTTTTAAAATTGGTTATCAGTTTTTTTATAATTTTGGCTTAGAAGGTTATAAAAAAATTTATTCAGTATGTCCCAAAATATTTCTTGATTTAAAGTTGCATGACATTCCTAATACAGTTGAGAAGGGATTAGAGGGTATATTTAAAATGAAACCCCTCTTTACTACAATTCATATCTCCGGTGGTGATCATATGATGCAAGTATCCAAATTCAAAAAAAATAATACAAAAATTTTAGGAGTATCAATTTTAACAAGCTTAGATAGTGATCAAACTAAAAAATATTATAATCAAAAAAATGTAAAAAAATTAGTAAAAAATTTTACTCTGGCAGCTAAAAAAAATAAATTAGATGGAGTTGTATGTAGTCCTAAAGAAATAGAATATATAAGAAAAGAAGTTGGAAAAAACTTTATAATTGTTACTCCTGGAATTAGAATTAATAGCAAAATAAAAAGTGATGATCAAAAAAGAGTGCAAAGCCCAAAAAAAGCTATAGAATTAGGAGCTGATTACCTGGTCATTGGAAGACCTATAACAAAATCAAAATATCCACTAAAAGTTTTAAAAGAAATTAATAAAACATTAATTTAAAATGATTATAAAAATTTGCGGAATACAAAATAAGGACACATTACTTTGTTGTGAAAAAAATAACGTAAATTTTTTTGGAATGATTTTTTATTCAAAAAGTCCAAGAAATATAAGGATTGAGAGTGCAATTAAGCTTCAAAAAATATCTGAAAATTTAAATATTAATGGTGTTGGTGTATTTGTTAATAAAAATATTAATGAACTAGAAGAGATAATTAACAGTTTAAAATTAAAATTTGTACAGCTACATGGATCTGAGGATGAAGCATATATAAAAAAAATAAAAAAAAATGGAGTAAAAGTGATCAAGTCAATATCTGTATCTAGAAGAGATGACTTAAGTGAAATAAATAAATATCAAAGTATTGATTATTTTTTATTTGATTACAAACCTCTCAAAGGTGAATTACCAGGTGGAAATGCTAAAAGTTTTGATTGGAGTTTGTTAAACAATTTTAAAATTACAAAACCTTGGTTTTTATCTGGAGGCATAAATATAGATAACATTCAGCAAATTAATAATGATATAAATCCATATGGTATAGATTTGTCTTCTGGTGTTGAAAAAGAGCTTGGCATTAAAGATAATCGCATTATAAATAGTTTTATTGAAAAATTAAAAAATGCTTAAAAATACTTATAAAAGTTACCCAGATGAAAAAGGGTATTTTGGTCAGTTTGGAGGCAGGTATGTATCTGAAACATTAATGCCTTTAATTATTGAAGTTGAAAAAGAATACGAAAAAATAAAAAATGATAAAAATTTTATTAATGAATTTAATCATTATTTAAACACTTACGTTGGTAGACCCAGCCCTTTGTTTTTTGCTGAAAGAATTACTAATGATCTTGGGGGGGGCAAAAATTTATTTTAAAAGAGACGAACTTAATCATACAGGTGCCCATAAAATTAATAATTGTATGGGGCAAATATTATTGGCAAAGAAAATGGGTAAATCAAGAATTATCGCAGAAACAGGAGCGGGTCAACACGGCGTAGCTACAGCTACAGTATGTGCTCTTTTTGGTTTACCTTGTATAGTTTATATGGGAGAAAAAGATATTGAAAGACAATCACCAAATGTTTTTAGAATGAAATTGCTTGGTGCAGAAATACGATCTGTTTCAACTGGCTCAAAATCACTTAAGGATGCAATGAATGAAGCTCTAAGAGACTGGGTAACAAATGTTAAAGATACTTTTTACATAATAGGAACTGCTGCAGGACCCCATCCTTATCCAGCAATGGTAAGAGATTTTCAATCTATTATAGGCAAGGAAGTTAGAAGACAACTTGACGAGGCAGAGGGCAAGTCACCAGATTTATTGATAGCTTGCATAGGTGGTGGCTCAAATGCTCTAGGACTTTTTCATGAATTTTTAGACGACACAAATGTTGAAATGATTGCTGTAGAAGCAGCTGGGCATGGTATAAATACTGACAAACATGCAGCAAGCTTAACTGGGGGAAAACCAGGTGTGTTACACGGTAATAAAACATATTTACTTCAATCAGAAACAGGACAAATTCAGGAAGCGCATTCTATCTCTGCTGGTTTAGATTATCCAGGTATTGGTCCAGAGCATTCTTTTTTATTTGAAGAAAAAAGAGTAACATATATGTCTGCAACAGATAAAGAAGCTTTAGATGCTTTCCAATATTGTTGCAAGTTAGAAGGTATTATTCCTGCTTTAGAGCCAGCTCATGCTTTGGCTGTATTAAAAAAAATAGCAAAAAACTATAGTAGTGATAAAGTTATTGTTATGAACATGTGTGGAAGAGGTGACAAAGATATTTTTACTATAGCCGATGAATTAAAAATAAAAATTTAAATGACTAATTTAATTAGTCAGGCATTTAAAAATAAGGAAAAAAAGTTAGTAACATTTGTTACTGGAGGTGACCCTGATTTAGAAACTAGTTTGGAAATTATTAAGACTATTATTAATAATGGTGCCGATATAATTGAAATTGGGATGCCCTTTTCTGATCCAATGGCTGATGGTCCAACAATTCAGTTATCAAGTAATAGAGCGATAAGTAGAGGAATTGATTTAGAAAATATTTTCTCTTTAGCTTCAGAGGCAAAGAAAACAAAAAGTGATCTCCCTATTATTTTAATGGGTTACTATAATTTGATTCTATATTTTGGAATTGAGAAGTTTGTAAAAAAATGCAAAGAAAATGGGGTTGATGGTTTAATAATTGTAGATCTACAACCAGAAGAAGATGAAGATTTGATCAATGAGCTTAAAAAAAATGAAATTGATTTAATTAGATTAATTACTCCTACAACTGGCGAAGAGAGGCTTAAGTTAATATTAAAAAATGCTAGTGGTTTTTTATATTATGTAAGTGTTATGGGAATTACTGGACAAAAATCTGCCAATCTTAATGAACTTAAAAAATCAGTTGCATTTATTAAAAAACACACGAACTTACCAGTTGTGCCAGGATTTGGTATTAAAAACTCAACTGATGTAAACAATATATGCAAAATAGCTGATGGCGCAGTTGTTGGCTCAAGTATAATTAAAATTATTGAAGAGAATTTAAATAACAGAGAAAAGATGTTGTCAGATATTAATAAATTTTCAAAAGATTTGAAAGATGGAACTAAAGTATGAATTGGTTAACAAATTTTGTAAAACCTAAACTATCCTCACTTGTAAAAAGAAGAAGTGTTCCTGAGAAATTATGGAATAATTGTGTGTCATGTGGAAATATGATTCATCATAAAGATTTAAAAGAAAATTTATATGTTTGTGTAAATTGCAATTATCATTTTAGAATGTCTGCTGAAGATAGGATAAAATTGTTTTTCAAAGATGGTGATTATAGCGAAATTACCCCAGATAAAATCTCAGATGATCCACTGAAATTCAAAGATAAAAAAAAATATAAAGATAGATTAAAAGAATACAGAAAAAAAACAAATAGGGATGACGCTTTTATTCTTATAAAAGGAAAAATTAAAGACAAAGAAATTATCTCGGGACTAATGAATTTTGAATTCATGGGAGGTTCTATGGGTAGAGCAGTTGGTGGAGCAATAGTTAAAGGAGCTAAAATTGCTATAGAAAACAAATTGCCTTATGTAATTGTTACTTCTTCTGGTGGAGCAAGAATGCAGGAAGGAATTGTAAGCTTAATGCAAATGCCAAGAACAATTGCTGCTGTTGATCTGTTAAATGAAAATAATATACCTTACATAGTCGTTCTTACTGAACCTACTACTGGTGGAGTAACAGCTTCTTTCGCAATGTTAGGCGATATAACAATAGCAGAAAAAGGCGCTACAATTGGTTTCGCAGGTAAAAGAGTTATACAAGACACCATCAGAGAAGAATTACCTATAGATTTTCAAAAAGCTGAATATCTAAAAGATCATGGGATGGTAGATATTGTTTCTCATAGAAAAGATCTTAAAGAAACTTTATACAAAGTATTAGATCATATAAGTTAATAAGTGAAATCTAAAACAGAAAAGTTGTTAGATGAACTGGTCAAACTTCATCCCAAATATATTGATCTTTCATTAGACAGATTAAAATTATTATTAAAAAAATTAGGTAATCCTGAAGATCATCTACCAAAAACTATCCATATTGCAGGAACAAATGGAAAAGGATCTGTGCAAAGTTTTATAAGAAATATTTTACTGAAGAATGGGTATAAATGTGATGCATATATTTCGCCACATTTATCTAGATTCAATGAAAGAATAATTCTAAATAATAAAGAAGTAAGCACCAAGAAACTTTACGAAACTCTAAAATTTGTAAAAACAATAAATAATAACAAACCAATAACTTTCTTTGAAATAACAACAGCCGCAGCATTCATATTGTTTAAACAATCAAAATCTGACTTTCTTATTTTAGAGACAGGATTAGGAGGTCGATTAGATGCAACTAATATAATACCAAAAAAGATTTGTAGTATTTTAACGCCAATTAGTTTTGATCATGAAGAATTTCTTGGCAAAACACTTAAGAAAATTGCTAATGAAAAATTGGGTATAGTAAAGAATTGTAAGTTTGTGTTAGTTGGTAAACAAAAAAAAGAATTAAAAGATCACATTCAAAAAAAACTAAATAAATTTGAAAATAAATATTTTTATGGAAAAGAATATCGAGTCTTAAAATCATTAAAAAATAAGTTTCAGATAAAAATAGATGGAAAAAAATATTTCTATAGTCGACCTTCATTGAATGGAAAACATCAGGAAGAAAATGCATCAATATCTATTTATTTTGCAAAAATTATGAAAAATATGGGTTATAGATTAAATAAAAAAGATATTAATGCAGCGATAAAAAAAACTGCGTGGCCAGGAAGATTGGAAATTGTTAATTATAAGCATAAAAAAATAATTCTTGATGGATCACATAATATTGATGGAGCTGATAAACTAAATGAATTTTTAAAAACTGAAAAAATAAAACCCATAGTCTTGTTTGGAATGTTAAATAATAAGAAAGCAAATTTATTTTTGAATAAAATAAAAAAAAGAGTATCGAAAGTTCTAGCTATAGAAATTCCAGATGAAAAAAATTCATTTAAAACTAAAAAAATAAATGAAATTTGTAATTTTCATTCTATTGAATGTGAGCAAATAAATAATATAGATGATGCTTTAAAATATTTTGGATCTCATCAACAAAAAACATATTTAATTACTGGTTCGTTGTATTTGATAGGAAAAATTAGAGAAAAACTATTTTAAATTGGATTGTATCCAGGTCTCTAATGCTGTTTTAGGAAGACTACCAACCTTAGTATCGATTAACTCACCATTTTTAAAAATCATTATTGTAGGAATACCCCTAATACCATATTTTTGTGGTGTCATAGGGTTCTCATCAATATTCATTTTATATATTTTAACTTTATCTTTATTCTCAACAGCAATTTCTTCTAAAATTGGGTCAAGTACTTTGCATGGACCGCACCATTCTGCACCAAAATCAACTACTACTGGAACATCATTATTAGATATATCTTTATCAAAAGTTTGATCGTTTGTTTTAAAAGTAGACATGAATAATATGTAAGAAATATTTATTTATTATCAAGCTAAATTAAATCTAATTTTCTAAAATTGATTTTTTATCCCCAATATGTCTTATTTTGGAAGGAATAATATAACCTTTGATTTGATGTTTTTTAATTAGTTTTGTCCAAATTTCATTCATAGGGAATATTTTTTTTCTATTATTAAAGATATTTTTAGATACGATTTGAAGGCCGGAATAATACAATTTCTCATTTTTATTATTCCAATTTGTGACTACATTTCTTTTTAGATTAAAGTCTCCATTTTCTTTTTTTAAACCTAAAAAATTAATATCTTTAGATAACAACATTTTACAGTGAGAAATATCTTGATGATTACCAAGAAAATATTTGATATGTGATTTATTATTTTTAGTCCAAAAAATATCAGAATTAACAACACATATTTTTTTTCTATTTGTATAATTGAAAATATTTTTTACCCCTCCCCCTGTACCAAGTATTTTTTTTTCATAAATAATGTGAATGGGATATTTTTTAAAATTTTTGTCTAAATATTTTTTAATTTTATTATGTAAATAGTGTGTATTTATTAAGATTTCATCACATCCAATATTAGTAAAGAAATCAATTGTGTTCTTTAATAATACTTTATTTTTATATTTTAAAAGAGGTTTTGGTGTACTGCGTGTCAAATTCAGCATTCTCGATCCAAAACCTGCACATAAAATCATTAATGTAAAATTATTCATAAATTATAAATACTTTTCATAAAATGATCTTAGTTCATAATTTTTAATATTATTCAATGTCGCTATTGTTCTAGATTTAGTTATTTTTAAATAATTTAAGTATTTATTATCATTATTTGTGCTAATTAATTTTCTCCATCTACCAAGTAATCGAGTCTGTCGAGCTAAACTTAAAACATAATATTGCTCCAGAAAAGTATTAAAATTTTCAATAATTGAGGTGTTATCATAAAAATATTCAATTAATTTTTCATTGTAATCTCGTGTAAAATTAATTCTTGGATTCTCTAATAGTGATATTAGGTCCCATCCTATAAATCCCTTAAAAGCACTTTGAAAATCAATAATTCCACATTTTAAATATGATTCACAATTTTCTAAAAAAAATAAATTTACAAATTCAAAGTCTTTGTGAACAAAATTTTTCATATTATAATTTTGAGAATAAAATATACTTTTCCATGATTCATAAAATTTTGAAGTTGGAAAATTTGAATTTTTTTTATTAGGAATATAATAATCAACAAACTCTTTAAGTTCGTTTTTTAAATCTTCAAAGGTGTATTCTTTTAAATTTTTTAAATTATTTAAATTTGATTGATTTTGGATAACAATTATATTTTCTACAGCTAGTTTTAAAAGTTTATAAAGATTATCTTTATTGTATATTTTATTAAATCTATTTTTTCCAAAATCTTGCATGTATATTTTATATTGCTTTTGATTAACTTCATATATTTTAGGAATTGATATATTAATCTTTTGTAATATTTCATAAACAGTAAGGAAATTTTTAAACTCTTGTTTATCTCTAGAAAAATCAATTATTATTTTGGTATTCTCTTTTTCAGTAATTCTATAAATTAATTTGTTAGATAATCCGTCTTCAATTTTTTCTAAATCATTATGATCAGAATTCATTAGATTATTGTTTAAAACAAATATTAATTTTTCTTTTAGTTTCCGAAATCATATCTAAATTTATTAAATAATGATTTTTGTTTAGCGGTAAACTAGTTAACATTTCAGGCCACTCTATAAATGTAATATTGTTATTTAAATTTTCGAAGAAATCTAATTCCTCTAACTCCTTTAGGCTCTTTACTCTATAAAGATCATAATGATAGATTTGTGATGAATTCAATTCATAGGTTATCAAAATAGGGAATGTTGGACTAGTAATAGAAGATGGTTTTGGTAAATTATTTAATACAAAAAGATTATTAATTAATAATCTTATAAATGTTGTTTTACCAGCACCTAGCTCTCCTTGAAATAAGTAAATATCTCCAACAGATATGTCTTTACATAAATTAGTGGAGAGTTTTTCAAGTTCACGAAGATCTAAAATTTGATTACTTAATTTTTGCAAATTTTATTATGCAATAGCTTTTAGAGCTTCCACTAAATCAGTTTTTTCCCAAGTAAAATGTCCCTTGTCACTTGGTTCTCTACCAAAATGGCCATAAGCAGAGGTTGGGACATAAATTGCATTTGTAAGTTTTAAATGTTCTCTTATTCCTCTTGGGCTTAGATCAAATAAATCTTGCACAGATTTTTCAATTTTCTGTTCATCAACTTTATTTGTTCCATTAGTATTTACATATACCGATAAAGGTTTTGATACTCCTATTGCATAAGATAACTGTATAGTACACTCATCAGCTAGATCAGCTGCAACAACATTTTTTGCTAAGTACCTAGCTGCATATGCTGCAGATCTATCGACTTTAGATGGATCCTTTCCTGAAAATGCACCTCCACCATGGGGCGCTGCACCACCATATGTATCAACTATTATTTTACGACCAGTTAAACCAGAGTCACCGTCAGGGCCTCCAATTACAAAGTTACCAGTGGGATTAACATAGAATTCTTCATCTTTAAGACCATCTAACAAGTTATTAGGTATGCACTCATATACGTAAGGTTTAACAATTTCTTTTACGTCCTCAGGAGATAAACCTTCTTTGTGTTGTGAAGAAATAACTAAAGAAGTAACTTTGCTTGGTTTTCCGTTTTCGTAAAGCATTGTAACTTGGCTTTTTGAATCAGGTTCTAAACCAGATGCAGATCCATCTTTACGGGCTTGTGCCATTTTATATAATATTTGATGAGAATAATGTATCGGCGCTGGCATTAATGATTCAGTGTCTTTACAAGCAAAACCAAACATGATTCCTTGATCGCCTGCGCCCTCATCTTTATTGCTACCAGAATCAACACCCATAGCAATATCTGCTGACTGCTCATGAAGAAAACTTTCAATATCACAATTCTGCCAATGAAAGCCATCTTGTTCATAACCAATATCTTTAATACAATCTCTAACTTGAGATATAATCTTATCTTTAGAAACTGATGGCCCCCTAACTTCTCCAGCTAAAACTACTTTATTGGTGGTAGTCAAAGTCTCACAAGCTACGCGCGTTTGTGGGTCACCAGAAGATAAATATGTATCAACAACCATATCTGAAATTCTATCACAAACTTTATCTGGATGGCCTTCAGAAACTGATTCACTTGTAAATAAATAAGATCTTTTCATATTAACTCCTAATATCTGTAAGTATTATCTTTAAATGGACCCTGCTTACTAACACCAATATATTCTGCTTGTTTATCAGTTAATTCTGTAAGTTTTGCTCCAACTTTCTTTAAGTGTAATGATGCAACTTTTTCATCTAAATGTTTTGGTAAAACATAAACTTTATTTTCATAATTTTTAGAATTTTTCCAAAGTTCAAGTTGCGCCAATACTTGATTAGTAAATGATGCACTCATAACAAAACTTGGATGGCCAGTCGCATTTCCTAAGTTAACAAGTCTTCCTTCTGATAGTAATAATATTTTCTTCCCATCTGGAAACTCTACTTCTCTTACTTGTGGTTTAATCTCATCGGACTTGTAATTTTGAAGAGCTTCTGTTTGTATTTCGTTATCAAAGTGTCCAATATTACAAACGATAGCACGATCTCTCATTTGTCGCATATGATCCTGCGTAATCACATCAAGATTACCAGTGGCAGTAACAAATATATCCCCATATTTACAAGCATCATCCATTGTGACAACTTCGTAACCTTCCATTGCCGCTTGAAGTGCATTAATTGGATCTATTTCAGTCACACAAACACGCGCACCTGCACCTCTTAAGCTAGCTGCTGAACCTTTGCCAACATCTCCATATCCAGCTACAACTGCTATTTTGCCAGCCATCATTACATCAGTGCCTCTTCTTATTCCATCTACCAAACTTTCCTTACAACCATATAAGTTGTCAAATTTTGACTTAGTAACTGAGTCATTAACATTTATTGCTGGCACCTTTAATGTTCCATTTTTTTCCATTTCTTTCAAACGGTGGACACCTGTTGTTGTTTCTTCAGATAAACCTAAAATTTCTTCCAACATTTTTGGATACTTTTCATGAATTATTTTTGTAGCATCTCCACCATCATCTAAAATCATATTTGGCTTCCAACCATCTGGACCTTCTAGTGTTTTCTCAATACACCACCAAAATTCTTCTTCTGTCATTCCTTTCCATGCAAATACAGGAATGCCTTTTGCAGCTATTGCAGCAGCAGCGTGATCTTGAGTGGAAAAAATATTACATGAACTCCATCTAACAGTAGCGCCTAAAAATACTAGAGTTTCAATCAAGACAGCAGTTTGTATTGTCATATGCAAACAACCTACAATTCTTGCACCATCAAGAGGTTTAGTATCACCATACTCTTCTCTTAATGCCATTAAACCAGGCATTTCTGTTTCAGCTATTGCAATTTCTTTATCACCAAAATCAGCTAAACTTATATCTTTAACCTTAAAATCTTCACTCATGATTGTATCCCTTTATGATTATTTAGACTTTTTAATGGTAATTTAATCAGAAAACAAGCACCTCTAAAGTCTAATTTGTCACTTTCTGTTAATTCAATTGAACCATTAAATGAATTTATTATTTCATATGATATTGAAAGACCAAGACCAGAGTGTTGGTCTCTGTCCACTATCCTATCAGTATAAAATCTATCAAAAATTTTGTTTTTTTCTCTTAAATCTATACCTTTTCCTTGATCATAAATTTTAATTTCAACACAATTTTCATTTTTTTTGTTTGATGTAATTAAAATATTTGAATTATTTTTGGCTATCGAAATACTATTATCTATTAAATTTAGGATTACCTGCAAAAATTTATCTTTGTTAAGAAGTACTAAATTTTTATTATTATCAGTTTGAAGTAAAATTTTAATATTTTTTTTATTAGTTGATTTTTCACCAAAATATTCTTTTAGGAATTTGTTTATATTAGTTAGTTCAAAATTTTCTATTTCAATTTCTGCAATAGTTTTTGAAAAATGAGAAATATCTGAAATCAATTTATTCATTCTGTCGATATCTTTATTAAAATTATTTATTAATTTTGATCTATCTTCTTTAGTTATATTTTTGCTAGTTAGTAATTCAATGGACGATTTTATTGCAGTAAGTGGATTTTTTAGTTCATGAGCAACATCAGAGCTAAATTTTTCTAATTGATTGATTTGTGATTTCAATTCGTTTGACATAAGTTGTATTTGGTTTGATAAAATACCAATTTCGTCAGATCTTAGAGGGTATATTAATTTTTTCTTATTTGTTTTATCTCTCTCAAGAACAGTGATTTTAGTTAGTTGCCTTAGTGGTGTTATCAGACCTCTCAAAAACATAAATGATAATAAAATTGTAACTACAATAAATAAAAGAAAAAGATTAAAGAAATTCAAAGATTGTCTAGCAAGTTCATTATTATTTAATAGCAATTTGTACTTTATCAGAACAACTCCATAGACTTTATTATCTTGGATTATAGGTGATGTTAAAATTCTAGTTATTTCACTATTTTCATCTTTGAAAGTTTTAACGAGTTTCTGCTTTTCTTTAATAGTGTCAATAATCAAAATAATCTCATGAATATTTTTGTCTAAATTTTTAGTAAATTTATTTTCAAGAATGTAATTATTAATATGATTAAAATTATTAATATAAATTTTTTCAAAAAAATTCGAGAAATCAACTATATTTTCACGTGTTTCAGATAAATCTATCTCCTCTACTTCTGTGCTCAAAAATAAATTTGATGAGTCCGCAATTTTAATCCAATTTTCATTGTAAATAACAGTGTTAAAATCTTTATCACCAAAGTTTTGAAATATAAATTGTTCAGTAGTAAACTTTTCTAACTCTGGTTCTGACAATTCGATAGGATTAATATTATCTGTCAAATCACAGCTCTCCTTGTATGCTTCAATATGTTGAAGGTATCTGCAACGATAATCATACTGAAAAATTGGAACTCTTAATATTGAAGTATTTTCTAAATATTTTGTAATATTTGATAAATTTAATCTTATTGATTGATCTCTATTATCTATGAATTTATTATTTTGAATTAAGTTTAAATTGAAATAAGATAAAAATACCAAACCAAAAAATACAATAATTAAGTTAAGAATAATAAGTTGAAATGTTAAATTATAACTTGATAAGCTAAATAATCTTTTAATCACGCCAAGAATATCCAGAACCATATCTTGTTCTTATTTGGTCAAAAGAATTATCATAAGATCTGAATTTTTTTCTTAATCTCTTTATATGGCTATCAATAGTCCTATCATCAACGTATATAGAATCACCATACATAGCGTCCATTAATTGATTTCTATCCTTTACTACTCCAGGATACTGAGCAAGAGATTTTATTAAATTAAACTCTGCAACCGTAAGTTCAATTTCTATACCTTTCCAAAAACATAATTGTTTATCTTCATCTAGTATTAAATCACCTTTTATAAAATTTTGTTTTTTAATATTATTATCCTTTTGTTCTTCAGTTCTATTGTTATGAATTCTTAGTACTGTTCTTATGCGTTCATTTAATAATTTTTGTGAAAAAGGTTTTTTTATATAATCTGAAGCTCCCATTCTTAATCCAATAATCTCATCTTGTTCATGATCTTTTGATGTTAAAAAAATAATCGGAAGATCTTTTAGATTTTCAATCTTGCTCGAACGTACTTTTGAA
Organism: uncultured Alphaproteobacteria bacterium; assembly: GCA_902577905.1. Taxonomy (GTDB): domain Bacteria; phylum Pseudomonadota; class Alphaproteobacteria; order HIMB59; genus CACPNW01. The sequence goes on from CACHAQ010000004.1 coordinate 70,869, forward strand.
AGAAGTTCATTTCCATCCATTTTAGGCATCTTAATATCAAATAATCCCAAATCATAAGATTTGCTTTCAAGAGCCTCTAGGGCCTCAACTCCATTAAGAAATGTATCTACTGTAAACCCTTCACTTTGGAGAGAAAGAGATACTGATGTGAGAATCGACTGCTCATCATCAACCAATGCTATCTTAGTCATACTACTTTTTATTAATAATTTATGGCAGATTTAAGTTCAAAGAAAAAATGACTCAGTAAATAAATTTAACAAAATGTGATTTAAGTTGATAAGTAAATGTAAATATTTCAATAACTTGTTTGCCTCCTGAAAATATGAATTAAGTAAGAGATTGACATGATAAAAAAAATATTTATGTTCTTATTTTGTTCTTATTGCGATATTGAGCAAATGTTGTATTGTCCCTTTTCGGCGGCACTACATATTGTGTTTTTCGACAATAATTTATTAAAAATGGATAGAATTTAAATGGCAGACAATCTACAGGTATCGGCAAAAATCCCGGAAGAAAAAAGTGTAAATATTTTAACATTAAGTGTGGTACGTCGTGATGGAGCTATCACTCCCTTCAAATCAGATAAAATTTCAAATGCTATAAAAAAAGCATTCTTAGCACAAACAAAAATTAGAAATGACAAAAATAAAGAAAAAGAACAACAAGACGGAATTCATAAAACTGTTGAAGCTTTAACACATAAAGTTGTCTCGGCTCTAACAAGAAGGATTGCTGATGGTGATATGATTCACATTGAAGATATACAAGATCAAGTGGAATTAGCACTTATGAGAGATGAGCATCATAAAGTTGCTAGAGCATATGTCCTATATAGAGAACAAAGAGCAGCTTCTAGATATCACACTAAAAAACTAAAAGAGCAAGTTGGAGAAAAAGCTTCTTCAATGATGGTAACTAAAAGAGATGGAAGTAAAGAGCCGATTTCACTGGATAAAATAACCAACAGAGTTTCTGTTCTATCAACTGGATTAAATATTGATCCAATTGTCGTTGTTCAAAAAGCAGTTCCAGGATTGTATAGTGATATTAGTTCTGTTGAAATTGACACTTATCTAGCTGAAACTGCAGCAGCTTTAACAGTAGAGCATCCTGATTATTCATATCTTGCCGCAAGAATAAAAGTTAATTCATTACATAAAGAAACCCCAGGATTTATAATAGCAACAAAAAATTTATACGATGATGGTTTATTAAGAGAAGAGTATTTTAAAAAAGTGATGGAAAATGCTGACACAATAGAATCAATAATTGATTATGACAAAGATTATACATTTGATTATTTTGCCCTTACAACACTAATTAGAGCTTATTTGTTAAAGTTTGATAATAGAACAATTGAAAGACCTCAGGACCTATGGATGAGAGTAACTTTAACAGTTACAGGTAACGAGTTTAATTTAGATAAAATAAAAGAAACCTATAAAAGTCTATCTAGTGGTATGTATACACATGCTACTCCAACATTGTTTAATAGTGGATTAAAGATGCAGCAATTATCATCATGCTTTTTAATAGGTATGGAAGATGATTCTATCGAAGGTATTTTTAATACTATCAAAGATTGTGCGCTAATATCAAAAACTGCTGGCGGTATCGGAATGCATGCTCACAACATTAGAGGAAGTGGAAGTAGAATAAAATCAACAAATGGTAAATCTAATGGTCTTATTCCATTTCTTAAAATTTTTAATGAAACTGCTAAATCAGTTGATCAAGGTGGAGGAAAAAGAAAAGGTTCTTTCGCAGTTTACTTAGAACCTTGGCATGCTGACATTGAGAAATTTCTAGAACTTAGAAAAAATACAGGTGCCGAAGAATTTAGAGCGAGAGATTTGTTTTATGCTTTATGGATACCTGATTTATTCATGAAAAGAATTGAAAATGATGAAGAATGGACACTTATGAGTGAACATGAATGTCCAGGTCTTTCAGATGTATATGGTGACGAGTTTGAAAAACTTTACACTAAGTATGAAAATGAAATGAAGCATTTAGAAAAAATTAAAGCAAGAGATCTAATGTCTAAAATTATAGAAGCGCAGATAGAAACAGGACAGCCTTACATGCTCTATAAGGACTCAATCAATAACAAGTCCAACCAAAAAAATATTGGTGTTATTAAATCTTCAAACCTGTGTGCAGAAATAGTTGAATACTCTGATAAGAACGAGACATCTGTATGTAACTTGGCTTCTATAGCTCTGCCAAAATTTGTAAAAAAATCAGATAAAAAATTAATATATGACTATGATGCTCTTTATGAAACAGCAAAATTGGCCGCAAAAAACTTAGATGAAGTAATTGATATTAATTTTTATCCAACTGATAAAACTGAAAGATCTAATAATAAACACAGACCAATAGGTTTAGGAATACAGGGTCTTGCAGATGTCTACTTCAAGTTAGGAATAGCTTATGAGTCTGAAGAGGCTAAAGAAATAAATAAATTAATTTTTGAAACAATTTACTTTGGAGCTTTAGAAGCTTCATGTGAATTAGCGAAAGAAAAGGGAGCATACGAAACATTTAAAAATTCACCAATTTCGGAAGGTAAATTTCAATTTGATCTGTGGAATGTTAATCCGTCTTCAAAATGGGATTGGGACTCGCTAAGAGCTAAAATTAAAGAGCACGGTGTAAGAAACTCTTTAACCACAGCTTGTATGCCAACTGCGTCAACAGGCATTATATTAGGTAACACTGAAACATTCCAAATACAAACCTCTAATATATATAAAAGACAAACACTCTCAGGTGAGTTCCTTCTTGTAAATAGATATTTGGTGAATGAACTTTCTCAAAGAGGACTGTGGAATAAAGATATGAGAGACAAAATAATTTTAGAAAATGGATCGGTTGAAAACATAAATGAAATTCCAACTGAGCTAAAAGAAATCTATAAAACAGTTTGGGAAGTATCACAAAAAACTGTCATAGATATGTCAGCAGATAGAGCACCATTTATTGATCAAACCCAATCAATGAATCTTTGGCTTTCAACGCCTACATTTGGGAAAGTTAATTCAATGCATATGTATGCTTGGAAAAAAGGTCTTAAAACAGGAATGTATTATCTCAGAAGTAGATCAGCAGTTGATGCTGTAAAAGTTACAGTTTCATCAGAAAAAGCAGCAAAAGATGCTTATATAAATACTGCTATTAAACAAAACAATGAACCAGAAGATTGCGAAACTTGCAGTGCATAAAGAAGGAGTAAAGAATGATATCAAAAGGCGTTAAATCAATATTTCCAATAAAAAACCAAGAAATTTGGGATAGGTACAAACAACATATTCAAGCCTTTTGGACAACCGAAGAAGTATCTTTGCAAGATGATTTAAGAGATCTTGAAACTTTAAATGATGGTGAAAAGCATTTTATTAAGCACGTACTTGCATATTTTGCTAACTCCGAAGCAATGATTAATGAAAACTTAGCAAGTAGGTTCTACAAAGAAATTTTAATTCCTGAAGCAAGATGTTTTATATCTATACAAATGTTGAATGAATCAATTCATGCAGAGATGTATGGTCTACAAATTGAAGCTTATGTAAAAGATGCAAAAGAAAAAGACATGCTTTTTGATGCAATACAAAACGTGCCATGTATTAACCATAAAGCACAATGGGTATCAAAATGGCTCAATGGTAGTCAAAATTTATTAACAAGACTAATAGGATTTGGATTAGTTGAAGGTTTATTTTTTGCTGGCTCTTTCTGTGCAATATATTATTTCAGAAAAAGAGGCTTATTACCTGGTTTAGCATTATCTAACGACTGGATTGCAAGAGACGAAGGAATGCATTTTAGTTTCTCATCTCTTATGTTTAGAACTTTAAGAGATAAATTTAATAATAAAACATTAACTGATGCAGATATTAGCGATTTGTCTTTGATCCCCTCAGATGTGGCTCAATCACAATTTGAAGAAATTGTTAGAGAAGCAGTAGCATTTGAAAAAGAATTTGTAAGAGATGCTTTACCAGTAGATTTAATTGGTATGAATCAAGACTTAATGTGTCAATATATTGAAGCTGTTGCAGACAGAATTGCTGACCTATTTGAATTTGACAGAGTCTTTAAAACAGAAAATCCTTTTGATTTTATGAGAGCTTTAGATGTACAAAATGTTACTAACTTTTTTGAAAAAAGGGTATCTGAATATCAACGACCTACAGATAGAGCTTTAAGTTTTGATGAAGCATTTTGATGGAAGCAGAGATATACTCTAAAACTAATTGCGGATACTGTGATAGAGCTAAACTACGGTTAGCTAAATTTAATCCAAAGATTTATATGCTTGATACAGATTATACGAGAGAAGATTTTTTTGAAAAGTTTCCGAACGCTAAAACCTTTCCTCAAATAATTTTAAATGGTGAAAAAATTGGAGGGTATCATGAACTTGAAAAATGGTTTGAAATGAATACCTTTGACGAAGAATTCTAAATAACCTTTTTTTTTCCTTTTCTTGAGTAAGTTTTTTTATTTCTAATAACTCTTTGTTTATACTTAGGTAGTTTTAAATCTTGAGCAAAGGGATTTCTTTTCTTAATTTTTTTTTTTATTTCCATAAAATGTATTCTAATGTGCCTGTCCCCAATGATCACCAGTACCAAAATCAACAGTGAGTGGAACTGAAAAATCTTTGTATTTTAAATGTACAGACTCCATAATCTTTTTTACATTACTTACTAAATTGTCATATTTTTTAGTTTCAACTTCAAAGATTAGTTCATCATGTACTTGTAAAAGCATTTCAGCCTCAATATTTTTAAGTTTTATTTCCTTATGAATTTCTATCATTGCTAACTTAATAATGTCTGCTGCACTACCTTGGATTGGTGCATTAATGGCTTGTCTTTCTGCAAAACCTCTAACAGCAAAATTCTTATCGGCAATTCCCTTAATATTAATTTTCCTTTTAAAAATTGTTTCAACGTATTGATTTGTTTTTGCGAAATCAATTTGATGCTCCATATATTTTTTAATTTTTGGGTATTTAATAAAATACTCATTAATGTAATCTTTTGCTTCTGTATTGGAAATATCAAGTTGTTTAGCTAAACCGTAAGGACTAATTCCATATAGAATACCAAAATTTATTGCTTTTGCTTTTCTTCTATAATCATTGTTTATTTGACTATCGTCTAAATTAAATATTTCCTTGGCAGTCGAAGCGTGAATATCTTCATTATTTTTAAAAGCTTTAATAAAATTTTTATCACTAGAAATTTCTGCAGCTAATCTAAGTTCTATTTGAGAATAATCGAAACTGACTAATTTCTTCCCTTTTCCACTAACAAAAGCTGTTCTTATTTTTTTTCCATTTTCAGTTCTAATTGGGATATTTTGAAGATTTGGATCTGTAGAGCTTAGTCGCCCTGTTAATGTATTGGCTAAACCAAAAGATGTATGAACTCTACTTTTACTATCTGTTAATCTAAATAAAGCATCTGTGTAAGTCGATTTAAGTTTTGTTAATTCCCTCCAATCAAGAACGAGTTGCGCAATTTCAAATCCATCTGAGGCTAAATTATTTAATGTCGAAGAATCAGTAGAATATGTACCTGATTTTGTTTTTTTACCACCAGGTATTTTAAGATTAACAAATAATATCTCTCCTAATTGTTTAGGCGAGCCAATATTAAACTCTTCTTTTGAAAGTTTATAAATATTTTTTTCAAGTATTTTACTTTCATTTTCAAATTCATTACTAAGACTTGTTAAAAACTTTTTATTTACCTCAATGCCATTTGCTTCGATTGAAGATAGCACCTCTACAAGAGGTAGATCAATATTTTGATAAACAAAATTAGCCTTTTCTTTTATTAAACGAGGATAAAGATGATGAAAAAGCCTAAAGGTTAATAGAGAATCTTCTGCAGCATAGTTTATTGCTTTATCAATTGTTACTTTATCGAAGGTAATTTCATTTTTCCCTGTTCCAACAACTTCCTTATACTTAATTGTAGTATGATTTAAGTGATTAAATGATAGATCATCTAAATTATGTTTAAAAATTCCATTATCAATTGAATAGGAAATTAACATAGTATCTGCAATTGAGTTAAAAATTACTCCATACTTATTTAAAATTCTAATATCATATTTTATATTTTGCCCAATTTTTAAGATAGATTCATTTTCACATATTTTGTTAATATGATTAATTACATATTTTTCATCTAACTGATTATCAATTTTTTTAAAACCATCTAAACTTGTATGATTTATAGGAATATAATAAGAAATATTTTCATTACAGCAAATTGATATACCAACTAATTTAGCTTTTTCTATATCTAGTGAATTAGTTTCAGTATCTATAGCGCATATTCCATTTTTTTTAATTTCGCTTAAAACTTTTTCAAAAATATTCTTTGAATTAATTAATAGATATTTTGGTTCTATTTCTTTTTTTGTAACTATTTTATCATTATCACTAGATATAAAAGAATTAGATTTTAATCTTTCAGATGTTGATTTAAAGCCCTGCTCTTTAAGAAAATTAAAGATATTATTATTTTCATTTTTTAATTCATTATAAGTTCTTATTCTATTAATAGTCTCTGGTATCTGGACATCATTTTTAAGTGTTACAAGTTTTAAACTTAATCTAATGTCATTTTCTGATTCTGCTAAAATATTTCTTCTTTTTTCTTGTTTAATTTTATCAAGATTTTTAATTAAACCATCAATATTATTAAATTCATTTATTAGCTGAGAAGCTGTTTTAGGGCCAATTCCAGGCGCGCCTGGAATATTATCTACTTTATCACCTGTTAAAGCTTGTATAAAAATAACTTTATTAGGTTTAACTCCAAATTTTTCCTCAACATCCTTTATCTCAATTTTTTTATTTTTCATTGGATCAAGCATTGTTACTTTACTACTAACGAGTTGCATTAAATCTTTATCTGAGGAAACTATGATAGTCTCAATTTTATCTTTTTCAGCCAACTTTACATACGTAGCAATCAAATCATCAGCTTCAAATCCTTCTATTTCTAATTGGGGAATATTAAAGCTTTTTACACATTCTCTAATTAAAGGAAACTGCGGAACTAAATCTTCAGGAGCTTCACCTCTATTAGCTTTATATTCTGGATAAATTTTATTTCTAAAGTTTTCTCTTGCAGCATCAAAAATGACAATCATTTTATCGTCACTGTAATCTTCAATGAGTTTTACAAGCATGTTAGTAAATCCAAAAACTGCATTGATAGGTGTTCCATCGGCACGATTCATTGGAGGAAGACCATAATAAGCTCTAAAAATGTATGCTGAACCGTCAACTAATATCAATCTACTCTTTTTATTCATTGTAAAGTTAAATATATAAGATTTTAAATAAATGTCAGATTATAAATATTCAATTGAAGCTAAAAATGTAAATAAAGTTTTCTATAAAAAATCTCGTCAAGTTAAAGCTTTAACTGATTTTAATATCAAAATAGAAAACGGTACTATTCATGGTTTATTAGGACCTAACGGTGCTGGAAAGTCAACTTTTATAAATATTCTCGGCGGTCTAGTAAAAAAAAACTCCGGAGAAGTAAATATTTGTGGAATAAATATAGATAAAAATATTAAATTAAGTAAATTCAAGATTGGAATTGTTCCTCAAGAGCTTAATATTGATCCCTTTTTTACGCCAGCTGAATTATTAGAACTTCAAGCAGGTTTATATGGAGTTCCTAAAAATAAAAGGAAAACTGATGAAATTCTGGAAAATTTAAAATTAACTGATCAAAGAAATGCTTATGCTAGAACATTATCTGGTGGAATGAGACGACGACTACTAATAGGAAAAGCATTGGTTCATAACCCAGAAATGATAATATTAGATGAACCTACCGCAGGAGTTGATATTGATATAAGAAAATCAGTATGGAATTACATAAAAAAAATAAGTGAACAAGGAAGAACTATTTGCTTAACAACACATTATTTGGAAGAAGCTGAAAATCTCTGTGATAATATTACTATCATAAATAATGGTAAAAAAATCATAGAAGGATCTAAATCTGATCTATTAAATTTTATATCAACTAAAACTGTTGCTTTTGTTTTAAATAAAACTGTAGATATACCTCAAGAGCTGGATAAATTTAAACCTAGAATAAGTGACGGTATATTAAAACTTAGTTATGACAAGAACAAAACAAATATCAAGGAAATCATAAATATATTAGGGAAAAATCAAATAGATTTTAGAGAAATAAATACTTTTGAAGGTGATTTAGAAGATGTATTTATAAAATTTGTTAAGAATTAATGATGCTAAAGACTGAAACAATATTTAGTTACTTATTTTTATTAATTCCCTTATTCCTTATTACTGGCCCAGCAATACCGGATATTGTAATCACATTAGGCATAATATTTGGTATTTTTTACTTTATATACTTTAAAATGTATGAATATTTTTTGAAAAAAAATTTATTTAGAGTAACATTTATATTTTGGTTAAGTTTAATATTTATAAGTTTTTTTTCTTATAACAAAACTAGTTCATTTCAAGATTCTTTAATTTTTATCAGATTCTTATTGATACCTCTTTTTTGCTATTTTTTGTTTTTTAAACATGAAAAAATTTTTGAGCGATCATTGTTTTTGATTTTCATTCTTGTTATATTTGTTTGTGTAGATACTCTTTATCAGTTCTTAAATTATACATCTAAAGATGGTTTTGGTGAAGATTTACTGGGCTTTAAATCAAACTGGTATGGAAGATTAACTGGTCCATTTAGAGACGAATTAATTCCAGGATCATATGTATCAAAACTTGGTTTATTTGGTTTTGTATTTCTAATATTTAGTAAAACACTAAAGGATAAAATAATTATACAATCAGTCTATTTATCTTCAATACTTTTTATTTGTTATATATCAGGTGAGAGAATGGCATTTGCAACTTTCTCATTAAGTTTATTAATTTTATTTTTTTTTTTAAATGATTTTAGGAAATCTATTTTTTTATCCATTATTATTGGAGTCTTTTTGATACTATTAGCAATTTATTTACATCCTTTTTACAATGACTTTAAGATAATAGAATCTACACAATATCATCAAGGTCAAAAAATAGAAAAATTTTTTCCATGTGATGATGACAATACAAAATTATGCTCAAAAGTTATAAATATTCAGCCTAATTTTTTTGAAGTACTTAAAAATTTTACCACATCTGCTTATGGTGAAATATATAAATTATCATTGATAATGTTTATTGATAATCCATTAACTGGAATCGGTGTAAATAATTTTAAGTATTTATGTAATAACAATGAAATATACAAAGATATTATGGTAAATTATAACTGCGCTTCACATCCTCATAATATTTATATTCAATGGTTAACCGAAGGAGGTTTAATTGTATTATTTTCTTTCATTTTATATTTATTCTTTTTTGTTAAGTTTATAATTAATAATATAGGTGAAAAAAAATATAAAATAATTTCATTGGTGATTTTGCTTTCAATGTTTTGGCCAATTATGTCAACCGGTAGTTTGATTAAAAATTGGTATGGTATAACTACATTTTTTATAATTGGAATGTGTTTATGTCTTAGTAAATTTAAAAATAATTTCTAAAATTAGAATTGACAAAGTATTTTTTAAATTTGTTTGCAACAAATAAGCCTAAAATAAAGAAAAGGATTACAGCTAGTGTTGTTCCATTTCCTTGACCAAATAAAGATCCAATAAATATAAATAAAAAAATAATTGTGGAAGATAAAATTTTGAAATGAATACCTAATACAGCTCCTGCAATGGAAAAGAGAAAAATAAATATTGTATTACCTAACCCCATACCAAAATGTGATCCTACAAATGCCATGTAAATTGATGTGTAAAGAATTGATAAATTAGTTGAAGTAGAGTTATCAAAAAACCTTACTTTTATAAGATAATAAAAAGATTTTAAGCCATCAAGCCACGTAATTTTTTTTCCTTGAGCTTTAGTTCTAAAAAAATAAGAGACGCCAAATTCATAAATAAAGAAGTTATTTCTAACTATTTGTGAAGCTAAATCAATCTCAATTCCAAAATCATTTACACTTAATTTAATTTTTTCAATAATACTTCTGTGTAAAATTTTTAATCCACAATGAACATCACTTAAAGATTGCGAGAAAAATATATTAAAAATAAATGAATTTATTTTTCCAATTAAATTATTGAAAAAATAATTATTTTTTTTTAATTTACCTGACATATATCTACTACCAAAAATACACTTAATTTTTTTATTTATAATTATCATGTCAAACATTTCTCTAGCATCTTTGGTGTCTAGTTCTAAATCTGCATCTTGAAATAAAAGATATTCTCCTGCTGAATGTTTAATTCCTGTTTGTATTGCTTTACCTTTGCCTGAATTTATATCTAACTTAATAATTTTAAATAAAAATTTAAAGTCATCTTTTTGTTTTATTTTTTTTAAGAGTTGGGAAGAACCATCAGTTGATCCATCATCAACTGCTATAATCTCAATATTTGCTTCGTTAAAGTGTAGTTTTAATTGTTCAAAAAGTTCATAAAGGAAATTAACTTCGTTAAAAACTGGAATTATTATTGATAGAACTTTACTATTCTTTTGGAGCATGCTTATTCAGTATTCTTTGTAATGTACGTCTGTGCATTCTTAATCTTCTTGCAGTTTCTGATACATTTCTATTGCACTGTATAAACACTCTTTGAATATGTTCCCATCTAATTCTATCGGCTGTCATTGGATTCTCAGGTGGTGGAGGCAAAACTTCTTTAGAATTTGTGAGAGCATCATAGATTTGATCAATTTCAGCTGGTTTAGGAAGATAGTCAATTGCCCCTGATTTAATTGCTGCTACTGCAGTAGCTATATTTCCGTAACCCGTAAGTAGAAGTGATTTGGTTTGGGGACTGATTTTTTGTATTTCTTTAACTAATTCAAGTCCTGAGCCATCCTCTAACCGCATATCTACTACTGCGTAATCAAAGTTATTTTCAGATACTTTAACTAAAGAATCTTTGACTCCTGGAGAGGAAATTACATCAAATCCTTTTTTTTCCATGGACCTAGTTAGTCTCTCCCTAAAAGGCAAATCATCATCTACAATGAGAAGTCTCATATTCATATGTTTAAGATAGAGTTATCAAATGTAATTTCAACAACAGCATTTTCTTCTTTTGAGTTATATAAGTTTAGTTTTCCACCCATGTTTTCTATTAAATTTTTTGATATAAATATCCCTAGTCCCATACCTTCAGTATTTTTTGAAATGTAGGGCTCTCCTAGCTTATCAAGTATATCTTTTGAAAAACCATTACCATCATCAGTTATAATAATTTGAACATTTGTTGAGCTATAATTTAACTTGGCAGTAACAGTTTTCTTAGAATGAACAACTGCATTTTGAATTATATTACCTAATGCATACATAATTTCGTCTTTGTAAATAATTTCTGGTTCATTCGAAACGCAGATTGTTTTTATATCTAGTTTTTTATCCTTATTAAATTTTTCAAAATTTATTTTTACTAGATCAGTAATTTTTACTTTTTCAAGAAATTTATCTTTTAATTTCAAAGGATTTTTTGAAAGTTTCTTTAAAATTTCCTTACATCTCTCTGCCTGAGATTTTAATAATTTAATATCTTTGACAATATTTTTATCTTCAATTAGTTTTTTTTCTTTCAATAAATCGTTTATGATTAAAAAAATAGTATTAAGTGGTGTACCTAGCTCATGTGCAGTTGCTGCACTTAGTGAACCAACTTCAGTAATTTTCTTTTGATTTAATATTTGTAATTTTGAGACTGAAAGTGCATTTGAAATTTTTCTAGATGAATTTGCAAAAAGGTATGCGTATATAGCTATGAAAATAACAGTTATGATTAAAGATGAAATCAAACCAAAGTTATAAATATCAGGTAAATAAAATTCAGACCCTAGATCAAGAGGTACAAAATAAAAATTTAGTAACACGATAAAAATTATAGATATTGTAGATAAAATAACTGTCATTAAAGCAGGCAGGTAAGATGCTGATGTTATTACTGGAGCTAACATTAAAATTGAAAATGGATTAATGATACCGCCTGTTAGAAATAATAAAAAACCTAACTGTAAAGTATCAAAAAGCAAGAATAAAAATGCTTTAATATTGCTAATTGACTTATTTTTTCTTTCTTCAAAATATGAATAGAAATTTACAATGACTGAAAGTAAAATTATTAATAATGTTTCTAATAAAGGTATTTCAATTTTAATAATAAATGTTACGAAAAAAATAGCAAAAATTTGTCCAAAAATAGCAATCCATCTAATCTTTATCAGATTGCCAAGTAAGATTGTATTCATTAAAAATTAAATATCAAGATTTGCTACTTTTAAAGAATTTTCTGCAATAAATTTTTTTCGTGCATCAGTTTCACCACCCATAAGATCTTCAAAAGCTTTATTAGCTGCATCAATCTCGTTGATCTTGACAGATAATAATATTCTTTCATTTTGGTCTAAAGTTGTTTCCCATAGTTGGTCAGGGTTCATTTCTCCTAAACCTTTATATCTATTTATTTGAAGACCTGATTTCCCAATATCTAATATTTTATCAATTAAATTTAAAGGCCCAAAAATTTTAAAATTTTCACCTTTATTATTTAATATTCCACAACCAGTTTCTTTAAGGCGATAAAAATTTTCCATCAACTCGTCTTTAATGTCGTTTAAAGCTTTAGCTTCAGGTGTGACTAAAAAGTTTTTATCGATAATATATTTTTCAGTAAACCCTCGAATAGTTCTTTCAAATAAAAATGATTCATTCTTATGAAATACCTTCCAATTTTTTTGTGAAATATTAGATATTAAATTTAATCTTTGTTGAAGATATTTAGCTATTTCCTGACCAATAATATTATCATTTAAATTTCTTATGTCTAAAGCTCTTACTATTGCAGCATGTTCAATAATATCAGTATTATCTACTCTTCTTAATAAAGGAATAATTAAACTTTTAGTTTTTTTTGAAAGATATATTATTTCCTTTAATTCTTCTCCAGCAACTTGTGATTTCTGCGTATTTTCAAAAATAGAATTTTTTAATCCCTCTTCAATTAAATAATCTTCTAAATCAGAGTCATCTTTTTTATAAACTGTGGAGTTTCCTTTTTTTAATCTATATAAAGGAGGTTGGGCTATATATAATCTACCTGAGTCAATAATTGGTTTCATATGCCTATAAAAAAAAGTTAATAATAAAGTTCTAATATGGCTGCCATCAACATCAGCATCTGTCATGATAATAATTTTATGATACCTCATTTTTGATATATCAAACTTTCCTTCTAATTTATTTTGATCTAAGTCGTCAGTCGGATTTCCAACACCAGCTCCTATTGCTGTAATCAATGCTCCAATCTCATTACTTGTTAAAACTTGTTTATCATTTGCTCTTTCAACATTAAGAATTTTACCTCTAAGTGGAAGTATTGCTTGGTTCTTTCTATCTCTGCCTTGTTTAGCTGAACCACCTGCTGAGTCCCCTTCGACTATAAATAATTCTGATAATTCTGGATTTTTTTCCTGACAGTCTGCAAGTTTACCAGGAAGAGAAGTATTTTCTAAACCAGTTTTTCTTCTAGTCAATTCTCTTGCTTTTCTTGCAGCTTCTCTGGCATTAGAAGCTTCAATTATTTTATCTATAACTTTCTTAATTTCAGTTGGATTTTCCTCAATCCATTGTTCTAATTTATTTAAGCTAGTTGATTCAATTACAGGTCTTACTTCAGAAGAAACAAGCTTATCCTTAGTTTGACTCGAAAATTTAGGATCTGGTAATTTTACTGATATAATACAAGTTAACCCCTCTCTTGCATCTTCACCAGTAATATTATTAGAATTTTTAGTGTTTTTATTTACATAATTTACAATAGATCTAGTGAGGGCACCTCTGAAACCAGCAAGATGTGTACCACCATCTCTCTGAATTATATTATTAGTAAAACATATTGTATTTTCATGATAACTGTCTGTCCATTGTAAAGAGCATTCAATTGAAATATTATTTTTTTCTCCATAAAAAAATATCGGATTTGGATTAATTAAATTTTTTCCTTCATTTAAATATTTTACATATTCTTTAATGCCACCTTCATATTTAAAATTTATTTTTTTATCCTCAGCTTGTCTTTTATCTATTAAAAAAATACTTATACCAGTATTTAGAAAAGCTAGCTCTCTAAGTCTTTTTTCTATTACTTTAAAGTTAAAATTAATATCTTTGAAAATTTTTGTTGTTGGCAAAAATGTAATTTTGGTACCAGTAAAATATTCATCATTAACTTTTTCTGATTCACCAGTTACTTTTAACTCCTTAGTTACTATTCCATTTTCAAACTCAATATTATGTATTTTACCGTCTCTATTAATTTCTAAAACTAAGCTTTCAGATAATGCATTAACTACTGAAACTCCAACACCGTGTAATCCACCTGATACTTTATAACTATTTTGATCAAACTTACCGCCAGCATGTAATTCAGTCATTATAAGTTGTGCAGCAGGTATTTTTTCTGTTTTATGCAGATCAACTGGGATACCTCTACCATTATCTGTTATTGTGGCGGTACCGTCTGCATTTAAAATGACCTCTATTTTATCACAAAACCCTGCCAAAGCTTCATCTATAGAGTTATCAAGAACTTCATATATCATTTGATGTAAACCTGATCCATCATCAGTGTCACCTATATACATTCCTGGTCTTTTTCTTACAGCCTCAAGGCCTTTTAATACTTTGATAGAGTCAGAAGAATATTCAGAATTCATATATTGGTTATATTATAAAATTCTGCATTTGTTGATACAAAAGAAAATAAATTTTTGTCTGTACCAGTAAGAAAAAATTGAATTTTAAATTTATTGATCATATCTAACAATAATTGACGATTATTAGAATCTAAATGTGATCCAATTTCATCAAACAATAAAATCGGATTTATACTTTTTTCATTTACTAATAAATTACATTGAGAAAGCAAAATCATAAGAATCAAGGTCTTTTGTTGTCCCGTGGATAATAATGATGCTTCAAAATCATCATTTATTATTGCTATTAGATCAGATTTGTGAGGACCTATTTTAGTTCCTCCATATTTTTTATCAAAAATACGTGATTTCTTCAAATTTAATAAATATTCATCAAAGCTAAATTGATTGTAATAAAAATCATCTTTAATTTTTAACTCAACATTAAATTGAAATTTATGATCAGATTTTAAAGTTATAAAATTACTGTTTAGAAAGCCTACTTGCGCAAGTCTTTCTTTATATATTTCCATTCCTAAATTACATATTTCTTTTTCAACATTATCTAACCAGTCATAGTCAATAATGTTCCCTTGAAGTATTTTTATTCTTTCAATTAAAATTTTTTTGTATCTATTAATTAATCTATTATAATTATTTCTACTTGAGAAAATTAATCTATCTAGGAAATTTCTTCTTTGAGATGGGGATGTTTGGAATAATCTCTCCATTTCAGGTAGGAAAGTAATATATGATAGAGATTCATATAAAAAATCTAAAGAATCCTTTGATAAGTCATCATTAATTTTAATTATTTTTTTGAATTTATCATTTTTTTTTTCTGAAGAAACTTCAACATTAAAATTATTATATTTTATTTCTAAATTATTTTTTATTAAGAAATTATCTTTATTCTTTTTTATCAGGTTAAAGATCGATGAATTTCTTATTCCTCTACCTTTGGCAATAAGAGAAATGGCTTCTAAAATATTGGTTTTGCCACAACCATTCTTTCCAAAAAAAATATTTAGTTTTTTATCAAAAGAAAGGTTCAGATTATTAAAATTTCTAAAATTGATTAAATTTATATTTTTTAATATCGCCAAATTCTATACTCTCATTGGCATTAAAACATAAACTAAGTTACTATTTGAATTTTCAAGTGCTACAATTGGAGAAGTGTTATCTTTCAAATTAATTGAAATTTCTTCATCTTCTAAATTATTAACGATATCCATAATATATTTAGAATTAAAACCAATTTCAATTTCATCACCCCTATAATTTATTTTTAAATCCTCTGAAGCTGTACTACTTTCATTATTTATAGTATTTAAATTGAGCACATTTTGTAATAATTTAAATTTAATTACAGGAGATTTGTCATTAGCAATGGTGCTTACTCTATCTACAGCTGATAATAACATCTCTCTATTTATTTTTAAGATATTTGAGTTATCTTTTGGAATAACTCTTTTATAATCTGGAAAACTTCCATCTATTAATTTTGAAATAAAAATTACATTCTCAATTTTAAACACAATTTTATTTGCAGTAATAGATATATAAACATCACTATCTGTCTCTGCTAATAATTTACTCAATTCATAAATAGTTTTTTTAGGAATTATAACTCCTGAAACTTGATCAACATTATCTTTAATATTATGACTAAATTTTGCTAAACGGTGACCATCTGTTCCAACAAGAGTGATGATGCTATTATTTTGATCCTTGGTTATATTAAAATATAAACCGTTTAAAAAATATCTCGTTTCTTCATTTGATATAGCAAACTTTGTTTTATCAATTAACTTAAAAATTATTTTTGAATTAATTTTGACAGTATTTCCTACATTATCTTGATCAATTATTGGGAAATCTTCTTTAGGTAAACAAGCTAGGGAAAATCTTGAGCCATCAGCTCTTAAAGTTAATAACTTTCCATTATTTGAAATAATTTCAATTTCACTATTATCATCAATTTTTCTTACTATATCATATAAAATTTGTGAATTTATTGTTGTTGAGCCATCTTCAGATACATTACAATCAACAGTTTCAATAATTGAAATATCCATATCTGTTGAAGATAAAGTTAGTTTATTAACTTTGGCTTCAATTAATATATTCGATAATATTGGTAAGGAGTTCTTTTTATCGACAATACCCTGAAGGTGGGACAAAGTTTTAAAAAAATTAGAACGAACTATTTTAAATTTCATATCTAAGCATAAGATAAAAAGAATTAAGAATCTATAAGTCTTTTTAATAATTCTAGATCTTCATTAAAATTTACATCTGATAATTTTAGTTCTTCAATTTTTTTTACAGCATGCATAACTGTTGTATGATCTCTTCCTCCAAACTTTCTACCAATTTCAGGTAATGATCTAGATGTAATAGACTTAGCCAAATACATTGCTATTTGTCTTGGTCTTGCAACTGAACGCGATCTTCTTGGTGAATGCATATCAGTTATTCTAATGTTAAAATGCTCAGCAACCTTCTTTTGTATTTCTTCTATTGTTATTTTTTTGTTTGACGATTTTAATAAATCCTGAAGTACTAATTGAGCTGTTTCAACAGTAATTGCTGTACCTACTAATGTTGCATGAGCTACCAATCTATTTAACGCACCCTCCATTTCTCTTACATTTGAAATTATTCTATGTGATAGAAATTCTAAAACTTTTGGAGGTATCTCAACGCCTCTTTTATGAGCTTTTTCAATTAGTATACCTAATCTAAGCTCGTAAGTTGTTGGGTGAATATCTGCAACTAAACCACAACCTAATCTAGATTTTAATCTTTCTTGAACACCATCAAGATCAGTTGGGGTTTTATCAGCTGATATTACAATTTGTTTATTTTGTTCAATTAAAGCATTAAAAGTATGAAAGAATTCCTCTTGAGTATTGTCTTTTCCGCTTATAAATTGAACATCATCGATCATAAGTACATCGATAGATCTAAACTGTTCTTTAAATGCAGACGTATCTTTATATCTTAATGCTCTAACAAATTGGTACATAAATTTTTCTGCTGAGAGATAAATGACCTTTCTTTCAGGTTGTTTTTCTTTTATTTTCCAACCTATCGCGTGCATCAGGTGTGTTTTTCCCAAACCAACACCACCACATAAAAATAAAGGATTAAATGTTATCTTATCAGCCTCTGATACCCTTTGAGAGGCTGCAAAGGCAAGTTCATTTGGTTTTCCAACAACAAAATTGTCAAATGTAAATCTAGGGTCTAAAGGGGCACCAAATTCGTTAGGATATGTTGAAGATTGATTAGATCGAAGATCCATTGAGGATTTCCAATGATTATCATTACTCTTTATTGTTCTTGTTGTTCCTGGAACTATTCTACCTCCAGTGGGTTTAACAACAAATTTAATAGTATCGACTTTATCAATATGATTTTTAGCTTCGCTTTTTATCTTATCTGAATAATTATTAACGATCCAATCCCTTAAGAATTTAGTGGGAACAGAAAAAGTAATTGTTGCATCCTTTAATGAAACATAATTTAAATGCTTCAACCAATTGTTAAAAGCAGATTCACCAACATTTTTTTTGAGATTTTTTTTAAAGGATAACCATTTACTGTCGTCAAATATAGCAGATATATTATCCATTTTCCCCCAACACGACGATTTTTTACTTAAGGAATTTTACGAAAAAAATCTAAAGTCGTAAAATTCAATCACCAAATTAATTTACTTAATCAACACCCTTTAAGTATTTTTAGCAAGAAGAAAAGTGAAAAAAATAAAAAAAAAATTATTTTTTTGAAATTTGTTTTGATAAAGAGGATAACTTTCTGGATATGTATTCCTTTTTAAAAATACCTTTTTTTGATGCCCTGGCCATTATTGAGTTGACATTACTAAAGGATTTTTGAATTTCTTCCTCATTTTTTGCTTCTACTGATGATTTAAATTTATTTAGAGCGTTTCTAAATTTAGATAGGTATTGAGAATTAACAGTATTTCTAGTTTTGTTCTGTCTAGATCTTTTTTTTGCAGAAGCATGATTAGCCATATGCGTGCTATAAATTCAAAATAAATTAAGTCAATTAATATTTAATGTAGAATTACTTGTTATTTTGAAGTTTTGGACAATAAAAAGTAGATCTTCCGTATTGAACGATCTTTTTAACCTTATCTCCACCTATTTTTTTTCCTTCTTTATTATAAACCTTAAAATTTGACTGAAAGTTTCCTAATGTACCATCAGCAGACCTATAATCTCTTATACTCGATCCTCCATATTTAATTGCTTTCTTTAAAATTTTTCTAATGGACTTAATTAGTTTCATAATGAGACTAATTTCTAAATCCTTACCCAAAGTAAGTGGTGAAATTTTAGAATCAAATAGAATTTCCGATGCATAGATATTACCTATACCAGCAATTAATTTTTGATTTAGTAAAATCTGCTTTATTGGGACCACAGATTTTGAAATTTTTTCAAACATCATTTGTGCTGTAAGATTTGGACTCAGTGCGTCTACACCCAAACTAAATATATACTTTTGTTTTTGTAGATCTTTTGTTTTTATTATGTCTATAAATCCAAATTTTCTTGGATCATGATAAACAAGTATCATCCCACTTAAAAAGTACGTAACAAAATGATCATGTTTTATTCGTTTGTAGTTTTTATTAACAGTTTTTAATCTTCCTGACATACCTAGATGTATTACTAGAGAATAATCTGTATCTAAATCTATGATTATGAACTTTGCTATACGTCTTAGGTTGGATATATTTGAGTAACGTAGTATATTAGTTATATTATTTGGAATTTTAAAACGAAGTTTTGGAGTATGAATTTTAACATTAGATATTTTTTGATTCAATATTACACTAAGTCCTTTAACTGTAGTTTCAACTTCAGGTAATTCTGGCATAATGAAAAAAGATTATAATTTTGGTTATACAAAAGTAAATTCAAAACAAAAGACTAAACTTGTTCAGAATGTATTTTCAAGCGTAGCTCCTAACTACGACATAATGAATGATTTAATGAGTTTAGGTATGCATCGATTATGGAAAAAAAGATTTGTAGAAACTGTGGATCTAAAGAAAAATGAAATTATCTTGGATGTTGGTTCTGGTTCTGGTGATATTGCCAGCGAAATTTTAAAGGAAAATTTACTAACCAGTCTTTATCTTTTAGATCTAAATGAAGAAATGTTATTAGAAGGAAGAAAAAGATTAAAAAAAGAAAAAAATATAAAATATTTTATTGGTAATGCTGAAAAGTTAAATTTTAAAAATAATTTTTTTGATAAGTATACTATTTCTTTCTGCTTAAGAAATGTGACCGAATATTTATTATCTATAAAAGAGGCCTACAGAGTTCTTAAACCTGGTGGAAAATATTGTTGCTTAGAATTTAGTACACCTAAATCATCTTTGATATCAAGTTCATATAAAATTTACAAAGCACAGATCTTACCTCTATTAGGAGAAATAGTTGCTAAAGATAAGAATGCTTATAACTATTTGAGTGAAAGTATTGATTTGTTTCCATCACAAGAAGAGCTTAGCAAAAATCTACGTGATTGCGGTTTTACTAAAGTCGAGACTATTAATCTATTTAATGGAATTGTAGCAATACATACTGGTTATAAACTGTAATGAGTAAAATTTTACTTATAATATCTGGCTCAATTGCTGCATCTCGATGTAAAGAAGTTATTACCTTGCTAAATATTAATAAAGTTAAAATTAGCTGCATTCTAACTAAAGAGGCAAAGAAATATGTAAAAATATCAGATATAAAAAAATTACTTAAAAATAGAATATTTACTGATGAAGATGAGAAAAAAAATAAGATGCTTCATATTAATTTATCAAGAGATAATGATATAATAGTTGTGTGCCCAGCTACAGCCAATTCCATTGCAAAGTTTGCTAATGGATATGGAGATAATTTAGCTTCTAATACGTTACTTGCTTCAAATAAAAAAATTCTGTTTGTCCCAGCAATGAATAGCTTTATGTGGCATAATAAAATTAATCAAAAAAATGTAAGATTATTAAAAGATAGTGGTTATGAGTTTATTGGCCCAAAAGTTGGAAATCTAAAATGTGGAGAATTTGGTTTAGGCAGAATTGATAACTCAAAAAATATAGTAAATAGAATTTTAAGCAGGTTAGAAAATATTAATTTATTAAAAGATAAAAAATGCCTAGTAACTGCAGGACCAACAATTGAAATGATTGATCCAGTTAGGTTTATTTCAAATCAATCTTCTGGGAAACAAGGCTATGAAATTGCTTCACAATTAGTTTTATATGGAGCGGATGTAACCTTGATATCTGGACCAACAAATTTAGATCCTCCACCAAATTTAAAATTTATTCAAATAAATTCAGCAAACGAAATGTATCAAAAAATTAGAAAAATTTCTAAAATTGATATAGGAATTTTTACTGCTGCAGTATCTGATTTCAAAAATAAAAATATAAATAAATCCAAGATTAAAAAAAATGAAAAATTAAACATTAGTCTTTATAAGAATATTGATATTTTAGAAAAAATTGGAAAAAGCAAAACTCTAAGGCCTAAATTTTTAGTTGGTTTTGCTGCAGAAACGGGGAGCGTTGATAATGCCAAAAAAAAATTAGTTGATAAAAAATGTGATATGATGGTTTACAATAAAATCGATAGTAAAAATAAAGTTTTTGGTTCAGATTCTAATCGGATATCAATAATTACAAAAAACCAGATAAAAAAATTTAAGAAAATGACAAAGGTAAATTGTGCAAAGCAAATTATAAAACAAATTTATAATTCTATATAGAATTATGAATAATTACTCTGAAGAAGAATATAAAATTTTCAGTAGATTATTTATTTTAAAAGAATTTTCTGAAGAAAACCTAAAAAAATTATCAAATATAAAAATTGGTATTGTGGGTATGGGGGGTATAGGATGTCCTTTAAGTCAATATTTAGTCAACTCTGGAATAAAAGAATTGTTAATAGTAGATGGAGACATTGTTGAAAAAAGTAATCTTAATAGACAAATTTTGTTTAATTTAAATGATATTGGAAGAAAAAAGGTTGATGTAGCTAAAAATAAATTACAATTAATCAATTCTGAATGTAAAATTCATACTATTGATGAAAATATTAATTCTTTAAATTTAAATTCTTTAAAAGAATGTTCTATAATTGTTGATGCAACTGATGATTGGTTCAGTTCTAGATTATTAAATGAATATTGTCTTAAAAACTCAATCAATTTTTTATATTCCTCTGCATTAAGACACGATTTACAAATAATTCTTTTCAATAATTCAGATAAAAATAATCATCTATGTTTAAATTGTATCTTTCCTAACAAAGATGATATTGATCTTCCCAGATGTGATGTAGTAGGTATTTCAGGCATTTCTGCAGGGTTAGCAGGTTTAATTGCTGCTCAAAAAATAATTAATTTCTATTTAAATTTAAAGAATGAAACTAATATAATGACAATTTTTGATGGAAAAAAATTAAGCATTGATAATATTGTTATTAAAAGTAAACATGATTGTTATTTAAAATCAGTTTAAGTTAATTGATAAATACATAAAAAAAGTTTAATTAAAATTATGAAACAAAATTCATTTACCTACGATCAATTAATTGAATGTGCAAAAGGTGTTCTTTTTGGAAAAGGAAATGCTCAGCTTCCAATGCCTCCTATGTTGATGTTTGATAGAATTACTTCAATAAATGAAACTGGTGGAGAATTCTCTAAAGGTGAGGTTATTGCAGAATTAGATATTAAAAAAGACTTATGGTTTTTTGAATGTCATTTTAAAGATGATCCGGTAATGCCAGGTTGTTTAGGTTTGGATGCTATGTGGCAATTACTTGGTTTTTATTTAGGATGGCTTGGCCAACCAGGAAAGGGTAGGGCTTTAGGAGTTGGTGAAGTTAAGTTTACCGGTCAGGTATTACAAAAAGTTAAAAAAGTAACTTACCATATATCTCTTAAAAGACTTATACTAAGGAAATTGATTTTAGGAGTTGGAGATGGTGTTTTAAAAGCTGACGGAGAAACAATTTATGAAGCTAAAGATATGAAAGTCGGTTTATTTTCACCTGAAAAATAAGTAATGAATAGAGTAGTAGTAACAGGTTTAGGTATAGTATCATGTATTGGTAATAATAAATCAGATGTTATAGACAGTCTTAAAAATTTGAAATCTGGGATAACAAGTGCAGAAGAGTATGAAGAGTTTTCTTTTAGAAGTCTTGTACACGGTAAACCAAATATAGATATTAGTAACGAAATTGATAGAAGATTACTAAGGTTTATGGGTGATGGAGCCGCCTACAACTATATTGCGATGAAAGATGCTATAGACGACTCAGGGCTGGAAGATAGTGATATTTCAAATGAAATGACTGGTATAATTGTTGGCTCAGGTGGTCCATCTACACAAAATTTATTTAAGTCTTCTGAAATTGGAAAGAGTTCGGGTTCAAAAAAAATTGGACCATTTATGGTACCAAGAGCAATGTCTAGTACAAATTCTGCAACTCTTGCGACTCCATTTAAAATTAAAGGAGTTAACTATTCAATTACTTCAGCATGTTCTACAAGCTCACATTGTATTGGTAATGCGTACGAACTAATTCAGATGGGAAAACAAAATATTGTTTTTGCTGGAGGAGGTGAAGAGCTTCATTGGACTTTATCAATTTTATTTGATGCAATGGGTGCTTTATCATCAAAATATAATTCTACTCCAAACAAATCTTCAAGGGCATATGATGCAGATAGAGATGGATTTGTAATTGCTGGTGGAGGTGGAACTTTAGTACTTGAAGAATTAGAGCATGCAAAAGCTAGAGGTGCTAAAATATACGGTGAAATAACAGGATATGGAGCAACCTCAGATGGATACGATATGGTACAGCCTTCTGGAGAGGGAGCAGAAAGATGCATGAAGCAAGCATTAAAAAATATTGATGGTAAAATTGATTATATAAATACACATGGAACAAGCACTCCAATAGGAGATGTGAAAGAATTGGAAGCAATCAAAAATGTTTTTGGCTCAAATATCCCTAAAATGAGTTCAACAAAATCTTTGACTGGTCATTCTTTAGGGGCAACTGGTGTGCATGAAGCAATTTATAGTTTATTGATGATGAAAAATAATTTTATTAGTGGTTCTGCTAATATTGATAATCTCGATGATAATGCAAAAGATTGTAATATTCTTTTAAAAACAGAAAATGATATTGGAATTGAGCATGTTATGTCAAATAGTTTTGGTTTTGGTGGTACAAATGCAACGTTAGTATTTTCAAAATATCATGCTTAAAAATAAAAAAGGTTTAGTGTTTGGTATTGCAAATAATCATTCAATTGCATGGGGAATAGCAAAACAACTAGCTGAAAATGGTGCCAAAATAGCCATTGGTTACCAAAACGAAATGTTATTGAAGAGGGTAAAACCACTTTCTGAAGAAATTAATTCAAAAATATTAATAGAATGTGATTTTAATAATGATAACTCAATAAATAAATCTGTAGAAATTATAAAAAAAGAATGGGGTACAATTGATTTTATAATTCATGCTGTTGCATTTGCAGATAAGTCTGAGTTAAATGGTAGATATGTTGATACTACGAAAGATAATTTTATTAATTGTTTGGAAATATCATGTTTTTCGTTGACTAGTCTTGCAAAAAGTTTTGAACCTATATTGAATAATGGAGGAAGTATTCTCACCCTTACTTTTTACGGCTCAAATAAAGTGATACCGAATTACAATTTAATGGGAATTGCAAAAGCCGCATTAGAAACAAGTGTAAAATACTTGAGTGTGGATTTAGGTACAAAAAATATTCGTATTAATGCAATATCAGCAGGACCTATGAGAACAATTGCTGGTGCAGCGATAAATAATGCTAGAGAGGTGTTTAAATTTACAGAACAACATTCAGCATTGAAAAGAAATGCACAACTAGATGAAATTGGTAAATCTGCTTTATACTTTGTTAGTGATTTATCTTCTGCAGTTACTGGTGAGGTACATTATGTTGACTGTGGTTACAATATTATTGGAATGCCCAATAAATTCTAAAATTTTCCCAAAAAATCTATAGGATTATCAACAAAAATACTGTCTATACCTAGGGAGAAAATGTCGTTAGCGTTAGATATATTTATATTTTTATCTGAATAAACTGTAATTAAAATATTATATTTTTTAATTTTTTTTATAATATCAGCTGTAACAAGATCTATATTTAATCCACAAACTTTTAAATTATTATTTATTGATATATCAATTAAATCATCAATGTTATTTTCTTCAAAATCATCTAATAAAAAACTACGTATAGATTGAGGGTAAAGTTTTGAAATTTCTAAAATAGAAACCATATCAAATGATGAGAAAAAAATATCTATTTGATTAATATTTTTTGTAATTTTATAAATTTGATAAGTATTTTCTTTTTCAAAATTTTTATTGGGTTTTAATTCAATATTTAAATTACCATTTTTATTAATACACAGACCTAGAATATCTTCTAACTTTGGAACAAAAATATTTGTGTTTTTTTTATAAAAAAATTTTCCTGCATCAAGTTTTTTTATATTCTCATAATCATAGTCAATTGCAAGTCCACTGCCATTAGTAGTTCTATCTAAGGTGTCGTCGTGTAATAAAATTGGAACTTTATCTTTAGAAATCTTAACATCGATCTCTACAAAATTTAAGCCTATTTCAAATGCCCTCGTAATAGATTCTAAAGTATTTTCTGGACACAGATCTTTTACACCTCTGTGCCCAATTAACTTAGGTAATTTAATCGTTTTGTTCTGCGTCAACTGCTTTCATAGAAAGTTTTATTTTTCCTCTTGAATCAATATCCAGTACTTTTACTTTAACTATATCTCCTTCATTTATAACATCTTCAACTTTCTCTACTCTTTCATTTTTAAGTTGACTAATATGAACTAGTCCATCTGTAGATCCCATGAAATTAACAAAGGCGCCAAAGTCCATTATCTTTATAACTTTACCATCATAAATTTTTCCAATCTCTGGCTCTTCGACAATACCTTTTATCCATTCTAATGCATCATTTCCAGATTTTTGATCCACGGCTGCAATACTTACTAAACCTTCATCATTAATTTCAATTTTAGCTCCAGTTGTTTCAGATATTTCTCTAATAACCGCTCCTCCTTTACCAATAACTTCTCTAATTTTATCTTTGTTTATTTGAAGATTAGTTATTGTTGGTGCGTATTGGGATATTGATTGATTAGGTTTATCAATTGCCTTAGCCATTTCACTAAGAATGTGGAATCGTCCATCTTTGGCTTGCTCTAATGCTTCTTCCATAATTTCAGCTGTGATACTAGTTATCTTAATATCCATTTGTAATGAAGTTATTCCTTCAGAAGTTCCAGCAACTTTAAAATCCATATCACCAAGATGATCTTCATCGCCAAGTATGTCTGATAATATTACATATTTATCATTCTCTTTAATTAAGCCCATTGCTATACCTGCTACTGGTCTTTCTAAAGGCACTCCCGCGTCCATTAAAGACATTGAAGTACCACAAACAGTTGCCATAGAGCTAGAGCCATTAGATTCTGTAATTTCAGATACAACTCTATAAGTGTAAGGAAATTTTTCTTTAGAAGGTAACATTGGATGAATGGCTCTCCAGGCTAATTTTCCATGTCCTATTTCTCTTCTACTCGTAGAGCCTATTCTTCCAACTTCTCCAACAGAGTAAGGTGGAAAATTATAATGCAACATAAAATTCTCTGTATATTCACCATCAATTGCATCTATTCTTTGCTCGTCTTGTCCTGTTCCTAAAGTTGAAACTACAAGAGCTTGTGTTTCTCCTCTTGTAAATAATGCAGACCCGTGAGTTCTTTCTAAAACTCCAGTTTCACACACAATTGGACGAACCGTTTTAGTATCTCTTCCATCAATTCTATTACCAGTATTAATTAATTCACCTCTGACAATATCTTTTTCTACATTTTTTATTGCATCTGAAACTAAGACTGGTGAGAGTATTTCACTTACAAATTTTTCAGAAATTTCATTTCTTAGTGAAGATAATTTTTCTGATCTTTGTTGTTTTTCAGTTATTTTATATGCATCTATAAACTCTTTACCATAATCTGTGTTGATCTTAGATGGTAGACTTTTGATCTCTTCATCTTTTTCTTTAAGATCCCAAGGTTCTTTTGCAGCTTTTTTAGCTAAAGAGATTATTGCTTCGATCACTGTTTTATAATTTTTTTGACCAAGAACTACTGCATCTAGCATTTGTTTTTCAGAAAGCTCGTGAGCTTCAGATTCGATCATTAGTACGCCTTCCTTAGTCCCTGCCAATACTAATTCTAGTTTAGAATTTGATAATTGACTCTTACTCGGGTTAACAATGAACTCATCATCTATAAAACCGATCTTAACCGCTCCAAGTGGGCCTAAAAATGGCAAACCAGATAGGGTTAATGCTGAACTTGCAGCTATCATCGCTACAACGTCTGAGTCATTTTCTTGATCATGTGATAATACAGTACAAGTAACTTGAGTCTCATTTTTAAAATCTTTGTGAAATAGAGGTCTGACTGGCCTATCTATTAATCGAGAAACTAATGTTTCTTTTTCAGTTGGTCTAGCCTCTCTTTTAAAAAAACCACCAGGTATTTTTCCTACGGAATAATATTTTTCTTGATAATTTACAGTTAAGGGGAAAAAATCCATATCTGGATTTGCTTCTTTTGCAGCTACAACATTACACATAACTGTTGTACCACCATAAGTGGCTATGACTGTTGAGTCAGCTTGTCTTGCAATTTTTCCTGTTTCTAATTTAAGTTTTCTTCCAGCCCATTCAATTTCAACATTTTTCACATCAAACATAATTTTTATTTATCCTCTTTTTTTAACCTCTAATATTTAATTTTTTTATTAAATCTGAATATTCAGATTTATTTTTTTTAGATAAGTAGTTTAATAATTTTTTTCTTTTATTAACTAATGATACTAATCCTCTTTTTGAGTGATTATCTTTATTATGAATTTTAAAATGTTCGGTCAAATTTTTTATTCTCTCTGTTAAAACTGCTATCTGAACACCTGTTGATCCAGTATCCTTATCATTTTTAGAAAATTCATTAATAAGATTCTTTTTATTTTCTTTAGTTATCGACATCCATCCTCCTAAATTAATATTTTATTTGGTTTAAACAAATTACCATCTAATTTGCCTACTGAGACAATGTCTCCTTTTTTAGATAAAAAGATTTTTTTCTTATCTAAGTTGATTGATGAAGAATGTATGATTTTTTTTTCATCAATTTTAATGGATCTCCCAAAAGATAGATTCTTTATATCTATTTGTTCTTCAATTTCATAAGCCAAGATGTCGTCCAGCATAGAAATTGTAGTGGAAATACAATTAATTTCTTCGAGCGTTTGTCCTATTTTTAGTAGATCGTCCAGTAAAATCGAATTTTTTTCACTGAATTTACCTACTTTTGACCGTTTTAATGAAGAAATGTGACCATATGTTTTGAGATCTATAGCTAAATCACGAGCTAGACTTCTAACATAAAAGCCATGCCCACATAAAATTTTAAATGAAGTTTTATTTATACTATGGTCAGTAATAAACAAATCTTCGATAAAAACTTTTTTTGGTTGAATCGTAAATTTTTTATTTTCTCTAAATAATTTATAAGCTCTTTTACCATTAATTTTTACAGCTGAAACTTTTGGAGGTATCTGATTTATATAACCAATATAATTAATAATTTTCTTTTCTATTTCTTTTCTTTTAGGGAGATAATTTGATTCAAATAGAATTTTACCCTCAGCATCATCTGTTGTTGTTTGAGTTCCCCAATTTACTGTAAATTCATATTCTTTATTCATATTACTAATAAATGGAATTAGTTTTGTTGCTTTTCCTATAGCAATAGGTAACACACCCTCAGCCATAGGGTCTAAAGTGCCTGCATGACCAATTTTATCTATTGAAAATTTTTTTTTTATAGAATTAATGGCTTTAAAAGAAGTAATTTTTCTAGGTTTATATAAATTTATCCAACCTTGTTTTGGAATCATTACTTGATATCTCTAAGGACATTTTTATTTAACAATAAATTTTCAATTCTTTCTGCCTCATCAAATGTATCATCTAAATAAAAAGAGAGCTTTGGTGTAAATTTAGAATTAATTTTTGCTTTTGATAAAAATTTTTGAAAAATATATTTTCTATCTTTTAAAATTTCTAAAATTTGCATTTTATCCTTACCACCAAGAGGCATAAAATATACATTGGCAATCTTTAAGTCTTTAGACATTCTTACATATGATATTGTAATTGATGAGGAATTGATATTTTCATCAAAAAAATCTTCTTTTAGTAAACAGTCACTCAGTAATGATCTAATGAGCTCACCGAATCTAATTTGCCTTTGGGTATCCATTGTAAAAAAACATTATAACTTTCTACTTGTAGAAACTTCTTCAAATGTTTCAATAATATCGCCTACTTTTATATCATTATAATTGTCTAGCATCACACCACATTCAAAGCCAGACTTCACCTCAGACACCTCTTCCTTAAATCTTTTTAGACTACTAATTTGACCTTTATGAATCACGATATTGTCTCTTAGAATCCTAATCTGTGATTTTCTAGAAATAAAACCATCTTTAACCATACACCCCGCGATATTTCCAACTTTTGAAATATTGAATATTTCTCTAATCTCTACATTTCCTGTAATATTTTCAGAGATATCAGGTTTTAATAAACCTGTTAGAAGATTTTTTACATCATCTATAAGTTCATAAATAATTGAATAATATTTAATATCTACACCATCTCTTTTTGCTATATCTCTTGCATGTGGAAGTGCTCTAACATTAAAACCGACTATAAAACCTTTTCCAGAACCAGCAAGAGTAACGTCACTCTCAGTAATTGCACCTACTCCTTTGTAGATAACATTTACCTTAACTTCGTCAGTTGAGAGTTTAGTTATTGAATTTTCAATTGCTTCTGCAGAACCTTGAACATCTGTTTTAATTACCACTGGAAGGCTTGTTGCTTCGCCTTTATTAATTTGGGCAAACATCTCTTCTACATTAGATTTAGCCACAGTATTTTTTTGAATTTGAAGCTTGCTTGATCTAAATTCTGCAATTTTACGAGCAATACCTTCGTTTTCAACTACAATAAAATCATCACCAGCTAATGGATTAGAGTCAAATCCCAAGACTTCGACTGGTACCGATGGTTCAGCTTGTTTTATACTTTTACCTTTATCATCAATTAAAGCTTTAACCTTCCCCCACTCAGATCCTGATACAAAAATATCACTTACTTTTAAAGTGCCTTTTTGTACTAAGACTGTTGCCACTGAACCTCTACCCTTTTCAAGTTTAGATTCAATCACAGATCCTCTGGCTTTTCTATCAGGGTTAGCTTTTAGATTAAGAAGGTCTGCTTGTAGATGAATGGCTTCTTCTAGTTTATCTAAATTTGTTCCTTTAGTTGCTGATACTTCTATATCTAAAACTTCACCACTTAGTTTTTCAACAATCACTTCATGACTAAGTAATTCATTTCTAACTTTATCAGGATCAGCTCCTGTAAGATCAATTTTATTAATAGCAACAATTATTGGAACTTCTGCAGTTTTTGCATGGGCAATTGATTCAATTGTCTGAGGTTTAATTCCATCGTCTGCAGCCACGACTAGTATAATTATATCAGTTGTTTTTGATCCTCTAGCTCTCATATTTGAAAAGGCAGCGTGACCAGGAGTATCAATAAATGTAATTTTTTTATTATTGTTGTTTATTTGATAAGCACCAATATGCTGTGTGATCCCTCCTGCCTCACCTGAGACTACATTACTTTGTCTGAAAGCATCAAGTAAAGAGGTTTTACCATGATCAACATGACCCATGATTGTTACTACAGGAGCTCTTTGAATAAGACTATCTTCAGGATCTTCAAAATCTTTAATTTCATTTAATACATCATCATCTTTAACTACCGTTACTTTATGACCTAATTCTTCAGCAACTAATTGAGCAGTATCAGACTCCAAAGATTGAGTAGCATTTGCCATAACACCCATTTTCATGAGAACTTTTACTACGTCCGCGGTTTTTTCTGCCATTCTGTTCGCTAAATCTTGAACAGTAATAAAATCAGGAATTGAAACCTCTCTAGAAATTTTGCTTTCTTCTTCGTCGTTTGATGATTTTAGCCTTTCTTTTTCTCTAGCTCTTTTTATTTTAGCTAAACTTGGAAATTTATCAAATTCTTGTTCTTCTTGTTCTAATATTTTTTTTGCGTCTAATTTACTAAAATCATCTTCAAGTGGACGAAGGGTTGATTTTTTTTGCTGAGTTTTTTTATCTACATTTTTTTTATTTTTATTTTCAAAATTTCTAGTTTTATTTGGTGAGGAAAAGTTTGGTTGTGGTGAGGAATTTACACCTGGCCTCGGGGTTCTTAAACTAGATGATCCTCTAAAATTAGACTGTGTTGTAGATGAACTCTTCTGTTGATTGTTTTTATTTTTAAAAACAATCTGTATTGTTTTTTTACTACCACTGCTTTTGGCTTTATCACCTGCTGGACCAAGATTTTTTCTTATTTGAAGTCTTCCTGATGAAGAAAGTTTTAGTGGTTTTTTCTTGTTACCTTTATCTTTATCCAATTTTAATCCTTATTTTCTTCTTCAGACCAGA
Source organism: uncultured Alphaproteobacteria bacterium (assembly GCA_902577905.1). Lineage (GTDB taxonomy): Bacteria > Pseudomonadota > Alphaproteobacteria > HIMB59 > CACPNW01. Next base: position 102,486 of record CACHAQ010000004.1, read on the forward strand.
AACTTCTTGCCTCCATTATCATATTGTTGGCTATTTCTTCATCAATATCCAATTGTTTTAAAATACCTTCTTCTTTATCTATAAGTTCAAATGTGGCTAAATCAGCAAAATCATTAACATTAAGAATATTAGACTTTGCAAGTTCTGCTAAAATACTATTATTCATCCCTTTTAAGTTTTTTAATTTTTCATCACTTATTTTTTCTTCTATTAGTTTTTTGTCGGCTTCTTCTTTATCTTGTACGAAACTTTTAGATCTATCAATTATTTCTTGAGCTAAGCTAGAATCAAATCCTTCTATTCTTTCCAAATTTTCCAAAGTTTCTGAAGCAATAGAATCAACAGTTGTATAGCCATCGGTAACTAGCAACTGAGCAATAACATCCTCAACATCGAGGATCTCAGCTAATAAAACACTTTTTTCTTTAAACTCTTGTTGTCTTCTTTCTGCTTCTTCATCTTCAGTTAAGATGTCTATTTCAAGACTAGTTAAATTTGAAGCCAGTTTTACATTTTGTCCTTTTCTTCCTATCGCTAAACTTAACTGATCATCAGGAATTACAACTTCAACTTTATTTTTTTCTTCATATAAGAAAATCTTACTTACTTCTGCTGGGGCAAGTGCATTTGCTAAAAAGGTAGCTTGATTATCTGACCAAGTAACGATATCTATTTTTTCACCTTGTAATTCATTAACTACAGCTTGTACTCTTGAACCTCTCATTCCAACACAAGCACCTACTGGATCGATAGTGGAGTCTTCTGTAAAAACACTAATTTTTGCTCTTGAACCAGGATCCCTAGCAACACTTTTTACAACAATAACGCCTTCATATATTTCAGGCACTTCTTGAAAAAATAGTTTTGATAAAAACTGAGGATGTGTTCTAGATAAAAAAACTTGATATCCCTTAATGTCGTTTTTTACCTCATATATGTAAGCTCTTACTCTGTCTCCATTTTTAAATGTTTCTCTTGGAATGAGTTCCTCTCTTTTAATTATTGCTTCGCTTTTACCTAAATCTACAATTAAATTTCCAAATTCAGTTCTTTTAACTATACCAACTGCTATTTCACCAACTTTATCTTTATATTCTTCATATTGATTGGATTTGTCAGCCTCTCTTACCTTTTGAATTATTACTCCTTTTGCATTTTGTGCAGCAACTCTCCCTAATTCAATAGGTGGTAATGATTTTATAACAAATTCTCCTAAATTAATATCTGGATTAGTTTTTTTAGCATCCTTTAAAAGAATTTGTCTAGATTGTAATTCTTCATCAATACTTTCAACAACTTCAAGATATGAATTTAAATTAATATCACCAGTAGCTCTATCTATAGAAATTCTTATATCAATTTCTTGACCATATTTGACCCTTGCAGCTTTTTCTAATGCTTGTTCCATCGCTAAAAAAACTGAATCTTGATCAATGTTTTTTTCTTGCGCTACATTAGATGCAACCTGAAGCATTTCTTCTCTAATTACATTATATTTTTTTTTAACCATAGTTATAAAAAAAAGGTGGGATAACCCACCTTAATAATATTGCGTATATTATTATTTTACAGAATTTCAAGCTTATAATTTTCTCAATATGAATAAAGATGGTTTTCTTTGAGAATTAATTGCTTTTTTATAATATTTTGTCTCAATATCAAAATAATCTTTTATCTTTAAATTAATTTTGGATTGGTTAACCCAGAGAAAATAGTCCTTACATTTGTAAATTGAGTTTAAAATAAATCTAACATAAATTACTGAATCTGTAGCTATATATATCTCGCTATTCTCTTTCATATTTTTGTGAAGTTTTACTAAAAAATCACTAGTTACCAATCTACGTTTAGCATGTCTATTTTTTGGCCAAGGATCAGGAAAAAAAATCCATATAAGCTTAAAATATTTCTTATTTATATTTTCTAATACATCATAAACATTTCCATTATGTAATAGAATATTTTTTATCTTATTGTTTTCAATATTTTTAAGTAAGACTATATTTCCATTAATATATTTTTCACAAGATATAATAACTTTATCTGGGAATTGCTTTGCAAGAAATATACTAGTTTCACCATAACCGGTACCAACATCCAAGATATATTCTATTTCTTCATTAAAATTTTGAAACTTGTATTTATCTACTGTTTCATAATAATTTTTTAAATTAATATTTTTCTTGCTTCTTCCTCTTGTCCTTCCAAATAATCGATTTGAAAAATTGCTACTCAACATTTTTTCTTAAATAATAGAAAGTAATTAAAAGAAAAATAATTAAAAAATAAATTTTAAGTATTAAATGCAAATTAACAAAATTAATATTTTCTTGAATATATAATTTATGTTTAAATTTTACAGTATTATTTAGTTCAGTATTTTTTATTATACTACCTTTATTATCTATTACCGCAGATATCCCATTATTAGATACACGTATTATTGGTTTATTAAACTCTGCAGCTCTAATTTTAGTTAAATAAAAATGCTGATATGGACCTATATATTTACCAAACCAAAAATCATTTGTTATATTTATAATAAAATTACTATTGTAATTTAATTTATTTAAGAGTTTCCAATAGAAAACTATCTCATAACAAATTACAGGAATAAAACTTATATTATTTGGTAAATTAATTAATCTTTGCTCGTTACCATTTGAAAAATTATTTGGACCAACAATTCTCTCTAAAAAATTAAGCGAATCTCTAAGAGGTAAGAATTCTCCAAAAGGAACGAGTATTTTTTTGTCAAAGTAAGTTACTTTTGATGCAGTAATATTGATTAAACTATTATAGTATTTATCGTTTTCAAATCTTGTAGCACCAATTATCAATACTTGATTTTCTTTCAAAGATTCTTTTAAGATTTTTAGATCAAGATTATCTAAAAGATAGGGAAAATTATTTTCTCCAAATATTAACAAATCTGCAGTACTTTTTTGAACATAATTAATTATTGTATTTAGTTTTTCTTCTGGTGCTACAGATTTATCATTATTTTTAAAATTTAATTGAAAAATCTCTAAATCTATAGTTGTGGTTTTTAAATCATTATTTTTAGAATTAAAATTTAAGATCAATAAAATAATTATTGGCAAAACAATAAACAATGAAAAATATCTCATTTCCTTTTTTAGATTAACCTTGGTAATAATAATAAAAGGTAAGCAGAATATTTGAATTATTAAATAACTTGAGATTAATGTTCCAAAAGATTTTAATGAAAAGAGTAAATATTCATTACTGGAAATAACCAAAGAGAATGTAAACCAGGGGAATCCATAGAAAATAACTGAAATTACATATTCAGTGATAGTGAACATAAATGGAATCAAAAAAATTATCGGAATATTTTTTCCAAACTTTAAAATTATTACAAATATTAAACTTAAAATTAAAGATAATAAGATTATTAATAATAGAAAAACAAGGAAAAAATTTTTTGTTTCTTCAAAAACAAAAAAAGGATTTTTAACCCAAATTAAATAACTCATAAAAAACCCAAGGCCAAAGAGTGAAAAATTATTAAAAATATTTAAATTACTATTATTTTTCCTATTAGAATCTAGTAACAAACATAGAGAGGGGAAAATTATAAAACCTAACGGAAAGAAAAAATACGGAGGAAATAAAAGTGATGTTAGAAGTCCTAAGGTTAAATAAATTAAAGTAATCAATTATTTTTATTTACTTCAACTATTTCAATTTTTCTATTGTTTGACTTAATAATCTTAATCTTAAGTTCATCATTAAAATCTATTATTTCATTATTTTTTGGTATCCTATTTATTTTTTCATATACTAGACCGCCTACAGATGAAGTTTCATCATTGGCATTTCTAGTTATATTAATAGCAAAATATTCCTCTAAATCTTCCACTCTATAGCTAGCATCTACGGTTATTGAATTATCTGATTTTTTAAAAACTAATTCTTCCTCATCCTCGGCATCA
>CACHAQ010000005.1 GCA_902577905.1 uncultured Alphaproteobacteria bacterium
AGGTATAATTATATATTTAAATATTTTATTATTCGTATATTATTTAGGAGCAACTTATTATTTTAAAGTTATTTTTTTTACTTCTGCAATTTTGGTAATACTTGGAACTTTTGATGATGCTATAGAGTTAGGAGTTACTTTTAGATTAATTTCACAACTAATTTCTTGTCTCTTAATCATTGGTTCTGGTTTAGTTATTATTAATATTGGTGATTACATGTTATTACCAAATATAAAAACTGGAATATTATCAACTATTTTCACAGTATTTTGTGTAATTGGATTAACAAATGCCTTCAATTTTATTGATGGTGCTGATGGTTTATGTGGAGGTCTTTTTTTAGTTTCTATTCTAAGTCTTATATCTTTTGCGTATTTCAGTAATACTTATGAATTGATTGAGGATATACAAATAATTTATATATTGATAATTTCTATATTTTTATTTCAAATATTAAATGTAACTAATTTATATAAAATATTTCTAGGTGACTCGGGTAGTATGTTTTTAGGGTTTCTAATGTCATGGTTTTTAATTCTATACACACAAATTAATCAAATTATGCACCCAGTATTAGCGTTGTGGTGTGTAACTTTACCTTCATATGATATTATTAGTGTTATTATAAGAAGATTATTAAGAAAAAAAAATCCATTTAAACCCGATAGAAGGCACATTCATCATATACTTTTAAGTATAGGTATGAGCAATAAATTTGTAACAATTTATATACTTTGTTTAGCTATAATATTAAATTTAGTTGGTTTTTTTACACTTAAAATTGCAGGTCCTTTTCCAGCTCTTTTGACATATTTTTTGATTTTATTCTTGTACTTAATATTTAGCATACATTTGTCCAGATATGCGTCTAATATAAATAACTAAATTTTTTTTAGTGCATTTATAATTTTATTGGTATCTTTCAATGAATTATAATGAACTAAACTAATTCTTACAACACCATCTTCATTATCTATATCTAATGCCTTTAAACATCTCCACGCATAAAAATTATCATTTCTAGTAGCAATTTTATTTTTAACTAAAATTTCACTAATTTTTTTAGAAGATTTTTTTTTAGAAAAAAAAGATATTGTTGGTGCTCTATTTTTATTTTGTATTTTATTTTTACCAATTAAAACTAAATCATCTCTATTATCTATATATTCTAAAATAGGATTTGCAATTAACTCTTCATGATAAGATATTAAATTGTTTAGTTTCATTATTTTTTCTCTAATTGATAATTTTTTATTTTTAAAATGATGATTATAAACATTTTCAAAATATTCATTTATACCAATTAGTGACACGAGCTCTTCATGATTAGGTCCACCTGGATTTATATTGTAAGGGTAGTCTTTATCTAAGAACTCATGATTTTGATTTGGGAGTTTTTTTAAAATTTCCTCTCTTCCATATAATAAACCAAGATGAGGTCCATATGTTTTGTAGAGACTAAAAGTATAAAAATCTACACCTAATTCTTTTACATCTGGAAAACCATGAGGAGCATAAGATACTCCATCGCCAATAACTATAGTATTAAACTTGTGAGCCAATTCACATATTTGTTGCAAACTATTAATTGATCCAACAATATTAGAACAATGAGTAACTGCTAATATTTTAGTATTTTTATTTAAAATTTTTTTTAAATCATCAATTTCTAATTCACCATTTTTTTTATTAAATTTCCATTCTATTATTTTAGCTCCACTTTTGCTGAGTCTTCTCCATGGACTTATATTAGCTTCATGATCTTGATTGGTAACAATTACCTCATCACCTTTTTTAATAAAATGCTTAAGTGCATTTGATAGCACATAAAGATTAATTGATGTTGACCCACCTATTAAAATTTCATTTTTTTTAGCATTAATCATATCAGCAAAAATTTTTGTCGCTTTATCCATATTTTCACCTGCAATTTTTGACATAGGGTATTCTGCATATGGCTGTACTTTTGTTGATGTCATAAAGTTATTTAATTTTTGAATAACGTTTTTAGGAACGTAACTACCTCCTGCATTTTCTGCAAATAACCAATCTTTTGCCAAAGGGTCTTTAAATGTTGGAAACTGAGATCTTACATAATCTATATCAAGTTTAATATTTTCTAGTGTCAATTTTTCCTCTTATCGTATATTCTTTTAATCTAATATATAAAAAAATAAATGTATAATTAATTTAATTATTTCTCTCATAATGATTGATAAAAGTAAATTTTATATAAACGGTAATTGGGTTAATCCAGTAATAAAGAATGATTATGAGGTTATTAATCCTTCTAATGAAATACCATATGCCTTTATTTCTTTGGGATCAAAAAAAGATGTAGATCTGGCAGTAAATGCATCAAAAAAAGCATTCATTACATGGAGTCAGGTAGATAAAAAACATAAGATTAGTTTGCTAGAAAATTTACTTAAGATTTATAAAAGTAGATGGGATGAAATTACACAAACAATGTCTGAGGAAATGGGAGCGCCATTAGATTGGTCTTCATCAGCACAAACTTCTTCAGGAGCAGATCATATTGAAGATTTCATTTTGAGATTAAAAAATTTTGAATTTGAAAAAAGATTTAATAAAAATTCCAATAATTATATTGTTTATGAACCGATTGGAGTATGCGGTCTAATTACACCGTGGAATTGGCCTATTAATCAAATAACATTAAAAGTAATACCTGCTTTAGCCACTGGCTGCACTATGATATTAAAACCTTCAGAAATTGCACCCATGTCAGGGATCATTTTTGCAGAAATAATTCATCAAGCAGGTTTCCCTCCAGGTGTTTTTAATTTAGTGAATGGAGATGGAGATGGTGTAGGTACAGATCTATCATCTCATAAAGATATTGATATGATATCGTTTACTGGATCAACAAGAGCAGGAAAACTTATTTCTAAAAACGCAGCAGATACAATTAAAAGAGTTTGTTTAGAATTAGGAGGTAAGGGTGGTAATATTGTTTTTAGTGATTCACATCCAGAAGCAGTAAGAGAAGGTGTTAGGAATATTATGAGTAATTCTGGCCAATCTTGTGATGCACCAACAAGAATGCTAGTTGAAAAATCAATCTATAAAAGAGCAATAGAGGAGGCGGCTGATGAAGCAAATAAAATCAAAGTTGATATTGCTTCTAAGAATGGAAATCATATCGGTCCAGTTATTTCTAAAACACAATATGATAAAATTATTGATCTAATTAATAGTGGTATAAATGAGGGCGCTACACTCGTGGCCGGAGGTCCTGAAAAACCAAATGGTCTTGAAAAGGGATATTTTGTAAAGCCAACAATTTTTACAGATGTAACTAATAATATGAGAATAGCAAAAGAAGAGATTTTTGGACCTGTATTATCTATAATTCCATTTGAAGATGAAGATGAAGCTATATCAATTGTTAACGATACATCCTATGGTCTAGGAAATTACGTTCAAACTCAAGATAAAGAAAAGGCTAAAAGAGTTGCAAGAAAATTTAGATCTGGAGGTGTCTATATAAATGGAAATAGTGCAGAACCAGGAACTCCCTTTGGCGGTTATAGACAATCTGGTAATGGAAGAGAGGGAGGTGATTGGGGTATAGAAGAATATTTAGAAATTAAAACTATCTGTGGATGGGAATGACCTAAACTTTAATATTATTAAAATAATTTAATCTTCCTATTATTTCATCTCTTTCAATATAATATCCTTGAAGATGTCTATTTCCAGAGTTTGGATCAAATTTAGTCCTTCCATGTAATACTCTTCTATTGTTAAAGCAAAATATATCACCTGCCTCTAATCTAAAATCAATTTTAAATTTTTTGTTTTGAAGCAACGATGCAAAATATTGGTAGGCATCATAAAATTTTTTCATTTTTTTTGGATCAACATCAACTGCTCCCATTGCAGCCATACTAAATCTAATATCATTAAAATCATTATCTTTTGTTAGTGTTATTATTGGTGAATGAAGAATTCTGATAGCTTTTTGAGTATAATCAGTATCTTTGAATTTAACGTGAGTTTTTGTTAAAATATTAAAAACATCTTTTTCATTTTTTTTTAAATAATTTGCAACTGCAAAACCATCTACAACAGATGATAATCCACCATTAGCTTCATTTACTAAACAATGGAGAAACTGATAACCAGGAGCATATTCAAAATAAGGTAAGTCGGTATGATTTCTTAATGCATCTGCCGTATAAGCGGTGTTATTTGGCTTTGGAATGTTAATTACTTCAAATGGTGTACCAAAAAATGTTTCTCTATGATGGCTTATTCTATTTAATATTTTGAATGCTGATTTTTTGCTAGTTGGTGCATTTTTGATTAATGCAAAACCATAAGTATGAAGTAAATTTAACCATTTACTTAAATTTTTGTCATTTTTAATTACACTATTATGATCAACAATAATTTTCTTTAAATTTTTTTTTAATTTACCATCCCAAAAAACATAAGGTGATTTATATTTTCGATTATTTATTTCGGTATAACAATGATCTCTTAACCATTTTAAATTGAACTTGCTATTATGATCACCTTCACTCCAATCAATGTTGAGTTTATTTTTTTCAATTTTATACTTTTTAGGAAATATATTTTTACTAACAGTTAAAATATTAAAGACTCGCATATTTGCAGTAGGATGTATTGCTGTTGGACAATTATCTCTTAACCACATAAAATGGAATTTACTTTCAAAATTATCTTTCCACAAAATACTTAAATGGTCATTCTTTTTTTCTAATTTTTTTACATGATATTTACTACTCATTTTTAAATATTTATATCTGAATAAATTATCTTAGTATATTAAACAAATTAATGAAATTGAAAAATAATAATCTCTTGGGAATTTCTTTCATGTTATTTTCCATGTTTTGTCTCAGTATAAATGATATCACGTATAAATATTTAAGCTTTCATTTTCCTGTATGGGAATCAATATTCTTCAGAGCACTAAGTGGAAGTATCATTGCAACTTTTTCAGCAATGTATTTTGGATTTGATAAGTTAAAAACTAAAAAACCAGTTGGACATGCTATCCGAGCTCTTTCTGCTTCTGGTTGTGTTGTATTCTATATTTACGGAATTAATCATTTAATGTTATCTGAAAATATTGCTATTGCACATTCTGCTCCCATTATTGCTGCTTTTCTTGCTGTACCAATACTTGGCGAGAGAATTGGGATTTTTAGAACAACAGCAATATTAATTGGTTTTATTGGTGTGTTAATTATTGTAAAGCCCGGTACTGACTTGTTCAAATTAGAATCACTCTATCCTCTAATATCTGCAGCTTTTATGGCTTCTGTTTATTTATCAACTAGATCAGTAATGAGTACTGACTCCAGTGTTGCAATTGTTTTTTATTACTCTTTTGCATTATTAATTACGTCAATAATATTTTTCCCTGATAATTTTATTATGCCAAATGGAATTCAATTAATTTTTGCTATGAGTTTAGGTGTGATGGGATCACTAGGACATTTATTTATGTCTCAAGCATTTAAATACGCAGATGTTGCAATTACTTCACCCTTTGAATACTCATCTTTTATATTTGTAGGAATTATGGGATATTTAATTTATTCTGAGGTTCCAACTTTGAGTATTTATTTAGGGGGGACAATAATTATTAGTACTGGAATATTTATAGCTTACAGAGAAAGAAAAAATAGCTAAATTAAAAAATTATTTCTTTTAAATTTTTCTTTTTATATTTTTGATTTCTTATTTTATTTAAAATATTTTTTTTACCTCCACACATTAAAAATTTATTATTAATATCTTCGTCTCTTAAGGGGTTTTTTTTCCCTCCTTTAATATGTGATATTTTTTCAATCAATATACTTCCATCATTCGTTATTACTTTAATTATATCAGGATACTTAGGATCATAATCTTCAAAATTATTTGGCACTTTGTACGTGACTAGTTTAATTTTTTTAACCATATTTAAACTTTTTTTATTTTTGGAAATATTTAAACTACTTAAATCAAATTTACCATTAATCAGAGCAGTTGCTAAACAATAACTCAATGAAAATCTAGCTTCAGTAGAATTTTTAGGTATATGAAATTTTGATACTCTGAACCAAGGTTCTGGAAACTTAATTGTAATTGATTTAATATTTTTTTTTATAAAAATTTTTTTATTTAAAATTAATCCTCCTTGTATTACTCTTTGTGAATAACTACAAACTGGCCAAAACTTAATGAAATTTGGAAATTTAATTATTGCTTTTCCAAAATCTGATCTTTTAAAATTATTATTTAATTTTTTAGAAAATTTACTACCATATAATTCAATAAATCCTCTCTCAATATTCCAAATATCTTGATTAGCTGTCCCTCCATTTTTTGCAAGTAAGGCTGACTGTACACCTGCTTGGGCGGCAAAACCTATATGAAACGCTTTTGTATCTTTTCCGAATTGTTGTTTTAAGCCAGATGAAAAACTTGTGGCAATAGAAATTGCATTTGCCATTTGATCCGCATTTAATTTTAACACTTTAGATACTGCTGCAGTAGTTCCAAGCACTCCTATTGTATTTGCTGAATGCCATCCTTTATAATAATGATCATAGCTAAGTGCTTGTCCTAATTTTATTACTAACTCATATCCTACAACCCATCCTTGATATATTTCTTCAATTGAAATGTTTTTCATTTGAGCGATAGATATAAGAGCTGAAAAAATAGGGGCACTAGGATGAGATCCAGCTACGTATTCGTAATCATCAAAGTCTATCGACGCTGATCTTACTCCATGTAAAAAACTTGCAGCAGAAATAGATAATTTTTTTCCACCTCCAAAAACTTTTATTTTTCCTAAATTATTATTTTCTAAACAATATTTTAAAGCAACCTTTGATTGTTTTTCTTTAACACCTGATAATATACAAGCTAGGCTATCTATGAATGCATTTTCTGCTCTTTTATAAGTTACCTTATTTATTCTAATTTTTTTTTGTGATGCCCAATTACAAAATTTTTTATGAAAACTCATTTTTGAAATTTTGTAATCATTGTGATTTCTTCTTTTTCATTGAGTATTCTTCCAATAATTTCATCTTTTGGATTTCTGCCAATTTCTACAAAGAAATTATTATTATATACAAGAGGCGCTGTAGCCCTATACTCAAAAGAATTAAAATCAATATCGTTTTTTCTTGCAAGATTTAAAAGATAAGTTGCTTGAAGAGGTGCATGGACTAATAATCCATTATGACCCTCAAAATTTTTTGTATAATCATTATCATAATGAATCTTATGTCCATTAAAAGTTAAGGCAGAATATCTAAATAGTAGAGTTGATGAGCTATAAATTTCTACTTTATCAATTAACTTAAATTCATCTTTTATTTTAGGTGTAATGGAGTTTTTATTTATTTTTTCTCTATAAACAGCAATTTGATCTTCTGATACTATTAACTTATTTTTATTAAAATATTCATGATTAATATTTACAAAACATAGATTACCTGATTTACCTTCCTTAAATTCAATACTAGAAATAATTGAATTTTTTTTAATTTCAGATCCAATTTCAAATTTATCAAATATTTTTATTTTACCGCCAGCCCACATTCTAATTTTATAAGGTAACTCAGGTAAGAAAATTCCTAATTTTGTATTTCCATCTTTGTCTAGATCATTTAGTGCAGCTATATCTGGGCATAAGCATAAAAAAATTCCCTCAGGAACGGTTTGATCACTTAAACATTTTTGATCGATTGTTTTTTTTAAATGATCAACTAATCGAGGAGTAATAATATCACTTCTTGAAATTTTCTTTCCAATCCAATCTTTGTAATTATTCATATTTAATATACTCGAGTTTACTTATAAATTAATAATTAGTATAATTTATATTTTTAAAAAATGAAAAAAACATTTGACTACATAATAGCAGGAGGAGGTTCTGCTGGCTGTACATTAGCCTCAAGATTATCTGAAAACAAAGATATAAAGGTATTACTAATAGAAGCAGGAGGGTCAGGAAAAAGTTTATTCACTCAAATGCCTGGCGGTAACGGATATATTTTTGGAAACCCTAAATTTGATTGGGGTTTTGAGTCAATACCTCAACCTTCTTTAAATAATAGAAAAATTTTATATCCCAGAGGCAAAGGATTAGGAGGATCCTCTCTTTTAAACGGTATGATTTACATGAGAGGTGCTCCAGGTGATTTTAATAGGTGGAGACAAAAGGGTTTAGAGGGTTGGTCATTTAATGATGTATTACCATATTTCAAAAGATCTGCTTCAGCTTTTCATAGAGAAAAAAATGAATATCACTCACATTCAGGTCCTTTAAAGCTTACTCCAGCTGGTAATTACAATTCTATCGATAAAGCATTTATTGATGCATGTGTTGAAGCAGGGGCAGAAATTAATAATGATTTTTATAATGGTAATCTAAATGGAGTAGGTCGATATGACGTTAAAGTATGGAATGGAAAAAGACAATCATCTGCAGAAGCTTATTTGAAATTTAAACCTAGCAACTTAACAATTTATAAAAATACATCCGTAATCAAAATTTTAATTGAGAAAAATAAAGCTAAAGGATTGCTTTTATCAAATGGTGAAGTTTTTGCCTCATCAGAGGTAATATTATCTTTAGGGGCATTTGGTAGTCCCAAATGTTTAATGTTGTCAGGAATTGGTCCAGAGTTACATTTAAAAGAAAAAAATATAGAATTATTAATTAACTTACCTGGAGTAGGTGAAAACCTTCACGATCATCCTGTTATGCCAATGAATTGGGCTTTTCAAAATAACAATTTAAGTTTTTCTAAATATCAAAGGATCGATAGAGCTATTATTGTGGGTTTAAAATATATTTTATTTAAACAGGGATTAGCCGCAGCTCCTTTTTGGTCAACAAATCTATTTCATGCAATAAGAGAAAAAGATATGCCTGAAATACAAGTATTCATGACACCTATGTGTTTTAAAGAGGAAAAAGATAACTGGTCTATGAGTTTAGACAATTTATTAAATTTTGGTTCATTATTTTTTTCTAGAGGTAAAAAAGCTTTTCCAGGATTACACTTTCAAATTAATTTACTAAGACCAAAGAGCACAGGAAGTGTAAAACTTAAAAGCTCAAATCCAAATGATGATCTTAATATAAATCCAAATTGGTTCATCGATCCATCTGATATGGAAGACATGATAGAAGGGATGAAGCATACAAGAGAAGTATTGTCAAAACCCAGTTTAGCTAAAATTGTTTCGGAAGAATTACTTCCAGGAAAAAAAATCAAAAGTGACCAAGATTTAAAAGAGTCAGTTCGAAATCATGTACAAACAGGTCATCATCCTGCATCTACTTGCGCAATGGGTTCAAGTAATAACAAAATGGCTGTACTTGATAATCAGCTTAAAGTTAGAGGAATAGACAATCTGAGAGTAGTAGATGCTTCTTCTTTTCCAGATATGATAAGTGGAAATATAAATGCATCTGTAATTATGTTAGCAGAAAAAGCATCAGATATGATATTAAAAAATTAATTAATCACAAATAAGTTGACCAATGAAAATATTTAAGTTTAAATAAATTATGTCTGAAATTCAAACCTACAAATTTTATGCAGGAAATAAATGGCATGACCCTTCTTCTGAAAAATATTTTGAAAGTGAGGATCCATCTATAGGTAAAGTATGGGCAAGTGTCCCTGACTGTAATGAAAAAGATATTAATCTTGCAGTATCATCTGCTAAACAGGCTTATTATGATGGTCCTTATGGTAAAATGCATCCAGCAGAAAGAGGGAGAACATTAACAAGAATTGGTGATATTATTGCTAAAAATGCAGAACGTATTGGGCAAATAGAAACTAAAGATAACGGCAAACTTCCCAAAAATATCACTCCTTCTTTAACCAGCTGGCAGACTGAGAGTTTTTATTATTATGCAGGCATGTGTGACAAGTATGAAGGTAGATTGATACCTTCAGAGGTTCCAAATATGCATAATTATTTAAAATGGGAACCATTTGGTGTTGTTGCACTTATTCTCCCTTGGAACTCACCAATTGGAACATTAATCTGGAAATTAGCACCGGCAATAGCAGCAGGCAATACTGTTGTAATTAAACCTTCAGAAAGAGCATCATGCTCTACATTAGAGTTAATGAAAATTTTAGAAGAAGCTGATCTTCCAGAAGGTTTGGTTAATGTTGTTACTGGTTTTGGTCCTACCACTGGTGCACCTCTTATTGAACACCAAGATGTTAGAATGATTAGTTTTACAGGCGGAACAAAAGGGGGGAGTGCAGCTAGTTTAAGTGCATCCAAAAACGTTAAACCTATTATTATGGAGCTAGGAGGAAAATCACCACAAATTATATTTAAAGATGCTGATTTAACTTTATCAGTTAATGGAGTTGTTTCAGGAATCTTTCCAGTTTCAGGTCATAGCTGCATTTCAGGATCAAGAATATTAGTGCATAAAGATATAAAAGATAAATTTACTCATAATTTATTAGAAGTTGTTAAAAAGGCTAAAGTTGGTCACCCAAATGATGTTGCAACACAAATAGGACCTATAGCAAATAAAGAGCAATATGAATTTATTTTATCAAAAATAGAAGCAGCTGAAAAAAGAGGTTTAAAATTATTAATTGATGGAAGAAAAGAACAAAAGTCTGAAGGATACTATATTGGACCAACTATTTTTGACAATGTTCCAAATGAAGATGATTTAGCTCAAAATGAAGTATTTGGACCTGTAGCCTCAATACAAACTTGGGAGGATGAAGATGAAGTAATTAAAATTGCAAATGATACTATTTATGGGCTTGCAGCAGGTATTTGGACTAATGATACTAATAAAGCTATACGTTTAGCAGATAAGATAGAAGCTGGAACTGTTTATATAAATAATTATTTTAATGCTTCTACCCAATCACCAGTTGGAGGCTTCAAGCAATCAGGATACGGTCGTGAAAATGGATGGGAGGGAATGCAAAGTTACATGCAGACCAAATCTACATGGTTAGCAACCAATCCCTCCCAACCAGATCCATTTTAAAATGAGTTTAAAAAATCGCCATGAATGGAATTGGCAACCAACTTTACCAATTAAATTATCGCCAATATTAGATTGGCCACCAAATTTTTTATTGCTTTTCAAATGGCTAGCTTCTTATTGGCTTCACATTAGTTCAATTATAATTGAAGTTTTACTTGCTATATTTATATTCTATTTGTTTCACCCATCTGCTGAAGAAATGAAAAATTTTTCTTTTTCGTGGATTGCACAGTTATGGATTAGAAATTGTATTTTAATCACTCTTGTTGCTGGTTCTCTTCATTTTTGGTTTTATTACTTAAAAGGACAAAGTAAAAAACTTAAATTTGAAAAAAAATTTATAGATGAAAAAGTAAAAAAATTTACTTTCAATAATCAACTTTTTGATAATATTTTTTGGACAATTATAAGTGGTGTAACTATATGGACAATATTTGAAAGTTTTTATTTTTGGGCAGCAAGTAATGATATCGTTCCTATCATGTTTTGGCATAATAATCCTTTTTGGTATGGAATATTTTTTATTTTAATCCCTATTTGGTCAAGTGCGCACTTTTATATTATTCATCGATTATTACATTTTACTTTTCTCTATAAAACTGTTCACAATTTACATCATAGAAATATAAGTCCAGGACCTTGGAGTGGTATATCTATGCATCCTATCGAACATATTTTATACTTTTCAACTGTAGTTATACATTTTGTTGTGCCGTCAAGTCCAATACATGTGCTTTTTCATTTTTATCAACAAGGATTAAATCCAGCTTTTAGCCATTCAGGTTTTGATAGTATCGTTATCAAAGATAAAAAAAGATTAAAAGCAGGTGATTTCTTTCACCAACTTCACCACCGATACTTTAATTGTAATTATGGAACTATAGAAATGCCTTGGGATAGATTTTTTGGGACTTTTAATGATGGTACAAAAAAATAAAAAATTATTTTTTCCAATTTGGTTCTCGTTTTTCTAAAAAAGCATCAATGCCTTCTTTAGAATCATCATGTAACATATTTTCCGTCATTACCTTTGAAGTAAAAGTATAGGCGTCTTCTAAATTCATATCTTTTTGTTTGTAGAAAGCTTCTTTACCAATTTTAATAGTATTAGAAGATTTAGAAGATATTTTTTTAGCAATTTGAAATACATTTTCCATTAAACTATCTTCTTCAAAGACATCATTTATTAAACCAATCCTTAATGCTTTATTTGCATCTATAAGATCTCCTGTGAGAAGCATTTCCATTGCTTGTTTTTTACCTACAGTTCTTGATAATGGAACCATTGGTGTAGAACAAAATAATCCGATATTAACTCCAGGTGTTGCATATTTTGCTCTACTACTTGAGTAAGCTAAATCACAGCTAGAAATTAACTGACAGCCTGCTGCAGTAGCGATACCATCGACCATAGCTATAACTGGTTTATTATTTTTATTAATTTTCAGCATAAGTTGAGAGCACATTTGAAATATTTTTTTAAAATAGCTTTCACCTTTGTCATTTTGCAATCTTTGTGAATTTAAATCTTTTAAATTATGTCCTGCACAAAAAATATTACCTTTTGATGATAAAATAATTACTTTTATATCATTATCTTTATCTGCAATGTCTAGCGCTGATGTTAATTCATTGATCATGTTTTCACTTAAAGTATTTTGGTTTTTCTGGTCATTAAGAATAATATTAAAAATTTTATTATTTTTTTCTGTTAATATTAGATTAAAATTCATTTAATTGATTTGAATTTCAACATCTTTAGATAGTGAATTAGCGATAAAACAATACTTATGTGATCTCTCTTTCATCTTTTTCATTTCTTCATCAGAAATATTAAAATTATCTTCAAATACTATAGCTGGATTTAGCTCTATTTTGTTGACGTACATTCTTCCCTCCGCATTTTTTCCTAAATACGAAATTGCTTTATCTTTATAATTAATAACTGGCCATTTCATTTTTGCAGCTAAAGCTAAGAATGTCATCATAAAACAACTACTAACAGCCGCAGCTAGTTTTTGTTCTGGATTAATATTAGTTTCACTTCCTCCGTAATCTGGAGATGATCCCGCATCAATAGATACATTTTCGTTAAGTATTACTGTGTGATCAGTTAAGTATTTTCCAAATTCGAGTTTTTGATCTCCTAACTCCCACTTTAATTCTATTGAATGACTCATTTTAGGAATAATTAAAAGGCAGTGAGCACACTTTACCTTTTCTCTCAATATTGTCTGGTGTTAATACGATAACATCCTGTCCATCATTCCAATAATCTCTATCAACCATTGATAGCCCAATATTGGTTTTTAAAAACGGTGAATAAATACCAGAGGTGATATTACCAATTTGAAATCTATTTTTTGAATATACAGGAAAAGGTATTGAGCATGGAGGAGTCGGGGACCCATCAAAAGTAATTCCTTTTATTTTTTTTTCTATTCCATTTTTTAATATTTTTTTTAGTTCATTTTTTCCAATGAAATCATGAGATAAATTGTTACAATAATTATCAAATCCACATTCAATTGGATTATTTTCTAAAGTAAATTCATTACCATAGGATAATAAACCACCTTCTATTCTATCAATTAAATTTGGACATCCAGGTGAAATATTAAAATCTTTTCCTGCTTCCCAAATAGTTTCCCAAAGTTTTTTTCCTAAACAAAAACCTTTAAGATAAATCTCAAAACCATCTTGTTTGCTATATCCTGATCTTGCAATTATCTGCTTTGTTCCTTCAAATTCAAAAAAAGAAAAATGAAAGAATTTTAATTTTTTAATTTTTTCTCCAAATATTGATGACATTAATTCTTCAGATTTTGGACCTTGAATTGCTAGGGGGTAAATATCTGGCTCTATAATATCAACTTTAAAGTTTCTTCCTACAGCCAATCCCTTTGCCCAAAGAAGAACATCTGAGTCTGCAACTGATAGCCAATATTTATTTTCACTTAATTTTAAAAGTACAGGATCATTTATCATCCCTGCATTTTCATCAATCATTGGATAGTAGTAACATTTACCAATAGGCATATCTTTTATTGATCTTGGGGACATGAGTTGTATTAATTTTGGAGCATCTTCTCCTAGTATTTGAACCTGTCGTTGACATGAAACATCCCAAATTTGAGTATTTTTAGATAAGTGCCAATAATCTTCTTCTACTGTTGCTTTATATGATTTTGGAAGAAGCATATGATTAACTACAGTAAAACCACTTACACCAGCCTCAATTACTTTCTCGGTATAGGGAGTTCTCCTTATACGTCTAGACATGTTTAATCCTGAATTACTCATTTTATTTTGACCACCATATTGAGTATCCATTTGGAGAAATAATTAGAGGTATGTGGTATTTTTTAAGAGGGTCTTTCATTTTAAATTTAACACTTATTGAATTAATTATTTCACTAGTATTTCTAAAATATTTACCAGAATTAATTATCATTTCATAATCACTTTCACAATCTTCTTTCGTTAATTCAAATTCTTTAAGCATTCTTCCAGAGCTATCTGTTTTATCTTCTAGAAATACAACTTTGTTACTATTATTTACTTTATGAATAACAATTTCTACATCACTTGCATGCGTACCATCTATTGAGTTTAGTAAATGTGTAGAAAAAATTGCCATAACCTACTCTATAGACGCTTTATCTCTTTTATCACTAACTGCAGCAACTATTGGACTTATAACACCTTTAGCCTTAACATTTACACATGCAGTTTTGCCACTATCTAACGCTCTTTTTAAAGCGGGGGCTAAATCTTCTCTTTTAGTAACTAATTCTCCATGCCCTCCAAAACCCTCAAAAATTGAATGAAATGGAATATCTCTAAAATCAGTTGCAAAGTGTTTCCCACTTTCAAATAATCTTTCTTGTTGTTGTGAGATACAGTCAAGACCTCCATTGTTATCTATAACTACAACAATAGGTTTTTTTTCTTGAAATGCAGCTTCAATTGATAATCCACCAGATAAAAATGCACCATCTCCACTTATTAAAACAACATTAGATTTAGGATTAAGATTTTTCGCTGATATTGCAAAAGGAACTCCAACACCTAACATACTGAAAGTACCTGGATGCAATATTCCTCCAAGTTTTTTACCTTTTGATCCAGCAATATTAATTGCGATCTCAGACCAGAAATGTGTATTTCCACCATCAATAACTAACCAATCATTTTCAGTTAATACTTCTTGAACATCTAAAGCTAATTGAAGAGGATGAATTTTTCCGCCATTTTTTTTCGTCTCTTCAGTTTCTTTATTTAATTCATCTAATGTTTTATCAATCCAATTTTTTTTCTCTTTTTTATTCTTATCAAACCATTGATTGTTTAATTTCCATTTACTGTTTTTCTTTAACTCTATGAGTTTTTCCAAAAAAACTCCAGGATCACAAAGTAAGTTAATATCTGCAGCTCTATTTAGTTCAATTTCTTCATGCGATCCATTAATACAAATAAGCTTAGTGCTTTTTGGAAAAAGTGGAGGATTACCAAAATTCATTTGATTATCAAGACGTGCACCAATCATAAGAACCAAATCTGATTCATTTAGAGCCATTTTTGATGGAGGATATTGATGAATATCTGCCAGACCCATGTATGTATCTGCCTCTTCACCTAAAAGCTTTTGATGGTATGGTATATTAAATATTGGAATGTTTAATTCAAAGCCAGCTTGTTCTAATTTTTTTTCTGCACTAGACCACCAAACACCATGCCCTCCAATAAAAACAGGTTTTTTCGCACTAATTGCCAGATTAAATATTTCATTTAAACTCTCAGGATCAGGCCAAGCTTTTGCTAAAGGTTTCTTTTGATGAGTAAAAGGTCTTTCTTCTAAACCTGCATCATCTGCAAATGATGAAAACATTATATCTACTGGTACACTTAGATGTACTGCACCAGGATAGCCATTTGTTGCAATTCTATAAGCTTTATCTACGAACTCCCTTATTCTATTTCCATCTGTTATACTTGCACTGTATTTTGTTAAAGGTGCAGCAATAGATACATCATCTATTTCCTTAAAACCACCTGATCCTTGTCTTTTTAAGCTACTAGATCCAGTTATAAAAATAACAGGAGATCTTTCACCCCAAGCTTCCATCATTGAGGGTACTGCATTTGCGAAACCTTCTGGCCCAACAATACAAACAGAAGGTTTTCTTGATATTCTAGTATGACCATCAGCTAAATGACCAGCAATTTGTTCATGAGGACAATTAATTACATTAATTTGACACTCCATAAATCCTTCAAGTGCCGGATTACAAAAACCTCCAGAAAGTGTAAAAACATTATCAATACCTTTGTCTTTAAGAGCTCTTGCAACTAATGCCCCACCCCTAATCTTTTTATCTCCCATCTTAATACTTTATATCCTTAAAAAATTTCTCTGCTATAATTTTTTTATCAACTTCATTTATATCGGTTAATCCCACTAAGCCAAGATTTGTACTTAACTCTTCTTTAATTAGGTTAATGATTCTTCTAAGACCTCTCGCACCATCTGCTCCAATAGCATACATTAAAGGTCTGCCAAACATAACAAAGTTAGCTCCCAGAGCTAATGCTCGTAAAATATCACTACCACTTCTAATGCCACTATCAAAAAGTATTGGAAAATCATCTCCCAAAGCTTTTCGTATTAATGGTAAAGCATTAATAGAAGCAGTAGCACTATCTAATTGTCTCCCACCATGATTTGATACTTGAATTGCATCAGCGCCAGCTTCTTTAATTTTCAAAGCATCTTCAGAATTCATTACTCCTTTGATTATTAATTTTCCTTTCCAAGCGTCTCGAACCCTTTTTAGAGTATTCCAATCAGTTGCTCCTCTACTTTCTTTTCGTCTAAAAACTTGATCACCACTTTTAGAGGTAATATAATTCATTGGTTGTGGAGCACCTTTAAATAAAGTTGTTAAGCTCCATTGAGGATGTAGTGCAAAATCTAAAAATTGTTTTGGGCCAATTTTAAATGGATAACCAAAGCCATTTCTATCATCTCTGGCCCTTCTTGAAAGAATTGGAACATCGACAGTGAGGATCAAAACCTTGTATCCAATGCTTTCTCCTCTTTTTAATAATTCCATAATAAATTCTTCACTTTGAAAAATATATATTTGCATCCATGAATGACCTTCTGAAAAAGTAAACATATCTTCAAGCGTAGTACTCGAAGCCATTGAAACACATGTTGGAATATTATTATACGCACTTTCTTTTGCTATCATTTTATCTGCTTCAGGCCATGAAAGATTTGTCATTCCCATTGGTGCAAATCCAAATGGATAATCAAAATGAAAATCAAATATTTTTTTACTTAAATTTCTATTCTCAACATTTCTAAAAACCTTAGGTTCCAGTCTAATTTGATCTAATGCAGTACTATTAATTTCAGCAAGTTTATCATCTCCTGATGCTCCATCAATAAAATCAAAGACTAATTTTGGTAATCTTTTTTTAGATAATCTTATTGCATCATCTATTGTATGGATTTTAGTACTAGGTCTAATAAGATCATTCATTTTAATATTTGTATTCTAATATAATTTATAATTCTATTATAAAATATATTAGTTATTTGAAATACCCTTCCAAGGTATTGGACTAGATGGAATATCTTCTTTTAAACCTCTTTGTATTTCACCTATCTCATCATACATTGGTAAAGTACATATTTCACCTTTTTGCACACTACCATCATCACATCTAACATCTACTATTGTGTCTGGTCCAAATTCTGCTTTATCCATATGAACTATAGCAACACCACAAACTTGAAATGGCGACCATGTACTTGAAGTTACAATTCCAACTTTTTTATTATCAATAGAAATTTCAGAATCTACCAACGCGAAGCTATTTTCCACTCTCATACCCCATGTTAAACAATCTTTGCTTGCATTTAATAAATAATCTCTTCCAATAAAATCACCTTTATTAAAATCGATAAATTTTCCCAGTCCAACAGCAAATGGAGATCTATCTCTCGTAAAATCTCTCCCTGCAGATAAGAGACCTGCCTCAATTCTTCTACATCTAAATCCTGGTGAGGCTGTTAGAATCATTCCCATTTCTTCGCCTTTACTGAGTATTAAGTCTCCAATTTTTTTTGAATTATTTTCTGGTCTTAAATAAATTTCCCAGCCAAGTTCATTTGTAAACCCTGTTCTGCTTATAATCACTTCTTCTGAATCAATTGAAGTTTCAACCCAATCAAAATAATTAAAATTATTTTTTAATGGTTTATCAACTAGTTTTTCTAAAAGTTTTAGAGATTTGGGACCTTGTATTTGACTGACCCAAACGTTTGGATCTTTAATTTCAACATCTAAATTTTTCGAATGAGCTTTATACCAACTATATAAATGTCCATCACCTTGTGCAAACCAAAATTTATTTTTTTCTAATCTTAATAATAATCCATCTGAAATCATTCCTCCATCATGGTAACAAGCAAATTGATAAGAACATCGTCCTATTTTTACTTTTGAAATATCTCTAGGAAATATTTGTTGAAGTAAATTTTCAGCATCCGGACCAGAGATTTCGTATGGATGTTCACCTGTATGACGTAAAATTATTTCTTGTCTAGCTTTCCAATACATTTCATCTGCTGTAGCATGAGATAATTTTTCAAGCGTAAATCTACCATCGGCGTAGTTAGTATATTCTGGGTTAAGTGGTAACTCTTGATATGTAAGAGGGTGTATTTTCATGGGTCTAGCCAAATCTAAAGATCTACCAGTTTCCTTAATAACTGGCTTTACAACAAATCTGTAATTACTAACTAAATCTCCCATAAAACTTATTCAACTTATCATAAAATAATGAAAAAAAAATTTTAAAATAAATTCTTAATAGCTTCAATATGTCGTGGCTTTACTTCACAGCATCCACCAACTAGAGTAACACCTTCATTTAAAGAATTTAAAACAAACTTTTTATATTTTTCTTCTCCAAATTCTTCATTTCGAGTCCCAAGTAACTCAACGGGATCAATATAATCATAATTTTCTTCAAAACCTTCTGAATTAAATTTTTCTTTATTACTAGTAGGCAGTTCTTTAAATAAATTCATTTTATAACCAAAGGGAAGCTTTTGTTTTTTAAATACAGGAATACTCAAATTAATGATTTCAGGTGATACGCAGGCTGATACTATGCCACAACAATTAAATTTTTGAATAGTTTCAAAAAGTTCATCAAGACTTTCTCCAGATGGTAATTTTCCATCATAACGTAAGTGAACACCTACAAGAACTTGTTTATTAAATTCTTTTGAAGCTTCTAAAGCAATTTTTATTTCTTTGATGGAACACAAAACATCTAAGTAAAATATATCGACGTAATCTTTTAATATCTTTGCAATTTCATGAAAATAGTTAAACATAGTTTCATCAGTTTCAAAATGTATTGGGGAATATGTTACACCTTGATTTGGCAATGAGCCTGCAACAATAACTTTTTTATCACTTTCATTTTTTGCTTTTAATGCAAGTGCTCCAGCAGATCTTATTCCAAATTCAAATTTATCAAGCAAATTGTAATTTTTTAACAGTCTTCTTCTAACACTAAAATTTGAGGTAACGATTAATTGTGATCCTGAATTTATAAAATTTTTATGCATTTCTACAACCATTGGGTGATTATTTTCATTTAATAAAGCTTGTGCAGACCAAAGATCACCTTTTGTTTCTAATCCCATTTCCATTAAAGTTTGACCGGAACCTCCATCAAAGAGATATTTCTTATTTTTTAAAAACATTTTTTTGGAAGATTAGTAGAAATAGTGTGGCGCATTTAAATGCGCCACAAAGAAAATTAATTTTTTATGCAAACCACCAACGTTCAGAAAGTTTGTTACCATCACTTTCCCAGTTACCAGCAACATCTTCACCGTGAGCAAGTTTTTTAGAACCAGCACCAACGTATTGGTTAAATGCATAAACAATTGCACCACCATCGTAGTTACAAAGAGCTTGTGCTTCCCAATACATTGATTTTCTTTTTTCTGCATCAAGTTCTGATCTAGCAGATCTAACAAGTTCATTGAAACGAACAGTTGAATCAGTTTGAACTAGATTACCCCAAGCAGCTTCGTTCCACTCAGTGTCATCTGTGAATGCAGCAGACCACATCATATCTTCTGTAGGTCTTCCACCCCAAGAACTCATACTGAAACCTTTTGTGTTCCATACGTTACTCCAGTAACCATCTTCAGGCTCTTTTTTAACTCGAAGATCGATACCGCATTCTTGGGCAGATGCTGCTATTAAGTTAGTTGCATCTGTACATCCTGCATAAGGAACCTCTGAGGTACTAATTTCAATTGGTCCACTTACACCAGATTTTTTCCAGTGATATGCAGCTTTATCAGCATCGAACTCTCTCTGCTCTAAAGCGCTATTATGGTATGGGTGAGCAGTAGAGATCGGATGATCATTACCAACAGTACCATATCCAAGCATAATCTTATCAACAATTTCCTGTCTTTTGATTGCAAACTTCATTGCCATACGCACATCAAAGTTATCAAACGGTGGAACGTTCAATCTCATTGGAGCTGTATAGTGAGCGTAACCAGAAGCTGCTGTAATTTCTACACTAGGATTTCTAGTCAATAGATTAGCAGTTCTAAGATCAACACCATTCATCCAGTCAATTTCACCGTTTAATAATGCTGCTTGTCTAGTTGCAGGATCATTAATTCCGATTACTTCAACTGAATCAAAGTGTGCAACACTATCACCTTTGAAATAATTTGGATTTCTTTTTCCAAATTTAGCACCAACACCAGGATTGAATTCATCCATAATATATGGACCAGTTCCAATCGTTGATTGAGCATCAACAACTCCATCTTTTGTTGGTTTAATCATAATGTGATAGTCAGTAGTTATTGCAGGCCAATCGGCATTAGCACCTTTTAGCTTAAAAATAACTCTGTCATTTCCATCAGCAGAAACTGTTTCAATTTGAGATAAAAGTCCACCTGCTGCCGAAGCAGTATCTGGATTCATATGATACTGATAGTTGAGCACAACATCTTCTGCTGTCATTGATTTACCATTATGGAATTCAACACCTTTGCGAAGATTATATACCCATGTTTGAGCATCGTCTGATTCAATCGACTCAGCAAGCTCTCCAACAATTGTGTGATCTGAATCAACAACAGTTAGACAGTTCTGATATGACCAAGCAGTAGCTTGCATAAATGAGCTCTGATAAGTTGCTGGATCAAGAGTATCAGTTGCATCTGCTGCACTATTACCCCATCTTAAATGTCCACCTTTTTTTGGTGTAGCTGCAACTGCTTTATCTGCTAATGATAATGCAATTGGTAGCGTGACCCCAGTAGCAAGGACAGACATCATGAACTGTCTTCTATCAATAAGCCCTTTTGTTAGCTTTGAAGACTGTTCTTCAATGTATTTGTCTATTTTCTTATTTTTCATTTGTCCTCCCTTATAATTGAACAAAAACCTAAGATTTTTGTTCATAATTTCTAGAAATTTAACAAAAAACAAACTTAAGTTAATATATAAAAACATATATAACGTTTTAATTCAACGTATAAATTATTAATTTTAGCTTACATGTTGACCTAATTTAGACAAAACTTTAAGAATTAAGATTGTATCTTTAAGGAGGGTAATATTAGTAAAATTCATCCAATATTTAGAACAATTTTGTTAAGGCTTAGCCTTGGTCTCGTTACAGTTTTTGCATTTTCGGTAATAATATTTAGTACATTCTCTTTTTTACCTGGAGACTTTGCCACGGAAATATTAGGTCAAAGTGCAACAAAATCTGCAGTAAAAGCACTAAGAGCAGAATTGGGTTTAGATAAACCTCCGGTAACAAGATATTTTGATTGGTTAGGAAATGTTTTTCAAGGAGATTTTGGTAGTTCTTTCTCTGGAAGATCTAAAGTTCAAGGGGATCAAGGTGATAGGTCTAGAGAAGTTGTTGGTTTAATTGTCCCCAGATTAAAGAATACATTATTTTTAACAGGGGTTGCCGCCATGTTGGCTATTCCTCTATCTTTAATCTTAGGTATCTCAGCAGCATTATACAGAAACTCTTATTATGATAGGTCAGCAACTGGAGTTAGCTTAGTAACCGTATCTTCACCAGAATTTTTTACAGCCTATATTTTTATTCTTTTACTAGCGACACTGTTTCCAGTTTTTCCAACTATTTCTAATGTGGATGAAGCTTCAACTTTGGCTGAAAGATTTTACAGGACTGCTCTTCCAGTTTTTACTTTGACATTAATTACTATGGGTCACATGATGAGAATGACAAGGTCAGCGATAATAAATATCTTATCAAGTGAATATATTGAAATGGCAAAATTATCGGGAGCTTCTAGATACGAGGTAATTGTTAAACACGCACTTCCAAATGCTTGGGCACCTATTTCTCAAGTAATTGCAATAAACTTAGCTTATATGTTGATTGGCTCAGTTGTTGTTGAATATGTTTTTAACTATCAAGGTATTGGTAGGTTGATGGTCGGATCAGTCTATAATCGAGATTTACCCGTTGTTCAAGCTTGTGCATTAATTTTTGCATCAACATATGTAATATTAAATTTAATTGCTGACTTGATCGGCATTATTTCTAACCCAAGGTTACTATACCCAAAATGAGCGAAAATTTATCTTATTCTGCAAAAAGTGAAGTTGCAAATTTAATTAAAAGAAGAACTAGATTAGAAAGATTAAAAATTGCCTTATCAAAAGCTCCAATCTCAGCTTGGTTTGGTATGATTGTACTATTTATATATTTTTTTGCTGCAATATTTGCTCCCTTAATTGCTCCACATGGAGAAGCAGAAATATTTCCAGTAGCTTATGCTCCTTGGGGTGATGGTCACATATTTGGTACTGATCAAATTGGAAGAGATATTTTTTCTCGCATTATCTATGCTGCAAGAAATACAATTGGTATTTGTTTATTGGCTACTTTTATTGCTTTAGGAATTGGAACAGTATTTGGAATTATAGCTGCTCTGGATAGAAGGTATTTAGATCAGCTATTAAGTAGAATAGTAGACACGCTTATGGCTATACCTGTAATGATTTTTACTTTTATACTTTTATCAGTTTTTGGACCTACTAATTTTAATTTAATTGTCATTTTAGGAATTTTGGAGTCAACTAGATTTTTTAGAATATCAAGATCAGTTGCTGTTGGTCAAGTTGTTCTAGAATATGTAGAGGTCGCGAGATTAAGAGGTGAAAATTTATCATATATTATTTTCAGAGAAATACTTCCTAATATAGCTTCACCTTTGATTATTGAGTTTGGTTTAAGGTTCATATTTATAATTTTTACAATATCTAGTTTAAGTTTTTTAGGAATTGGCATTCAACCCCCTTCAGCAGATTGGGCATCAATGGTGAGGGAAAATGCAATACTTATTCAATATGCTCAATATGATATAACAGCAGGTTTAACACCATTAATTCCAGCTGCTGCAATTGCTTTACTTTGTGTATCAATTAATTTTGTTGTTGATTGGTATCTTTACATTACTAGCGGATTAAAAGATGACGTTAAATAAATCAAAAGAACTCCTGCTTGAAATGAAAAATATCCATATTGATGGATTTTCAGATGAGAGATGGCATAAAATTTTAAAAGGTGTAGATTTGACTTTACACAGAGGAGAAATACTAGGATTAATTGGAGAGAGTGGTGCCGGAAAATCTACTATGGGTAAAGCTGCAATGGGCTATACCCAACCAGGTTGTAAGATTATAAAGGGAGAAATTAATTTTAATGGCATAGACCTCGCTAAACTAACTGAATTTGAAAAGAGAAAAATTTGGGGAACTAAAATATCTTATGTTGCTCAATCAGCAGCAGCATCTTTTAATCCTGCTCATAGATTAATGGACCAAACAATAAGTGCTGCTAATAGATTAAAGATAAATCCAATGGATGTATTAAAAAAAGATGCGGTTCAACTTTATGAATCACTACAGCTTCCAGATGCGAAAAATATAGGAGATAGATACCCGCATCAAGTATCTGGAGGGCAACTACAAAGAATAATGACTGCAATGGCTATGTCTCCAAGACCAGAGTTAATTATTTTTGATGAGCCCACAACAGCTTTAGATGTAACAACTCAAGTTGAAGTATTATCTGCTATGAGATCTATAGTAGATAAATTTAATACAGCAGCAATTTATATTACTCATGATTTAGCCGTAGTTGCGCAAATGGCTGATAGAATAAAAGTTTTGCGATACGGTGAAGAAGTTGAAGAAGCTGAAACAAGAGATATGCTATCAAACCCAAAAGAAGAATACACCAAATCTCTATGGTCAGTAAGATCACTGATCAAGCCTGAAGAAACAAATGAAGATTATATGTTGTCTATTAAAAATATTGATGCAGCATATGGCTCATCAAAGGTCTTACACAATGTTTCTATAGATATTCCTAAAGGTAAAACAGTAGCTATAGTTGGTGAAAGTGGATCAGGAAAATCAACAACAGCAAGAGTAATTACAGGCTTACTTCCTCAATTAAAAGGAGAAATAATTTTTGATGGAAAAAAATTGTCTCCAAAACTTGAGCAAAGGTCAAAAGAAGAATTAAGAAGAATTCAAATAATTTTTCAAATGCCTGACACTGCAATGAACCCTCGTCAAACTGTTGATGAAATAATAGGAAGGCCAATAGAATTTTATCAAGGTATAAAAGGGAAAGAAAGAGAAGCAAAAGTTATTGAATTATTAAAAATGATTGAGCTAGATGAAACTTTTTTAGATAGATTACCATCTGAATTATCTGGAGGTCAAAAACAGAGAATATGCATTGCAAGAGCTTTAGCGGCTAACCCAGATTTAATTATTTGTGATGAAGTGACATCAGCGCTAGATCAAATTGTTCAAGAAGGAATATTAAAATTACTCCAAAAATTACAAAAAGAGCTTGGTGTAACTTATATTTTTATTACTCATGATATAGCAACAGTTAAAGCAATCTCAGATGAAATAGTTGTTATGTATCAAGGTGAGGTAGTGGAACAGGGTTTGAAAAGTAAAATTTTAAATCCACCATATCCTGATTATACAGAACTTTTATTGTCTTCAGTCCCAGAAATGGATCCTGATTGGCTAACCAATCTTCTGAATAAAAGATCTTCCTAGTAAATCTATATTTTAAATAATGAATATATTTAAATTTTTACTTAATTTTTTTTCTAGCAAAGAAAATAGAATAGATAATCTAGAGGCAAAAAATATAATGATAATTGAAAACAATTTTAATAAAGATAATTTAACATTAGGTTCTATTTACAAAGTAAATCAAAATATAAAACTAAAAAATTTTAAAAATAAAATTGTAGAAGACAACTTAACAATAGTAGTTACTGACAATAAAGGTAAAACTATTGGATATATTTCTAAAAAAGAGATAGATAATATTCAATAAATGAAAATTAATCTTAGTAAAAAAAATTATATTATTTCTGCTGGTGCAGATGGCTTAGGTTTCGCTATAGCAAATAAAATAATCAGTTCAGGTGGAAAAGTATATTTATCTGATATAAATAAATCAAAAATTGATAAAATAAATTTAAACAAAAAATATCGTAATAAAATATTTGCTAAACACTTAGACTGCACAAATCCAAAAGACATTAAAGAATATTTTAAGTCTCTATCTAACTTAAAAAAAATAGATGGATTAATAAATAATATAGGCATTGCAGGACCTACAAAGTATCTTCAAAATATTTCAATAGATGAATGGGATAACACTATTAAAACCAATTTAAGTTCACATTTTTATTTCACAAAATTTGCTATTCCATTTTTAAAAAATGCTAAAAAAGGATCTATTATTAATTTATCTTCAACTGCAGGATTATATGGTTTTGCTCAACGTTCACCATATGCATCAAGTAAATGGGCAGTAATTGGATTAACTAAAACATTAGCAGTTGAATTAGGAAAATTTAAAATACGTGTGAATGCAATTTGTCCTGGTTCTGTTAATGGCGATAGAATGGATAGGGTAATAAATGCAAAAGCTAAATTAATAAATTCTTCAAATAAAAAAGTAAGAAAAGAATTAGAGTCAATGGTTTCATTAAACACATTTGTAGAAAAAGAAGATATTGCATCAATGGCATTATTTTTATTGAGCGATGCTTCAGAAAATGTATCTGGTCAAATCATGACTGTTGATGGAAATACTGAAAGAATGAATTAGTGGATAAAAACGCTGACTACATCATTGTTGGAGCAGGGTCAGCAGGTTGTGTTTTAGCTAACAGATTGTCTTCACAATCAAAGAATTCTGTAATTTTATTAGAAGCTGGCCCATCCAGTAAAACCTGGAAAGTTGATATGCCAAGTGCACTTCTATATGCAATGCATGACCCAAAATATAATTGGAAATATTATACTGAGCCTGAGCCGTTTCTAAATAATAGATCTTTATATTGTCCAAGAGGTAAAATGATCGGGGGATGCTCTTCGCATAACGGAATGGTTTTCGCTAGAGGTCATAAAGAGGATTTTGATAGATGGTCTTCAAGTGGTTTAACTAATTGGTCATATGAAAAAGTTTTACCTTTTTTTAAAAAATTAGAAACTTGGTCTCATGATAGTAATGTAAGAGGTAAAGAGGGGCCATTAAAAGTAAATAAATCAAACATAGATAAAAAATACCCTCTATTTAAAAAAGTTTTAGAAGCTGCACAAGAAGCTGGATATAAAATATTTAATGACTCTAACAGTATTCATAAGGAAGGTTTTGGAACTTTTGATGTAACAATAAACAAAGGTGTAAGACAAAGTGTTGCTAAGGCATATTTAGAGCCAATCCAAAATAGAAAAAATCTAAGAATAATAAATAATATTGATGTTAAAAAAATTCTTTTTAAAAATAAAACTGCAATTGGTGTTGAAACGATTAAAAAAAATATAACCAATAATTATTTAGCCAATAAAGAAGTTATACTTTGTGCTGGTTCAATTAATTCACCTAAAATTCTTCAATTATCCGGAATAGGTAATGAAACGTATCTTAAAAGCTTGGGAATAGAAGTTATTAATAATTTAATTGGGGTGGGAGAAAATTTACAAGATCATTTAGAGATGTATATTCAATATAAATCTAAAAAAAATGAAACATTACATTCTTTAGCAACAAATTTTCTCTATCAAGCAATAGAAGGGTCAAAATGGTTTTTATTTAAAAAAGGTAGGTTAGCAAACTCACATTTAGAGTTAGGAGGTTTTGTTAAATCTGACAAATCATATAATCACCCAAACCTACAATTTCATTTTTTCCCCTACTTAGTTATTAATCATGGTTTAGAAAATCCTAATTTTGAAGCTTTTCAATTTCATGTTTGTCCAAATAGACCAAAAAGTAGGGGGTTTGTTAAAATTAAAACAAATAACTATAAAGATGATCCTAAAATACAATTTAATTATCTTAAGCATGAAGACGATTTAAAACAAATGAGAGAAGGTGTAGGAATTGCTAAAAAAATTTTGTCTCAAAAAGCACTTAAAGAATATGTTGGCACAGAAATTAGGCCTGGGAAGAATGTATCTAATCAAAATGAATTAGATGAAGTTATTAAAAATACATCTGAATCTGCGTATCATCCGTCATGCACAAATAAAATGGGTGAGGACAAAACTTCAGTTGTAGACCAAGACCTAAGGGTTCATGGAATTCAAAATTTAAGAGTTATTGATGCTTCTGTAATGCCAGATATTGTTAGTGCTAATTTAAATGCAACAACTATTATGATTGCTGAAAAAGCTTACGACCAAATAAATAGTACCGTTAGTTAGAGAGAAAAAATCTAATTAAATTAGATCGTTTTTCTTCTAAGAGTCCAACCGTATCTTTCGCTATAGTATGCTTCGATACCATCAGCAAGATTAAGGTCATAATTTGAGTCTATAGACCCTTCAAGAACCTTCTTCTCAATAGAACTCTGCTCTAAGCTGTCTTTTTGGATATTAATATTTTCTGTTAATTTACTGTTCATATTTACAGATTTGACAAATACATAATAAAATAAAAAAAAACTAGAGTTTTTCTTAGTTTTAATGTAAAGAAAATTACTTTGAATTTATTATTTTTGTAAATTTTGTAAATGAATATTGAATCTGACATAAATTTTGGCCCAAGGTTAAAAAAACAAAGGATAAGCAAAGGTTTTTCACAAGCTGAATTATCAAAAACTATTGGAATATCTCCTAGTTATTTAAATTTAATTGAAAGTGGAAAAAGAAAAATACCGCTTTCCTTACTAATTAAAGCAGCTGACAAATTAGATTTATCAATTAAAGACTTTTCAACAGAATCTAGCAAACGACTTCTTTCAGACGTAATGGATGTTTTAAGCAATGAAATTTTTGATGATTTAAAGATAACCAATCACGACACAAGTGATTTCATTGGTTCAAATCCTAACATAGCTAAAGCATTACTGGCAATAAATGACTCTTTTAAAAGCTTTAAAGAAGATATGCAAAATCGACTTGAAACGATGGATGTCAATGCAAATCAAATCGAAAAACCAACAAGACTACCTGTAGAAATCGTTTCAGATATTCTTCAAGAAAATAAAAATTACTTCCATGATTTAGAAGTAAGTTCTGAAAATCTGAGAAAAGAAATAGGTCTTGAAATTGGACCTAACATTGGATCTGGATCTAAATTATCACTTTATCTCAAAGAAAAACATGGAATTGAAGTTAAAATAGTAACCATAAACGAAGATGAAAAAATAGTTAAAAGATTTGATGAAAATTCAAAGATTTTTTATCTTTCTGAGATGTTAACTTACACATCTAGAAACTTTCATTTAGCATCACAAGTTGCTTATTTAGAGGCTAA
Source organism: uncultured Alphaproteobacteria bacterium (assembly GCA_902577905.1). Taxonomy (GTDB): domain Bacteria; phylum Pseudomonadota; class Alphaproteobacteria; order HIMB59; genus CACPNW01. The sequence goes on from CACHAQ010000005.1 coordinate 28,983, forward strand.
TGATGTTATCAATAAAGTTATTAAAGATAATAATGTTGAATCAGAAGAAGTAGAACCTTTGCTTAAACTATCTTTACTAAATTATTATGCTGCTGCTTTTATGATGCCTTATAACGATTTTTTAAAGAGTGCTAAATTACATAAATATGATGTAGAAATTTTGATGCATCATTATGCTTGTAGTTTTGAACAAGTTACACATAGATTAACAAATCTTCAAAGACCTGGAAACGAAGGAGTGCCATTTCATTTTTTAAAAACAGATATTGCTGGAAATGTGTCAAAGCGATTTTCTTTATCCGGTATTCATATACCAAGACATGGCGGTTCTTGTCCTAGATGGAATGTGTATACTGCTTTTTTAAATCCTGGAAAAATTCATCCTCAAATATCCAAAATGCCAGATGGACGAGTATATTTTTGTATCGCAAGAGCTTTTGAGAAAGGAATTGAAAAACATGGAATGCCTAAAAGTTTTGTTTCGATTGGTTTAGGCTGTGATATGAAATACGCAAAAGATTTAATATATTCTGAAGGAATTGATTTAAGTAATAAAAAACTACAAATGCCAATTGGAGTTTCTTGTAGAATTTGCCCTAGAGTAGAATGTCAGCAAAGAGCTTTTCCACCGATTGATAAAGAACTCAAATTAGATATTAAATATCGAGGCACATCACCATACGTCACAATTTAGTTAAATTTTGACTAACATTTTGCCTAAATTTTTACCATTCAGTAGATCTATAAATGCTTTTGGAGCATTTTCTATATTTTCATAAATTGTTTCTTTAAATTTTATTTTTCCTTCTGAAAGCCAATTTCGCATATCAGTTTCAAAAGGCTCATTATCTTTTTCATGATCAAAAATTAAAAATCCTTTTATTGTTAATCTTTTTACTAATACGTGAGCCATATTTTTTAGCCCTGCAGGAGCAGAAGTTGAATTCATTTGAGATATTCTTCCACAAATAATAATTCTTCCAAAATTTTTCATTCGAAAAATTGCAGACTCTAAAAAATCACCTCCAACATTATCAAAGTATAAGTCAAATCCTTCAGGACAAATTTCTTTTAAGTGAAGAACAAGGTTATCAATTTTTTTATAATTAAATGCTACATCAACATTTAATTCATTTTTTAACCAATCAACTTTTTCATCTGATCCTGTACTAGCGTAAACTTTACATCCTAAATTTTTTGCAATTTGACAAACTGTTGATCCAACACTTCCACCTGCTGAAGATACAAGAATACTTTGTCCCTTTTGTATTTTTCCATGATTGAAAAGACCAATATATGCAGTCTGCCCTGTCATTCCTAAAGGTCCTAGATAAGTTTGCAATGGAAGATCAGAATTTTTGATTTTTTTTAAATCACTGCTTTTGCAAATGAAGTTATCTCTCATACCAAAATTACTGAAAACAATATCTCCTTCTTGATATTGTGAGTCTTTTGATTTTTGGACTAAACCAATTGCATAACCTTCCATTTCCTCCCCTAGTAAAAAGGGTGGTTTATAATTTTTACGTTCTGTCATTCTCGCTCTCATATAGGGATCAACAGATATCCACGAATTAAGAACATGAATATTATTTGTTTCATCTAATTCTAAAGTTTTAGATTTAATTTCAAAATCATCTTCTTTAGGCAGCCCAGTTGGTATGTAATTTTTTAAAGCTACATATTTTGATATTATTGTCATAATTATAATTTATATTTTTTCTTTAATTCTAGCAAATCTATTAAAAAATTATCTCTTATGTTACTTAAATCTTTAATAGAATGATTATTTGATTGTTTTTTTGTTCCTTTAATGATTTTTTCTTTAAGTGTTTTTGATAATTTTGGAGATTTGAGTTTAGTCCATGGAAGTTTCAATGCCGGTCCAAATTGATCTAACATGTGTTTCATACCCATTTCTCCTCCAGCTAGATGAAATGTAAGAAAAGTTCCCATTAGAGCCCATCTCATACCAGGACCATAAGTAATCGCTTCATCTAAATCTTTTGTTGAAGCAAATCCATCATTTACAATATGTAAACCCTCTCTCCACAAAGCTTCTTGCAATCTATCAGATAAAAAACCTGGCAATTCTTTTTCTACAAATAGTGTTTTCATTTTAATTTTTTGATAAAATTTTTTTGCTTTATTAAGATATAAATTTGTAGTTTTTTTACCTTTTACAATTTCAACCAACGGGAGAATATATACAGGGTTAAATGGATGAGCTATAATTAATCTTTTTGGATTAATACATTTCGATTGTAAATCTGATGGAAGTAAACCAGATGAACTTGAAGCAATTATCGCATTTGTGGGTGAATATTTACTTATATTTTTTATAACATCTTTTTTTAAAGATAATCGTTCAGGTACATTTTCCTGAATTAAATCTGCATTTTTCACTGCTTCATCAATATTGTCTACGATTTCCAAATTTTTGAAATTGATTTTTGTATTATATAATTTTTTTATAATTAAGTTTGTTCTTGCTATTTCTGCTTTTAGAAAATTTATTTGTCGAGAATTTTTATCAAATGCTTTGACTTTTATACCATTAGCTAGAAATCTTAGTATCCAGCCGGTACCAATAACACCAGTTCCAATGACAGCAATATTTTTCAAATTAAAAATGTTTTTTTAGTTTTAATTTCTCTCTTGTCTGTTGTGGAGATAAAATAGACGCTCCCATATCTTCAACAATACATCTTGCTTTTTCAACCAACTGTGCATTTGATGCAAAAACTCCCTTTTTTAAATAAAGATTATCCTCCAGTCCTACACGAACATTTCCTCCCAATATAACTGCCTGTGCAGCCATAGGCATTTGCGATCTTCCTATTCCAAATCCAGACCAAATTCCTTCAGAAGGTATCATTTCAGCCATAGCTTTCATTGCGCTCGTTGTTGCAGGTGATCCCCAAGGTATGCCAAGGCATATTTGATAAAAAGGAGGGCCATCAATTAAACCTTCTTTATAAAGTTGGTTAGCAAACCATAAATGACCCATTTCAAAAGCTTCCATTTCTGGTTTCACTCCAAGCTCCTGCATTTTTTTTGCTGCAGTTCTTAGTTGTATCGGTGTATGAATAAATGTCATGTTTGAGTCACCAAAATTAAGTGATCCGCAATCTAAAGTACAAATTTCAGGTAATAACTCTTCAACATGTTCTAATCTGCTTAATGCATCGATCATATCTGTATTTGCTCCCACCGGATTTAAAGGATCTTTCCCAGTCCCAACTTCAAAATCACCACCCATACCTGTAGTAAAATTTAAAACTACATCAGTTTCAGAAGAGCGAATTCTATCTGCCACCTCTTTATAATAACTTAAATTTCTAGAAGGTTTGCCATCAGGTTCCCTTACATGTACATGAGCTATTGCTGCACCCGCTTTGGCAGCTTCAATTGAAGCATCAGCAATTTGTTTTGGCGTTATAGGTAATTCAGGATGTTTACCTGCTGTATCTCCTGATCCAGTAACGGCACACGAAATTATTACTTCATTATTCATTATTTTAAACTACTATATTTTTTGAATTAATAAAGAAAAACAATGAAGATATATTTAAATTCAGGAAGAGTTAAAAAAGAATGGACAGATTACAATGGTCATATGAATTTGGCATTTTATATTCATCTTTTTGATGCTGGATGGGAAGTGCTTTTACAAAAATTTAATATGGGTGAAACTTCTGCAAAAACAGAGAAGAAAACTACTTTTGCCGTAGAGTCACACACAACTTATGACAAAGAAGTGAAAGAGGGCGATGAAGTAGATATTAATTTGTTATTTCTTGATAGGGATAAAAAAAGATTAATTTACAAATTAGAAATGACTCATAAGCTTGAAGGTTACAGAGCAGCAACAACAGAGGTTTGTTCTTTATATGTTGATTTAAATATTAGAAAAGTTTCTGAATTAGAATTAGAAAAGCAAAAAGATATAGATAAATTTATTCAAGAAAATAAAAATAACTTTGATCCAGGTAACCTTACACTAATCAACAAGTTAAAAAAATAATTATAAATTTCTATAAGGTGTTCTATTAAATATTCTTTGGACCATTGGAACAAATTCTTTTAGAGGAATCGTATCATAATTTGGATCAAATGATGCTTGATCCCATCTTTCACAAAAATCTATAGTGTCTTTAAAGAATTCATGACCTTTGAACTTATCTCTTAGATTTCTATCTTTTCCATAATAATGATTATAGTAGTAGGCTTGAAACAAACCATGTTGTTCTACAATCCATCTTGTTTTTTCAGACACAAAAGGTTTTAATACTGCAGCTGCAAGTTCAGAATGATTAAGAGGTGCAATTTCATCACCTATATCATGCAATAAGGAGGCCACCACCATTTCTTCAGAAGCTTGTTCACGTAACGCTCTTGACGCAGTTTGAAGAGAATGTTCTAATCTAGATACCTTATAGCCACCTAAAGAATTGTCTAAACTTTCTAGCACTCTTACTATTCTATCAGCTGTACCTTCAATAAATTTATCTTCAAAATTAGCAAGAAGTTCATAATCCTCTTTATCACCATGTTTCATTTCAGTGAATTTTACTTCATCTTTAGACATGAAATAATTATACATATTTTTAAATTTTATGAAACTAATTCCTGAATGGCATGAACACCAATATTGTTTGATTGCTTGGCCATGTAATAAAGATCTTTATGGAAAAATTATTAATAAGGCTAGAGATGAAGTTGCAAATGTAATTAATGAAATTGCAAAAACTGAGCATGTTATTGTTTTGTCAAATAAAGAAGACATTAATGAAATTCAAAATAAAACTGATCATGAAAATATAGATATTTTAGAATGTAAATTAGATGATTCTTGGATGCGAGATATTGCACCAATTTTTTATAACGAAAATGAAAAATTAAAATCAATTAGCTTTGAATTTAATGGTTATGGAAAGTATCCAGATTATTTAAATGATAATAAAATATCAAAATTTATTTCAAACTATTTAAATATTCCAACAAAAATTTCTGACTTAGTTATTGAAGGAGGAGCAATAACTTATGATGATAAAAAAAATTTATTTAGTACGAAAAATGTAATATTTAATAAAAATAGAAAACAAAAACATAATAGTGAATATATTATTAAAGAATTAAAGTTCTTGTTTGACTTAAATTATATTTTTTTATTTGAAAATGGACTAATGGAGGATGATACAGATGGTCATGTCGATAATTTATTATGCCCGATCGGAAAAAATCAATATTTAATTGCCACAACTCACAAATTAGATCCTAATTATGAAATATTAGAAAAAAACAAAGCTGATCTTATTAAATTTTTTAGAGATACTAATCAGACATTTGATTTAATTGAAGTTCCTTTACCTTCAAGAAAAAAGATTAATAATAAGAATATTATTAGTTCATATATAAATTTCTATTTCAGTAAAAATAAAATTATCTTACCTAAATTCAATGTTAAGGAAGATAATGAGGTAAAATTAACTTTTGAAAAGTTATTCCCAAATCGAGAAATTATTATGTTGGAAACAGAAAATATAAATTATGGTGGTGGAAATATTCATTGTATAACAATGAATGTACCAAAAATATGAAAGTAAAAGTAGCAACATCACAATTCAAGGCTATTAAAGGAGACTTTGACGCTAATTTAAATAAAGCAATTAGTTTGGTTGAAAAAGCATCAAATGAAAATGTTGATATTTTACTTCTGCAAGAATTATTTCAAGATTATTATTTTTGTTCAACAAAAAATGATAAATTTTTTGATCTTGCAATCGATTTTCCTTCTAATCCAATGTTCGAAAAATTATCTAATATTTGTAAAGATAAAAAGATTTCATTACCAATTAGTTTTTTTCAAAAAAAGGAAAATAAGTTTTTTAACTCTCTAGTTATGATTGATTCTTTCGGTAAAATAAGTGAAGTTTATAATAAATCTCACATTCCTGAAGGACCTGGCTATAATGAGAAGTATTATTTTGAAAAAGGCAACACAGGCTTTATGGTTTTTGACACCCCTCTGGCAAAAGTTGGCTGTGCAATTTGTTGGGATCAGTGGTTTCCTGAATGTGCAAGAATATTAACGTTGAAAGGTGCAGATTTAATCTTTTATCCATCAGCAATTGGCTCTGAGCCACACATGCCTGAATTAAATTCAAAGGATCATTGGATTAATACAATGGTAGGACATGCTGCTGCAAATCAAATCCCTATAGTAACTTCGAATAGAATAGGGAATGAGGTCGAAGCTGATATTGAATTAAATTTTTATGGCAATTCTTTTATATTGGATCATCTTGGAAATGTAATAAATCGTATGAATGATAAGGATGAAGGAATAATAACTGCAACTTTAGATTTGTTAATTTCAAGAGAATATAGAAAATTATGGGGTAACTTTAGAGACAGAAGGCCAGATCTATATAAAAAAATTCTCGATTTTTAATTTATTTTATTTAATGTAATTTTTATTTAGGAGGGGAATAATGCTTAAGTATTTTATATCTCTATTAGTTTTAATTTCTTTTTCAGCTCAGGCTAAAGAAGAATTATTTATTTACAATTGGTCTGACTACATTGCCGAAGATACAATTGAAAATTTTGAAAATGAATTTGGCATTGATGTAACTTATGATGTTTTTGATTCAAATGAGGTTCTTGAAGCTAAACTTTTAGCTGGTGGGTCTGGCTATGATATTGTCGTGCCTTCTGGTTCTTTTTTAGAAAACCAAATCAAGGCTGGAGTTTTTCAAAAACTTGATAAATCTGAATTATCGAACTTAGGAAATTTAGATCCAGAAGTTTTATCAAAGATAGATGCACATGATCCAGGCGGTCAGTATTCAGTAAACTATATGTATGGCACAACTGGTATTGGTTATAATACTGATAAGGTTGATGAAGATGAGGTTACTAGTTGGAGTGTTTTATTTGACCCAGCTATAGCTTCTAAATATGAAGATTGTGGTATAGCAATGTTAGATGCACCATCTGAAGTAATGGAAATTGCCTTAAAATATGTAGGTAAAGATCCTAACACCGAAGACGAAAATGATTATAAGGCTGCTCTTTCAATGTTGCAGGAGATTAGACCTTTCATTAGGTATTTTGATTCTTCTCAATATATAGATGATCTTGCTAATGGTGAAATTTGTCTAGCTATGGGATGGTCAGGTGATGTTTTTATTGCTGCATACGAAGAAATAGAACCAGTTTGGTATTCTATTCCTTCAGAGGGAACTGTAATTTGGTTTGATATGATGGCAATTCCAGCTGATGCAAAAAATGTTTTAAATGCACATAAGTTTATAAATTATATTTTGCGCCCTGAAGTTGCTGCAGATATTACAAACTATGTTTGGTATTCTAATCCAAACAAAGCAGCTAATGAGCTAGTTGATCCAGAAATTTTAGGAGATCCAGCTATTTATCCAGATGAAGCAACTTTAAGTATGCTATTTGCTGATACTGCTGACTCACCTAAAAAAGCACAATTATCAACTAAATATTTTAATAAATTTAAATCAAATTAAAAAATATACTTCATTTCAGCACTAATATATTAATATTAGTGCTGATTTAAGATGGATAATAATTTTCTTGTAATTGAAAATATTTCTAAATCTTTTGGAGATAACAAAGTTTTAGAAAATATTAATTTAAATATTTCAAAATCTGAATTTTTTGGTCTCCTAGGATCTTCGGGTTCAGGCAAAACTACCTTACTAAGAATACTAGGTGGATTTGAGAAGCCAGATACAGGACGTGTAATCCTCGACGGAACAGACATAACAAACCTTGAGCCTTTTGATAGACCATTAAACTATATGTTCCAATCGTATGCTCTATTTCCTCACTTAAACGTATTTAATAATTTAGCTTTTGGAATAAAAGAAAATTTTACCCAAAAAGAAATTGAAATAAACGTAAGAAATATTGCCGAACTTTTATCTATTGAAGATTTATTAAATAGAAGAATTAAGCAATTATCAGGTGGAGAGCAGCAACGAGTTGCTCTTGGAAGATGCTTAATAAAAAAACCTAAGTTATTATTATTAGATGAGCCTCTTGCAGCACTAGATAAAAAACTAAGATCAAAAACGCAATTAGAGTTAACAACACTCCAAAAGAAACTAAAAATTACATTTGTTTTCGTTACCCATGATCAGGAAGAAGCAATGTCCTTATCTGATAGAATGGCAATAATGAAGAATGGTCTTATTTTGGAATGTTCTAGCCCTGAAGAGATTTATGAAAATCCTAAAAGTCTTTATACTGCCAATTTTATAGGGATTGCAAATATAATTGAGATTTATAAGAAAGATGAAAATTTTTATTCTGATGATTTAGGTATAAATCTTAAATTAAACAAAGAATTAAAAAATACAAAAACTAATATTTTACTAAGACCAGAGAAAATAAAAATACAATCAATAAATAATTTGAAAACAAGTGCATTTAATTCCTTTAGTGGAGAAATTTTAGAAAAATCATATTTGGGAAGCTTTACACGTTATGAAATTAAAATTAAAAATATGATAATTTCAGTTTTAGATCAGAATTTTAACTCCAACTCAAATTATAATTTCCCAAAAGGGGAGAAAGTCATTTGTAGTTGGGAAAGTGATTCAATTAAGGTTTTAGAGGATTAATTGAAAAATAAATTATTTGAAAAATATTTTGTTTTTAGTCCTTATTTTTGGCTTGTTCTATTTTTTTTTATACCATTAGCTATAATTTTTAAAATATCAATTTCGGTATCAGAATGGGGGATGCCTCCTTATCAAGATATTTTTCTTTTTGATAATGGATTTAAGATCAATACTACATTTGAAAACTATGTTTATATATTTAGTGATTATTACTACATTGGATCTTTTGTAAACTCTTTGATACTAGCTCTAATATCTACTTTTTTTTGTTTACTTATTGGGTTCCCATTAGCTTTTTATATTGCGACTTCAAATATCAGATTAAGAAATATCCTATTAGTTTTAGTAGTTATTCCATTTTGGTCATCATTTTTATTAAGAGTATATGCATGGAAAATAATTTTACAAAATAATGGAATTTTAAATGTAATACTTCTAAACCTAGGCATAACATCAGAACCACTTCAATTATTATACAATCAATATGCTGTCATCATGGGAATTGTATACACTTATTTACCTTTGATGATTTTACCACTCTATGGATACTTAAATAAATTTGACTTAAATTTAATTGAAGCATCAAAAGATTTAGGATTAAATCGTATTAAAACCTTTTTTAAAGTTATTCTTCCTTTGTCTGTTCCAGGAATTGTTGCTGGATCTTTATTAGTTTTTATACCTGTTGTTGGAGAATTTATTATACCTGAAATGTTAGGTGGTAGTGATAGATTGTATTATGGAAAAATATTATGGGAGGAATTCTTTGTTAATAGAAATTGGCCAGGTGCTAGTGCTTTAGCTTTTAGTGGAATTATAATTTTGGTTTTGCCAATTGTTATTTTTCAAATACTTTATTCTCGTTGGAGTCAAAAAAATGAAATCTAGTTTAATCAAAAGTGCAGTTATTTTTTTAGGTTTATTTTTTTTATATTTCCCAATTTTAGTTTTAATTTTTTACTCATTTAATGAAAATAAGAGAGTAATGGTTTGGAAAGGATTTTCTTTAAGATGGTACAATGAATTATTTAATAATGAACAAATAATTGAGGCATTTATCATTAGTATTAAAATTGCAGCTCTGTCTGCAACTTTTGCTACAATATTAGGAGTTATGATTGGATATTCACTTGTAAGAATAAGAAAAATTCCTTTTAAATCATTTTATATTTTTCTTTCATCAACACCTTTGGTTTTGCCAGAATTAATTTTAGGTCTTTCAATGTTACTTTTTTTTATAAGCTTAAATAATGTAATTGGATTTCCATCATCAAGAGGGCAATTAACTATTTTTATATCGCACGTTACTTTTTGTATTGCATTTGTCGCAATTATTATTCAAGCAAGATTGACTGACTTCAACAAAAATATTGAGGAAGCTGCTATGGATTTAGGCTATAATTATACCAAGGTACTCTATAAGATAACTTTACCAATAATTTTACCTTCTATTATTGCTGGTTGGTTATTAGCTTTTACAATTTCTTTAGATGATCTAGTAGTTGCGAGTTTTACTACTGGGCCTGGAGCTAACACATTGCCAATTGTAGTTTTTTCTAAAGTCAGATTAGGATTGAGCCCTGAAGTAAACGCATTATCAGCGATTTTAATGTTTGCTTTGATAATAATTGGTTTATTTTATTTTTATTTTAATAAAAAATTTAAACATTAAGTAATAAATATTCTCGCTCCCAAGAACTTATTACTGATAAATAAGCTTGATACTCAACCCTTCTTATAGCAGCAATCGACCTTACAAATTTTTCATTAAATATGTATTTTATATCTTCATCATTTTCAAAGAGAGTTAACGATTCATCCATATTTTTTGGTAGATTGGAATTTTTATCTTTAAATGCACTATCTTTGGTTTCTGGATTTGGTTTTAAGTTGTTTTTCATTCCTAAATATCCTGAAGCTAAATTAGCTGCAAAAACTAGATATGGATTTGTATCAGAACCAGGAATTCTATTTTCAATACGTATATTCCTTTCTTCAATTGATGGAATTCTAAAACCACAACTTCTATTACCTATTCCCCATTTAACATTTTTAGGAGCACCCCAAGTTGCAAACAACCTTCTAAATGAATTTATATTTGGAGCGTATATTGGCATTAATAATGGGGTATATTTTTCCAACCCACCTAAATAGTTTTTCATTTTTTTTGAAATTTTAGATGATTGATTGAAAAAAATATTTTTATTTTTTTCATTATATATAGATTGATGTATGTGCATTGCGCTACCAGGTTGGTTTTCCATAGGTTTTGCCATAAATGTTGCATGAAGTTTATGTTTCAAAGCAGACTGTCTTAAAGTTCTTTTAAATAAAAATACCTGGTCTGCGAGATCTAAAGGATCACCATGCTGAAAATTAATTTCCATTTGAGCTGAGCCAGATTCATGATTAATAGTATCAATTTCAATATTTTGTGCCTCACAATAATTATATACATCCTCAAAAAGATGATCAAATTCGTTAACAGCATCTATACCTAAGGCTTGCTTACCTGTTTCTTGTCTACCTGATTGACCCACTGGCACTTCAAGGGGGTAATCTGAGTCAGCATTAGGTTTCACTAAATAAAATTCTAACTCTGGTGAAACAATTGGAGTTAATTTATCTTTTTTATAAAGTTTAAGAATATTTTTTAGAGCATTCCTACTAGAATTTATAACATCATCACCGTTAAGATTTATTGCATCGCAGATAATTTGTGCAGTAGGGTCTTCGTACCATGGTACTACTCTCATTGTATCAAAATCTGGTTTTAAAATTACGTCAATGTCAGTTGGATTGTAAACACTTCTTGGTAAAGCACCAGCAGAGTCCTCAGTTGCATAATCTCCTGATATCGTTTGAATAAAAGTTGACTGTGGCAATCTGTGACTTTCATCTTCCAGTCCTTTTAAAAATTTATTTGTTGGTAAAATTTTTCCCCGTGCAATTCCTCCAAGATCTGGAACTAAACATTCAACTTCTGTAATAGAGTTTTCATGAAACCAATTTTGAAATTTTTCAATCATATTGAGAGTGTTTGTTTACTAATTATAATTAAACCATTAATGATAAGTTAATGATTACTACAAAAAAAAGAACTTTTAATCAACATGATAATGAAAAAGAGAGTTTTTATAAATTTTCAGCACCTATTTTTCCTAATCAAAGTAAATTAGATGAAAATATTTCAACTGATGTATGTATTATTGGAGGTGGTTTAACAGGTATTTCTTCAGCATTAAATTTATCTAATCAAGGTTTATCAATAACGATTTTGGAAGCAAATAAAGTTGGATCTGGTGCTTCTGGTAGGAATGGCGGTCAACTAGGAATTGGAATGAGAAAAGATCAATTCTACTTAGAAAAAAAATTTGGTATTGAAAAAGCAAAATTTTTTTGGAAAGTTGGATTAGATGCTGTTTCAAATGTAGTTAATTTAATTGAAAAATACAAAATTGACTGTGCGCTTAGACAAGGTGTTCTTCATGTAGGCAACACAAAAAAAGATTATAAATATTTTCAAGATGAAATTGAGCATATGCAGAAGAATTATAATTATAATAATTATGAATACTTTGACCACAATTCAATAAGAGATGAAGTTAATAGTGACAGATATTTTTCTGGAATGCTTTTAAAGGATTCTTATCATTTAAACCCATTAAAACTGACATATAGTTTAGCAGAACAGTGTTTAGCAAATGGTATAAATATATATGAAAATTCTCCGGCTGATAAAATTGTTGATAATCAAAAAGAAGTTATAATTCACTCTGGAAAAAATATTATTAAAGCAAAGAAAGTAATTATTGGTTGTAATGGTTATCTTGACAATCTTTTAGGATCAAAGAGAAATTATTTTATGCCTATAAATAATTATATTATTGCAACAGAACCTCTCGGAAAAGATCTGGCAAGTAAATTAATCAAAAGAAATTGTGGCGTAATAGATTCTAGATTTATGATTGATTATTATAGATTTTCAGAAGACTACAGACTTCTTTTTGGAGGACCTGAAACAATTACATCTCATTTTGTAAAAGATGCAAAGAGTTTTGTCTCTAAACGAATGTATAAAGTTTTTCCTGAATTAAAAAAATTTAAAATTGAATTTTCTTGGGGAGGTACCTTGGCAATATCGATTAATAGATTGCCTATTTTTGGAACTATAATGAATCAAAAGTTGTATTATGCTCATGCTTACTCTGGACATGGGTTAGCTATGAGTATTATGGGAGGAAAAATGGTAGCTGAAAAAATTTTAAATAAATCAAATAATTTTGATATGTTTGAGCAAATTAATCATTTTAAAATTCCAGGTGGCAACATGTTTAGAAGACCATTGTATTCTTCAGCCATTATTTATTATAGGTTAATGGATTATTTAAATAGGTTGTAATTACTTAATTGCTCTTCTTAATCTGTCATTTATAGTTTTGCCAAGACCTTTATCAGGTATTTCTACTACAGCAATTTTTTTGCATCTACTTTGATCTAATTTATGAAGATAATGATAAAAATTTTTTGCTGCTTCATTTAAATTTTTTTTATTACTCAAATTTAAATTAATTATTTTAGACTTTAATTTATTATTGCCAAAATTTAATAAACCTTCATTTTTTAGTATTCTCTTAGCATTCATTCTTATTGGTTTTAAAGTTGAGTAATGTTTTTTTAAATTACCAGGAGAAATAGATGATTTCTTTTTAATTTTTACTTTTGCATATTTATTTAGTTCTTCAACAGTTATGCTGCCATATCTTAATACTTCAATTTCATTATTGGTATCAATTCTAACAACTGTGGACTCTAGTCCATGAGAAGACTGTTTATCTTTTAAAACAAATATTTTTTTTACTAGAATAGGATCGATATCCATAATATTGGTTACGGAAGTTCTTTCTGACAGATTAGCACTAGGGGCTGCAATAGGTAGGTCAAATAAAGTAATTAATTTTTTAGCTAATTTATTACCGGGAATTCTACAGCCAACTAAAGTTGAGTTGCAAGAGACTAATTTTGATATTTTAGAATTTTTCTTTTTTTTTAATATTATTGTCAAAGGACCAGGCCAGAATTTTGAACCTAATTTTTTTTCAAATTTATTTAAAATAAAATATTTTTCTATTTGTTTAATACTTTTAAAGTGACAGATAATTGGATTGCTTCGCGGTCTTTTTTTTACTTTAAAAATAGATTTTACAGCCTCATCATTTGTTGCATCTGCTCCAAGTCCAAATACTGTTTCTGTGGGAAATATTACAAGTTCTCCACTGCTTAATAAATTTTTTGCAATATCTAACTTATTTTTTTTCATATTTTTTTATAAAATGTTTCCATCTATCTTTAAAATAGTTATTATCAATACTTGTATATGGGAAAAGTTATAGCATTTTCGAATCAAAAAGGTGGTTCAGGTAAATCGACTCTTTCAGCAAATTTATCAGTTTTGTGGAGTAATAGTGGTTATAAAGTAGCTGTCATAGACGCTGATGCACAAAAAAGTCTATCATATTGGCTTGAAGCAAGAAAATCTTATTATGGTGAAGATGATATTGGAATAACTCAATTAAATTTTGATATAAGGAATTTAATAGATGAAATTAAAGCCATAAAAAGAAGGTATGACTTTATAATAATTGATAGCCCTCCATCTATAACTTTTGAAACAATGCAGGTTGTAAAAGCTTCTGATAGGGTATTTGTTCCAGTACAACCAAGTCCGGTAGACTTAATGGCTACACTTCCTTTTTTAAAAATTGCAAAACAAGAAAGAAAAAATCCAATAATTATTCTTAATAGAGTGATGCCGAGAGCAAAATTAACTGACGCAATGATTTTGCGTTTAAGATATGCTGGTGCTAAAATTGCTCGCTCCCGACTGTCTAGTAAAGTATTATTTGCAGAAACATTCTCAGTTGGAAGAGGTGTAGTAGATATAAGTGTTACATCAGATGCTTCAAAAGAAATAATTAATGTTGGAAACGAAATTTTAAGAAATTTCTAACTTAATGTCTGATATCACAACTGTTATACTTGCTGCAGGCAATAGTACGAGATTTAAAGCAAGTAAATCAAAGCTTATTTATCCATTATGCGGGTTACCAATTGTTTCACATATTTTTAATATTGCAAAAAAAATATCTGGTAAAAATATATTAGTTGTATCTAATGAAAAAAATAAAGAAGAATTAAAATTAATATTAAATACCTCAAAGTTAGTTGTTCAAAAAAAACAAAAAGGAACTGCTGATGCAATTGAGCAAGTTAAAAAATATATTAAATCAAAAAATATTTTAATTTTATTTGGTGATACACCTTTAGTTGAAGTTAAAGATATAAGAAAACTAGTAAGTAAATTTAAAAAAAGTAAAGCGAAAGCTTCATTAATTGCATTTAATACTTCAGAGCCACATGGTTATGGTAGATTATTATTAAATAACAACTACGTTGAAGAAATAATTGAGGAAATCAATTTAAAAGCTGAACAAAAAAAAATCAATTTATGTAATTCTGGAATTTTGATAGCAAATACTAAATTATTATTTGATAATTTAAAAAATATTAAAGAAAATAAAATTAAAAAAGAAAGATATCTTCCTGATATATGCAAAATTTTTTCTAAAAAAAATATTCCTATCAATTATATTGAGTGTAACAAAGAAACAATGTTGGGCATAAATACATTGGATGATTTTAATGTTGTACAAAATATCTTGCAAAAAAAATACATAAAAAATTTTATAAAAAATGGAGTCAATTTTTTAAAACCCAATACTTGTTATTTAAGCTATGACACCAAAATTGAACCTACTGTTACAATTGAAAGCAATGTTACAATAAAGGAAAAAACAATTATAAAAAAAGGCTCAATAATTAAAAGCAATTCATACTTAGAAGAGGTTACAATAGATGAAAATTCACATATTGGTCCAAGTGCTAGATTAAGACCAAAAACAAAAATCGGAAAAAAATCAAAGATTGGTAACTTTGTTGAAATAAAAAATTCTAAAATTGGAAATAATGTTTCTATTGCTCATCTTTCATATGTTGGAGATTCAGAAATAGGAAACAATGTGAATATAGGTGCCGGCACAATAACTTGTAACTATGATGGAAAGAAAAAACACAAAACGATAATAAAAGATAATGTATTTATAGGTTCAAACACATCACTCATTGCACCAGTTGTAATTGAGTCTAAATCTAGAATTGGTGCAGGTAGTGTTATCACTAAAAATATTCCCAAAAATTCACTTGCGATTGAAAGATCAGCCTTAAAAATTCTAAGAAATAAAAGATCTAAATAATAACCCTTGTTTCAAGATATATTAGGGTTTATGAGCCTTTTCAAATTATGAGCGATAAATGGTCACCAAATAGTTGGAGAAATAAAAATGCTCTTCATATGCCTAACTATCAGAATGAAGATCATCTAAATAAAACTCTAAATGAAATTTCCAAATATCCACCTTTAGTTTTTGCTGGAGAAGCGAGACAATTAAAAAAGAAACTTGGAGAAGTTTCAAACGGAAATGCTTTTTTATTACAAGGTGGAGATTGTGCAGAAAGTTTTGCAGATTTTCATCCAGATAATATTAGAGATACATTTAAAGTTATTTTACAAATGGCTGTTGTATTAACGTTTGGCGCTTCTTGTCCAATTGTTAAAGTAGGAAGAATTGCTGGACAATTTGCAAAGCCAAGATCATCTGCCACAGAAGTTATTAATGATTTAGAACTTGAGTCTTATAAAGGCGATATAATTAATGGGATAGACTTCAATCAAAAAGACAGAGATCCTAATCCAGATAGATTAATTCAGGCCTACAATCAGTCTGCATCTACACTTAATCTTTTAAGAGCTTTTTCTCAGGGCGGTTTTGCCAATTTAAATAAAATACATCAATGGAACCTAAATTTTGTTAAAGGTGAGAATGCTGCTAAATTTAGAGAGATATCTTCTAGAATTGACGAATGCTTATCTTTTATGGAAGCATGTGGAATAAATGGAAACAGTGTAAGACAATTAAATGAAACAGACTTCTTTACAAGTCATGAAGCTTTACTTCTTCAATATGAGGAAGCATTAACAAGAATAGATAGTACTTCAGGTAAGTGGTACGATGTTTCAGCTCACATGTTGTGGGTAGGTGACAGAACACGACAACTTGATGGAGCGCATATTGAATTTTTAAGAGGTATTGAGAACCCTATAGGTATTAAAGTGGGTCCAAGCACAAAGACAGAAGAACTATTAAAGATATTAGATGTGTTGAATCCAAATAATGAAGCTGGAAAAATAACGCTGATATGTAGAATGGGTCATGAAAAAGTTAGTGGAATACTTCCAAAAATAATTAGATCAGTTAATTCAGCTGGTAAAAATGTTGTTTGGACTTGTGACCCCATGCATGGAAATACTATCAAATCTAACACGGGTTTTAAAACTAGGCCATTAAAAGATATAATTTCTGAAATTCAGCAATTTTTTCAAATTCACAGAGGCGAAGGAACATATCCAGGCGGCGTCCATTTAGAAATGACTGGTCAAGATGTTACAGAATGTATGGGCGGACTTCAAGAAATAACAGATGAAGATCTAAAAAATAGATATCATACATATTGTGATCCGAGACTAAATGCCTCGCAGTCTCTAGAATTGGCTTTTTTATTATCAGATTTTTTAAAAGAAGAAAAATTGCTCTCAAAGCAATCTTCAAATTTATAAATTTATATTTATATATTACTTATGAATTCAAAAGATAAGATCGTATACATTTCTAATTGGATTAAAGATTACGCTAAATCTATAAATATTAATCCGACTACACTAGTAATAGGAGTGTCAGGAGGAGTTGACTCGGCTCTTACTAGCACCTTGTGTGCTCAAACTGGTTTAAAAACTATAGCTGTTTCAATGCCTATTAAGCAAAATTCATCACAACATGATTTAAGTTTAAGGCATTTAGAATTTTTAGAGCAAAATTACCCAAATGTAGAAACAAAAATAATCGAGCTAGATAATGTTTTTAAAACATTTCAAAACACGATGCAAAATTTTGATAGTGAGTTAGCTTTTGCAAATTCAAGATCTAGACTAAGAATGGTAACTCTATACCAAATAGCTCAAAGTAATAATGGTATAGTTGTTGGCACTGGAAATAAAGTTGAAGATTTTGGTGTTGGATTTTATACAAAATATGGTGATGGAGGCGTAGATATATCGCCAATAGCAGATTGTACTAAAACTGAGGTGTGGGAATTAGCTGAAGAAATTGGGGTTATAAAAGATATTATTAGCGCAGCACCGACAGATGGTTTATGGGATGATAGTAGAAATGATGAAAGCCAGCTTGGTCTTTCATATAAGCAATTAGAAGAAGCAATGGAAAATAAGTCTAGTGAATACTACAGTAGATACGAAGAAATTAGAAAGCCAAATCTTCATAAGATGAAGCCTATTCCCGTTTGCGAAATTCCTAAAGAATAATATGAAGTGTAGGTTCGCTCCTAGCCCTACAGGAAAAATACATATCGGTAATGCTAGATCAGCAATTTTGAATTGGATTTTTTGTCAAAAAAATCAAGGTGAGTTTATATTAAGAATTGACGATACTGATGCCAATAGGAGTTCTAAAGAATTTGAGACAAGTATCAAAGATGATCTTAAATGGCTTGGATTAAATTGGAGTTACACTTTTAATCAGTCCTCTAGACAACATATTTACAATGAGAAAATCCAAATTCTAAAACAAAAGAAAAGACTTTATCCATGTTTTGAAACAGAAGAGGAATTAGCTTTAAAGAAAAAATCTTTGTTATCATCTGGGAAACCACCTATTTATGATAGATCATCATTAAATCTAAGTGATGAAGAAGTAGAAAAAAAAATAGAATCTGGAATCCAACCCCATTGGAGATTCAAATTAGATCATGAAAATATTAGTTGGAAAGATATTATTAAAGGAGATGTTTCATTTGATGCAAAAAATTTGAGTGATCCTGTTTTAATTAGAGCTGATGGAACATTGTTATACCATTTACCTTCAGTCATTGACGATATTGAAGAAAAAATTACACATATTATTAGGGGGGAGGATCACATAGCTAATACTGCCTATCATATTCAAATTTTTAAGGCTCTTGAATCTTCTATTCCATCATTTGCTCATCATCCATTCTTAGTTGATGAAACTGGTAAGGGTTTTAGCAAAAGACTTGGAAGTCTTTCAATTGAAAATTTTAGACACGAAGGGTATGAAAATATATCGTTACTTAATTATTTTCTTTTTATTGGCTCGAGCAGTAATATTGATCCAATCAAAGATTTAAATGAAATAGTAAAAAAATTTGATATTCAAAGCTTATCTAGATCTTCTGCTAAATTTTCAATTGAATCCTTAAGAAATCTTAATGAAAATACCATTAAATTATTTAGTTATAATGAGATTAGTCATAAGTTAAAAAATATAAAATCAAATTTTCATAAAGAGAGTTTTTGGCGTTTTATTAAAAATAATATTTCATTTATTAAACAAGCTAAAGAATGGGAAGAAGTAATTACAAAAATAAATAATGCTAAAGATTTAAATATTGATGATAATTTTATTAATACGGCAGTTGATGAATTACCTGAGGATCCTTTTGATGAAACAACATGGGATCATTGGACATCAAAAATTAACAAAAAAACTGGGCTAAAAGGAAAAGATTTATTTATGCCTTTGAGGTTGATTTTGACAGGAAAATCTCATGGACCCGAATTAAAATATCTACTACCATTATTTGATAGAGACGAAATCTTGCAAAAACTTGGAAAAATCTAGTAAATTTAAATTTATACTCTATTAGCGATCTAGTAATTATGGAAGATAAAGTATATTTATTCGATACCACACTTAGAGATGGTCAGCAAACAACAGGAGTTAATTTTTCTGTTAGTGATAAAATGAATATATCCCAACATCTTGATGATTTAGGAATAGATTACATTGAAGGTGGATGGCCGGGAGCAAATCCTACCGATAATGATTTTTTTTCAAGAAATACAAAATTTTCAAAAAGTAAATTAACTGCCTTTGGTATGACAAGAAGACCAGGTAGAAGTGCAGATAACGATCCAGGATTAAATGCACTTATTAATTCAAGCGCAAGTTGTGTTTGTATTGTAGGTAAATCATCATCATTTCACGTAAAAAATGCTTTAGAAATATCTGAAGATGAAAATTTAAAAATGATCAGTGATAGTATTCAATTAATAAAAAATAAAAACAAAGAGCCAATTTTTGATGCAGAACATTTTTTTGATGGCTTTAAAGAAAATAAAGAGTTTGCATTGAATTGTATTAAAGCAGCGTATGAGGCTGGTGCAAGATGGGTTGTTCTTTGTGATACAAATGGTGGAACTCTTCCAGATGAAATTTACAATATTGTTTCAGAAGTAGTAAAAGTTATACCAGGTCAAAATGTTGGTATACATGCTCACAATGATACTGATAATGCAGTTGCAAATGCATTAGCAGCTATTAATGCTGGAGCAAGACAGATACAGGGAACTATTAACGGTTTAGGAGAAAGATGTGGAAATACTAATTTAATTTCCTTAATTCCATCTTTGGTTTTAAAAACAAAATATAAAACAAAAATTCCAAAAGATAAATTAAAAAATTTAATTCATATTTCTAGAACATTAAATGATATTCTTAACATGCCTTCAAGAAAAAATGCTCCATATGTTGGAGATCACGCTTTTTCTCATAAAGGTGGGTTGCATGCATCTGCAATAGAAAAAAATTCTTCAACTTATGAACATATTAAGCCAGAAATAGTTGGTAATTCTAGAAACGTTGTCATTTCTAATCAGGCAGGAAGATCTAATATATTAAATCAATTAAATAAGATTAATATTGATTTGCCTAAAAATGAAATCAACAATATCTTAGAGATTATCAAGGAAAAAGAATCAGAAGGATATTCATTTGATACTGCTTTAGCTAGTTTTGAATTATTAGTTAGACGTCACCTTGGTCATTTTGAGGATTTTTATAACTTAGAAAAATTTAGAGTCACAGATGAAAGAAGATGGAATGCTAAAGGTGAAATTGTTACTGAAGCAGAGGCTACAGTATTTTTAAAAGTTAAAGATTCAAATATGATGACAGTGGGTACTGGAAATGGTCCAGTAAATGCTATTGATAGTGCATTAAGAAAAGCTCTAATTGATTATTATCCTAATCTCAAAGATTTAAAGTTAACTGATTACAAAGTTATGATTCTTTCATCAGAAAAGGGCACTGGTGCTATCACAAGAGTTTTAATTGAATCATCTGATTCTACTAATACACATTGGACAACTATTGGCGTATCTCCAAATATTATTGATGCATCTTATAGCGCTATTTTTGATAGTATTACTTTTAAGTTGTTTAATGATTCAAAGAATAAAAATTGACTTCAAAAAATCCAAGCATAATTTTAGTTAGACCTCAACTTCCTGAAAATATTGGAATGGTTGCTCGTGTAATGCACAACTTTGGTCTAAAAGATCTAATTGTTGTTTCGCCAAGAAATAACTGGTTAAATAATAAATCAATAAATGCAGCAAAAAAAGCAACTAAAATTATTAAAAATATTAAAGTTTATAATGATTTAGAAATTGCACTTTCTAATTTTTCTTATGTTGTGGCCACGACTAATAGAAAAAGATATTTGGAAAAAAATTCTACTAATGATTTTAAATTCATTAAAAGAAAAATTATGGTTAATAAAAAAACAGCAATACTTTTTGGCCCTGAAAATTCAGGACTTTCAAATGAGGATCTGAGATTATCTGATATTATTTTTACTATTGAAACAAGTAGTAAAAGTAATTCATTAAACCTTTCTCATGCAGTTACTGTTTTAAGTCATAAATTATTTGAATTGAATAATTTTAAACTCACTAATTCAACTTCAATTGAAAAGGATAATATTAGTAAATATCAATTATCTAAATTTTTAAATTATATGATTGAGAAACTTGAAAATAAAAAATTTTTTACTCCAAATGAAAAAAAAGAAAGCATGAAAAATAATATTTATAGCATTTTCACAAAAATCCCTCTTAAGAAGAAAGAATTGCAGACTTTATGGGGAATTACAAAAAAACTTAATAAATAAGCCAAAAATTAACTATATTCAATTTGACATAGTACTTTAAATCACTATATACCCCTCATATTAATGACAAAAAGACATAACGCTAAATACAAAATTGATAGAAGGTTAGGAGTAAACTTGTGGGGCAGACCTAAGAGCCCCTTTAATAGAAGAAACTCTAAGCCTGGTCAGCACGGTGTTCAGGGACAAAGAAAGAAACTTTCAGATTATGGAAATCAGTTATTTGCTAAGCAAAAACTTAAATTTTATTACGGTGATTTAACTGAAAGGCAATTTAGAAATATTTTTAAAAAAGCTTCAAATATTAAAGGTGACACAAGTCAGATTTTAATTGAGTTATTAGAAAGAAGATTGGATGCTACAGTCTACAGAATGAAATTTGTACCTACAATTTTTTCAGCAAGACAATTAGTTAATCATGGTCATGTAAAGGTCAATGGAAAAAGAGTTAACATTCCATCTTATAGTGTTAGTGATGGAGATGAAATTTCAATAAGAGATAAAAGTAAAGAAATTAACTTAATTGTAGAATCGGTTAGTTCTCAAGAAAGAGAAATTCCAGAATACTTAGAAGTTGATGTAAAAGAGTTGAAAGGTCGTTTTTTAAGAGCACCTCTAATTCATGATGTTCCTTATCCTGTAACAATGGAACCTAATTTAGTTATTGAGTATTATTCAAGATAATTTCTTTTTTATAACTATCATAAATATAAATTATTATTCCTATCCAAATAATTATAAATGATACCAGCTTAATTTGTAAAATTTCTTCATTAAGAATAAATACTGAAGTTATAAAATGAAATGTCGGTGCTAAGTAAAATAAAACTCCAGCAAGACCTAATTGAATAAATTTTAAACCCAAATTAAAAAAAAATAATGGAAAAATCGTTACAACTCCTGTTAGAATTAAAAATAATGATGTCTTCAAATCAATATTAAAGATACTATTTTCATTTTGCCAAAATAAATAAACTAAGTATGGGATAGATATTAAAGATATTATGAAAGTCTCATATAGTAAGCCAATTGAAGGATTAACATTAACTTGTTTTCTTAATAATCCATATATTGCCCATGAGGTTCCAATCCAAATTATTAGGAATGGAAATTGATTTAAATTAATAAATAAGAGTAATATACCTGATAGCATAAGACATACAGATGCAAATTTAGGCTTAGTTATTTTCTCATTTAAAAAAAAATAACCAAGAACAATACTTATCATTGGAGTAATAAAGTAACCCATTGATGCATCCTGAACTCTTTCTTGTCCTACAGAATAAATAAAACCTGCCCAGTTACCTGCAATAAGAAAAGCTGTAATTGTTAAAATAAAAATTCTTTTTCTAGATTTAAATATTTCAATAAAATCACTTATGTTTGAGATTAGAATTAATAATAAAAATAAAAAGATAAATGACCAGAAACCTCTATGAGCTACAACTTCAATAGTCTCAACGTGATTTAATTCATTAAAAAAAAGGGGTTGTGGAAGCCCCCAAAAAATTGCTGCAATACAGGAAAATATTACACCTTTAGAAAATTTATTATTTAACAAACTAGGACGGATTTACGTCTATTCCATTTGTATTGAATAATTCTAATAATTCACCACTTTCAAACATTTCAGTTATGATATCACACCCACCTATAAATTCTTTCTTTACATAAAGTTGTGGTATGGTTGGCCAATTAGAATATATTTTAATACCTTCTCTCATTTCATCACTCTCTAAAACATTCAAACTTCCAAATTTAACACCTACTTTATTTAATATTTCAACTACTCTTGCAGAAAATCCACACATTGGAAATACAGGGGTACCTTTCATGAAAAGCATTACGTCATTAGAGTTAATTTCATTTTCAATATTTTGAGATACATGGTCGTTATTATTCATTATTACTCCGATACAGTTTTTAGCTTAAGTGCGTGCAAATCACTACCCATTTTACCATTAAAAGCATCATAAACCATCTTATGTTGTTCTACTCTTGTTTTTCCAGAAAAAGATTTTGACGTAACAGTAGCACTGTAATGATCACCATCTCCTTTAAGATCTTCAATTTCAACAGTAGCATCTGGTATAGCTTCTTTAATAAATTGTTCAATTTGTTCAACAGTCATTGGCATAGCTATAAAATAGTTCAGATATTAGTAAAAATAAAGACTATTTAATTTTATTTTTAAAAATCCAATCTATTTTCTTTAGATCATTATCATCTTTAATGATTTTCACGATTTCTTTTGAATTTAATATTTTATTTAATTCTTTATTTTTTTGAAAAACTTGTGAAAAATTCTTATTATTATTCCATGTTTCCATGGCGCTTTCTTGAACAATTTTATAAGCTTGTTGTCTTTTCAGTCCTTTTTCAATTAATTTTAACATAATATTGTGAGTTCTATGTAAGCCTCCAAGCATATTCAAATTTTTCAACATATTTTTTGGATAAACTTTTAAATTCTTTATAATTCCATTTAAACGATATAGTGCAAAATCAGTTGCAATTGTAATATCTGGAGTCATAATTCTTTCAACACTAGAATGACTAATATCTCTCTCATGCCAAAGTACGACATTTTCTAGTGAAGGCATTACACCACTTCTAATATAACGTGATATACCTGTTAAGTTTTCACTCAATACTGGATTACGTTTATGAGGCATTGCAGAAGAACCTTTTTGGTTAGAAGAAAAACTTTCTTCAACTTCTAATACCTCTGTTTTTTGTAAATTTCGAATTTCCACAGCAAATCTCTCAATAGAAGATGCTAAAATTCCTAATACTGAGAAAAAATATGCATGCCTATCTCTTGGAATTACTTGAGTTGATATATCTTCAGAATTTAGTTTAAGTTTTTTTGCAACATAGTCTTGAACTCGTGGGTCTATAGAATTAAAAGTTCCAACAGGTCCAGAAATAGCACAAACAGATACTTCGTTGATAGCTTGATCAAGTCTTTCTAAATTTCTTTTAAACTCAAAATAAAAAGAAGATAATTTTAATCCAAAAGTAATAGGTTCAGCATGTATACCATGACTTCTCCCAATCATTAATGTGTTTTTATATTTTTTAGATTTGATTTTTAAACTTTGAATACACTCTACTAAACTTTTTCTTATTATTTCTGAGGTTTGCTTAAGTTGTACAGAAAATGAAGTATCAATAATATCACTTGATGTTACACCAAAATGAAAATACTTTGATGAGTCGCCAATATATTTGCTTACATTATTAATATAAGCAACAACATCATGTTTTGTTTCTTTTTCAATTTTTTCTATCTCTTTAACATTAAATTTTGCTTTATTTCTTATTTCTTTTGAAGCTTTTTTAGGAATAACGCCGAGCATTGCTTGTTTTTCTGCAATCAAACACTCAATCTCTGTCCAAATTGTAAATTTATTTTCTAATGACCAAATCTTTTCAATTTTAGGTCTATTATATCTAGGTATCATTTTATATACTTATACATCCTTTATTGGAAAAGCTGTATTATTTTTAGATAATGTAAATATTTCATTTCCTTCTTCTGTTATTCCAATTGTATGCTCGAATTGAGCAGATAAAGATTTATCTTTTGTTACGGCTGTCCATCCATCATTTAGTATTTTTGTTTGCCATCCACCTAAATTAATCATTGGTTCAATTGTTAAAAACATTCCAGGCTCTAACATTGGTCCTTCACCTGGTTCTCCAAAGTGTAAAACACTAGGTGGAGTATGGAATTCTTTTCCAATTCCATGACCACAAAAATCTCTTACTACAGAATAACCTTTTCCTTCTGCAAGTTTCTGAATTTTATTTCCAATATCGCCAATATGCTTACCAGGTTTAGCTTCACTAATACCAATTAATAAAGATTCATAAGTTATTTTTAAAAATTCATAATTTTTTTTATTCGTCTTTCCTGCAACAAACATTCTCGAACTATCACCATACCAACCATTTAGAATAACTGTTACATCTACATTTATTATATCTCCATCAGATAGAATTTTTCTTTCAGAGGGAATTCCATGACAAACAACATGATTAACTGATGTACAAACTGATTTTGGGAAACCTTTATAATTTAAGGGGGCTGGTATTGCTTTGTTTTGAATTATTTGATCATGACATATGTCATTTATTTCTTGAGTACTTATACCCGGAACAATCTTTTCATTTAAAGAATCTAGAACATCAGCAGCTAAAGAACCAGCTTCCCTCATGCCTTCAAAATCTTTTTTCGTATGTATTGGGATATTGTTGTTTCTCATTTAAAAAATAATTACTTACGATTAATAAATAATATATAGAAAATATCAATTAATCATATGAGTTCTTTTACTGCAGGTGTTATTGTTATTGGCGATGAAATACTTTCTGGTAGAACTCAAGATACAAACTCAAATTATATTGCAAAAAAATTATTAGAAGCCGGTATTAAGTTAGAAGAAGTTATTGTTATTCAGGATGATAAAAAAACAATAATAGAAAATGTTTTAAAATATAGCTCAAAATACTCTTATGTTTTTACTACTGGAGGAATTGGACCAACTCATGATGATATAACTTCAGAAAGTATATCTGCAGCCTTTAATTTAAAATATGAAACAAATAAAATGGCTTTTGAGATTCTTGAAAATTATTATCCAAAAGGTGAATTTAATGAAAGCAGGCAAAGGATGACTAAAATGCCATTTGGTTCAGAGCTTATTTTAAATCCAATGACCGCTGCACCAGGATTTATTGTAAAAAATATCTATGTTTTGCCAGGTGTGCCAGAAATAATGCAAGTTATGTTTGAGGAATTAATGAAAAAAATTAAAAGAGGTAACCCAAAACTTGTTACAACAATTAATACTAATTTATACGAAAGTAAAATTGCAAAAAATTTAAAAAATATTCAAAACAATTATACAAATGCATCAATCGGTAGTTACCCATATTTTAATCTTGCAGCTAAAACAGGCGGTGTTAACATAGTTGTTTCATCATGGGAGATGAAATCTATTAAACCAATAGTTGATGATATAACTAAGATGATTGAATTAAATGGTGGAAAAAGTTCTATAGTTTGATATTAGTCCAGAAATAGGCCTCGTGGTGGAATGGTAGACACAAAGGACTTAAAATCCTTGCCCTTTTGGGAGTGCCGGTTCAAGTCCGGCCGAGGCTACCAATCACTAAATTATGTTTGCTTTTATTACTATTGGAACAAATAATTTAAAAAAATCATCTGCATTTTACAATAAAATTTTAAAACCTCTAAAAATTAAAAAAGTTTTATCTCATAATAGATATTTTGGTTATGCTAAAAAAGCAACTCCTAAAAAAATAGAATTATACTTGATTAGACCTCATAACAAAAAAAAAGCAACCATAGGAAATGGTACAATGATTACTTTTAAAGCTAATTCTAAAAAAATTATTAATGAATTTTATAAAATTGGAATTAGTCTTGGAGCAAAAGACGAAGGTATGCCTGGGCCGAGACATGGTAAAGATTATTATGCATATTTAAGGGATTTAGATGGCAACAAGATTTGTATTTTTAAAAAAATTTGATCTTAAAAATTAAATTGCTCATTCAAAATTTTATCTTCAATAGAGTGTTTACTATCGAACAATACAGTGCATTTATTTTCATCTGAAGAAACAATATTAACTTTACTTATATCTCTAAATTCAACATTGTCTGCCGTTACGCTTGATGAGCGTTCATCATTATTTAACACTTCAAAATCAATTTTACTAATTTCAGATAACAGAGCACCTCTCCATCTCCTTGGTCTAAAGGCACTGATTGGAGTTAATGCAAGTATATTTGAGTCTAAAGGTAAAATGCTACCGTGCGCAGATAGATTATAAGCTGTACTTCCTGCTGAAGTAGATAACAAAACACCATCACATATTAACTCTTCCATTTTTACTTTCTCATTTATTTTGATTTTAATTTTTGATGCCAAATGAGTCTGTCTCATTAGAGAAACTTCATTATAAGCATATGCCTCAAAGATCTCATTATTAACACTTTGTGCAGTCATTTTTAATGGTTTAAAGGTAGATTTTTTAGCATTGGTAATCATATCATTTAAATTTTCATTTCTAAGATTATTCATTAAAAAACCAATTGAACCAAAGTTTATTCCAAAAAATGGTTTGTTTAGTTTATTAAAATTATGCAGCGATTTTAATAGCAATCCATCGCCTCCAATTGGAATAATATAGTCAGCATCTTCAACAGAATTTTGCCCAAATAATTCTGTTAATTTTTTTTCTGTATTTTTTGCCTCAGGATTGTTTGATGATAAAAAATGAAATTTCATTACCCACCTGTTACGTTCATGTGTCTTTTCATATATTTATTAATTTTTGCTCCAATCATAAAATCATGTTGTTTTGGTTTAATATTAAGAGCAAACTTAATTTTTTCTTTTATATAATGATCACTATAATCTTTTCTCATTATATTTCTAAAATCAACAAAGTCATTCTGACCAAGGCACATAAAAAGTTTACCGGTGCTTGATATTCTTACTCTATTGCAAGAGGTACAAAAATTATTTGTTAAAGGACTTATAAATCCAATTTTATTAGAAACTAAATCACTAGTATAAAATCTAGCTGGGCCTCCAGTACTGTAATTAATTTTAGAAAATTTATATATTTTATCTAGTTTTTCAAAAGTATCAGATAGTGAGATAAACTGATATTCTCTCGATATATCAGTTTCTTCCATTGGCATTACTTCAATAAATGTAAGATCAATTTTTTTATTATTAGTCCAATTAATTAATTCTTCAATTTCATTCTCATTAAAATCTTTAATTACTACAGTATTAATTTTAATTTTTATATTGGAATCAAGTGCTTCATTGATTCCATCAAAAACTTTTTCAATATTTCCAAATCTTGTAATTTTATTATATTTTTTGGGATTAATTGTATCTAGAGAAACATTAATCCTATTAACACCATTTAGTTTCAGTTGTTTTGCATATTTTTTTAATAGCGTCCCATTTGTTGTAAGCGTAATCTCTTTGAGATTTGTTTTCTTTTTTTTATTATTTAGTTTTTCAATTAATTTTATAATATCTTTTCTTACCAAAGGCTCACCCCCGGTTAATCTAATTTTTTCTACTCCAAGTTCTATAAAGTTGTCACATAATCTTTCAATTTCTTCTAAAGTGAGTATATCTTTTCGTGGAAGAAATTGCATTTTTTCTTTCATACAATAAACACATCTCAGATCGCATCTATCTGTAACAGATACTCTTAGGTAATTTACTTTTCTTAAATATTGGTCAATTAGTTGCATTTATATTAATTATTTTTAATTCAACTTCTTTAGGGTTAATAGTTTTTTTTCCAACATTTTCAAAATTTATTGTAACGATATTGTTAATACATGATTGCACTTGACCAATTCCCCATTCTTTTTCTCTGCTAACATTTACAACAAAAGTACCTGGTGTAAGATCACCTATATAAAAATCTGACATTTAAAATAAAATTAGCTTATTCTTTTTTCCGCTTTTTCATGCATTTCTTGAGCTTCTAAACTCAATGTTGCAACTGGTCTTGCTTCTAATCTTTTGATACTAATTGGATCGCCTGTTTCATCACAATACCCATATGAGCCATCTTCAATTCTTTGAAGTGCAGCATCAATTTTATTAATAAGTTTTCTTTCTCTATCTCTTGTTCTAAGTTCGAAAGATCTATCTATTTCTTCAGATGCTCTATCAGTTATATCTGGTTTTGCTTCATTCTCATTTTGAAGATTATTTAAAGTTTGAGATGATTCCTTGAGTAAATCTTTTTTCCAACTTATTAATTTTTGCCTAAAATATTCTTTCATTTTGGCATTCATGAATTTTTCTTTCTTAGTTGGTTTATAATTTCTGGGTAATTTAGTCATAATTTTAAAACGTTGCTGATTTATCAAATGATTTTATTTATTCAAGCAATATTGAAATTTTATTAATTACAAAAAATTTATATATTTCAATAATTTAATAAATTTTTTATAAAAGAACAAAAATAGAACTTTTAAAAATAGAACAAAACGTGTACAAGTAAACATGATTTGCAAGAATCTTAATAAAAACATAGGAAATTAATGGAGAAGTTTAATGTCTCAAGCTAAATTAAAAGTAGTTAATAACGAAAATTCAATGGATAAAGAAAACAGAAGTAAATCTCTAGAAGCCGCTGTAAGCTTAATAGAGAAAAATTATGGAAAAGGCTCAATAATGAAATTGGGCTCAAAAACAAACGTAGATATTGAAGCAATATCCACAGGTTCATTAGGGCTTGATATAGCTCTCGGTATTGGAGGAGTTCCAAAAGGGAGAATTATTGAAATATATGGACCTGAAAGTTCTGGTAAAACTACTTTGGCTACTCATATTGTTGCAGAATCACAAAAACAGGGTGGTAATTGCGCATTTATAGATGCAGAGCACGCTTTAGATCCGGCATATGCGAAGAAATTAGGTGTAAATTTAGAAGAATTATTAATTTCGCAGCCCGATACAGGAGAACAAGGTTTAGAAATTGCTGATTCTTTAATTAAATCTGGAGGTATTGATGTACTCATTATTGACTCAGTTGCTGCACTGGTTCCAAGAGCTGAATTAGAAGGCGATATGGGAGATTCATTACCTGGTTTGCAAGCAAGATTGATGAGTCAGGCCTTAAGAAAACTCACAAGTTCTATCGCTCAATCAAACACTCTAGTTGTATTTATAAATCAACTTAGAATGAAAATTGGCGTTATGTTTGGAAGCCCTGAGACAACTACAGGTGGTAATGCTTTAAAATTTTATTCTTCAGTAAGAATGGACATAAGAAGAATTGGTGCAATAAAAGATAAAGATGAAATCATTGGAAATCAAACTAGAGTTAAAATAGTTAAAAATAAAGTTGCGCCTCCATTCAAAGTTGTTGAATTTGATATAATGTATGGAGAGGGGATATCAAAATTAGGTGAGTTAGTTGATTTAGGTGTCAAAGCAGAAATTATTGATAAATCAGGATCATGGTTTGCATACAAAAATACTAAAATAGGACAAGGTAGAGAAAACGTTAAAAACTTTCTTAACGACAATCCTACTATAGCTAAAGAAATTGAAAACCAAATTCTACAAAATGCTGGAATAGTTGAAAAAGCTATGATGGAAGGAAAAGTAGAGAATAAAGAAAAAGAAAAAGAAGCTAAAGAAACTGAAGAAATAAAAGAATAGTAAATATTATTTTTGTTTTGCGCCTATTTCAAAATAGGCGCTTTTTTATTTAGACAATAGAGTTTTCAAGTTATAATACCTTTTCATGAATTCAAATCAGATTAGGTCAACATTTCTCAATTATTTTAAAAAAAATGGACATGAGGTTATTCATTCTAGTTCTCTAGTACCAGATAATGATCCTACTCTAATGTTTGCTAACTCCGGAATGGTACAATTTAAAAATATTTTTACAGGTAAAGAGACAAGAGAATACAACAGAGCGACTACTGCTCAAAAATGTGTAAGAGCAGGTGGTAAGCACAATGATTTAGAAAATGTAGGATACACGACAAGACACCATACTTTTTTTGAAATGTTAGGTAATTTCTCTTTTGGAGATTATTTTAAAGAGTTAGCCATAGAACTAGCTTGGAATCTAATTACTAAAGAATATTCAATAAATAAAGATAGACTATTAGTAACTGTTTATTCTGATGATCAAGAAGCTTTTGATTTATGGAAAAAAATAGCTGGTTTGTCTGAAAATAAAATTATTAAAATTAATACATCTGATAATTTTTGGTCAATGGGTGAAACTGGTCCTTGCGGTCCATGTTCTGAAATATTTTATGATCATGGTGATAAATATGAAGGAGGCCCTCCAGGCTCTCCAAATGAAGATGGTGATAGATTTATAGAAATATGGAATTTGGTATTTATGCAATATGAGCAGATATCTAAATCTGAGAGAATAAATCTACCAAAACCCTCCATTGATACTGGAATGGGATTAGAGAGAATGACAGCTCTTCTAGATGGTTCTAATGATAATTATTCAACAGATTTATTTCAACCGATTATAAATGAATCAACGAAATTATGTGGCGATGAAAGTTCAATAACAAGTCCTAGTCATAGAGTAATTGCAGATCACTTAAAATCCTCCTCTTTTTTAATTGCAGATGGAGTTATGCCTTCAAATGAAGGTAGAGGATACGTCTTACGAAGAATAATGAGAAGAGGAATGAGACACGCTCATTCTTTAGGTAATAAAGAGCCTATTTTTCATAAGCTATTCCCTATTTTTTTAGATGGAATTAAAAATTCATATCCTGAATTAGATAGAGCAAAAGATCTCATTACTAATACTTTAATGAATGAAGAAACTAAATTCAAAGAAACTGTTGAAAAAGGAATAAAAATTTTAGATGAGGAAATTTCTAACTCAACAAATATATTTAATGGAGAAGTAGCATTTAAATTATACGATACCTATGGATTTCCATTAGATTTAACACAAGATTATTTGAAAAGTAAAAATATTGAAGTCGATATAAAAACATTTGAACAAAAAATGTTAGATCAAAAGGAAAGAGCAAGACAAAGTTGGAAAGGTACAGGAGACATCGAGGATGAAGGCATTTGGTTTGAAATAACTTCTAAAATAGATCCAACAGAATTTTTAGGATATTCTGATATGGAAGCTGATTGTAAAATAATTTCAATCATATCAGAAAGTAAGTCAGTAGATAAAATTAAAAAAGATCAAGAAGCAATTATAATATTAAATCAAACACCTTTTTATGGAGAAAGTGGTGGTCAGGTGGGTGATCTAGGTTTTTTTGAAAATGATAGCTTTAAGTTTGAAGTTATGAATACTACAAAAATATTTGGAAACTATTTTCTTCACAAAGGTAAAGTAATTAGTGGTGAATGCGAAATTGAAGATACTATTAAAGCAAGCATTAATACATTGAATAGAGATTTTATTAAATATAATCATTCATCAACTCATTTATTACATGCTGCTCTAAGAAAAATACTGGGCAAGCATGTCACGCAGAAGGGTTCACTTGTAAATTCAGAAAAACTTAGATTTGATTTTAGTCACAATAATCCAATTGAAAAAGATCAACTCATGAATATTGAAGAAATTGTAAATGATCAAATTCAAAAAAATGGAATTGTTGAAATAAAAATTGTGGATCAAAAAAAAGCTATTGAAGAAGGTGCGATGGCATTGTTTGGAGAAAAATATAGCGATGAAGTAAGAGTAGTAACAATGGGTCAAGAAAATGAATCATTCTTTTCAAAAGAATTATGCGGAGGAACTCATGTAGTTAAATTAGGGGAAATAAGTAAATTTAAAATAACTAATCAATCCAGTGTTGCGTCTGGAATAAGAAGAATAGAGGCTGTATCTAATGTTGCAGTGGATAAATATATTAAAGAAATAGAAAGAAATTTATTAGAAAAAAATAAAAACCAAGATAATCAAATTGAAGATTTAAAGAACAAAATTAAAAAGATTAATGCTGATTATAATTTTAAAAATCAATCTGAAGACAAAGGTTTGTTAATTAAAGAATTAATTCAGATACACGAAAAATTAAAACAAAATATGTCTATATCAAAAAATATTGATAATATTGTTGTAAAAAAAAATCAAAGAATTAAATTTCATATATTTGATTGCTGAAGACTACCCTAATAAATCTTTGAAAACATTTATTGATGAGCAAAAAAAACAATATAACAAAAATAGTGTTTCGTTAATAATTTCAAATAATAATAACAAACTATCTATAGTGCTAGGAGTTACTGAAGATATTACAGACCTTTTTGATGCTTCAAAAGAAATAAGAGAAATTTCGATTATTCTAGGTGGCAAGGGTGGGGGTGGTAGAAAAGATCTTGCTCAAGGAGGAGGATCAGATGTTAGTCAAATTCATGAAAGTATAAAATACGTAGAAGATAAATTAAACTCTATTAGTTAATTTGAAAATTGTTTTTTATTGCGCTTAAAAAATCTTGAGTGTTTAACCATTTCTGATCTTTGTTAATTAATATTGCTAGATCTTTTGTCATTTCACCACTTTCTACAGTTTTGATACACGTTTCTTCTAATTTTTTAGCAAAATTTATTAATTCATTATTACCATCAAATTCTCCTCTAAAACTTAAACCCCTTGTCCAAGCAAAGATTGATGCAATAGGATTAGTTGAAGTTTCTATACCTTTCTGATGATTCCTATAATGTCTCGTAACAGTTCCATGTGCTGCTTCAGCTTCTACTGTTTTACCATCTGGGGTCATTAACACACTTGTCATTAAACCTAGTGACCCAAATCCTTGAGCAACAGAATCTGATTGAACATCTCCATCATAATTTTTACAAGCCCAAATAAAATTACCTTCCCATTTTAAAGCTGAGGCCACCATATCATCGATTAATCTATGCTCATAAACTATGTCTTTTTCTTTAAACTTATTTTTAAATTCAGTATCAAATACATACTGAAATAAATCTTTAAATCTTCCATCGTAGACTTTTAAAATAGTATTTTTAGTAGAAAGGTAAACTGGCCAACCAAGGTTAAGTCCATAATTAAAACAAGCTCTAGCAAAGTCTTTAATTGAATTATCTAAATTATACATTGATAGGGCTACACCAGGTTTTTCAAATTCATATACATCTTTTGTAAAACCTTCAGATCCATCTTTAGGTTCAAAAACCATTTTAAGAGTTCCTGGTTTATTAATTAATGTGTCAGTCGCTCTATATTGATCACCAAAGGCATGTCTAGCAACTACAATTGGATGATTCCAGTTTGTAATTATTCTTGGAACATTTTTGCATATAATTGGCTGTCTAAATATTGTTCCTCCCAGTATATTTCTTATTGTTCCATTGGGAGAACGCCACATTTGTTTTAATTTGAATTCCTCTACTCGATTTTCATCAGGAGTAATTGTTGCACATTTTATTCCTACACCATATTTTTTCACCGCCTCGGCAGCATCTATTGTGATTTGATCATTTGTCTCATCTCTTTTAATCACTCCAAGATCAAAATATTTGATATCTATATCAAGATAGGGCAAAATTAATTTTTCTTTGATATACTCCCAGATGATTCTGGTCATTTCATCTCCATCCATTTCAACTACAGGGTTTTTAACTTTTATTTTTGCCATTTAATTAATATATTTTTTAATTGATGAACCGTATCTATAATGTGAAAACTATTTTGTAAATTTTTATTTGAAAAATTTTCATCTTCAAAAAATTTAAATTGCTGAAATAGATTATCCCAGAAATTATTTTTATTAAAAAATATTATTGGCTTATTATGAATCCCCATTACTTTCCAAGATACAACTTCTACTATTTCTTCTAAAGTACCTGTTCCTCCTGGTAATGCTAAATACGCATCACCTAACTTAAATAGTAACTTTTTTCTTTCAGACATATTATCCACTATTTTTAATTCATCTATATTTTCAAAAATTATTTCTCTCTCAGATAAAAAATTTGGAATAACTCCCGTAACTCTATTTTTATATTTTTTTGCTGTCTTAGCAACCACACCCATAACACCAACTTTTGCCCCACCGTAGACAATATTTATTTTAAATGATGATATTAATTTGCTAATTTCTTCTGCATCTTGATAATATTTATTACTTAATTTTTCTGAAGATGAGCAATAGACAGTAATAGATTTAATAGTCATAAATTTAATGTTTATTAGAAAAAATTTAACTAGAAATTTTATTCTTATACCAATTTTTAATGTTTTCTCTAAACATTAATGCTGATGGCGTTACAACTAATGTGAGAAATGTCGCAAAAAGTAGTCCAAATACTATAGCTGTTGATAATTGAACCCACCACTGGGTATCTGGCGAACCTCTGGTTATTTCTCTAGATATGAAGTCAACATTTGTCATTGTAACCATTGGTAATAATCCTAGTACTGTTGTAGTAGTTGTAAGTAAAACTGGTCTCAGTCTCTGTGCCCCTGTTTTGATAATGGCTTCTCTTATACTAGATGTTTTAGTCTTTAAAAAATCAAATGTATCAATCAATATAATATTATTATTTACAACTATTCCAGCAAGAGCAATTACTCCAACTCCTGACATAACAATACCAAATGGCTGTGCTGTTACCATTAGACCTATAAAAACACCAGCTGTGGACATTACTACTGCAAAAAGAATTAAGAATGCACTATAAAAACTATTAAACTGCAATAGAAGTATCATTAGCATTAAAAATAAAGCTACACCAAAAGCTCCTGTTAAAAATTCTTGAGCTTCTTTTTGATCTTCATTTTCTCCAATAAGTTCAGCCCTTACTTTGTTATCTAATTCATAACGAGGTAAATCTAAAGTTCTTCCTCTCCAAGACGGAGCAGTATCTGAAATTCCTAATACGTACTCAAGTTCTTTTACTTTTCCGTCAGGATAAGTTCCAGGCTCTACATCTGCCTGAATATTTATAGCATTTTTTGAATCTACTCTAATTATATTTCCTGTTCTGCTATTTGGAACAATTTCTACAAAATTGGATATTGGAACTAAACCATTTGAAGTAGTTACTCTTAAGTTATCAATTCTATCCAATGTTCTTCCTTCGTTTGGATAACGAAGATAAAGTGGTATACTTTCATTACTATCATCAGGTCTATATTCACCAAGTTTAAGACCGTTTGTTGCAAGTTTAATTACATTACCAATTGATGTAATGTTAGCTCCAAACTTAGAAGCTTGTTTTCTATCTACATTAATTTCCCATTCTATCCCAGGTGCTGGTAAATTATCTTCTACATTCATTAACTTTGGATAACTATCCATAAATTTTTTAAGCTTAATTCCTTCAGCAATTAAAAGTTGTTTATTATCACTGGTTAATTTAATGTTTATTGGTTTACCTTCACCAGGACCACCTTGTTGTTCTCTTGACTCTACTTTAATGCCATTGATGCTTTTTGTGGCTTCCAAAATTTCTGCAAGAATTACTT
Organism: uncultured Alphaproteobacteria bacterium; assembly: GCA_902577905.1. Classification (GTDB taxonomy): domain Bacteria; phylum Pseudomonadota; class Alphaproteobacteria; order HIMB59; genus CACPNW01. The sequence goes on from CACHAQ010000005.1 coordinate 65,847, forward strand.
TTGATTTTCTTCTTTTATCCCAATCTGTATATTCCAAACTTATTGATCCAATAAAGTCTTCTGATGCCTCTGATTGTTCACTTACATTTCCACTTAAAGAATAAATATTTTTAAATTCTTGTCTTTCCGATTGAAGCTTTAAAATAATATTCTCAACTCTTGATACATAATCTTTTTTTTCTTCAACTGAGAGATTACCTCTTGCAAAGACTACAATTTTTGCAAGATCTGGTTCAACATCTGGGAAAAATTCTACACCTTCTCCAACTTTAGTATAGGTGTAGTTTACAGCAACTAATATTACTAAAGCACTAATCATCACCTTTAAAGGATGAAATAATAAGAAGTTCAATACTTTTGCATAAAATCCAACAAAACCAGTTACATTTAAAACAGGTTCATTTGATTCTGAAGATAAGATTTTTGCATTTTTAGAAACTAATTTATCTGTAGAATTTACATTTTCTGAAATTTTATAAACTCTTGGTATAATTCTTATAAATACAAATATAAATAAAGCGAAGCTCAGTAAATATTTTCCAATTGTTATAAATAAACTAAAACTTTCAAGATTTAATAATCCAAATCCATAAGATAATAGATTGTAAAAAATTAATGATATTAGTAATGGTACAATAAATTGGAGAAGTATTCTTGAAACAGTATTTAAAATAGATCCTAAAACTGGGACAAACAGTAATGCCATAAACAAAGAAGATATAAGAACGCATATAAGTGTAATTGGTAAATATTTCATAAATTCACCAGCTATACCAGGCCAGAATATTAAAGGTAAAAAGGCCGCTAGGGTAGTTGCAGTCGATGATATAATTGGTAGTGACATTTTTTTTGATGCGTTTGCGAAAGCATCTTTTACACCAAGACCTTCTTTCATTTTTCTATCTGCATATTCAACAACAACAATTGCTCCATCGACTAATAGTCCTACAGATAAAATTAGAGCAAATAATACTACTATATTAATAGTAAAACCCATTACAGACAGAGCTAATAAACCTGATAAAAAAGATCCTGGAATAGATACACCAACTAATAAACCAGATCTAACACCTAATGCTCCTAAAATAATAATTAAAACAAGGATTATAGCTGCTATGACGTTATTTTGCAGACTATTTAACATAGTTTTAATTCCTTTTGATTGATCATTTCCAAAAGAGATTTCAACATTTTCAGGAAAACTTTTAGCAGTAATTGCAGTTATTCTTTTTACTTCTTCAATAGTATTTATAATATTTTCACCAATTCTTTTGGAAACATCAATAGTTATTGAATTAGATCCATTTACATTTGCATAAGATTGCCTATCTTCGAATGTTCTTTTAACTTCAGCTATATCTCTGAAAGTAATAACTGAGTCTCCGTTAGTTTTAACAGGAGTATTTAATACATCTTCAATAGTTTCGTATAAACCTGGAACTTTAATATCAAAACTTCCATCACCAGTGTCTTGACCACCAGCAGATACCATTTTATTATTTTCTCTAACAATATTAATAAGACTCTCAAGATTGATACCATAGCTATCAACTGCAGTTGGATTAATTAATATGTCAACCTGTTCATTTCTTTTACCGCCTATTTTAGCTTCTAAAACACTAGGAATTGTTTCAATATCATCTTGCAAAATATCAGCTAACTCCTGAAGAGTTCTATTAGGCACATCTCCACTTAAAGAAATGGATAAGATAGGAAATGTACTTATGTTAACTTCGTTAACTGTTGGTTCATCTGCTTCACTAGGTAAATCACCCTTAGCTCTATCAACTTTATCCCTAATATCAACCATAGCTTGATCAGAATCAAATCCAGCATCAAATTCTAATAAAACATTACCTCCACCTGAATAAGCTGTTGATCTTACTTCTCTTACTCCTTCAACAGTTTTAACTTCGTCTTCAATTGGTTTAACTAAAAGCCTTTCAGAGTCTTGTGCAGAAATACCATTTTGACTTAGTGAAATATAAACTATTGGTATGCTTACATCAGGAGATGATTCTTTGGGCATTGTGATGTAAGTAGATGCACCTGAAAAAATAATAAAAATAAGTATTCCCATGAAAACTCGGGAATGGCTTATTGCATAGTCTATAATATTAATTTTCATTTAGATTAGTTTATTGTTTCACCAATACTTATATATTCTTGTCCACTTACAATTAAATTGACTGTCTCGGGTAATCCAGAAACCCACATGCCATCTATTGTATCCTTGATTGTTTTGGTTGGATAGAAAGTAACTTTATTATCATTATCTACAGCTTTAACACCTACAGTCCCATCGTCTAATAAAGTTAATATAGAAGGCGGTATTTTGTGAGCTTTAAGTTCTGAGCCTTTGATAACAATTTTAGTTGTTATGCCACTTTTATAAGAGAGATCTTTGTTATCAGCTTGAATAGTAATTTCGAATGTTCTAGTACTAGTTTCAGCTGATGGAGAAATAAAAGAAATTATTCCATTTTTTTTAATACCATTACTATCTTCGATTAAAGCTTTAGTACCAACACTTACTTTATTTACATCAAATTCAGATAAATAACCTTCAATCTTGATAGGGTCTAAATCAATTATAGTAAATAGGGGAGTGCCTATTGAGATGAATTCAGTTTCCTCAACCATTTTTTCTGAAATAATTCCATCAAATGGCGCCTTGATAGTAGTTTTTTCTATATCAAGTTTTATGTTCTTTAAAATTGATTTTACATTTGAAATTTGAGCCTCAAGGTTTGCTAAGGTTGATTCAAATTTAATTTTAATATCTTCTCTATCCGCTTGAGCATTGGCAAGATTAAAAGATGCTAAACTTAATTTTGATTTTGAACTTAAACCTTTATCAATAAGTTGTTTTGCAGATGCATATTCAATTTCATACAATTCAATTCTTTCAACATTTTGTCTAAGTAGATTATCTCTGTTTTTTTCATTTAAAATTAGTTCTTTATTGAGTCTTTCTAAATCTTTTTTTGCACTAGAAAGCTTTTCATTTCTATCCTCTAGTGAGATTGTAATCATTTCAGCATTTTGAGATACTCTATCTCCTCTTGCAAATTCTATATTATCTATGTTGCCAGATGTTTCAGATTTAACATCAATTTTTTTATTATGAATAGTTTGACCTTGTAATTCAATAGATTGATCAATTAAACTGGAAGTAAATACCTTTGTTTCAACAGAAAATGTAAATTCTTCATTATCATTATTTTCTGTATCTCCAGAATAAGAAGTTTCTGTTTCAGTGCTAGTTTCTGTATCTTCGTCTTGCGCAACAACATTATTTGTAAATTGACCAGAACCAATCCATCCAACAACAGTGGCAAGTATTATGAAGGCTATAAATATTGATCTTTTCATTAAATATCGTACATGTCATATATATTAAAGTTACTAAAAAACAATTTTTTGTTAACTTTATTATCTTTTATGAAATCAAAAAACTGGGTTAATAGACAAAAAAATGATCAGTTTGTAAAGAAAGCTAAACAGTTAGGGTATATAAATCGAGCTGCGTTTAAACTAGAAGAGATTGAGCAAAAATATAAAATAATTGAGCAATCTAGAGAAATACTAGAGCTTGGATCTTCTCCAGGAGGTTGGACTCAAGTCATCTTAAATTACAATTCAAAAACTAATATAACCTGTTTTGATTTATTAGATATGAAAATTAATAATAAAAGTATAGCTTTCTATAGAGAGGATTTTTTAAAATATAATTTTACTAATTTAAAAAATAAATTTGATTTGGTTTTATCAGATGTTGCTCCTAATACAACCGGTCATCAATCAACAGATCATCTCAGGATATGTCAATTAATATATGAAGTTATAGACAGATTAGAAATAATATTAAAAAAACAAGGATCATTTGTATTCAAAATTTGGAAGGGAGAGGAAGAAAAGGAAATTATAAAGATGCTTAAAAAAATTTTTGATAAAGTTGAGTATTTTAAGCCAAAATCATCAAGACAAGAATCAAGTGAAATATTTATAATATCAAGAGGATTTAGATTGCATGAAGAGTAAATTAGAAACTATTTTAATTGTAGATTATGGATCACAATATACACAATTAATTGCAAGAAGAATCAGAGAGTTAGAAGTCTTCTGTCTTGTCTATCCTTTTAATAAAATTACAAAAAAAATTTTAAATGAAATCAAACCATCGGCATTTATATTATCTGGAGGACCTAGATCAGTACTAGACAAAAATGCTCCTAAATTAAATCAAGAAATTTTAAAAATGAAAAAACCAGTTTTAGCAATTTGCTATGGAATGCAATTAGTAACAAAAAATTTGAAAGGTGTAGTAAAACGTTCCACGCATAGAGAGTATGGTCACACTATTATAAATATTAAAAAAAAATCACTTTTATTTAAAGGAATTAAGAAGCAAAAAATCAAAGTATGGATGTCTCATGGAGATAATATCAATAAAATACCAAAACTTTTTTCAATAACTTCTTTATCAAATAATAAAATTATTTCATCTATTGAAAATTATAAAAATAAAATTTATTGCCTTCAATTTCATCCTGAGGTCTATCATACAGATTTTGGTTCAAAAATAATTAATAATTTTGTTTTCAATATTGTAACTATAAAAAATAAATTCAAAATTCAAAAATTTATTGAAAATAAAGTATCAGAATTAAAAAATGAAATTAAGAATAAAAAAATAATCTGTGGTTTATCTGGAGGTGTAGATTCCACAGTTACTGCATATTTATTAAGCAAAGCCGTTAACAAAAATCTCTATTGTATTTTTGTTGATCACGGTCTTCTAAGAAAAAATGAAGCTAACGAAGTGTCAAAAATATTTTCCAAAAAATTTGGCAAAAACTTTACTAAAATAAATGCTTCTAATATTTTTTTAAAAAATTTAAAAAATGTTTCTGATCCTGAGAAAAAAAGAAAAATTATTGGCAAAACATTTATAGAAGTTTTTGATAAAGCAGCTAAAAAAATAACAAACGTAGATTATTTGGGGCAGGGGACTCTTTATCCTGATATTATAGAAAGTATTCCATTTTTTGGTGGTCCTACAGCTAAAATCAAAAGTCACCATAATGTTGGGGGTTTACCAAAAAAAATGAAATTAAAAATTGTGGAGCCATTAAGAGAATTGTTTAAAGATGAGGTAAGAAATGTTGGAAGGCAATTAAAAATAGATAAACATTTACTTTTAAGACATCCTTTCCCAGGTCCAGGTTTAGCAATCCGAATACCTGGTGTAATTGATAAAAAAAAGATCTTAATTCTTCAAGAGGCAGATCATATTTTTATTGAGTATCTAAAAGAGAAAAATCTTTATAATAAAATTTGGCAAGCTTTTGTTGTTCTTTTGCCAGTAAAATCAGTAGGTGTTATGGGAGATGAAAGAACATACAATTACTCTGTTTCACTTAGAGCTATTACTTCAGTAGATGGAATGACAGCGGATTTTTATATGTTTTCAAATATTCAACTTAAAGAAATATCTTCTCGAATAATTAATAATGTTAAAGGCATTAACAGAGTGTTATATGACTTTACTTCTAAACCTCCAGGAACCATTGAATGGGAATAATATAAATTATTGATTTTGTTATATTTTTAAATTTAAGATTTATTTATGCATTTTAAGAATTACTAAATTGCTTATATCGTATTATTAAAAAGACGCATTTAAACTAACCTCAAATTTAAATTAGGAGGTATAATCAAATGAAAATATTTTTAATATTTATTACTTCAGTTCTCTTATCTTTCAATAGCTTTGCTAATACTAAAATATCTTTTGCTTTAGATTGGAAATTTGAAGGGCCAAGTGCACCTTATTTCTATGCAATAGATAAAGGATATTTTGGTGAAGAAAACTTAGAAGTTGAAATATCTGCAGGTAAAGGATCCTTAGATGCAATTCCAAAAGTTGCAACAGGAGCTTTTCCTATTGGCTTTGCAGATATAAACAGTTTAATCAAATTCTTAGATCAAAATCCTGGAGCGCCAGTTATGGCAGTTATGATGGTTTATGATAAACCTCCATTTGCAATTGCTGGAAGAAAAAGTCTTGGTGTTACAACTCCATCTGATTTAGAGGGAAAAATTCTTGGTGCGCCACCACCTGATGGTGCATGGGCACAATTCCCACCATTTGCTTCTGCAAATAATATTAATGTTGATAATATAACAGTGGAGCCAGTAGGTTTCCCAACAAGAGAACCGATGTTAGCTGAAAAAAACGTTGATGCTATAACAGGGTTTTCATTTTCAATGTTTTTAAATTTAGTTCGCCTTGGTGTTCCTGAGGATGATATATCAATTATGTTGATGGCAAACTATGGATTAGAATTATATGGTAATGCCATAATAGTTAACACTGATTATGCGGATGCAAATCCTGAAATAGTTAAAGGTTTTTTAAAAGCTGTATCTAAAGGATGGACTGATGCTATGAAAAATCCTGAAGAAGCAGTGAAGAGCATGGTTGAGCGAAATCCAGCTGCTGATTTAGCTTTAGAGACTAGAAGATTAATACTAGCAATAGAAGGAAATGTTAATACTGATTACGTAAAAGAAAACGGTATGGGTAATATTGACATTGCAAGAATGGAAAAAGCTTTAGGACAGTTAGCAGAAACATACGAATTCTCATCTGATCCAGAGATTTCATCATTTTTTACCGATAAATATTTACCTTAATATTTTTTTATGGGGTAGACTATTTCTACCCCATATACTAATCATTACTTATGCATATCAATATTGAAAAGGTTTCTCATCAATATGAAACTAAACAAGGTATGCTTCCTGTTTTAAAGGATCTTTCCCTATCAATTAAAAGAAAAGGATTTACTGCTATAGTTGGACCTTCAGGTTGTGGAAAATCTACAATAACTAGATTAGTCAGTGGATTAATTAAACCAACTCAAGGTAGTATTTTTATTTCAAATAAAAAAATTACATCCCCACTTTCTACTGTAGGAATGGCTTTTCAAAATCCAGTTTTGTTAGAATGGAGAAATGTAATTAAAAATATAATTCTTCCACTTGAGATAGTATCAAAAAATGTGACTTATAATCAAAAGAGATCGAATGCATTAGATCTGCTTAAGTTAGTGGGATTAGAAGAATTTGAAAATAATTTACCATCCGAATTATCTGGTGGGATGAAACAAAGAGTTTCACTTTGTAGATCTTTAGTTCATAGCCCAGAGGTCTTAATTTTAGATGAGCCTTTTGCAGCTCTAGATGCATTTACAAAAGAAGATCTGTGGGATGTTATGCACAAATTAAAAAAAGAAAGAGACTTCACATGTATTTTAATAACTCATGATTTAAGAGAAGCTGTTTATTTAGCTGATCAAGTAATTGTTTTATCTGGAAGACCAGCTTCATTACAATACGACGTTAAAACTAATTTTAATGAAGAAAAAAAAATTTCTGATTTATATTCATCAGAAGTATCACAATTACTTGCAACACTTAGAAATCAAATCGAAATAGCTCAGAATAAGAATGATTAGAATAAATAATTTTATTATACCTTTATTTAGCCTTATAATTTTTTGTTTGTTATGGGAATTGTTGGTTTGGTATAATAATTGGCCAAATTATAAAATGGCTTCCCCTTCAGATTTATGGCCAGCATTTTGGAAATTTAAACATCTCTTTTTAATTTACGGTTGGGAAACTTTTTGGAGAACTGTTGTAGGATTAATATTGTCTGTTTTTGTAGGATTAAGTTTGGGTATTTTGATGGGATTTTCAAAAACTATTAGAATAGGCTTATATCCTATTCTTGTTGGTTTTAATGCTATTCCTAAAGCAACAGTAGTTCCAGTAATTGCATTAATATTTGTTGGTATGCACAATATGAATACAATTATAATTGTAATTCTTATTTCATTTTTCCCCATCTGTGTTTCAATTTCGATTGGATTGTCAACTTTGGAAAGAGAATATGAAGACATACTTTTATCTTTAGGTGCGAATAAATTTGAGATTTTTTATAAAATTGCTTTACCAAAAACATTACCAGAATTTTTTGGAGCATTAAAAGTATCAACAACACTCGCTTTTATTGGAACTAACTTGATGGAGATTATTGAACCCCATGGAAAAGGATTAGGACATTTGTTTGATAGTGGAAAAATTAGCGCAGATTATCCGTTAATGTTTGCAGTATTGATCACATTGGCTGTTATGGGAATATTTTTATATTATATTGTAGTTTATCTTGAAAATATTTTTGCTGGTTGGGCCATTAGAAAATAAAGCGTAGAAAGATAAAGTTTAATAATACAAAATGTAAAATAAAATAGTTAATATTTAATTTACTAACTTAAAAATGTTTCGATTTAAAGATGATATCAGTGCGTCTAAACTTTCAAATTTCTTGTTTTGATTTTTTGATTTTAAATTATAAAAAATTTTCCTTTTTTTTCTTTCTAGTGATTTATTTAGAATGCATTCTGGAGCTGCTAGACTATGTTTAAATATATAAAAAAATGCATTATTTTTATTAAAATCAATAGCATAATCTTTCCATTCTCCACTAGAGACTCCTTTAGAATATATATTTAAGATTTTAGCTAGCTCATCTTTGGAAAAATAGAGATTGTGATTGTTAGTTGAAGCACTAGATGTTACTAAGCCCATAAATTAAGAATATAACAAAAATTTATGCCTGTAAATGCTCCAAATAATAATTTAGATGTATTAGCACCATCATTTAATCTTAAAAATATTGATGATGAAATGGTTTCTTTAGATAATGCAAAAGGATTAAATGGTACTGTTATTGTTTTTATATGTAATCATTGTCCATATGTTAAAGCAATTGCAAGTAGATTAAAAAAAGATGCTGATGAGTTACTAGAGCACTCAATAAATACAATTGCCATTATGTCTAATGATGTAATTAACTATCCCGATGATTCATTTGATAATATGAAAATTTTCTCTGATAAATATAAATTCAATTTTCCATATCTTTATGATGAAACACAAGATGTGGCAAAAAATTATAATGCTGTTTGTACTCCAGATTTTTTTGGTTTTGATAAAGATCTTAAATTAAAATATAGAGGTAGAATAGACTCAGGTGTAATGAATGCAAATCTAAATTTAAATATTGAAAGAGATCTTTTCAATGCAATGATTAAAATCAAAAATGAGGGAGTAGGTCCAACTAATCAAATAAATAGTATTGGTTGTTCAATAAAGTGGAAATAGTATGAGTGAAGAGAGTAAAAATAATAATTTATTTAGTAAAATACAAAATTTTATTTTTAAAAACTACATACAATTAATAATATCCTTAGTAATTTTGCTAATTATATTTATTGGTTTCCAAACATATAATTATTTTAAAATTCAAGATATTAAAAATTCTAGTATAAGTTTTTTTGATATTATCAATGAAAATAAAAATGATTTAAGTAATTTAGAAATCTTAATTGATGATGACAATATTTTTTCTATTTTATCAAAATTAAAATTAATTCAGAAAAATAATGAAAATAAAAACTTTGGATACTCTAATGAATTGTATAAAGAATTACTTACTTCATCAAATTTAGATGATCTTTATAAATCCTCTATCGCTGCTAATGCTTCATACACTATGATTAATGCGTCTTACGAAGAGAATACCAATAATTACTTAAATGATATCTCTATTTATATAAATAACATTAGTGACGAGTCGGATGGTTATTTTTCAATTAAAAAAGAATTAGAATATTTATTAATCGTTTCAGAAATTGATCTAAATAAATCTGAATATATAAATAATTCAAAAGCATTGGATAAATATAATGAAATATTTAATTCAAGTTTAGTTTCTACCTCTGTTAAAGAAAGAGTGAAAAAGATTCATGAGTTTCAGCTTTATAAGTAAAATTTCGCTTTATTTATCTTTCATATTTATTATTTCATGTCAGGATACCATTTCATCATTAATAAATAATGAAAATATAGACTATGATGATTATACTTTTCAATTAGAAACAGAAGATCGTTTAGATCTTAGTTTTTTTGAACGGTATGAAGATAATGTAATTGATAATTATACATATAACGCATCTGATTATAATTTTTTAGATAAAGATCAAAATATAATTAAAATTAATAACTATGAAGCTAAATACAATAACAATAATACAATAAATGTTATATACCTTGATCAAAGTATTTACTCTATTAATAAAGAAGGGGATCTCCTAAAGTTTGATTTGAATTCAGGAAAGTTAATTGAAAAAATCAATATTGATTTAGATAAAGATAAAAAAATACCTGTATCCTTTTCACTTTACAAGAATGATTTTATTGTTGCATTTATATCAGGAGAAGTTGTCAGAATTAATAAATTAGGGAAAGTTCTTTGGATATTTAAAAATAAAGATTTATTAAATACACCAGTTAAAATACATGATGACTACCTAATAATATTATATCCTGAAAAAATAGTTTTTTTATCAATCTTTAATGGAGATATAATTTTTGAAAAAGATTTTAAATCAAGCAATATAATTCAATCATCAGGTGGAAAAATTTTAAATTATTATAACATTGTTTTTTTTATACTTCCCAATAGTGAATTTAAGTCATTAGATACATATTTATTTGAGGAACATAGTTTAGACTTTGACAATATTGAGCTCAACACATCATTAAATAATCTAAGTGATCAAATACATTTTTATAAAAATTTTTTAGTGTATTTTGATGATGGAAATATCTTTCATACTTATGACATAAATGAAGATAAATTTATATTAGTTGATTTTATAATTAATAATTCATTTTCTTCTATTTTATTTAATAATTCATTAATTTCAAAAAATGAAAATTTTATTGAATTTTATAATATTAAGAATGGCAATTTATTTTCAAGAATTAATATAAATAAAATACTAAATAAAAATTCAAAAATAATAAATGCGTTTATCATTAATAAAAATATATATTTATTTATGGATGATGGGCAAATAATTATTTTTGATCAAAATCTTGAAATACAAGAAACTATTAATCTCAAAATCAAAAATATAAATAAAGTTTATAATTATCAAAATAAAATTTTTATAAGTACTGAAAAAGGCATTACTTACATTTATTAAAATGAATATATTAATTTTAGGTATGCCAAATGTAGGCAAAACATCATTGTATAATTTAATTACAAATAAAAATAATAATATAATTCATGACACAATTGGCACAACAAGAGATTGGCATGTATCACCTCTTAAATCAAATCGTAATATTGATGTATATGATACACCTGGAATAATTAATCAAAAAAATCTGGTAACAAAGAGTGTTAGTAACATAATTAGGAAAATAGATATTTTCGTTTATGTTATAGACTATAAACATGATAATTACTTTACAGATAAAGATTTAATAAATGAATTAAGAAAATTTAATAAGGAAATATTAGTTATTATTAATAAGGATGATAATTTCAAACAAGATAAAAAAATTGAAAAGCTTGGTATTAAGAATATTTTTTTTATCTCATGTTCACATAATATAGGTATTGATGGCTTTTTAAATTATTTATCAAAATATGATGCTAAAGATAATAAGTTAGTAAATTATGATTTTTCTTTAGGGTTATTTGGTAAAACAAATGTAGGCAAAAGTACGCTCTTAAACAAATTAGTTGGATTTGAGAGGTCAATTGTTAGTAATCAACCGAAAACTACAACTGATATTGTTTCTTCCTCATATATTTTTAAAGGTAATACCTATTCAATAAAAGACACTGCAGGTTTAATAAAAAAAAATAAAATTGATAAAAATAGTCTTGATTTTTATGTCACAAAAAAAACTTTATCAATTATCAATGAAATTAATTTAAATATTTTTCTAATTGATATTGAGCAGGGCTTTGATACTCAATCTAAAAAAATATTTAATTTAATATATAAAAAATCTAATATTTTATTATTTATAATTAATAAAACTGATTTAGTTAAAAAAAATAAAAAGAAGATAATTGATGAATTAATTAAAGATATTAATTATGAATTTTCTCAATCAAAAAATATAATTATTATACCAATTTCAACACTAAATAAAAAAGATATTTTATTTTTAAAAAATAAGATTCGTGAACTTATTTTAGAATTAAATAAAAATATATCAACTTCACAAATTAATAAGTGGTTAAACCATGTTGTTGAAAATAATTCTCATCCAAGAATAAATGGAAAAGAGGTTAAATTTAAATATGGTACTCAGGTTTCAAAAAATCCTTTAACAATAAAAATCTTTTCAAACTTTTCTAAAGAAATTTCTAATTCATATAAAAGATATTTGCTTAATAATTTTTATAATTTCTTTAAAATTAAAAGTAGAAATTTAAAAATTTCATTTTCTAAATCTAAGAACCCTTATGATTAGTAATTATTGATCTGTACTCGTATAACTCTCAATAATATTATTATTATATTCAGAAATTTTCATAAGAATATTTGAATTTTCTACAAAAAATAAATGAAAATTTTTCAATATTTCAACATCATTATTATCAGTTAAATACAATACACTACTATAAATTATATATGAAAATAGAATTCCATATAAGATTCCAAAAAATTTATCAAATATCACTCCTAAAATTTGTTTATCTAAGTCACTATTTAAAAATTTTCTTATTCTTTTTAATATAAATAAACTAATTAAGAAAATTATTGGTATTGAAATGATTATACTTATAACGCTTACAAACTGTTCAAATCTTTGTAAAAAATTAATATTTAAGAATTGTTCATTTAAAAAATCTGAAAGATATTGATAACTATATATGGTTACAAACACAGAACCAACCCATGTTAATAACCCTAATATAGAATTAATAAATCCTTTCCAGAAACTAAAAATAACAATTAATGCAGTTAAAATTAATACTACATAATCGAAAAATACTAATTCAAAGTTTAAAAAAGTCATTTTTGATATTTCAATATTGATGGTAAAGTAATTAGTACTCCTATCATAGCAAATATCATTGCTAAACTAGTAAATAGACCAAAATAAATTGTAGGAACAAAGTTTGATAAACAAAGAGTAAGGAAACCTGCAGTTATTGCAATAGATGTAATCAAAACTGCATTACCTACAGTTAAATGTGTTTTTTCAATCATTTCACTATGATTTTTACTTAACTTTAGATTTTCCTTGTAACGATAAATATAATGTATTGTATTATCAACGGCTATACCAATTGATATTGCTGCAATTGTTATTGTCATTATATCAAGTGGTATTTTAAGCAATCCAATTAAACCAAGAATAAAAGTTGAAGCAAAAATATTTGGAATTATTCCAATTATGCTTAATTTTAAAGATCTAAATAATATTATAAACATTATAAAAATAGCTAAAATTACAAAACCTAATGATTTTATTTGTGAGCTAAATAAAGATTTTAACATGTTATTATATAATACTAATAGACCGTTAACTTTAAATTCTTCCAAGTTATCAAATTCATTCAATAAAAAAGAATTGATGTCATTAATAAGATCATTTCTTTTAATATCTTTCGAATCTTTCACTCTTGTAGAAATTTTTATCATATTTTTTTCAACATTTAGATAAGGATCAATTAAATCAGTTTTATAATCAATAGGTATTTCATTATATAAAACTGATAATTCAAACATTGATAAATCACTTTTGTTTATTTGATTTGCAGTATCTATAAGTGAATAAATTGAAGTTACTTTTCCAATTTCTATTCTACTTTCTAAATATTGATGAACAGATTTGATTGTTCCAATTTTTTCATTTGTGAACCAGATATTATTTTCTTCTTCAAACAGATCATCTGAGAAAAAATCATCTTCAATTTCTAAATCATCTTCTTCTTCAGCTTTTATTGATGTATCAATAATTTGATCATCATTTTTGAATTTAAGAATAATGTCTAATGGTGTAGTTCCACCTAATTCATTATCTATAAGATACATTCCTTTATAAATTTCTGTATTTTTTTTAAAATATTTTATAAATGAGTTTTCAACATTCAGATTGTTAATTCCATATAGAGATATGAAAAATATTAAAATGTTTAATCCAATAATATATTTACTATTCTTATATGCAAATGGATAAAAAGATTTTAAAAAACTCAAATTTAGAGAATAGCTTTTTTCCTTCTTTGAAAAGAAAGAAATAATTAGAGGTAAGGTTACAAATGATGAAATTAAAACTATTAATAATGCTATTATCATTATAATTCCAAAATCAATTACAGGTTTAATATCTGATATTACTAACGACACAAAAGCAACAATTGTAGTTAGAAAGGTATAAAAACAAGGCCAAAACATCATTTTAAAATTTTCAATAATTTTTATATCCCTTTGTAAATAATTATTCATTATATGAACATTCATAGAAATAGATAAAACAAACATTAAGGATAAGAAATTTGCTGAAACTGCTGTAATTTCAAAATTAATAAAACCAGCTAAACCTATTGACAAATAAACTGCACTAATTGATGTAAATAAAATAGCAAATACCCATTTGACTCTTCTAAAAATTAAGAAAAGAATTAAAACTATAATTAAAAGAACAATTAAACTGAAAGTAAAAATGTCATTCTTTACATAAGAAATAACATCGCTAGATATCATTTCTACTCCACCTAAATAATATGTAAAATATTGATTGCTATTAATAATAATGTTTCTTATTTTTTCAATTAATTCATTTCTCTCCTTATCTATTTCTGTTTTTATTTTGTAATATTTACCCTGAGTTAAGTGTAAATTTTTATTATTTTTAAGATCAATTGCCTTACTATTTTCATTAAGAAATATTACTATAGAAGTTATATTTTTACTTTCATTAATGATTTGATCACTATAAATTGGACTTTTTGAGAATTCATTTAATATATCTTCAAATGGCAAACTTGAATTCAATATTGTTTCATAATTATTATTTGCTAAATCAATAAGACTAGTATTATTTAAAAGTAGGATAGGGGCTTTATTAATAGTAAAAACAGAATAAACTTCAGGTAAATCAGATAATTTTTCACTTATTTTTTTAATTTCTTCTATTAGAACTCTATCAATTTTAGAATTACTTTTGATTGCTATTACTAAGCTATTTTTTGTTGGAAACAAATCTTGGTAATATGAGAAATACTTATAATCTTCATCATTTTGTGATACTAAACTATCTGAAGATGCATCAACTCTGAAATCTCTTATATAAAAACTAGAAAATATTAATGATGCAATAAAAAAAATTAATAAAATGATTTGTAATTTTTTACTCATATTTTCTATAAACTCTTTTACCTATTGAGGTCATAATTTCATTAGGTATAGTCTTGCATATTTTTGCAAATTTATCTATTTTATGTTCGTCATTTATAATATCCAAATACATTCCTATATTCAAATCATGACTAGATTTAGAAATATCTACAGTAAATGTATCCATTGAAATTCTACCAATTATCTTGAATCTATTTTTTTTAAAATAAACATATCCTTTATTGCTTAATGATCTAGGTATGCCATCCTCATATCCAAGACCAACAATGGCAACTTTAATTTTTGTTTTTGTTTTATATGTTCTATTGTAACCAACATATTGGTTTTTTTTAATATATTTAATTTGTATAATTTTTCCTTTTAAACTAACTACATTTTTAATTCTTTCACCTAATTTTTTATTTTCAAAACCTCCATAAATAGCAATTCCTGGCCTAATCATGTCATATAAATATGATTTATTTAAAACAGCGCCATGAGAATTAGCTAAACTAAAAATTATTTTATTATTATTAAATTTATTTTTTAATCTAGTAAAAATTTTCTTTTGTTTTAAGTTATAATCATTATTATATTCATCAGCACTAGATAAGTGACTTATAATTAATTGTATATTTTTATTTTTAAAATCTATTTCTTTTGTTTTCTCTATTGGAATTCCCAATCTATTTATTCCTGTATCGACATGAATAGCAAATTTTAATCCAGAATTTTTGATTCTAATATATTCTTCTATACTATTAATAACTGGAATAAGCTTTGAATTAAAAAATCTTTTTAAATTGTAGTCTTGTAATCCATTTAAAATAAAAATATTTATTAATTTATCTTTATTTTTTAATTTTAAACCTTCATCTAATGTAGCAACAAAAAAATGTTTACAGCTATTCTTTAAAAATAGATTAAATACTTTTTTATCTCCTAAACCGTATGCATTTGCTTTAATTGTTGGGGCAACAATTAAGTTTTTCTTTAATTTTTTGAAAAAATTATAATTATAAATTAAGTTGTTTGTGTTTATATTTAAGATACCACTTTCTTTAATCACTCGATAATATTATCATAATCTTTTGAAGTTAAGTCACTGAATTTTGTATAATTTGCATCAAAGTGCATTTTTATTGATCCAATTGGTCCATGTCTTTGTTTTGCTATAATTATTTCTGCTTTATTATAATTTTCATTAGTCAGCTGTTGCCATCTTGATACTCTTTCATTGTATTTCATATCATCTTCTTCAGATTTTCTAATTGGTTCTAATCTTTCTAAATAATAACTCTCTCTATATATGAACATTACAACATCAGAGTCTTGTTCAATTGTTCCACTTTCCCTTAAATCTGATAATTGAGGTCTTTTATCTTCTCTCTGTTCCACTTGTCTTGATAATTGAGATAAAGCAACCACAGGAATATTTAATTCTTTTGCAATTGATTTTAATCCCCTGGTTATTTCTGATATTTCTTGAACTCTTCCATCATTTCTATTGTTAGATGATGCTGACATTAGTTGTAGATAATCTATAATAATTAAATTTATATCATGTAGACGCTTAAGTCTTCTTGCCCTTGATCGCAAAGTTGGAATTGTTAGTACTGGGTTGTCATCAATTATTAAGTTTAAGTTTTCTAACTCAGATGAGGTTTTAGCAATTTTATTAAAATCTTGTTTGTTAAGCTCAGCTTTACGCATTTTATCTCCAGAAATTTTTGTTTGTTCTGCTAAGATTCTGGTTGCCAATTGTTCTGATGACATTTCAAGAGAAAAAAAAGCAACTTTACCTCCATCTACAATTTTTTTATTTTGAAATTCATCTTTTTCTTCTAGATATTTAATTGCGCAATTAAATGCTATGTTAGTTCCTAAGGCTGTTTTTCCCATTGAAGGTCTGCCTGCAATTATTATTAAATCGGATTTATGTAGACCGCCTAATTTATTATCTAAATCTTTAAAGCCAGTTGGTACTCCAGCAATTTTACCATCTCTTTTATAAGCTTCACTTATAATATCAACGGCACCTTGAAGAGCATTTCCAAAATTTATAAATGATCTATCTGAATTTCCTGTTTGAGATAAATTATAGAGATCATTTTCAGCATTCTCTATCAAATTTTCAACAACATTATTATTATTAGAATTAGTTTCTTGTATTATATTATGAGCAATACCAACTAAATTTCTTTTAACATATAAGTCATATATTATTTTAGCATAGTTAAAAGTATTTTGTGTAGATGGTGCACTATCTTTGATTTGATTTAAATAATTTACCTTATTTAAATTATTCTTATCCTCCGGAAGATAATTTTTTAGAGTAATTGGTGAAACTAAAATATTTTTATCTAATAAATTTTTTATTGTGGTAAATATTATTTTATTTGTTTCATCTACAAAATGATTTTCATTTAGAAAATCAGATACTTTTTCATAGTTTCTATTATCCCAAAGAATACAACCTATTAAGGCTAATTCTGCTTCAGTATTTGAAAATAAATCATCATTATTTACTATACTCTGGTTTGAATCTACTAACTCAAATGACATCAATATTGAATAAACTATCTAAAAAAGATCAACAAGAACAACAGATAAAATTTAGTTAATAAGATATTAATAATGTGAATAAACTAATTTTTATTTACTATTACTGGAAATTCTTCGTTAATACCTTCATATGGATTAATTTCTATTATATGTTCACCAATTGATTTAATCTGATTTCTTATTATTACATCATCGGATTTGACTTTCAATTTATTATCTAAAAGAAAATCTATTATTTCTTTTTTAGAAATAGATCCATATAATTGGTCTTTTTCATCTGCTTCTTTCTTAAATATAATTTTTAATTTCTTTATTTCTTCCATCAACTTTACAGCATCATTAAATTTAATCTCTTCATTTTTTTTCATATCATCTTTAATTTTTTCATAATATTCAGCATTTTTTTTATTCTCTCTTAGAGCCATATTATTAGGAAATAAATAATTTCTGGCGTAACCAGGTTTTACTGACACTTTGTCTCCAATTTTTCCTAATTTTTTAATGTTTGTCGTTAAAATTACTTTCATGATTGAATATTTTTATTTGTATAAGAAATTAATGATAAGAATCGAGCTCTTTTAATAGCTCTAGCTAATTCTTTTTGTTTCTTTCTAGAAACACCTGTAATCCTACTAGGTATAATTTTACCTTTTTCAGTTAAATATCTATTTAGCAGTCTAATGTCTTTATAGTCTATTTCTGGTGACCCAGGTTGACTAAAAGGACAAAATTTCCTTTTTAATTCAAAAGGTGAATTAGACCTCTCGTCTTTTTTTTTGTTAAATTTATTTTTTCTCATTATTTAACTTTGTTGGAAGATTTTGGTGATTTTTAACCTTTATAAAAATATACCTAATTATATTTTCAGATTGATTCAACTCATTGTTGATTTCTTTAACTATAGAACTTGATGTTTCTATCTGAAAAAATCTGTAAAAAGCCTTTTTAAATTTGTTAATACTGTAACTTAAATCCCTAAGACCCCAATTTTCTTCATTTATTATCTTAGCAGAGTGAACTTCAAGTTTAGATTTAAACATATCAATTTCATCATTAAGCTTATTTGTTGCTAATTCAGGATTTAAAACAATTACAACTTCAAATTTATTCATAAAACTCCGTGGTTAATCTTATATTTTTAAATATAAGAGAAGTTGATGTTGCATATATTAAAATTTTAAAATAAATCAAGTACTAATGACGTCTATAGTTTTTCCCGGCCAAGGTAGCCAATCAGCAGGTATGGTAAAGGATTTTTACGATAATTTTAAAATAGCCAAATTAATTTTTGAAGAGATTGAAGATTATACTAAAATTGATTTAAGAAACATTATATTTGATAACGTTGATAACAAATTGGATTTAACACAATTCACGCAAATTGCAATCTTTGCTGCTTCTTATACTATTTTTAAAGTTTTTTGTTCTGAGAAAAATATAGATAGTGTTAACATTAATATAATGTTGGGTCATTCACTTGGAGAATATACTGCATTAGCCTGCAGTAATAGAATTAGTTTAAAAGATTGCAGCTTGATACTAAAAAAAAGAGGAGATTTAATGAATAAAGCAGTTACTCCTAATGATACTGGAATGGCAGCTTTAATTGGCTTAGAATCAAATTCAATTCAAAATATAATAGATAATTATAATTTAAATTTAGAGATTGCTAACGATAACTCACTTATTCAAATTGTTATTTCAGGTAATATTGATGAAATAAAAAAAAGTGAAAAAATATTTTTAAATAATGGTGTTAAAAAATTTGTAATTTTAAATGTATCTGCAGCATTTCATAGTAAATATATGATAAAAGCTCAGAAAGAACTATCAAACGATATTGAAAATCTAATTTTTAAAGATAGCAAAATAAAAATAATTTCTAATTATGACGCAAATGTTCATAGTGAAAACAAAAATATTAAAATAAATTTACAAAATCAAATGGCCAACAGAGTTAATTGGACACAAAGTATAAAAAAACTTGAAGATTTAGGTGAAAACAAAATTATTGAAATGGGCCCAAATAAGATTTTAAGTGGATTAATAAAGAGAATCTCTAATAATTTTGATATTATTTCAATAAATAATATTTCAGATATTTAATAAAATGACTATAAATAAAAAAATTTTTATAACTGGAGCTTCTGGCGGGATTGGTGCAGCTATTTGTGAAAAATTTGTTGATGAAAATTTTATACTTGTTTTATCATCTTCTTCTGAAGATAAGATTTTGCAACTAAAGAAACAATATGGAGATAAGCATTACTATTATAAAATTGATTTATCAAATTCAGAAAATGTTCAAAACTCCTTAGATAAAATATCAAAAGAGCATAAAGATATTTCTATCATCGTAAATAATGCTGGGAAGACTCATGATAATCTAATTTTTAGAATGAAAAATGATCAATGGAATGAAGTATTACAAACAAATCTTAATTCTAATTATCAAATTATTAAATCCCTATTACCAAATATGCTCTCAAACAAGTATGGCAAAATTATAGGGATATCTTCAATTGTTGGTTCAACTGGTAACCCAGGTCAAGCTAATTATGTTGCTTCAAAATCTGGTCTTGTAGGTCTATACAAATCAATAGCTCTGGAGGTTGCAAGAAGAAACATCAATGTAAATATCATTTCACCTGGTTTCATCTCTACTTCAATGACTGACAATTTAAATGAAGATCAAAAGAAAAATTATTTATCTAGAATTCCTATGATGAGATTTGGTAACCCCATGGATATCGCCAATCTAGTATTTTTTTTATCTTCAGATGATTCTGCATATATTACAGGTCAAAATTTTCATATTAATGGTGGAATGTTGATGGTTTAATTTGTTGACATACATTCAAAAAATAATCTAAAAGAAATTATAAGGAGAAAAATATGAGTGAAATTCAAGATCAGGTAAAAAAAATTGTTGTAGATCATTTGGGTATTGACGAGGCAAAAGTAGTTCCAGAAGCTAAATTTATTGATGATTTAGGAGCTGATAGTTTGGATACAGTTGAATTGGTTATGGCTTTTGAGGAAAAATTTGGAATTGAGATACCTGATGATGCTGCTGAAACTATTCAAACTGTTCAAAATGCAATAGATTATATCGAAAACAAGAAATAAACTTTAGAATTAATTTTATGAGAAGAGTTGTTGTTACTGGTATGGGCTTACTCACATCTTTAGGTAACAATAAAGATACATCTTGGCATAATTTAATTGAAGCTAAATCTGGTATCAAAAAAATTAATCATTTTGATGTCTCTAATTTGCCAGCTAAAATAGCTGGATATATAGGTAATAATCCTGATGACGAGTATTATTTTAATGAAAAGTCTTTTTTAGAACCAAGAGATATAAATAGAAATGACAGATTCATACAATATGGACTAGTTGCAGCAGAAATGGCAATAGAAGATGCTGGGCTAAAAGATATAACTGAAGAAGATAAATTGAGTATTGGAGTCTCTGTTGGATCAGGTATAGGTGGTCTTGAAACTATTTATGAAGGATCTTTAACAATAAATAATAAAGAACCTAGAAAACTATCCCCTTTTTTTATACCATCATCTTTGGTTAATTTATTATCTGGTCAAATTTCAATAAGATATGGTTTTAAGGGACCAAACCATTCAGTTGTAACTGCTTGCGCAACAGGAGCGCACTCAATTGGTGATTCCGGTGAATTAATTAAACGTGGTGCTGCAAATGTTATGATAGCAGGTGGCTCAGAGGCAGCTGTGTGTAAATTAGGTATAGCTGGTTTTTGTGCCGCTAGAAGTTTGAGTACATCATTTAATGATACACCAAATGAAGCATCTAGACCATGGGATAAAAACAGAGATGGTTTTGTGATGGGAGAAGGAGCAGGAATTGTTGTTCTTGAAGAAATGGAGTATGCAAAAAAAAGAGGAGCACAAATTTATGCGGAATTAATAGGTTATGGAATGTCTGGAGATGCGCATCATATAACTGCACCAGCTGAGGATGGAGATGGAGGATACAGAGCCATGAAAGCTGCTCTTGATATGGCTGGTATGAATTCAGATAAAATTGACTATATAAACGCTCATGGTACTTCAACTATAAAAGGAGATGAAATTGAACTTAATGCGATTTCAAGATTGTTCAAACATAAAATTTTTGTTAGTTCAACTAAGTCATCAATAGGTCATTTGCTAGGTGCAGCGGGAAGTGTAGAGTCAATTTTTTCAATTATGGCATTAAAAAATAATATCTTGCCAGCAACACTGAATTTAAATGATCCCATTGAAACTACTAATATTAATTTAGTTCCTAAAATACCTTTACAAAAAAATATAACATATGCGCTAAGTAATTCTTTTGGATTTGGAGGAACAAACACTGCATTATTATTTAAAAGTATTTAGTTCCATTATATTAATTCTAATAATTGTTTTCTTTTTGCATATTTATTACATTTTAAATAAAAGTTTAGAATTAAAGAATAATTTGATTAGTATTTCAAAAGGAGAAAGTATAGAAAACATTTTACATAATAATATTCTCAATTTGACTGATTTTAATGTTATTATTATAAAAATATTTTTAAAAATAAGTAATCAGATTAATAAAAATTTTTATCACTACGGTGATTTTAATATTCAAAATGAGATTTCATTGACTGAATTCTTAAATATTATCTCTAAGCCAAGTAATATATTATCAAAAATTACTATTATAGAGGGATGGAATAAAAAAGAGCTAGATTTAGAGTTGTCAAAATTTTTTTCAGATTTTAATTCTATACCTTATCACAAAATAATTGCAGATACATATTTTTTTCAGAAAAATACTAGCTTTGATAGTTTTATAAAAGAATTAGAGGCAGTAAAAAAAAATTATTTTTTAAAATATAAAAATAATAGTCTTTTTATTAATTATTCTGAAAAAGAACTTATGATTATTGGGTCATTACTTGAAAAAGAAGGTTTGGATACTGAGGATAAAAAACAAATATCTTCAGTAATTTTGAATAGATTGAAACAAAATATGAAACTACAGATTGATGCTACTGTATTATATGCAATAACAAATGGAAATTATGATTTAGAAAGAAAATTATTAATAAGTGATTTAAAAACAGATCACCCTTTTAATACCTATTTAAACAAAGGTTTGCCTCCAGAGCCAATATCATATGTTGGTAAAAAAACTTTAGATATTTTATTTATGAATAATAAAAATGATTTTTTGTTTTATTTTTTTAATTATTCTTTAAATAAACACATATTTTCAAAAACATATAAAGAACATATAAATAAGTTAAATGAGTACAGGAAAAAATAGTAAATTAATAATAATCTCATCTCCATCTGGTGCAGGAAAAACTACATTATGCAAATTGTTAATTAAAAAAATGAATAATATTAATTTATCAATTTCATTTACCTCAAGAAGTAAAAGACTGAATGAGATAAACGGAAAAGACTATTATTTTATAAGTAAAAAAGAGTTTGAATCATTAAAAAAGAAGAACTTTTTTATTGAAACTGCAAAAAATTTTAATAATCTATATGGGTCTCCTTTTAGAAATATATCTTTATCAAAAAAAAACAATCAACATATTTTATTTGATATAGATTGGAAAGGTGCAAGAAAAATTAGAAAAAATTATAATAAAAATGATATTATTGATTTCTTTATTTTACCACCATCCAAGTCTGAATTAAAAAGAAGATTAATTAAAAGAGGTAGAGAAAATAAAAAGGAAATAAGTTTAAGGCTGTCCTATGCAATTGATGAAATGAATCACTATAATGAATATAAATATGTACTTATTAATGAAAAAGTTCAAAATACTGTTAATGAAATTAAGAAAATAATTGAATACCATCAATTGATAACTAAGCAAAAAAAATTTCTAAAATCTAAACTAAAAAAGATCATAAATAGTTAACAATTCATCAATGTTTAGTTGACTAACTCTTTTTTCTAATAATTTATTGTTAAATTTAATTTTAATATTATTATTTATTTTCTTTCTTACATTTTTAAATATTAATTTAGAAAAATTATTTGCTTTATTTAAATCAACTTTTTTTTTATTAAACTGAAACTTAACTATAGTAGATTTTATTTTTGGCTGTGGAAAAAAAACTTTTGGTGAAACATCAAAACATCTAGTATAATTTGATACAATTTTGGTTAAAAATTTATATTTGTTCATTTTTGGTAACTTGTAATCAAATTTAATAGACATTTCTTTTTGAATCATAAATATCATCTCACTTATACTTTCTTTAAAATTAAATAAATGTAAAATAATTTTTGAGCTTACGTTGTAGGGTAAATTTGATACGATAATTAAGTTTTTAAATTCTCTTAGATTTGTTTTAAGTATATCATTTCCAATTATTTTGATCTTTTTATTATTTTTATATTTTTTATATAAATATTCTTTTAAATTATTATCTTTTTCTATCAAAAAAATTTTTTTTGGACATTTTTTTAAAATATTATCTGTTAAAAAACCATAACCTGGACCAATTTCAAGAATAAATTTATTCTTTATATTAACTTGATTTACAATCTTATTAGAAACATTTTTATCTTTTAAAAAATTTTGACTTAGAGATTTTTTAGGCGCTTCCATGAAGCATTCTATTTTTATGAATTTTTTTTATTAATTTATAACAATTAAGAATAGACTTATCTGAAATGTTTTTACTACCAACTAAGTTATAAGCCGTCCCATGATCTGGCGAAGTTCTAATTATTTCTAAATTACCAGTATAATTCACACCAGAGAATTGACTAATATATTTAAAAGGTATTAATGCTTGGTCATGATAAAAAAATATAAAACAATCAAATTTATTTAAATTTTTTTTAATTAAAATGCTATCGGCTGAATATGGTCCATAAATATTTATACCATTATTCTTGAGATTTTTAATAACAGGAATAATTAATTTTTTTTCCTCATTTCCAATTTTGCCATTTTCACCTGCGTGAGGATTTAAACCAGATATTATTATTTTTGGTTTAACAATATTGAAATCAATTTTCATACTTTCATTTAAATTATATATTTGATTATATAAAAATTTTTTATTTGAAATAGCTTTACTAATCTTATTTATCGCAATATGTGTTGTTAATGGTGATACAATAATTTTTTTATGATATAAAATCATATTAGCAAATTTTTTTTTATCAATGTTTTTAAAGAACTCTGTATGACCAATAAATTTATTATCTATATTAATTTTAATTAAATCTTTACGTATTGGTAAAGTAATCATACCAATACATATTTTATTTATACAAAAATCATAACCAAATTTTAAAGATTTATATGTATTTTCTTCTGGTGATTTTGCATCATAAGAAAAAACATTAATTTTATTTTTAACATAATTAATATCTTTTTTTCTTTTGATAAGATTACATTGGAATTTAATTTTTCTTTTATGAAGACTTTTTTTTAATATATCAATATTTGTAAGTAAAATAAAATTTCTTAATTTATTTTCTTTCCAAACTTTAATCAGAATATCAATACCTATCCCATTAATATCCCCAATTGTAATGGCAACTAATTTATTCATAAAATTTATTTAAATTATAAATTTTTGAATATTTATTTATGAATTTTTTTTCAATTTTGCTCACATTTAAGTTAATAATTTTATTGAAATT
>CACHAQ010000006.1 GCA_902577905.1 uncultured Alphaproteobacteria bacterium
ATTCCAACTCATGTAGTAAGACTTCAAAAATACATCAATAAAATTCTCAACACTTAAATCTTCATTTGAATTTAAAATTTTTTCTTTCCATAGTCTTTCATATTGATAATAATCAAAATTAAAATTTTCTATTTTTTTTGCATCATTAGAAGAATCATCTGTTATTCTTTTAAAAAAAGAAAATTGTTCTGTAATGTAATAGCCTGATAAAGAAAGTAGATATCTAATAAAATATGGAGATATTATAAAATTCAATTTCTTGTTTCTAAATTTAATATATTTTTTTTTAAAATTATTATTTAAAGAAATATCTCCAAAAAAAGCATCTGATGCTTTCTTAATATTTTTTAAGTCCCTTTCAAAGAATGGTGATAATAGTTTATCATGTGTGGGTATCGAGATTATATTTGAGTGGCCATCTAAAGATTTAATAATTATTATTTTACCACTCCCAGGAAGGCCAGTTACTATAATTTTAGTGTGTTTTGATTGCATTATTATATCTATTAATTTCTTTATTTTATTTTTTTTTTAAGTTAAAGGTATTAATCAATATGATGGAAGAAATCTCAATTAAAGAAAGCTTTAAACTCTTCAATAATATAACAGAGATTATTCAAGAAAAGGTAGCAAATTGGAATAAAACCGGTTTAGTCAATATCTTTAGCCAACATACAACATCTTTTGTTCACATTACAGAAGATGAAACGCTTCTACATGCAGACATTAGATTTTTTTTAGATAAAACATTTCCAAAACAAAAACCAGATAATAGAAGGTATCTACATGATTTAATATCCATAAGGAAAGATGTTCCTGTTGATGAAAGAATAAATGCATTTTCTCATATGCGTGGCTTATTTTTTAGCAACTCAGTTACTGTACCTGTTAAAAATGGAAAGCTTAATATTGGAAAATGGCAATCCATATTTATTGTTGAATTAGATCCAATAAGAGACAGAAAATATATAGTTACA
The DNA here is from genome assembly GCA_902577905.1 of uncultured Alphaproteobacteria bacterium. Classification (GTDB taxonomy): domain Bacteria; phylum Pseudomonadota; class Alphaproteobacteria; order HIMB59; genus CACPNW01. Next base: position 978 of record CACHAQ010000006.1, read on the forward strand.
TTTTGTGAGTCTAAGTAAAGATAAAATAAAATTTTTCATAATAATTAAAGAAAACTCTGAGAGGATTAAAAATAAAAATTTCAGAACTTTAAATAAAATGCCATTATATATGAATTTAGTTAATCAACTTATTAAAGAAAATTTATATATAGATACTGATAGTGATAAAATTTTCAATCATATTAATAAATTAAACAAAAAAAATATAGTTTGCTATAAAAGGGACAAAAAATATATTGAGCTTGAAAAATCAAAAAAATTTAAAATAAGTCCAGTATATTTACTAATTCAAAATTTTTTAGATAATTATTGTAATGATAATGATATTATTGTTACAACTCATGTCACATCCCCATTTATAAAAAAGAATACAATATATAACGCTATAGAATATTTAAGGAAAGGATATGATAGTGTATCAGCAGCAACCCTTCATTATGAATTTGGACTGTTAAAGAATAAAAAAAAGTATAGTAGAATAAATTTTAATGAAAAGATTGTAAATAAAACTCAAGACTTAAACCCTGTTATACTTCTTAATGGAGCTTTTTTTATATTTACAAAAAAAATTTTTTTAAAATATAAGTCTAGATATTCTAAGAAACATTATTACTATGAAATTAAATATCCAGAGTCAATTGATATAAATTATCACGAAGATTTATTAATGGCAAGAGATCATGCAAAAAAGAATTAAAATTTTAGACTGCACTCTTAGAGATGGTGGTTTTCAAAATAATTTTAATTGGAAAGATAATTTTGTTAATGAATATATATCTCTTACAAATAAATTACCTCTTAATTTTATTGAATTAGGTTATTGGAAACAAAAAAATAAAAGCGAAAATAAATTTTATAATCTAAATTTACAAAGAGTAGAAAAATATAAGAAAAAAAGTAATAAAAAAATTTCTGTGATGGCAGATTTTCATTATTCAACAAAAAATATTTATGATTTTCCTCAAAAAAAACATGGGATAGTTTCATTAATAAGAGTAACTTCAAGGTTAGAAGATTTTAAAGATTCAGTTAAATTTATAAATCAATTAAAAGATTTTTCTAAATTAAAAATATCACTTAATATATTTAATTTTTCAAATTATAATAATAATGAAATAATTAAAATATGTAATTATTTAAAAACACATTGTAATTCTGATTTTTTATATTTTGCTGACACTCATGGTAATCTGGATTTTAATACTAATAATAAAAAGAGGAATGTGATTTTTAGAAATGTTTCTAAATTGAAGCAAAATATTGGTTTTCATTTCCATGACAATATAGGTCGTGCATTTTCAAATTATGTATATTGTAAAAATAATAATTATGATCTTTTTGACAGCACTATTTTTGGTATTGGTAGAGGTGGAGGAAATTTAAGAACTGAGCAAATAATTAGTAAAAATTATAATTTGATTTCTGAATTCATAGATAAATATAAAAAAGAATTATATGTGAAAGAAAATATTTATTGTTTTGTTACTGGAAAATTAGGAGTTTCAAATTTATATGCTAATGCAGCTTATAATAAAAAAATTGATTTAAAAAAATTTACTTTTTTTTGTAAAAAACTTAGTAAATATGAAAAAAATAATTTTAACATAACAACTTTTAATAAAATATATGAATAAATCTAAAATTTTTATTACCGGTATAAATTCAGGACTAGGAAAAAATTTATATCAGTGTTTTAGTTCTAAATATGATGTATATGGTTTAACTAAGAAAAGTAATAATATTGACAATATATATAGTGTTGATTTTAATAATATTCCTAAATTAAAAAAAAAATTACAGGTTTTTTCTTCTATAAAAAAAATTGATATAATTATATTAAATGCAGGAATCTTAGGTAAAATAAAAAAAACAAAGGATATTTCATTAAATGAAATTCAAAAAAGTTTAAATATAAATTTCATTTCAAATAAGATCATAATAGATTACTTTCTTAATAAAAAAATTAAACTAGGACTTGTTATTGGCATTTCTTCAGGGGCCGCATTAAATATTAAAGAAGGCTGGCTAAATTATACTGTTTCAAAAAGTTCTTTCAAATTTTTACTCGATTCATATTCCAAAGATTACAAAAAAATTAAATTTATTAATATTAACCCTGGGCCGATGGATACAGAAATGCAAACAAAAATCAGAAAAATCAATAAAAGAGAATTTAAATCTCTTAAAATTTTTCATCAGCTGTATAAAGATAAAAAATTAAATAGCACTGAGCAAGTAGCAAAATATATTTTTAAAAATATTATAAATTTTAAAGATTTAGATAATGGTTCATTTATAGATATAAGAGATAAATTATAAAATTTGGCTAAGATCATTTATAACCCCTTCTCTACTTGAAACTTGTGTAATACTTATAAGCAAAATTTTGTTACTCAATAAGTAAATAACTCAGTTCACGATAATTAGTAATCAGATTTTGTAAATAATTCCGAATACTTTTAGGATTATTTACGAGGTAAGTAAATCCCATTAGGTTAGGATATTAGCACATAAAACCGGTGGTTCCCATATGTATCACTTTATTATATAATCTCACTTAATCCCATGATATAAAGTTACCAACAAAGTGAAGAGATAAATCAATTTGGGATACAGATTATTTGTTGTAATCGTTGGTTAATTTTATTATGAAAAGATCATAGTGATAACGAAACTTGAACAGGAGAGATGGGTGAGTGGCTTAAACCACAGGTTTGCTAAACCTGCGAAGGAAGTAATTCCTTCCGAGGGTTCGAATCCCTCTCTCTCCGCCACATAAAATGTTTAAAGGAAGTATACCTGCAGTTATAACTCCGTTTGATGGCAACGATGTTGATTATGATTCTTTAGGCAAAGTTTTAAAATACCTCATTGATAATGGATCTAATGGATTGGTGCCATGTGGTACAACTGGGGAGTCACCTACGTTGTCACATGATGAACATAAGAAAATAATAGAAGAAACAATTAGAATTGCAGATAAAAAAATTCCTGTTATAGCTGGAACTGGATCAAATAATACACTTGAAGCTATTGAATATACTAAACACGCTGAAAAATCTGGAGCTGATGCAGCTTTAATTGTAACTCCTTATTATAATAAACCAACTCAGTCTGGATTATATGAGCATTTTAAAAAAATTTCTGATGAAACTAATATTCCAATAATAATCTATAATATTCCTGGTAGATCAATTGTTGATATGTCAATTGATACAATGATTGAATTATCAAAAGTGAAAAATATAATTGGTGTCAAAGATGCAACAAATGATTTATTTAGACCACTACTAACAAGGAAAAAAATGCAAAATAATTTTTGCTACCTATCTGGAGAGGATGGAACAGCTTTGGCTTATCTTGCTCAAGGTGGTAGTGGTTGTATCTCGGTAACAGCTAATGTAGCTCCTAAGTTGTGTTCAGAAATGCATTCTGCTTGGCAAAAAGGTAACATTATAAAATCTCAAGAAATTAATCTGAAATTATCTTCATTACATGAAGCTTTATTTATAGAGTCTAGTCCTGGACCAGTAAAATATGCAGCATCGTTACTTGGTTTATGTAATGAAAATACGAGACTTCCACTTTCTGAAATAAAAGAAAATACAAAAAAAGTAGTTAAAAGATGCCTTCAAGAACTAAATCTTTTATAAATGAAAATAGTAGCTTCTAACAATAGAGCTAATTATAATTTTTCAATTACCAATAAAATAGAAGCAGGAATTGTATTAACTGGCTCTGAAGTAAAATCTTTACGCATTAATACAGGGTCGATACGAGGTTCATATATAATAGAACAAAATGGTGAACTTTGGCTTTCAAATTCTTTTATAAAAAAATATCAAAATTCAAGTGACAATAATTATGACCCAAATAGAAACAGAAAATTATTAGTAAAAAAGAAAGAATTTAACAAAATTTCTGGATCAATAAAACAAGGTGGTTATTCTATAGTTCCGATTTCATTATATTTTTCTGAAAAGGGTATAGCAAAACTATCTTGCGGAATTGGAAAAGGTAAGAAAATAATAGACAAAAGAGAGTCTATAAAAAAAAGGGATTGGAACTTAAAAAAACAAAGATTATTAAAAAAAAATTAACTATTTACTTTTAAAATTTGATCACTATAAGCCATTTCATGGCTAGAATAACTGTTGAAGATTGTATTGATAAATTTCCCAGCAGATTTGAATTAGTATTGATAGCATCTAATAGAGCTAGAAAACTATATTCTGGAGAAAAACCAACAGTAGATATAGATAATGACAAAAACACTGTAATTGCTCTTAGAGAGATTGCTGATGAAACTCTTACAAAGGAACAATTAAAGAATAATTTAATCGAAGAATATCAAACTAGTACATTTACCGAAGATGACATTAGTGAAATTGAAGATAGTATTAATGATAACTCTGAAGAAGGTGAGACTAATATTTCTGAAAAAATTGAAACTAATATTGTTGAAGATCAAGTATATAATACTAACAAAGATCAACCTGAAGGCAATGATAAATTAAAAGACGAAGAATCTAGAGTAGTTTTGGAAGATAATCCTACAAGCTTATCAGATGAAAATAAAGAATAAAATCTATAGAAAAGTAAAATTTTATTAAAGTAAATAATTATAAATTATTTATGGTGAAAGAAATTCATAAAGAACTAGAATTGATTACTTCTTATCTTAGCCCTGAAGAAAAAATCAAAGTTAAGCATGCTCTTAAAATTAGTGAAAAAGCACATAGTAACCAACTGAGAAAATCTGGTGACCCTTTTATTACTCACCCATTAGAAGTAGCTAAAATTTTAACATCAATAAAGCTAGATGCTGATTCAATAGTTGCTGGTCTACTGCATGATACTTTAGAAGATACAAATTTAAATATTAATGAAATAAATATAAATTTTGGTTCTGAAATAGTTGAACTAGTTGAGGGACTTACAAAAATAAAAAAATATTCATTGAAGGTAAAAAATCAAAAATTTGGTGAAAATTACAAAAAATTGATTTTAGCTACAACTAAAGATCTTAGAGTAATTTTAGTAAAATTAGCTGATAGATTACATAATATGAGAACAATTAAATTTATAAAAGATACAAATAAAAAAACAAAAATTGCTTTAGAAACATTAGAAGTTTTTGCTCCTTTAGCTCAAAGATTAGGCATGAAAGAATGGCAGGATGAGTTAGAGGATATTTCTTTTGAAGTGATTAATCCTGATGCTAAAAAAACAATTATCGAAAGATTGGAATATTTAAAATCAAAAGATGATAATATTATAGATGAAATAAGATACGATTTAAAAAATATTTTCTTTCAAGAGGATTTATTTTGTAAAGTAGAGGGTAGAATTAAATCTCCATACTCAATATGGAATAAGATAAAAAATAAAAATATTTCTTTTGAACAACTTTCAGATATTATGGCTTTTAGAGTTATTACCAATTCAACCAGAGAATGTTATAGATGTCTTGGTATAATTCACAGACGATATCCATATATTCAAGGAAGATTTAAAGATTTTATCTCAGCCCCAAAATCAAATGGTTATAGAGCTCTTCACACATCAGTAATGGGGCCTAAAAACAAAAAAATTGAAATTCAATTTAGGTCAAATATTATGGATCAAATTGCTGATTTTGGTATTGCATCTCATTGGAAATATAAAGATCCAAAAAAAATCAAAGAAAAAGATGCAAAAGAATATAAGTGGGTCTATGATTTAGTTGATTCAATGAACTCTTCAGTTTCTCAGGATGAATTAATTCAAAATTCTAAGCTAAAAGTATTCCAGAATGATATTTTTGTATTTACACCTAAAGGAGATTTAATAGAATTGCCTAAAAATGCAACTCCAATAGACTTCGCTTATGCTATTCATAGTCAAATCGGTGATAAGTGTGTAGCTGCAAAAATAAATGATAAGTTACAACCCCTAAAAACAATGTTAAAAAATGGTGATCAAATAGAGATTATTACATCAGAAACCTCACAACCTTCACCTCTTTGGCAAAGATTTGCAGTAACAACTAAAGTTAAATCACAACTTAGAAGATTTTTTAGATTTAAAAAAAGAGAAGAACATATAATTTTTGGAAGAGAGATATTAATAAATTATTTTCAAAAAGAAAATTATGAATTTAATAAATTTACTGAACAAAAAATATTGGATGATTATAAATATAAATCAATAAATGATTTATATGCCTTAATCGGCTCAGGTGAAATTACAGCACTTTCTGTAATTAAAAAAATTTATCCTGAGTATAGTTATATTCCAGTTTCAAAATTTAATGAAAATACTCAAAATCCTATAAAATTAAAAGGATTAACTGCTGGAATGTCATATCATTTGGCTGGTTGTTGTTCTCCCTTAAAAGGAGATAGCATCGTTGGTATAGTAACTGCAGGAATTGGTGTTGCAGTTCACACCATTGATTGTGACACACTTACATCATATCAAGATGCTCCAGATAGATGGCTAAATATCTCTTGGGATAATCAAAGTAATTTAGAGACAGTATCAAATGCAAGAATTGTTGTTGTATTATTTAATAAACCGGGAAGTCTTGGAAAAGTTACAACGGTTATTGCAAAAAATAATGGTAACATTTCAAATATTCTTTTTTCAGTAAGGAAACCTGATTTTTTTGAGATTATAATAGACATTGAGGTAAGAGACGCTAATCATTTACAAAATATAATTGCAGCATTAAGAATGGAAAAGGAAGTATCTTCTTTAGAGAGATTAAAAGGTTAAATATGATTTATGGTAATGGAATTGATATTATTGATATTCACAGAATAAGAAAAGTAATTGATAAATATGGAAATAAATTTAAAAAAAGATGTTTCAGTATTGCTGAAATAGAAAGATCAGAAAATAGATTAAATTCAGTGGAGTCATATGCAAAAAGATATGCTGCTAAAGAGGCTTGCGCCAAAGCCTTAGGCACGGGTTTAGCCAGAGGTGTATTTTGGAAAGATATTGAAGTTGAAAATAATCGATATGGCAAACCATTTATAAAACTTCATGGTAAAGCAAAAGAAATTTATAAAAATATGAATAAAAATTCAAATACACAAATTGAAATTTCACTTTCTGATGAAAAAAAATATGCATTAGCAAACGTAACCATTTATGACTAAAGCAAAAAAAAATGGTTTTTTTGGTAATTTGAAATCAGTATTTATAGCAATCTTTATAGCTTTACTAATTAGATCATTTGTTTTTGAACCATTCAATATACCTTCAGGATCAATGAAACCCAATCTACTAGTTGGGGATTTTATTTTTGTTTCAAAATATTCATACGGTTTTTCAAAACACTCTCTTCCTTTTTCAATACCATTAATACCCGGGAAGATATTTTTAAATGCACCTGAAAGAGGTGATGTAGTAGTTTTTAAAACTCCTGAAAATAATAGAACTGATTATATTAAAAGAGTAATAGGTCTGCCGGGAGATAAAATAGAAATTCGCAATGGTATTATTTTTATTAATGAATCAGAAATTTTACGAAAAAAATTAAATGATTTTATAGATACAGATAATAAAACAAGCAATAAAAGAGTTAGGATGTATAATGAATATTTTTTTAATAAAGAGATCAATATACTTGACATAACAGACAATGGTATAGCTGATAATACCCAATTATTTAATGTGCCAGAAAATCATTTCTTTGTAATGGGTGACAATAGAGATAATTCACAAGATAGTAGGTTTATAAGTACTGTTGGTTTCATTCCTTATGAAAATCTAGTTGGTAAAGCTCAATTTATTTTCTTTTCTCTAGAAAATTCAAGATTTCTTCAGATATGGAAATGGCCTAACTCAATCAGGTATGAAAGAATTTTTCAAAAAATTCAATGATAGACAATAAAAAGCTCAAGTTATTTGAAAAAAAAATAAATTATAAGTTTAAAAATAGCAAATTATTAATTCAATCTTTAACACATCCAAGTTTTTATTTAGAAAACGATAAAAAAATTAACATTGATGAATTTGAAAGATTGGAATTTTTAGGGGATCGAGTTCTGGGATTAATAATAGCAAATTTATTATTTTCTAAATATAAAAATTTCAATGAAGGTGATTTATCTAAAAAGTATTCATATCTGGTTCAAAAAAAATTTTTGTTTAAAATTTCACAAGAATTGCAAATAGAAGATGTGCTTCAATACAATTTTAAGAAAAAAAATAATAAAATGTTAAATTCAATTTTTTCAGATTCAGTTGAATCATTAATTGGAGCAATATTTATAGATGGAGGGTACAATCCTTCATTTAATTTTATAAGTAAATTTTGGTCAAAATATCTAGATATTGAAGTTTCTAAAACCTTAGACCCAAAAACATTATTACAGGAATTATCACAACAGCTTTATAAAAAACTTCCTGAATATAAATTAATTAAAAAAGAGGGGCCGCCTCATTCACCTACATTCACTGTTTCGGTAAAAGTTGTAAATCTAAATAAGATCAATTCAAAAGGTTCTTCAATAAGAGATGCAGAGAGAAATGCTGCAGAAATTGCATTAAAAAAAATTAATGAAAAGAAAAATATTAAAAATTAGTCTTGTCGGAAAGACTAATGCAGGTAAATCAACTCTATTAAATAATCTTGTTGGAGAAAAAATTTCAATAACAAATAAAAAAATTAACACTACTGAAGACTTTGTAATTGGTATTGTTAATATTAAAAAATACTCAACTAGTTCTATATGATACACCTGGTATAAGCTTTCTTAGAGATAATAAATCTCAAAAAACTAAATTGAAGAAAAATTTATGGGAAAGCTTAAATCAATCAGATATTATTTTGTATTTAATTGATTCAAAAAGGATTGAATTAAATGATTTAAAAAATGACTTTCCTAAACTTTATGAATTAAAAAAGAATATTTCAATTATTTTTAATAAAACTGATTTAATGAAAGCTGAAAATTTACTTAAGGATATAAAATTAATTACAGAAAAATATAAAATAGAGAAATTTTTTAACATATCAGCTAAAAAAAAATTAGGTTTTGAAAATTTAATTGATTATCTTTTACAAAAATCAAAATATGGAAAGTGGATATACAAAGAAGATGAAATCACAGACAAAGATGATATTTTTATCACCAATGAATGTACAAGAAATGAAATACTATCATTAATTCATAAAGAAATTCCATATAATATAGAAGTAACTAATAAAACTTTTAAATATTTGAAAAATGGACAGCTAAAAATAAAGCAAGATATTATTATTAAAAATGACAGATACAAAAAAATATTATTGGGTAGGAAAGGATCTAAAATTAAAGATATTAGAATAAAAAGTCAAAAAGAAATTTCTAATATTTTAGATGTAAAAACTCATCTTTATATCAATATTGTTTCATCAGATGCAAAAAAAATTTAAAGGGATACTTATACATTCAAAAGTTTTCAAAGATAATGATCTATTAATTAAATTTTTATCAGATACGGATGAAGTATTCTCAGGAATTGTATACGGGGGGCTTTCAAAAAATAATAAAAATATAATGCAACTTGGTTTTTTTTTAAATTTGGATGTGACATACATTGGCAATCGTCCACCATCAATAAAAGCTGAATTATCAAAACCTTATTTATCAAGTGTTATTAATGATAAATATAAACTAAGCTGCCTACTTTCAGTTGTATCTTTAATTAATGCCTCAGTAATTGAAGGACAAAAAATAAACCAAATATATAAAATTTCTAAAGAGTTTTTAGAAATTATGATTAGTAAAAAAAAAATGGTTAAATTTCTTTTGTATCTACTTATTTGATTTACTTAAATATATTGGATACGAATTAGATTATGTTAACAATAATAGATTGAAATATTTTGATACAGATACTTTAGAATTTAAAGAAAATTACTCAAACTATACTATTGATTTTCCTCATCATCTTTTTATGAGTAATACAAATATTGCATTCGATTATAGCTCTTTAAATAATTTTTTTAAAATTTTTGAAATTATTTTTATTAAAAAATCATTTATCAAATTTAAATCATAAATTGCCAAATCAGTATATTTTATTTAAGAAAAACATAATCAGTTTTTTAGAAAAGAATGAACAAAATAATTGAGTCTAACTTAGATACTATACTTAGTGAAAAGTATCTATCTTATGCAATATCAACTATTGTTTCAAGATCATTACCTGATGTGAGGGACGGATTAAAACCTGTTCATCGAAGAATAATTTATTCAATGTATCAATTAAAACTTTTCAAAAGTTCAAGTTATAAAAAATGTGCAAGAATTGTTGGTGATGTGATGGGTAAATTTCATCCGCATGGAGATCAAGCTATTTATGATAGTTTGGTAAGGATGGCTCAGGATTTTTCCACAAGAATTACATTAATCGATGGTCAGGGCAATTTTGGAAATATTGATGGTGATAATCCTGCAGCAATGCGATACACCGAGGCAAGATTACAAGATTATACAAATTATTTTTTTGATGGTATCGAAGAAAATTCTGTAGATTTTAAAGACAATTACGATGGTCAAAATTTAGAACCAGTGGTTCTACCATCTCAGCTTCCAAATATTTTAATTAATGGAGCAATGGGAATAGCTGTAGGCATGGCCACAAACATTCCTCCTCATAATATTATTGAATTAATTGATGCACTAAAATTAATAATAAAAAAAGATAAAGTTTCACTTACTGAAATTTTAAAAATTATTAATGGACCAGATCTTCCCACAGGTGGTGAAATAATTTTAGATAGTAATGAAAAAAAGCAAATTTATAAAAATGGCAAGGGATCATTTAATATTAATGCTAAATACCAAATAGAAGAATTAAAAAATGGCTTGTATCAAATAATTATTACTGAAATTCCATATCAAGTTAATAAAGTTAAGATAATCGAACAACTTGCAAATAACATCAATAATAAAAAATTACCTTTGGATGATGTTGTCGATGAATCAGATGAAAATATTAGAATTGTCTTAAAACCAAAGACTAGAAATATTGATTCTGAAAAATTAATAAGCTTATGTTTTAAATTAACTGACCTATCAATTAAGTACTCTTGTAATTTTAATGTTTTAATTGATGGTATAGAGCCCAAACAAATTGGAATTATTGAAATACTATCTAATTTTTTAGAACATCGAAAAGTTACTATTAAAAGAAAATCAAAATTTAATATAGAAAAAATTAAAAAGAGACTAGAAATTCTTAAGGGTTATCAAATTGTCTTTAAAAATTTAAATTCTATAATAAAAATAATAAGAACTAAGGATAATCCTAAAAAAGAATTAATAAAAAAATATAAATTATCTGATTTACAATGTGAATCAATTTTAAGTATGCGTTTAGGATCTCTAAGAAAGATTGATGAAAAAAATATTAAAGATGAAATCCAAAAATTAAATGAAGAGTTAAAATATCTTAATAGATTAATAAAAGATAAAAAAACATTAGATAAATTTATAGTAAGTGAATTAGATCTTATAAAGAGTGATTTGGATACTGATATAAAGGAGAGAAAATCTTTAATTTCATCAGAACAAAATAATGATATTGATGTTAGTATTGATGAATTTAAAGAAATCGAAAAATTCACCGTTATCATTAATAAAGATTTTCAACTCAAGAGAATTAAAGAGACAACTGATGAAAAGGAAATTCAAAAAACAAAAAAAGAAAATCTATTTTCAGTTAATTTAAATTCAAACCAAAAAATACTTTTGTTTGTTTCTTCTGGTAAAGTTTACACTATAGATCCAAATATTCTACCAGGTGGAAATAGTAATCCTAAATCATTTATTTATTTTGTTGATAGTATGCCTAATGATAAGATTGCTGGAATACTTTCATCAATCGATGAAGAACTCTTAATTGTATCCAAAAATGGTAAAGGATTTATTAGCAATACCGAAACTCTTGTAACAAACCAAAAGAAAGGTAAGCAATTATTTAATTTAAAGAATAATGATGTAGTTATTAAAGTATTAAATCTTTCAAAAAAATATATAGCTTGTGTTACAAAGTTACAAAAAATGCTAATTTTTGAAATTGATGCTTTGCCAAAATTACAAAAGGGTGCAGGAGTTCAATTAATTAAAATTAAGAAAGATGATTTTTTATCAGATGTCACTCAATTAACTAAAGAAGATGGATTAGAATGGAGCACTGGATCTAAAAATAGAAAGTTAGAAGATGTTGAGTTTTGGATGGGAAAAAGGGCTCAGGCAGGAAAAAAAATCCCTAAATATTTTAATAAAAATCTTAAATTTGATTAATAAATACTTTTATTATTATTCAATAGGTTTAAAATTATTACATGAACAAACCTAATCTAAATACACAATCTGTTTTATCAATGAAAGGTGAGGGTTATTACTCTCAAAAAACTGTTGGAGCAAAAAATGCTATAGATAAAACGGAAGTATTAATTGAAGAAGCCTTTGAAAATATTCCTAAAGTTGACATACTTAGAATAGCTGATTTCGGTAGTGCTGATGGCGGTACAAGTCAAGAAATGTGGTTTAATATTATTGAAAAAATAAAAAAATCTGGAGATAATAGAGAAATTGAGATGTTGTACACTGATTTAGCATCTAATGACTTTTCAGTTTTATTTAGAATGATGCAAGGAATGCAAGGTAATGATAATTTTGCTTACCAGAATAAATTTAAAAATGTTTTTGTGCACGGATGCGGTACAGGTTTTCATAAACAATTAATGTCTAATAATAGTTTATCCTTAGGTTTCTCTGCGACTGCAATGCACTATGTTTCAGAAAGACCATGTTTGATAAATAACCATGTTCATATGGTAGGTTCAAATGAAAAAGAAAAAAAACAATTTAAAAACCAAGCTCTAAAAGATTGGGAAACAATTTTATTAAATCGATCAAATGAATTAGTTCCAGGTGGAAGATTTATTTGTATAAATTTTGGAATAGACGAAAAGGGTCGATATTTAGGTAACACTGGCGGTCATAACATGTTTAATAATTTTACTAAACATTGGAAAAATTTAGAGCAAAATGGGATTATTACTAATGAAGAATTTGTTAATGCTACTTTTACTCAACATTATAGAACTGTTGAAGAATTTAGAAAACCTTTTGATGACCCTAACTCAGAAATATCAAAATCTGGGTTAATTCTTAAAAAATGTGAAACAATGTTTACCGATTGTCCTTTTAAAATTCATTATAATAAAAATAAATCTACTATGTCATCAAGGGAATATGCTGAAACATTAATACCAACAATGAGAAGTTGGTCAGAAACTGTATTTAAAACAGCATTAGAAAAAAGAAATCCTAATGAAATAAATAAAATTGTCGATCAATTTTATAATGCTTATCTTGAGGAAGTAACAGAAAACCCATCAGGTCATGCAATGGATTATATTCATATAGTAATGGATATAGAAAAAAAAATTAACTAAAAATATAAAGAAATATCTTCATGTACAGATTTACATGAAGCTAAATAAATAGCTTGCTCTTTATTCAGTTTCTCTTGTTTTCTTAATCCAAAAGTCTCAGTACCAGTTTCAGATAATTTAATTAAATCACTTAAGATAATTTTATTACCATCCAATCTCCAATTTTTTTCAAAATTGTATATTTTTTTTGCTTCATTAATTAAAGCTAATGCTTCTGTTTTCTTATTGTAATTTTTTTTCAACAATTTTCTTGCTTTTTTGATTGGTTTTGTAATGTTTGAAGTGTCAATGAAAGAATTAAATAATCTCTCGAAATTTTTAATTATTTCTTCAATTCCATCTCTCTCTTCATTAACATTATTTAATAACTCATTAAAATTAATTTCTAATTTTGAAAATTCTTTAGCATTTTGAAAAATTTTTATAAATTTTTGTAAATCATTAAATGAGTTATCTACTGATTTATTATAACTAAGTTTCTTTTTCTTAAAATTATCTAATATTGTTTTGAAATTATCATTTTCCTCTTTCCAATTTGATGGAATTGTCATTTTAATACTCTCAATTTCATTTTCTAATTCAAAAATTTCCTCTTCAAACTTCTGAATTTCATTAAGTTCAGTTTCAAGTCTAATTTCTTTTTTAATTTTTTCTATCTTTGACAATTTCTTATAAATATTTTTTTCAATATTCCTTACTTTTGTGTGAAGTGGCTTATAATTAATAGAGTAATCGTTAAAATTTTTACGTGATAATTTTACTTCTTCTATCAAATTCTTTGAGTCATTGATGTTATTAATCATATTAGTAAAATTTTTATTTTGTTTCTCTGGTAAAAAATCAATATTGGTAGTCATTATGTCATTTGTAATTAATATTGATTCAGAAAAATTTTCTTCATATTTATTATAAGAATAATCTATTAAACATTCTTGAAGTTTAGGATTAATTGGAGGAGGAGAAACTTCTGATGAATAATAAGATCTAAGAGGTAAATAATTTACTAATTGTGGAAAATATCCAACTACACCTAAACCAACTAATTGAAGTACTATAAACACGCTTGCACCTTTCCAAATTTCAGTCGTTTTTATTGATTTTGGTGCTACTCCTCTTAGATAAAATAGTGAAAATCCAAATGGTGGAGTTAAAAATGAAGTTTGCATATTTACACCAATCATTACACCCAACCAAACTGCAGTAACATTTGCTGATGTTTCAGCTAATAGTATTGGTGCAACTATAGGAACAACAACAATAGCAATTTCTATGAAATCTAAAAAAAAACCGAGTACAAATATAACTGCCATTACAACTATAAATTGTGTCCAAAAACCTCCAGGAAGACTAGTGAGAAAATCCTTAACTATTTCTTCACCTCCAAAACCTCTAAACGCTGCTGTTAACATTGCAGCCCCAATCAGAATTATAAAAACCATTGAAGTAGTTAAACTTGTTTCAATCATTACGTTTTTTAAAACATTATTTATTTTAAATGTTCTCCAAAAACTCCAAACAACACCAACAAGTAAAAATATAACTGCAAATATTGCAATTACTAAAGCTACCACTTCTGATGTTGATGAAATATTTTTAACATTAAGTTGAAAATTTATTACAATAAAGGTTATTACTATTAATGAAATTATAGTTATTAAAGCTGGTGTGTATTTGTTTTTTTTATCATACAATCTATAACCACCCATCACACCTGCACCCACAGCACCTATGGCACCTGCTTGATTTACTGTTGCTATACCAAGTAATATTGAACCTAATACTACAAAAATTAATGCTAATGGTGGGACAAGCGATAGAAAAACTCTCCTAAAGAAATCTCTGTCATAATTTCCTTCATATTCTACTGGAGGTACTGCTTCTTTTTTAAATATTCCAATCAGTAAAACATATAACATGTATAGACCAACAAGAACTAAACCAGGTAAGAAAGCTCCTAAAAACATATTCCCAGCACTGACTGAATCTACACTAAATTGACTTGGTATATTTGTAGAACCAGTTACGTTTTTATAATTTTCTATTCTCATATTATCTGCCGCATCTGAAGCAGATGCTAATTGATCTGACAAAATAATAAGGACAATTGAAGGTGGAATTATTTGACCAAGTGTACCAGAAGAACAAACAATTCCAGACGCAAGTGATTTATTATAATTATTTTTCATCATTGCTGGTAAAGAAATTAAACCCATCGCAACTACCGTAGCCCCTACAATGCCTGTCGTAGCAGCTAATAATGCACCAACAAATATTACAGAAATACCTAATCCTCCCGGAATAGGTCCAAACAATTGCCCCATACTTATCAATAGATCTTCTGCAATTTTTGATTTTTCAAGCATTATTCCCATAAAAATAAAAAGAGGTATTGCTATCAATGTATCTCTTTCTACCTCCCAATATACTCCTCGGAAATTTGTTATTCCTGCATTAAGCCATTGAAAAGGACCATCAGATATAAAATATTCGTTTGGATTACCTTCAATTAAATATCCTGCTAAACCAGCTAAAAATATTGATATAATAGCTGAACCAGGAAGAGCAAAAGCTAATGGATATCCAGAAGCAAGTGCAAATGCCATTAAAAATATTAATAAAAAAAGAAAAAATAATTCCATTATTAATTCTTTCTAATTACTTCTAAACTTCTTAATGAATAAATTATAAATTGTATCAGCATTGTAAGAGCAAATATTATTAAAAAACCCGCCATTAAATATTTGATATTCATTCCTTGGGTACTTTGAGATGTTTCAAAATTCATTATTGGTTGATTTAAAACACATTGTTTACAATACATCCCAAGAAAGAATACAGTTAAGCAAAGTGGAATACCCAGAAATAAACTTCCAAAAAGATTTACTCTTGCTTTATTTTTTTCACTAAAATTAGTATACAAAACATCAACTCTAACGTGGCCATCTTTAATTAAAGTATAATAACTTCCAAATAAAAATAAGCTTCCATACCAAAATCTTACAAGATCACTCATTAAAGTTTGTTCATATGAAAAAACAAATCTTAAAATAACAATTTGAAATTCTGCAATTACAACAAGAAATGCTAACCAGTAGAAATTGAGAGCTCTGAAGTAATATGCAAAAATTAATGATACAAATAATAGAGGAAAATGAATATATGGGGCTCGAAAAGAATTATTTGAAAATTTTATGTTCCAACTTTTTCCAATCATTTGTTCAAGGAAACCTTCAATTATTAGAAAAGAAATTATGGCGTCAATTATTCCTATTATTAATACTGACCAAAAACCAAATCTAATTATAAAATCATTAACTCTTTCAAGGTTATTGGCAAGAGTCAAATTATCCAGTTTTTTATTATAATAAATAAATATTAATGGAAAAATAATTGCTAATACATAAAGAAAAAATTGAAACGATGAATATATATTTGCTGAATTATATATTGTAAACGCTCCAGGCCAATCACCTGCGAAAGTTAAATAATTATTAACTATAAATGCAAATACTATTAAGATTAAACAAATTGAAAAAAATTTAGAAATATTTGAAATATTCATAAAAAAAAGTGGGGAGTAAACTCCCCACATGAATTAAAATTTAACCTTCAAGTACTCTATTTCTTTGAGTAAAGAAAGCAGAGTCAGCTTTTTCTAGCCAACCACTTATTTCACTTCTTGATTTTCTAAAGCTTGCAAGAATTCTTCCAGTTAGTTCATTACCTTCAGCAAGTTCTTCATACAGTTGTTCTGCGGCTTCACCCATTGCGTCGATAACATCTTCGTTGAATTCTCTTAGCTCTACACCATGATCATTAACAAGTCTCTGCAATGCAGCTCCATTATTTGCATTATATTCAGTTAACATTCTTTCGTTTTGAACTGTTGAAGCATGCTCAATAATCATTTGATCTGTTTTGCTTAAACTTGTTAACCAAGATTTATTACAACCTAGTGTTATTAATGTTCCTGGTTCATGACATCCAGGCCAGTAATAATACTTTGCGGCTTCATAGAATCTTGATCTTTCATCATTCCATGGTCCTACCCATTCTGTTGCATCGATGGTTCCATTGATTAAGTTTTCATATATTTGTCCACCTGGCACACCTACAACAGATAAACCAAGTTTAGACATCATCATTCCACCTAATCCAGGAATTCTCATTTTAAGACCTTTGAAATCATCTGGAGAATTAATTTCTTTATTAAACCATCCACCCATTTGAACACCAGAGTTTCCAGCCATAAAGTTTTTCAAACCAAATTCATCACCAAGTTCATCCCAAAGTTCTTGTCCGCCACCATGTCGTATCCATCCGTTGATTTCAGTTGCTATCATTCCAAAAGGAACTGCTGCAAAGAAACCCCAACCTGGATGTTGTCCAATCCAATAGTAGTCAGCACTATTATACATTTGGGCATTTCCAGATGTAACTTCTGTGAATACATCTAATGGTCCTACTCTTTCTCCACCAGCAAAGTGATTTACAACAATACGACCATCACTTAAGTCTGATATTCTTTGAGAAACAGCTTCAGCTCCTGTACCTAGTCCAGGGTAGCCTCTACCCCAAGTAGCAACGCAGTTGACTTCTATTCTATCAGCTGCAATAGCTGGAGCTGGGAAAGATGAAACGGCTGTTGCAGCTGCTGCACCAATTCCTGCCTTTTTAAGGAAGTCACGTCTTTTAAAGTTTTTTTTCATATGTCCTCCCGAGATTATATGAATAAATTAATTAATTTATTAATAGAATTATACAAAAATAGAAAATCTATCAATTTCAAATGATATAAATAATAAGAAAATTATTAAAAACTAGAAATTCCTGTCTGATTTTTGCCTAAAATAAGTGAATGAATATCTTCTGCACCCTCGTAAGTTTTAACTGTTTCTAAGTTAACCAAATGTCTCATGATATGATATTCTTCTAATAATCCATTTGCGCCAAGCATATCACGGGCATTTCTAATTATATCTAAAGATTTTTTACAGTTATTTTTTTTTAAAATACTAATTGCATTAATGATATCTTTTCCATCATCTAGAGCTTGAGAACTTAAAAGACATGATGCTAATCCTAAATTTATCTCTATTTGCATCTCAGATAATTTTTTTTGAATTAATTGATTTGATGCTAAAGGTTTTTTAAACATAATTCTATTTTCTACATAGTCTTTTGCAATTAACCAACATTCAGATGCTGAACCTAATACACCCCAGCTAATTCCAAATCTTGCTTTATTGAGACAACTAAAAACTGATTTCCATCCTTCGGTATTTTCTAAACACAAATTATTTGGAACAAAAACATTATTTAAAATTATTTGACCAGTTGGACTAATTTTTAAGCTTGTTTTATTTTCTATTGTTGAAGTATTTAATCCTTCAGTATTTTTTTCAATTATAAAACCTTTTATACTTTTATGGTCTTTGTTTTCTTCAATAGCCCAAATAATAAATATGTCAGCAATTGGAGCATTCGTAATCCAGTTTTTAGATCCATTTATAATATATCCATCTTTAGTTTTTTTAAATGACGTTTTCATTGAAGTAGGATCAGAACCAGCTTCGCTTTCTGTTAAACCAAAGCAACCAATTTTTTCTCCTTTAACTAATGGAGGAAGGTATTTATCTTTTTGCTCCTGAGATCCAAATTCATTTATTGGATGTATTACAAGAGAAGATTGAACAGATATTGAGGATCTATAGCTGCTATCTATTTTTTCAAATTCATATGCTACAAGTCCATACGCTAAATTTGATGTACCAGACCCACCATGTGTTTTAACTGTTTGTCCTAAAACTCCAAGTGATCCAAATTTTGGATAGAGTGCTTTATCAAATTCATTTTTTCTGTTTCTTTCAACTACTGTAGGTTTAAGTTCATTATTACAAAAATCTCTTACATTTTTCTGAATATTACTTTCTTCTTCATTTAAATGACTTTGAATATAAAATGGATCAAACCAATTATTTTCTTTCATACAATATTAGGCAATATCATCATTTTGATGTAAATAACCACAAAAATTATTATGCAAAATAAGAATATATATATAGCCTCAGATCATGCTGGATTTGACCTTAAAACCAAATTGTTAAGGAGTTTTCCAAAAATTAATGATTTAGGAACAAAGACAGATGAAAGTGTTGACTATCCTGATTTTGCACACAAATTAACAAAAGAGGTTCTTAAGAACAAGAAAAACGTTGGTATTCTAATTTGTGGAACTGGTGTTGGTATGAGTATTGCAGCTAATAGAAAAAAAGGAATTAGAGCTGGTCTTGCTAATAATTCAAAAATAGCAAGATTGATAAGAAAGCACAATGATGCTAATGTACTTGTTTTACCAGGTAGGTTCATAAATACTAGCGAGGCAAAAAAAAGTGTTCAGGCTTTTCTTTCTACAAAGTTTGAGTCAGGACGACATAAAAGAAGGATTAAAAAACTATGATTTCAGATTTGTTTACTAAAGGAATTAAAGAAGCAGACCCAGAGGTTTATGGAACATTAAGCCGTGAACTAGAAAGACAGCAAAACCAAATAGAGTTGATAGCATCTGAAAATATTGCTTCAAGATCGATTTTAAATGCTCAAGGTTCTGTCATGACAAATAAATATGCAGAAGGTTATCCTGGTAAACGATATTATGGCGGATGTGAATTTGTTGATCAAGCTGAAGAGATTGCCTTAGAAAGAGTTAAAAAACTTTTTAATTGTAAATTTGCAAATCTCCAACCACATAGCGGAGCACAGGCAAACCAAGCAGTCTTTCTAGCGTTACTTCAACCGCATGATACTATTTTAGGTATGTCTCTTGCATCAGGTGGTCACTTAACTCATGGAGCAAAACCTAATCTATCTGGTAAATGGTTTAATGCTGTTCAATACGGTGTAAAAAAAGAAGGCAATGATAAAGATTTAATTGATTATGATGAAGTCGAAGCTTTAGCGTTAGAGCATAAACCAAAAATGATAATAGCGGGAGCCTCCGCTTATCCTAGAACAATAGATTGGAAAAAATTTAGAGAAATAGCTGATAAAGTAGGAGCATATTTTTTAGTTGATATGGCCCACTATTCTGGTTTGGTTGCAGGTAAACAATATCCAAATCCGATTGAGCATGCACATGTAGTAACTTCAACAACTCACAAAACTTTAAGAGGTGCAAGAAGCGCAATGATTTTAACTAATCATGAAGATTTATATAAAAAAATTAATTCTGCTGTTTTTCCTGGATTACAAGGTGGTCCACTAATGCATGTAATTGCAGCTAGAGCTGTTTGCTTTGGTGAAGCACTTAAACCTGAATTTGAAGAGTATATTAAAAATGTAATTGCTAGTGCTAAAGTTATGGCACAAACTTTAGTGGACAGAGGATTTAGAATTGTTACTGGGGGCACAGATTCACATATAGTTTGGTTAGACTTAACACCAAAAGGTTTAACTGGTGATAAAGCTGAAAAAATTTTAGAAGAAGTTGGATTGGCATGTAATAAAAATGCAATTCCATATGATCCTAACCCGCCAAAAATAACCAGTGGACTTAGATTTGGAACTGCTGCTGCTACGACCAGAGGTTTTAATCAGAAAGATTTTGAAAAAGTTGGAAATATGATTGCTGATATTTTGGATAGTCTTTTACTTGAAGAAAATGAAAGAACTGAAGTTTTTAATAAAACAAGAAAAGATATAATTGATCTTTGCAAAAAATATCCAATTTATAGTGAGGCATTTTAAATGAGATGCCCCTTCTGTAGTAATGAAGATACACAAGTAAAAGATTCAAGACCTACAGAAGATAATACTGCTATAAGAAGAAGAAGAGTTTGTGATGCTTGCGGCTCTAGATTTACAACTTTTGAGAGAATTCAGCTAAGAGATTTGGTCGTAATGAAAAGTAACGGTCAAAAAGAAAATTTTGATAGAGATAAAATGTATAGATCCCTTTCTTTGGCTTTAAGAAAAAGAAATGTTGATAATGAAAAGATTGAAAAAATTGTAAATGCTATTGTAAGAAAATTAGAAAACTCAGGTGAAACTGATATAAAATCTAATATTATTGGTCAGTACATTATGGAAGCTTTAATGCATTTAGATCAGGTAGCATACGTCAGATTTGCATCCGTTTACAAAAATTTTAGAGAAGCAAAAGATTTTGAAGATTTCTTAGGTAATTTAGAAGATAAATAATTTTTAGTGTCTCAACAAAATGTAAAGATGATTAATTTAGCGCATGATATTGCTAAAAAAAAATTTGGAAAAACTTTCCCTAATCCCACAGTGGGCTGTGTGATTGCAAAAAATTCAAAAATAATTTCTAAAGCTGTAACGAATCAATCTGGAAGGCCTCATGCCGAAGAAATAGCTCTAGCTAAAGCTGGTCATAAAGCTAAAGGAGCTTCAATGTATGTTACTTTAGAACCATGTTTTCATAGTTCAAAAGATGGATCATGCACAGATCAAATATTAAGATCAGGAATTAAAGAAATATTTATATCTGCGGCTGATCCAGATGTTAGAACTAATTATAAAAGTATTAAAAAGTTAAAAAAAAATAATGTAATTGTAAATGTAGGTTTAGAAAAGAATAGAACATATAATTTAAATAAATTTTTTTTTAAAAGTGTTTTAAAGAAAAAACCATTTACAAAAGTCAAAATTGCAACTTCTACAGATGAAAAAATTGCATGGCATGATTATAAAAGTAAATGGATATCTAATAAATCAAGTAGAGAATATGCTCATAAGTTAAGATCAATGAGTCAAGCTATTTTAACTACTTCAAAAACCGTATTAAAAGATGATCCAAGATTAACTATAAGATTAAAAAAAACTTTAGAGCAACATATTCCAGTTATAATAATTGATAATAATCTAAAAATACCAATGAAATCAAAAATATTAAAAGATATATCTAAAAAAAGAATTATTATCTTTACATCTAAAAAAAATAAAAAATCTGAAAATTTAATTAAATTAGGATGTGAAATTATTTTTTGTAAATTAAATAAAAATAAAAAACTAAATTTAAAAAATATTTTTAGTAAAATATACTCATTAAAAATATCAGATTTATTAGTTGAAGCAGGGGGTATTTTTTTTACAGAATTGTTAAATAAAAATTTAGTAGATGAAATTCATTTATTTAAATCCAAAATTATTATAGGAAAACATGGTAAGCCAGCAATTGTTGGAAAAAAAACTTAGTCAATTAAATTTATCTTTAAATGAAAGAAAAAAATTCAAAGACGACATATATACAAACTATCAGGTGAATTAATGTTTACAGGTATTATTCAAGATTTAGGAACAATAAAAAACAAAGATGTGGGACTTTACCAAATATCTACGAAACTTGATTTGAGTAATTGTAAGGAAGGTTCTTCAATTTCTTGTAATGGAGTGTGTCTTACAGCAAAAAATATAACTCCATCAAACAACAATTCATTTAGCTTTGATGTGAACATAGGAGAAGAAACTTTGAAAAGAACAAATCTTGCTAACTCTATTTTAAAAAATGAAAATATTAATTTGGAAAAATCTCTTCAGATAGGTGACGAAATCAGTGGCCACTTTGTTTATGGTCATGTTGATACTACAACTAATGTAAGTGATATTTTAGAACTTGAAAATAGTTGGGAATATCATTTTGAAAAAAAATTTAATAAAAACAATAGATTTATTGTTGAAAAAGGATCTATTTCAATAAATGGTATTTCTTTAACAGTAGCAAAAGTAGAAAATAATACTTTTATGATTTCTGTCATTGATCATACATTTCATCATACTAATTTAAAATTTTTAAAAAAAAGTGATCAAGTAAATATTGAATTTGATTATCTTGCCCGTTTCATCTTGAATAATGAATAAAGATAACATTGAAGTAAGTTTATCTTCTATTGAAGAAATCATAGAAGATGCAAGAAATGGTAAAATGTATATTCTTGTCGATGATCCTGATAGAGAAAATGAAGGTGATCTAATCATTCCTGCTCAATATGCTAATCCGCAAGCTATTAATTTTATGGCAAAAAATGGAAGAGGATTAATTTGTTTAGCTTTAACTAAGAATAGAATAGAAGAATTGGAACTTCCCTTAATGAATCCAAGTAATATAAAAAATGATTTAACTGCATTTACTGTTTCTATTGAGGCAAAAGAAGGAGTGACCACTGGAATATCTGCAGCTGATAGGGCCCATACTATATCAGTAGCTGTAAACAATAATCGAAACAAAAACGATCTTGTTTATCCAGGACACGTTTTCCCTCTTATGGCTTGGGACGGAGGCGTATTAGTACGCGCTGGTCATACTGAAGCAGCAGTTGATATTTCAAAACTTGCGGATCTAAATCCTTCTGGTGTTATTTGTGAAATAATGAGTGAAGATGGCTCTATGGCGAGGTTACCAGAAATTATTAAGTTTGCAAAAATACATAATTTAAAAGTAGGGACTGTTAGTGACTTGATTAAATTTAGACTTAAAAAAACTAAAATTGTTGAACAGATCTCCGAAAGGCCATTTGAAAGTGAGATGGGATCGCAATTTACTTTAAAAGTTTTTCAAAATACCATTTCAGGTGAAAAGCATTACGCTCTAGTAAAAAATCTAAGTGATGTAAATGAACCTGTGCTTGTTAGGATGCACAGATTGAATGTCACAAAGGATATATTTGAAGAAAAAAATATTTTTGGTAGTGAAATTAAGTCTGCTTTTCAGCTTATAGAGAAGAATGGATCAGGAGCTATAGTTTTAATAAATAGTGATATGTCACCAAATATACTCAAAACTTTTAATAAAAGAAAAAGATCAAAAAATAAATTAGAACTAAGAGAATATGGCGTAGGCGCTCAGATTTTATCAATACTTCAAATTAATAAAATTATATTATTAACAAACAGTAAGAAAAGAATTATTGCCTTGGATGGATTTAATATTGAAATAGTCGATCAGAAAAAAATATGAATAATAAAATTCTAATTGTATCAGCAAATTATTACAAAGAAATATCGAAAAATCTTGAACTGGGCGCAATCAATACCCTTAAAGAAAATGGTTATGAATATGAAATTATTAATGCTCCGGGTTGTTTTGAGCTTCCCTATTTAATTAAAAAAAATATTGATAATTTTAAAGGATTTATCTCTTTAGGATGTATTATTAAAGGTGATACATATCATTTTGAACTTATTGCTAATGAAACTTCTAGAAAAATTATGGATCTATCTGTTGAGTTTAATATTCCAATTGGATTTGGTATCTTAACTTGTTACGATTTAGAGCAAGCAATAATTAGAAGCGATATTAATCAAAAAAATAAAGGTCGAGAAGCAGCATTAGCTTGCATAGAGTTATTAAAATAAAAAATGCAAAATTATATCAAGTCACAAACAAGACTTGCATTTGTTCAATATATTTTTCAGAATGAATTTTTAAATGCAGATTCTTTAGAAAGTATTGATGATTTTCAAAAGCATTTTTATGATACTAACATTGCTATAATTGATGAGAAGAAAGAAATTAAACTCAAATTTAATAAAAATTTTTTAAATAAACTTTTTTCTAGTCTTAAAAACAATATTGATAAAAAAAATATTACTGAGGATTTAAATAGTTTTATCGATATTAATCGTAGATTTGAAAAATGGGATAATATTTTAAAATCAATAATATTTGCAATAATTGCAGAATTATTAATTACTGAAAAAAATAAATTTAAAATTGTTTTTAATGATTACTTAGATATTAGTAAAAGTCTTGTTTCTCAAAAAGAAATTAAATTAATTAATGCCATAATACAAAAATATGTAGATAAAAATGAAATTTTTAAAAAATAATTTATCTGAAAAATTAATAATTAATAAATATTTAAAAAAATTAAATTTTAAAAATAAGGGAACATTTGATTTTGAAAATGATGGAGCTTATTTAGAACTAAAAAATAAAAATTATAAACTTACTGTTACGACTGATAATATCTCTGAGGATATAGATTTTTTCTTTGATGACGATCCCAAGTCAATCGCTCAAAAAATTACAACGGTAAATTTATCAGATATTTTTGCAATGGGAGCTTTACCACATTCTTATCTTTTGAATTTACATTTACCAAATAACATTAATGAAAATTGGTTAAATTCATTTTCAAATGAATTAAAGAAAATACAAAGTAAATATGGATTTTATCTTTTAGGTGGGGATTTATCAAAATCAAATAAACTTATTGTTTCTTCAACTTTTTTTGGTTTTATAAAAAAGAAATTACAAATATTTCAAAATAAATTTAATTTATATGATGATATTTTAATAACTGGAAATATTGGTGAGTCAAAGATTGGTCTAGAAATTTTAAAAAAAAAAATTTCATTAAATAAAAATTTGAAGCAATATTTTATTAAAAAATATTTATACCCGATACCTTGTAAACTTGGACCACTAATTGCAAATCATGTTAATTCAATGAAAGATATTTCTGATGGTCTAATAGGAGATTTAACTGATATGTTAAATGATAAATATGGGGCATTAATCAATGTAAATGAAATTCCATTAAGTTTTAAAACAAAAAAAATTCTCAACAATAAATATAATTTTAGATTAGAAGACCTACTCAATGCTGGTGATGATTATGGATTGATAATCATATCTAATCAAAAAAATAGAAATAAAATTTTTAACATTGCTTATAAAAATAATATTAATATTACTTTGATAGGAAAAATAATAAGTAAAAAAGGAATTCATTTCGATTCACATTTAGACATGAAGAATATGAAGAAATTTGATCATTTCTCCTAAAAACTTGATTTTTTCTATAGTTTCTGACATATCACCCAAAATTTTAAGGAGTTTTCAATGACAACACTGCAAGTATTAATTGTTTTATGCGGTCTAGCAGCCGTTTTATATGGTCTAGTAACATCTAGGCAAATTTTATCACTTGGTTCTGGAAATGATAAAATGCAAGAAATTGCTAGCGCAATTCAAGAAGGAGCTAGAGCTTATTTAAACAGACAGTACATGACAATAGCAATTGTAGGAGTTGTCATTTTTGCTCTTATATGGATAGTTTTTGATTTGGCATCCGGAATTGGCTTTTTGATTGGAGCATTTTTTTCTGGTGCTGCAGGTTATGTTGGAATGAATATATCGGTTAGATCAAATGTTCGCACAACACATGCTGCAAGTAATAGTTTAGCTGAAGGTTTATCAGTATCATTTAAAGCAGGTGCTGTAACTGGAATGCTAGTTGCAGGATTTGCACTACTTTCTATTGCTATTTTTTATTTTGTTTTGCACAACTCTGGTTCATTCCCAGGTAGAGAGATTGTAGCTCCTTTAGTGTCATTGGGATTTGGTGCTTCATTAATTTCAATATTTGCAAGACTAGGTGGTGGAATTTTTACTAAGGGCGCTGATGTTGGTGCAGATTTAGTTGGTAAAGTAGAAGCTGGCATTCCAGAAGATGATCCAAGAAATCCTGCTGTTATTGCAGACAACGTTGGCGACAATGTTGGAGATTGTGCAGGTATGGCAGCAGATCTTTTTGAGACTTATGTTGTAACTGTAGTAGCTACAATGGTTTTGGCATCAATATTTTTCATAGAAAACTCTTATACAATGATGATATTTCCTTTAGCTATTGCAGGAGTTTGTGCGTTAACTAGCATAATTGGAACTTATTTTGTAAGGCTTGGCAAAAATAAGAATATAATGGCAGCGCTTTATAGAGGTTTTGCAGTTTCAGCTATTTTATCAGCAGTATTATTATACTTCGTTACTGATTACATAGTTGGGTTAAATAGTATTTTAGTTGTTGAGGGAACAACCACTCAATTTACAGGAATGTCACTTTTTATCTGCGGTTTACTTGGATTAATTATTACGGGCTTAATAATTTGGGTAACTGAATATTATACGGGTACTAATTATCGACCTGTTCAAAGTATTGCGCAATCATCAACAACTGGTCATGGAACCAATGTAATACAAGGTCTTGCAATTAGTTTAGAAGCAACTGCTTTACCTGCACTAATTATTGTTGCAGGAATTATTTCAACTTATTCTCTTGCCGGACTATTTGGTATCGCTATTGCTGTTACTACAATGTTAGCTTTAGCTGGAATGGTAGTTGCATTAGATGCATATGGACCAGTAACGGATAATGCTGGCGGTATTGCAGAGATGTCTAACTTAGATGAAAACGTAAGAAAGACAACTGACGCACTTGATGCAGTAGGAAATACAACTAAAGCTGTAACAAAAGGGTATGCAATTGGATCAGCAGGTTTAGGAGCGCTTGTTTTATTTGCAGCTTATACTGAAGATCTTGACCATTTTGCTAAAGATCCAAGTAGTCCTCTATACGGAATAGAAGTCTCATTTGATTTATCCAATCCCTATGTAGTTGTTGGTTTATTGCTAGGAGGCTTATTACCTTTCTTGTTTGGAGCTTTAAGTATGACTGCTGTTGGTAGAGCAGCTGGCTCTGTTGTACTTGAGGTAAGAAGACAGTTTAAAGAAATTCCAGGTATAATGGAGGGTAAAGGAAAACCTGAATATGGCACATGTGTAGACATTCTAACTAAATCTGCTATCAAAGAAATGATAGTACCATCCATGTTACCGGTTTTATCACCAATAGTTGTTTATTTTGTTATATTGTTAATAGCTGGGCAATCTGCAGCATTGTCGTGTTTAGGAGCATTATTGCTAGGAGTAATTATTACTGGGTTATTTGTTGCAATAAGCATGACTGCTGGAGGAGGTGCCTGGGATAATGCAAAAAAATATATTGAGGACGGTAATCATGGCGGGAAAGGTAGTGAAGCTCACAAGGCAGCGGTAACTGGAGATACCGTAGGAGATCCCTATAAGGATACAGCCGGTCCAGCAGTTAATCCAATGATTAAAATTACAAATATTGTTGCTCTTTTACTTTTAGCCGCAATATCACTTTAAATATTTATTAAGGAGTAGTTGGTAATTCTTGTTGAGTTCCAACTCCTCCAAATATTTTTTCTAGCAAACCTCTTTTGACAATTTCATTAGAGGTTTTATCATTTGAAAATTTAATATTTTTAATATCCTTGGTATTGAATACTTTCGATTCAACTATTTGATCATATTCATCTATTTTAAAAACAAAAACATAACTATATTTAACCTCTTTTTTAAGAATTGATTTTTTTTCACTTAACTCCGTATAATAAAAAAACTTATTTTCTATTGGATCAATATAGCTTGGATAACCTAATCTGCTAATCAAATTATTTTTGTTTTCAAAATTTATGTTTTGTAATGTATCTTGATTTATAATTTTTCCAGAATAAGTTGTTTTATTTGAGCAATTTGCCAAAACAAAAAAAAATACATATATAAAAGATTAGTTTATTCATTGAATGATATTACATTACTTTAAAACAAAAGAAAATAAAGAGCAAATAATTGCAAATAAACAATATAAACATGTTATTTGTGAAAGTAAGATATTTTTGAATGAAAATAATTTTTTTATTACAAAAGATTATAAAACATCTTTCGAAATTGTTTCAATTTTTTTGATCATGTTTATTCGTATAAATTTATTACAAAATAATAGAAAAAAATATCTTATAGTTAATGATGAATTGATATCCTTATTTATTGCTGATCTTGATGAATCTTTAAGAGAGAAAGGTATTGGAGATATGTCCATAGGAAAATATGTAAAATCTTATGTTAAAAAGTTTTATTTTAGAATAAGTAAATTTCCTGATGATAATAATCTTTATAATAACAAAGCATTTATTGAATATCTTAAAGTAACAAATTTAATTAAAAATGAAGAGTACATTAATGTTTCAAGAAAATTTAATGATAAATTTGTTGATTTTATAAACTCTACAAACTAACAATTTAAATATAATCAAAATAAATGCAGATTTATCTTGAATTAATTTTAAAAACTAATAATTGGAAAAAAATGGCTGTACCTAAAAGAAAAACAAGTGTTTCAAAAAGGAATATGAGACGGTCTCATGATTCATTAAAAAAAATAAATGTTATTTTGGATAAAGAATCTGGCGAACCGAGATTACCTCATAAGATTGATCTCGCTACAGGTATGTACAAAGGGCGAGAAATTCTAAAAAAGAAAACAAAAGAAAATAATTAAATAATGTCTGAAGGGCAAGTTATAATTGCCATTGATGCAATGGGTGGAGAAAATAGTCCTTATAAAGTTTTAAAGGGTGCTGAGATATTTTTAGAAAAAGAAAAAAATACTAAAATAATTTTTTTTGGTGATGAATCTCAAATTCATGAAAATATAAATAAAAATAATTTAAAAATTTTTAATTACGAAGTTTTTAATACAGAAGATATTATTTCTGACGAAGATAGCGTTAATACAATACTAAGATCTAAAAAAAATAGCAGTATTTATAAAGGGTTAGAATTTGCGAAAAAAAATCAGAACTCAGGTTTTGTTTCTTCAGGAAGTACAGCCGCTATTATGATTCTTTCTCGACTTCATATGGGTATGATCGAGGGAATTGATAGACCTGCAATTTGTTCTTTAGTTCCAAATAAAAAAAATTACTCACTAATGTTAGATTTAGGAGCAAATGTTATAGTAAGTGGATCAAATTTATTTCAATTTGCCTTAATGGGTTTTTGTTATTATTCAATAATTAATAAAAAAAGAAAACCAACAATAGGTATTTTGAATATTGGCACTGAAAACAATAAAGGTTTAGAATTTCTTCAAGAAGCAGCTGATTTAATTCTCTCAAGTTTTTTAAAAGAACATTTTATTGGGTTTATAGAACCAAATAAAATTACATCTGGAGATTGCGATATAATTATATCAGACGGTTATACAGGTAATATAATGCTTAAATCAGCAGAGGGTATTTCAAATTTTATTATGTCAAATTTAAGAGACATCTATAATAAATCTTTAATTAATAAAATTTCATATAAATTAATTGAGAAAGATTTAAAAAAATTAAAAGATCAAGTTAATCCAGATATATATAATGGAGCAACTTTAATTGGTTTAAACGGTATTTCTGTAAAAAGTCACGGTAATGCTAATCCACTTGCATTTAGTTATGCATTAAGACAATGTCATAACTTCATTACTAATGGTCTTAACAAACAAATTATCAAATCTATAAAAAATATCTAATGGATAAACACAATATATCTAGGGATGAAATTGCTGAAGCAATGAAAAATGAATTTGGTTTTAATAGAAAACAATGTTTAGATATCGTAAATGATATTGTTGATATTATAATAGAAGGGCTTCAAAGTGATAAAAAAGTTAAAATTCATAATTTTGGAACTTTTAAAATGAATAATAAGAGAAGTAGATTAGGAAGAAATCCGAAAACTAAAGAAGAATATAATATATCCAGTAGAAATGTTGTAACATTTAAAGCAAGTAGAATTTTATTAAAATTTATTAATAATATAAATAATGATTAATAAAAAATATTTAAATATATCTGAGGTATCTAAAATGCTTCAGATTGAAGAACATAAAATCAGATACTGGGACTCCATAGACCCAAAAACAAATAAATTTAGAGTTGAGGGTATTTCTACAAAAAGTAAGGGCGGAACAAGATATTTTAACAAAGAAAATATAAAGAAATTAGAAAAATTAAAACGCATCCTATATGAAGGAAATAATCATAATTATTCAATAAAATTAGCTGAGAAAATTTTATCCTCAAATTACAAATTATCTAACAACAAAGATGAAAATTATCCAAATAATCAACATATTGATAACATAGAAAAAATTGAACAGATTCTTAATAAAATGAGATTATTATTGAATAATAATTAAAAAAAATAATTTAAATAAAAAAAATATATATATTTCAGATACTTATTTGACTAATTTATACAAAAAATAAGAAAAAAAAAGTTATTTTTAATGTTTTATTTGTCCGTCAATTAAAATATATGAACCTCATCTTATTAGTAAGGAAACAAACTATAAGGAGTTTTTATGTTAAATAAGACTAGTCTACTAGGTATCATTGCTGCAACTATAGCATTTATTGCTGTTCCAGCATTTGCTGCCGACACTTTCCTAGGTGAAGGTGATTTCGTAGGTATTACTTTCTGGATTGTTTCAATCGGAATGTGGGCATCTACAATCTTCTTTTTCTATGAAGGTATGAGAGTTTCTTCTAAATGGAGAACTTCAATGGTTGTTGCAGGGTTAATTACTTTTATAGCCGCTGTACATTACATGTATATGAGAGACTTTTGGGTTGCTACAGGTGAGTCACCAACAGTATATAGATATATTGACTGGATACTTACTGTACCACTTCAAATGGTTGAATTCTTTTTAATTCTAGTTGCTGCCGGCGCAGCTGTATCTAGTGGTGCTTTCTACAGATTGCTCATTGGTACGCTTGTTATGATTGTTGGTGGATATCTTGGAGAAGCAGGTCATATTTCGGTATTACTTGGTTTCATCATTGGTATGATCGGTTGGGCTGTAATCATTTGGGAAATTTTCCGAGGTGAAGCAAGTCAGGCTGCTACAACTAAAGAGTCAGTAACTTCAGCATTTAATGCAATGAGATTAATTGTATTAGTTGGATGGGCAATTTATCCTCTTGGATATGTATTTGGTTTAATGATGGGTTCAGTTGATGCTGATACTCTAAACTGGATTTATAACCTTGCTGATTTTATTAACAAAATCTTATTTGGTTTAATTATATGGAACGCTGCTGCTAAAGACTCAGCAACTGCATAATTTTACTTATAAATACTATGAAAAACCCTCTTTATAGAGGGTTTTTTTTATTAAAATATTGACTTAATTTTTCAATATATGTATTTGAGCACGCGATGAAAACATTCACTTTGAAAAAAAATGATATCAAGAAAAAATGGGTCTTGATTGATGCTAAAGATGCAGTTTTAGGAAGACTCGCTGTTATTTCAGCAAATATTCTCAGAGGTAAAAATAAGCCAGAATATACCCCCAACCAAGACTGTGGCGATAATTTGATTATAATTAATTCCGATAAAATTCATCTAAAAGGCAAAAAAGCTGATAATAAAATATACTACAGACACACTGGATATCCTGGAGGAATTAAAGAGACAACTCCTAATAAAATGAAGGAAAAAAACAAATCTGATGAAATGATCAAACTTGCAATTAAAAGAATGATACCAAGAGGACCTCTAGGAAGACAACAATTATCCAATTGCAAGGTTTATAGAGATGAAAATCATAAGCATGAAGCTCAAAATCCTCAAATAATCGATATAGCATCAATGAATATTAAAAATAAAATTTAATTATGGAAAATCAAGAAAATCAAACTGAAAACATTTTAGATAATAAAGAAAGAGCTTACGCAACTGGAAAAAGAAAAAATTCTATTGCAAGAGTTTGGTTAAAAAGAGGTAGTGGTGAGATTAAAATTAATGGTAAAACTTTAGATAAATACTTTTCAAGACCCGTACTGCAAATGATAGTTAACCAGCCTTTAGATGTTGTTAAAGCTGACAATTCATATGAGATTATGGCTTCAGTAAAAGGCGGCGGCCTTTCAGGTCAAGCTGGCGCTATAAGACACGGTATTAGCAAAGCATTAAGTTTATATGATCAATCAAATAGACCACCACTCAAAAAAGTCGGTTTTCTTACCAGAGATCCAAGAGTTGTTGAAAGAAAAAAAGCTGGTTTAGCTAAAGCCAGACGAAGTTACCAATTCTCTAAAAGATAAATTTTCATGAAAAATAAGATTAGAGCGGCCGTTTTAGGCTCAACCGGCTATGTTGGAATGGAGTTAGTAAAAATCCTAACAAATCATTCTTACGTAGATATAAATTTTCTTGGATCAGAAACTATTCATGACAGTTATCTAAATAATATTGATAATACACAAGAATATAATCAACTTCCTCTTTTAAGACCAAATAATAGTTTTAATACTGAAGATAGTGATTATGTTTTTTTAGCTTTACCTCATGCGGTATCTAATAAATATGTAAAAAAATATTTTAATAAAATTAATATTATAGATTTATCAGCTGACTTTAGATTAGATAATTTTGATGTATATAAAGAAAACTATGGCAATGAACACGAGTGCAAAGAGCATTTAAACAATTTTATCTACGGTCTTGCTGAAATAAATAGAGATAAAATAGAAAATTCAAAAAATATAGCAGTACCTGGATGTTATCCAACTTCTATTTTATTACCATTAATACCTTTAATTAAAAATAAATTAATTGATACCAAGAATATAATTATTGATTCTAAATCAGGTTATAGTGGAGCAGGAAAGAAATTTAATTTCAATAAAATGAAATCAAAAAATGATTATAATTTTTACAATTATAATACAAATAATCACAGACATATTGCAGAAATTAAACAAGAACTTAATAAACATAGTTCAGAAAATGAAGTAAAGTTTTCATTTAATCCTCACATTCTTCCTAATTTTAGAGGTATGATTTCTACAATTTATTGCAATCTCAATAATAGTATAAAAAAAACTGATGTCATAAATCTGTTCAAAGACTTACAAAAAATAAATCCTTTTATAAAATATATCGATAATGATGAAACCCTTGATTTTTTTTCTGTTCAAAATACTAATTATTGTAAAATTAAAATTTTTAATCATCATAGTGAGGATAAAATTATAATTGTTAGCGCAATAGATAACTTAATCAAAGGTGCTGCCGGTCAAGCAGTACAATGCTTTAATATAGCGGAAAATATTCAAGAAACAGTATCTTTAGTATGATTAAATGTTTTACAGTTTTCCTTCTTCCCCTTTTTATCCTTTCATGCGGATATCCTGATATTGATAATGTTCCTGATTTTAAAGACGCCAAATTAACTGATGAAGAATTATTAGATTATTGTAGTATTTCTAATACTGATAAAAAAGATATAGATAAATGTATTAATGATTATAAAAGTTAAATTTAGTTATGAGTAAACTTAATATTGGTATAGCGGGATTGGGAAATGTTGGTTCAGCACTAGTTAAAACAATTGAAGAAAATAAAAATTATTTCTTTGATAAAACAGATATAGAACTGAACATAGTTGGAATATCTGCAAGAACAAAAAATAAAAAAAGAAATTTTAATATATCAAATTATACTTGGTATGATGACCCAAGAGAAATGTCTAAAGATGATAATTGTAACGTAATTGTTGAATTAATTGGTGAAGAAAAAGGAATTAGCTATGAAATTATTGAAACAGCATTAAAAAATAAAAAACATGTTGTAACAGGAAATAAAGCTTTAATAGCTAATCATGGAAAAGAATTATTTAAATTAGCTAATAAACATTCACTAGCTTTATCATATGAAGCTGCTGTTGCAGGTGGTATACCAGTAATAAAAACAATAAAAAATTCTATAAGTTTAGATAGAATTAATAAAATTTCTGGGATTTTAAATGGAACTACAAATTACATTTTAACAAAAATGCAACAAGATAATTTGTCCTTTGATGCAGTTCTTAAAGTTGCTAAAGATAAAGGATTTACTTCTGATCAGGAATCAAAATTAGATATTGGCGGATATGATGCAGCGCACAAGTTAACAATATTATCAACTCTATGTTTTAAATCAAATTTAAACTTTAATAATAATTATATTGAAGGAATTTCAAATATTAAAATTGAAGATATTAATTTTGCTGAAAAATTAGGGTATAAAATAAAATTAATATCTGAAGCTTGCATAATTGAAGGAAAGATTTCAAACTTTACTTCACCAAAATTAGTTTCAATTGATAATCCATTAGCAAATGTTGATAATGCTCTTAATGCGATTAATATTGAAACTATACATCTAGAAAATTTATTTTTAGAGGGTGAAGGAGCAGGGGGAAAGCCAACTGCCAGCTCTGTCTTGTCTGATTTATATGATATATCTCAGAATGAAAAATTTGATAATTTAGGTTTTAAAATTGATAAGTTAAAAAGCTTTGAAAAATATTCAGCAGAAAATATAATAAATAGCTATTACCTAAGAATAATGACAGAAGACAAACCTGGAGTTCTCTCATCAATTACTAATTATTTTAGTGATTTTGATATATCTGTTAAAAAAATACTTCAACTTCCTGAGAGTTCTGAAGAAGATAAACCTATACCTATTATAATAACTACTCATAATATTCAGAAAGAAAAATTAAGTAATGTAATTAATAAAATTGAAGGTTTAGAATTTGTAAAAGAAAAAATTACTGTTCTTCCAATTCATGATAATTAATTAATGTGAATATTGAAAAATCATTATCCGATAAATTTTGGGAAGAAAAGCAAATAGACTTTAAGCACATACAAGCTCTTTCTCAAAAAAAATCAATATCTGAAATTTTTTCAAAACTGCTAATTTCAAGAGGTGTCTTCGAAGATAATTATGATAACTATATAAATCCCAATCTTTTAAATAATCTTCCGGATCCTTTTGAACTTAAAGATATGAAAAAAGGAATTGAAAGATGTATTGAGGCTTTAAAAAATAATGAAAAGATTGGAATAATCGCTGATTATGATGTTGATGGATCTACTTCTGCTTCAATTTTATATAAATTTTTAAATAATTTTACCAATAATATTGTTTGTAAAATTCCGCATAGATTAACGGAGGGTTATGGTCCAAATGTTAGGCTTATGAATGAAATGCTTAATGAAAAAATTACACTATTGTTTACACTGGATTGTGGTACAACAGCATTTAACTCGATTGATTTGCCAAATTACAAAGATATTGAAGTTATAGTTATAGATCATCATTTAAGTGAATTTAAACTGCCAAAAGTTCACTCAGTAATTAATCCAAATAGATTTGATGAAAACAACGATTATAAAGACTTTGCTGCAGTAGCAGTAACCTTTCTTTTTTTAATGGGTTTAAGAAAGCAAATTAGAGAATTAAAATTATTTCCAAATATAAAAGAACCAAATTTGATGTCATATTTAGACTTAGTTGCTGTTGGAACAATTTGTGATATTGTTAATATTAATAATTACAATAGATCAATTGTCAGTAAAGGTTTGGAGCTCATTAGAAGTCGAAAAAATAAATCAATAACTAAAATATTAGATAACTCTAATATCAATCATGAACCTTTAGCTAAAGATATTGGTTTTGTTTTAGGACCGCAAATTAATGCTGCGAGTAGAATTGATGACTCTTCTTTATCTTCCAGACTTCTGATATCAAATGATGATTCTGAAATAGAAACTATTTCTAGAAAACTATTTTTAATTAATGAAAAAAGAAAATTAATTGAACAAAATATATTCAATGAAGCAATTGAGCAAATAAAAGATCAAGAAAATAAAAAATTTATTATTGTTTATAAAGAGAATTGGCACCAAGGTGTTCTAGGTATAGTTGCCAGTAAAATAGTAGCTCTTTATAACAAGCCAACATTTGTATTTTCTTTTATTAATAATATTGGATCTGGTTCAGGCAGATCTATAGATCAAATTGATATTGGAAGCATTGTCCTTGAGCTTAAGGCTAATGATTTAATAGAAGATGGGGGTGGTCATAAAATGGCAGTAGGTTTAAAAATAAATAAAAAAAAATTAGATAAAATAGATTTATTTTTAGTTAAAAAATTTGATTCATATCACGATAATTTTTTCGAAAAAAAAATATTTTTTGACAGTGAAATTTCTGTGAATCAAATAAACAAAGATTTTTTAAATAATTTAGTATTATTAGAACCTCACGGCAAAGGTAATGAAGAGCCTCAATTTTTAATCAAAGATATAGTAATTGATCAGGTAAAAAATTTAAAAAATAAACATATTTTAATTTTTTTTAAAAATGATTTAGGTGAAAATTTAAAAGGCATATCTTTCAACACTATGAATACCCTAATTGGTGATTATCTTATGAAGTTTAATAAATTTAAATTTCATATTTTGTGTTCTATTAAAAAAGATAACTTTTCAAGTAGTCAGATACCTCAAATACTGATCCATGACGTGAAAGTAATCAATTAAATAATTTGAAAAAAATCAAAATATCTACTATATACCAACCACGTGTCCCCTTCGTCTATCGGTTAGGACATCAGGTTTTCATCCTGAAAAGAGGAGTTCGACTCTCCTAGGGGATGCCACTAATTTAAGGGCATAGAATTATTGACCCTACCGAATTCCTTGATTGAATTAACTCGTGAGCCTGACTAGCTTCAGATAATTTAAATTTTTTGAAAATATTAGGCTTAATTTCTTTATTTTTAATTTTTGAAAATAATTTGTTACTGCACTTCATTAATTCTTCTGAATTACGGATATAATGCATTAATGTTGGTCTAGTATAATATAAACTTTTAGGATTAAATGTACTATGAAGATTGACATCATTTACCATTCCAGATGATTGTCCAAAAGATACCATTAGTCCTCTAAATTTTAGACATTTTAAAGATATATCAAATGTATCTTTACCAACTCCATCATAAACAACATTTACTCCTTCGTTATTTGTCAATTTTAAAACACTACTATGAACATCATTTTGTTTATAATTAACAGTGAATTCACATCCGTTTTGTTTTGCTAAAGATGCTTTTTCACCAGTACTAACGGTACCAATCATTTTAGCTCCTATGGATTTGGCCCATTGACTAGCAATTAAGCCCACACCTCCTGCAGCTGCATGAAATAAAAAAACTTCATCTTTTTGTAATTTGTACAATCTTTCAAAAAGGTATTCTACGGTCATTCCCTGCAATAATATTGAAGCAGCTTCATCATTTGAAATATATTCTGGTAATTTTACAACTCTTCGGGCATCAAAATCTCTAACTTCGCAATAAGCGCCAATTGGAGGGCTAAAGGAGTAAGCTACTCTATCACCAACTTTTAAGTTTGATACATTATCTCCAATTTCTATAACATCTCCTGCTGCTTCTACTCCTAAACAAAAAGGGATTTCTACAGGTAGTGGGTATATGCCTGTTCTATGATACGTATCGATGTAGTTAATACCAATTGAAGTTTGGTTAATTCTAACCATATTTTCTTCAACATTTTTAGGTAAGTCATAGTTTTCATATTTTAAAACTTCTGGACCACCTAGTTTACTGACTACAACTCTATTTGGCATAATTATTCTTTAAGTTTTTATATACTAATTCGAATTCTTTTAAACATTCTGGATTTGCCAATGATTCTTCATTTTCAATACTTTCACCATTAATTAATTTTTTAATTAAAATTTCAACTATTTTACCACTTCTAGTTCTTGGTATTTCACTTATAGCATATATTTGTGAGGGAATATGCTTGTAAGAAAGATTAATTTTTATTTCATCTATTATTTTAGACCTTAAATTTTCATTAAATTCAAAATTTTTATTCAAGACAACAAATAATATAATTTGTGTATCATTTTTTAATTTATATTCCACTGCAACAGCTTCCTGAACTTCTGTTATATTTTCAATTACTCTATAAATTTCTGCAGTACCTATTCTTACTCCTCCAGAATTTAGAGTTGCATCTGATCGGCCATAAATTACATAACCGCCATTTATAGTTTTTTCAATATAATCTCCATGATACCAAATGTTTTCATATTTACTAAAATAAGAATTAAAATATTTTTTATTATCATGATCAT
The DNA here is from genome assembly GCA_902577905.1 of uncultured Alphaproteobacteria bacterium. Lineage (GTDB taxonomy): Bacteria > Pseudomonadota > Alphaproteobacteria > HIMB59 > CACPNW01. Next base: position 40,097 of record CACHAQ010000006.1, read on the forward strand.
TCCAAAAATATAAAGGCATTGATGGAAAAGAAGATTTACATACTAGTTCTCCCTTTTGATTTTCAATTGAATTTCCTTTTTCATCAAATACATCAACATCCATTCCAAGAGCTTTACACTGAATTTCACCACTATAGACATCCATTAATGGATTACCGGTAACAAAACACGAAACTAAATCAGTACCACCACTTATAGATTCAAGATGAATATTTGATTTGATGTTTTCATAAACATATTCAAATGATTCATTAACCAAAGGAGAACCTGTTGAAGCTAGTGTATTTAAACTATTTAATTTAAAACTTTCTTTAATTTTAATTTTATTATTTTTTAAAGTATCTAAATATTTTGCACCAGTGCCAAAAAAATTAATGCCTTCTTCTTCTGCTATTTCAAAAAGATGTTTATTATCGGGAATAAAAGGGGATCCATCATATAAAATTATTGTTGCTTTTGACGCCAAAACAGAAACTAACCAATTCCACATCATCCACCCACAAGTAGTAAAATAAAAAACTCTATCTTTTTCATTAATATCACAATGTAGTACATGTTCTTTTTTATGCTGAATTAGCGCTCCGCCAGAACTGTGAACAATACATTTTGGTACACCAGTAGTTCCACTCGAATAAAGAATATACAGTGGGTGATTAAAATTAAACTTTTCAAATTTACTATACGCAATTTCTTGTTGTAAAATCTTACACAAATTATCGTATTCAAAATCTAATTGATAATCTTTTTCATTAAATTCATATGGTATTAAAATAATTTTTTCTATACTTGGAATATTATATACAATATCTTTTATAATTTTTGTCGTATCAACTTTTTTATTGTTGTAAAAATAATAATCTGAAAATAATAATACTTTTGGTTCAATTTGTTTAAATCTATCTATAATTGCTTTTTTACCAAAATCTGATGAACATGATGACCAAATAGCACCTAATTGTGCTGTAGATAAAAATGAAATTACAGTTTCAGGTATATTAGGAAGTATAGCAGCTATCCTATCATTTTTTTCAATGTTATTATTTTTCAAATAATTTGCAAATTTCAAAACTGCACTTTTAAGCTCTCTCCAAGAATAACTTCTTTTAATTTTTTTTTCAGAGTGAAATATTATTGCATCATCATCATCATCTCTTGTTAAACAATTTTCGGCATAATTTATCTTACATTCATCAAAAAATTTATTATTAGTAAATTCAGGTGCTGATTTAAAAATTTTACCTTTTTTTTCACCAACAAAATTTGTGAAATCCCATACATTAGTCCAAAATTCATTTTTATGTTTTATGCTCCAATTATGCAAGTCAGCATAATTTTTTATATTTAAACTTTTATCTAGTTGATTAATAAACTTGTGGAGGTTTGTTTTTTTATTATTTGGAGACCACAACTTTATGTTGTGCATAACAATTTAATTCTTTTTTTGGTCTTCTTTAAGAGATCTAACTCTGACAATAACATCAATATTATGCAATGAGAGACAAGCAGGAATAGAAGGTATATCAAGATTAATATTTTTTGTAGGTATATCATGAATCTTACCTTCATCTTCAATATACAAATGATAATGAGATTTATTATTATTACAATAGAGTGATTTATTTTGATCAACAACTATTTCTCTTATTAATCCTAATGAGGTGAATTGTTTTAAGGTGTTATAAATTGTAGCCATAGAAATTTTTCTATCTTCTTTTTTTACTTCATCAAAAAGATTTTCAGCAGAAATATGCCTGTCACCTTTTTCAAAAATTAATTTAGCTAAAATTCTTCGTTGTTTTGTTGGTCTTATACCACTTTCCTGTATTTTTTTGAGAGCGCGGCTGTAAGGACTTAAAGGATCAATTACTTTGTTTTCTATTCTCATAATATTATAATAAATAATGAATTACATTTTTTCTGCAATTTTTCTATATTTTTTTTTAGGTTTTCTCTTGTATATTTTTCAAAGACGCATTGTTTTTAATAAATCAGGACATCCAGGCGCACCAAAGGATTATAACTTGGATAATACAGAAGAAGTTTATATTAAAACTGAGGATAACTTAAAGCTGTTATCATGGTATCATAAAGGGAATAATTCACTCCCTTTAATTGTCTATTTTCATGGTAATTCTTTTCATATCGGAGATAGAGCTTACAGAATCCAGAGGTATATCGAAAAAAATTGGAGCGTACTTTTAGTTTCCTGGAGAGGTTTTGGAGGTAACAAAGGAAATCCAACAGAAAAAAATTTATATAAAGATGCAGAAGCAGTATTAAAATGGATTAAAAATAATACTGAATTTAAATTCAAAGAATTAGTGATTTATGGAGAATCACTAGGATCTGGTGTTGCAGTAGAAATGGGCACAAAGTTCGAATTTTTATCTATTGTTTTAGAAGCGCCATTTACATCTATCAATGATATTGCAAAAAAAAGATATAAAATATTTCCAACAAAATATTTAGTTAAAGATAAATTCGATAATTTAAGTAAAATTGATAAAATAACCTCACCATTACTCATCATTAGTGGAAAAAAGGATGAAATTGTACCGCATGAACACAGTATTAAGCTTTATGATAAAGCAAAAGTAATTAAAAAGAGTGTTTTTATTGACGAAGCAATACACAATAATCTATATGATTTCGGGATTGAAAAAGACGTTATTGGCTTTAATTTAAAACTATGGAAATAGATCTTACAACATCATATGTAGGCATTTTAAGCCTTATTGTATTTGTTCTTGCATATGCTGTTGTAATGGCTGAAGAATTTAGCCATTTAAGAAAATCTAAACCAGTTATTATTTCAGCTGCTGTAATATGGGGTATTATAGCTTTCCATTTTTCTTCTGATAAGCAATATGCCAAAGAAATTGAGTATGCTTTAGAGCATAATATCTTAGAATTTGCAGAACTTTTCCTATTTCTTCTCGTTGCTATGACTTACATCAATGCTTTAGAAGAAAGAAAAGTTTTTGATGTAGTCAGATACCAATTAACATCAAGGGGATTTAGCTTTAGACAATTATTTATATTCACAGGTATAATTACTTTTTTCTTATCTCCTATAGCTGATAACTTAACAACTGCACTAGTCATGTGTTCTGTAGTAATGGCCTGTGGTAAAGGTAATACAAAATTTATATCGATTGGTTGTATTAATATTGTTGTTGCAGCAAATGCAGGTGGTGCTTTTAGTCCTTTTGGAGATATAACTACCTTAATGGTATGGCAGGCCGGTATTGTCGAATTTTTTACATTTTTTAAAATATTTTTTCCTTCTGTGGTTAATTACGTAATTCCTGCAGCAGTTATGTATTTCTTTATTCCAAATGAAAAACCACAAATTAGTTCTGATAGAGAATATATGAAAAGAGGCGGACGAGTTATTATCTTTTTAGGTTTGCTTACAATTTTTAGTGCTGTAAACTTCCATAATATTCTTCACTTGCCTCCAATGCTTGGCATGATGTTTGGTCTTGGTCTTCTTGGGTTATATTCTTTTTATTTACAAATTACACATGATCCATCTGTTGAAGACGAAAAATTTGATTTCTTTAGAAAAGTTTCAAGAGCTGAATGGGACACTTTATTGTTCTTCTTTGGAGTTATTTTAAGTGTAGGCGGTTTAGGATTTATAGGTTACTTAACTGTTGTTTCAGAATTCTTATATATTGGTCTTGGCCCAACAATGGCAAATTCTATAGTAGGTGTTCTGTCAGCTATTGTAGATAATATACCAGTGATGTTTGCTGTAATTACGATGAGACCCGAAATGTCAATTGATCAGTGGTTACTAGTTACATTAACAACAGGAGTGGGTGGTAGCCTATTATCAATTGGTTCAGCTGCAGGTGTAGCACTTATGGGACAAGCAAGAGGATATTACACGTTTTTTGGACATTTAAAATGGACTCCAGTTATATTTATTGGTTATGTAGCAAGTATTTATCTTCACGTTTTAATGGCTGACTTGCCTTGGTAATTTAAATTATCAATTAATAAAAAAATAATCATACTTAGTATTAAAATTACACCAGCAACAAAAGAAGCTTCTTTAAATTTATAGACACTAATCAATTTATATAAGTAAGATGGCAAGGTATCAAAGTTTTGATCTTTAAAAAATGATATTATTGTAAAATCACCAAAAGTAATAACTGTCGAAAATGCAAAAACAAAAATTATATTTTTCTTAATCATTGGGAGTAAAATAATAAAGTAATTTCTTATACTTATTCGGAAAGTTTGCTGAAAATTTTCAAAATTTAAAAAAATATTTTTAAGGTTATTAAAAAGTATTAATATAGAAAAAGGTAATAAGAATAGACAATTTATCAAAACTATCACAAAATATTTAAAAAATTGCACATATCTTAATTCACCTAATATAATAAAATAACCAAGACTAAATATAATTGGAGAAATAATTATTATTGACGAGCTTATTAAAAAAATTGATTGCTGAAAAATCATATTTTTATAATTCATTACAAGTATAGATGAAATTATAAAACCAGATATACTAACAATTATTCCTGTAGTAACTGAAATAATAAGAGAGTTAAAAAAAGATCCCAAAAATTTTTCATTAATTAAGGATAAATAAATACCATTATTTATAAAATGATAAATTACAGAAAGTATTGGAGAAAAAAGAAATATCGAAAAAAATACAATTGTTAAAAAATCTATAATTTTTATAGCTTTGTATTCTTGATGAGGATGAATAAAATTAATTTGATCTATTTCAAAAAAATTTGAACCTTTTAATTTGTAAAAACCAATAAATAAAAAAAATAAACAGATAAAAATTTGTAAAAAACTTAGTAATATTGCTTTATTAAAATTTAGTTCAAAAAGTGCATATTGATAAATTGCTACCTCAATTGTAGAATACATAGGTCCACCACCTAATGCCATTACTATTGCAAAACTTAAGAAACAAAGAGAGAATATTATTGAGAACACAGTAAAAAAATTTTGTCTTATATAAGGCATCTCTAATTTTAGAAGATTGCCAAAAAAAGTAATGTTTAGAGAGCTAGATATTTCATAATATTTTAAAGGAATACTATTTAACGATTGAAAAAATAATCGGGTAGCAAATGGTGTATTTAGAAGTATATGGGCAATTAAAATTGCTTTTATTCCAAAAATTGTCTCTATCGATAAATTTTCGTACAAATTAAAATATGAGTTATAAAAACCATTATTTCCAAAGAGTTTAATTACTGCAAACACTATTAAGATTGTCGGTATCACAAAGCAAAAACCACAAAGAGAAATGATAAATTTAATAATTTTTAAATTCTTATGTCTATTTAATGCTAATGCGAATGGAATAGCTAAAAAACAACTTAATAGTGCTGAAAGAAAAGCTTGATAGAGTGAGAAATAAATTAGACGATGAGTATAAGAATTTTGAAAAAAATTATAAATTACCTCTAAATCAAAGTTAATTTTTGAAAAAATACCTATGAAAGGAAATAGGATTATTAATCCAAAAAAAAATAATACTGAATAATTATATTTATAATACAATTTATTTACGAGGCATTAAGCCACTCATCAATCCATTTTTCTTTATTCTTATTAATTTCTTTTGGATCCATTTGAATAAAGTTAGGAACATCTAGTTTATCAAATGCCTCTGGTAAATCTTTTATATTTGTTACAGGGTACATAATATTTGTTGATGGTATGACTGATTGAAATTCTTTTGATAACATAAAGTTAAGAAATTTATTTGCTAAATCTTTATTTTGTGAATTATTTAAAATGCCTGCAAATTCAATTGTTATATAATTTCCCTCTTCAAAAGTTGTAGCAAGAATATCATACCTTTCTTCAAACATTATATGTGCTGCTGGAGATGTAGTATAACTTAATACCATGTCAGCTTCTCCTGTCATAAAAAAATTATAATATGCATCTGTCCATCCTTTGGTAACGGAAATAATTTTTTTATTTAATTTTTTCCATTCATCTCCAGCTTTATCTCCATATAATGCTTTCATCCAAGTTAATAATCCTAAACCAGGGGTAGAAGTTCTCGGGTCTTGAATTACAATTTTAGCATTAGTTGAATTAATCAACTCATCCATTGATTTTGGAGGTGTTGCTAAATTTGCTTCATTATACACAAAAGAAAAGTATCCATAATTATATGGAACAAATTTATTACTTTCCCATTTTAATGGTAAATTAATTAAGTTGTTTATGTCATTGATATTATGAGTTGTAAAAAGCTCAGATTGTTTGGCTAAATCAAATAAATTCATATCGAGACCTAAAACTATGTCTGCCTTGGAAGTATCACCTTCTAAAACAACTTTATTCAATAATGTTGCTGCACTGTCTACTGCAACAAATTCTATATCCGCATTATGTTTTTCTTCAAATATTTTTTCAATTATGGGTCCTGGACCCCATTCTGATACAAAAGAGTCGTATGTATAAATGGTTAGTTTCTCTGCATATATTGAGAAAGAAATAAATAAGGTAGTTAAAAAAATTATTATAGTTTTCATGTTTCCTCCGCTGGCATTATCCAGATCAGGTTAAAAGGGTATAAATCTCAGCATTTAAGCACCCCTAATTTAATTATAATAAATATTATTTTAGAAAACAAACATAAAAGATTGTTTTTAGGTTATTTATGAATATAACAAATTTTTTCGGGGAGTAGCGCAGCCTGGTAGCGCACCTGGTTTGGGACCAGGGGGTCGAAGGTTCGAATCCTTTCTCCCCGACCATTATTTAATTTTCTTCTTTAAAATTATCATATTTGCTTTAGTAAAAATTAAATGGATTTGAAACTAATATATGGCAACATGAGAGCTCTTTGTGAAGCTCCCCAGATGATGTTACATTACGCAGATATTCCGTATGAATACAAAATGGTATGGGATCATTATGGAAGTAGCTGGGCAGAAGTTAAAAAGGATATTATTTTTAATAGATTACCTATTTTAATAATAAATGAAGATAAATATCTTTGGCAAAGCAATACAATTATTCGATATCTCTCTAACTTAACAAAAACAAAACCTTCCGATGAATTTCAATTAGCGTACTGTGATGCAGTTTTTGAATCAACTCATGAAATGTTTTCTCCTTTGAATCCAACTATAAATATGACTTTTGGTGAAAAATATAATTCTAATAAAAAGAAACTTTTAGAAGATATTTTGCCAAATTCTTTAAATAATTTTGAAAAACTTTTACAAAATAGTTCAGGTAATTTTTTTATAGGCAATGATCCATTTTACTGTGATTTTAATGCTTATCATCATTTTTCAATGTGCTTAATATTAGATAAAAATATTTTTTCAAATTTTCCAAATTTAAAAAAATTTATCAATAATTTTGAAAAACTTAATAATATTAAAAACTATTTAGATGGTAGACCAGAGTTGGTAGAACTAGGAAAGTCACCTCATTTTCTTGTTGATGGAAAAAAAATTCCTACAGGTTTAAATCCAAATAAAAAGTATTAATTTATTTTGATTTTTAATGTTTAATTTTTACTCTACTGCAGGATTAATTTTTGGTAATGAAACTTCTCTTAATTCTTGTAATCAGATTATTGATACATTGGGTAAAAATATATTTGTAGTATCTGATAGAGGCCTGACTGAATTAGGCTTGATAGAGCCAACAATAAAAAAACTTAAAAAAAATTGTAATATTAAAATATTTAATGATGTTGAGTCTGATCCATCAAAAAAAACATTATTAAATGCATTTAGTGATGCAAGAGAATTTGAATCTACTGGAGTTTTAGGTTTTGGTGGAGGTTCATCTATGGATGTTGCAAAGCTTGTATCTTTACTTCTTGGATCAAATCAGCAAATCGAAACAATATGGGGTGTTAATAATGCAAAAGGCCCAAGGCTACCACTTGTACTTATTCCTACAACAGCAGGAACTGGATCAGAAGTTACACCAATTTCAATAATAACGATGGATGATAAAGAAAAAAAAGGAGTTTCTTCTAAATTTATATTACCTGATCTTGCAATTTTAGATCCATTGTTAACAACTAATTTACCCGCTAATATAACTGCATCAACTGGAATAGATGCAATGGTTCATGCAATTGAAGCTTTTACATCTATAAATTCAAACAATAATCCTGTTTCAAAGATGTTATCTATAGAAGCACTCAAGCTTCTTGGCTCATCAATTAAAACTGCTGTATTTGATGGACATAATATAAATGCAAGATCAAATATGCTACTTGGATCAATGCTAGCAGGTAAAGCTTTTGCAAATTCTCCAGTAGCAGCAGTTCATGCATTAGCATATCCTATCGGAGGTTTATTTAATATCTCTCATGGTTTATCAAATTCTTTAGTTCTTACAAGTGTTATGAAATTCAATTCCAAAAATGAAGAAACAAAAAAAAATTATGCTCATCTTGCACCATACGTATTTAAAAATTTAGATAATAGTAAAAATGATGAGTTTTTGTGTAACAATTTTATAAATGGTTTAGAAATATTGTGTCAGGAACTTAATTTACCTTATAGGCTTAGAGATTTAGAAATTCCTGAAGAAGCTTGCAAGTTGATGGCTAGTGAAGCAATGAAACAAACCAGATTATTAGTTAATAATCCTCGGAAAATTGAAGAATCTGATGCCTATAATATATACAAATCTGTTTGGTAGATTTTGTTTACTTATGAATTAATTTACCTATTTAATTAACATAGATCTTAATGATAAAATCAACAGTTAATCAATTTGCAAATTCTCTTGGATTAAATAAGGACGAATATATTCCAAAGGGAAAAGCTTCCTTTTCACTTTTTAAAATTGAAATTCTATCTGGATTAACTGTTGCAATAGCACTTGTTCCAGAGGCAATTGCTTTCGCATTTGTAGCAGGTGTAACTCCACTTTCAGGTTTATATGCTGCTTTTATTGTAGGATTAGTTACTGCAATTTTTGGTGGAAGACCTGGAATGATTTCAGGAGCAACAGGAGCATTAGCTGTTGTTATGGTGTCATTAGTATCGGAACATGGAGTCCAATACTTATTTGCCACTGTAATCTTGATGGGAATTTTACAATTTCTTGCAGGAGTTTTTAAATTAGGAAAATTTATGCGCATGGTTCCTCAACCTGTAATGTTAGGCTTTGTAAATGGTTTAGCTATCGTAATTGGTTTATCTCAATTGCATCAATTTCAAATATATAATTTTGATGGAACCTTTACATGGATGTCTGGGGAGGTGCTTACATATTCTTTAGTATTAGTTTTTTTGACTATGTTAATCATATGGTACTTACCAAGGGTTACTAAATTTATACCATCTACATTAGCTGCAATTCTTTTGGTTACTTTTCTAGTTTTACTTTTAGATCTACCTGTTCCAAGAGTAGGGGATTTAGCAAGTGTAGCAGGGGGGCTTCCAAATTTTTCTATTCCAACAGTTCCACTTAATTTAGATACTTTTTTCATTATCTTTCCTTACGCAATTATTTTGGCTGCCATTGGATTAATTGAAAGCTTGTTAACTCTTAATCTTGTAGGAGAAATTACTAACAAAAAAGGTGGAACTAGACAAGAATGTTTAGCTCAAGGTGTCGCTAATGGTATCACAGGCTTTTTTGGGGGTATGGGTGGTTGCGCTATGATTGGACAATCAATGATAAATGTAAAATCTGGAGGCAGAACAAGAATTGCTGGCATTTCAGCAGCAATTTTTTTACTAATTTTTATTCTTTATACTTCAAATTTAATTGAACTTATTCCTATAGCTTCATTAGTAGGAGTTATGTTTATGGTCGTAATTGGAACATTTGCTTGGAATTCACTAAAATTATTATTTGTTGTTCCTCGTTCGGATGCATTGGTAATTGTTTTAGTTACTTTAATTACTGTATTAGAAGATTTAGCTGTTGCTGTAGTTGCAGGTGTTATTATTAATGCTCTAGTATTTGCTTGGAAATCTGCTTCAAGAATTAGAGCAATTGAAAGACAATCAAGAACAGAAAAAGGTGCTAAAGTTTATGAAATTGAAGGACCCCTTTTTTTTAGTTCCACTAATAGTTTTTTAGAAATTTTTAAACCTTCCCAAGATCCTAATTTAGTAATAATAGATTTTGCAAATTCAAAAGTTATTGATCAATCTGCTCTAAAAGCAATTGAGGATATTGCAGAAAGATATTCCAAATTAGGAAAACAAGTAAAGTTAAGACATCTTACGAAGGATTGCCACAGCCTTTTAAGAAAAACAGGTCAATTGATAGTTGATAGTGATGATGATCCTGATTATGGAATAGCTGTTGACTACGGTGTTAAATTAGGAATTTTTGGTAAATAATTAAAACTCTAATGTTCCTTCAACAGAATACTGTAATATATTAACTATCTCATCAACGTTTTTTGTTACTGCAAGTGCCGCTGCATCAACTTCTTTTAAAGCATGTTGATGTTCATCATTATGCATTATTATAAGACATTTATTCAAGGCTGATGCATACCCTGCATCAAAAGCAGCATTCCATTGTTTATATTTCTCACCAAAACGTACTACAACTATATCTGCTTTTTCAATCGAATTTCTAGTTCGTATAGCATTTATTTTGGCTCCTTTGTTATCGTGCCAGAATTTTTTTTCTTCATCACCAAGTATTTTTACACCAACATCATCTGATAATTCATGATTAGTAGTCGGGCTTGAAAATTCTATTTCTAAGTTCTTAGAATTACATTTATCTATAATCTCATCTCGCCAATTAGTATGAATTTCACCGGATAAATAAACTTTTAATTTCATTTTTTAAATTAACCTAAATATGCCGCAGTTAATACTGGAAAACTTGTAAATCCGAAATTACCTTCTTTTTCAGATTTATTTAATTGTTTTTTCCAATCATCTACTTTGTCTTCTGAAATACCTTGGCTTAAAGCAAACTTACTTAACATAGTTTCATAAAAAATTGCTGGTGAATTATTATCTCTATTTGTAATTAAATACGATAAATTTTGAGAACTTATATTTTTATATCCAAGTTTTTTTAATTTACCATTTAAATCGAGTGGAAGCATTTGATGAAAACAATGTGCTCTAAATGCCTCATGAATAAGATCATTAATTTCTTTTTCTGGTCCATAAAATCTAAAATAGTCCCAGAGAATTGAGACATTAACAAATTTAGAATTAGTTTTAGAAATTCTTTTTATTTCCTTTAAGGATGTATCTATATCTTCGATATATTCTAATGTTTGAGTAGCTGTAATTTTATCACAGGATGTATCATCTATATTGATATCATCAGCTGTAGTACAAATAAGTTCCACATTATTTTGATCTTTACATTTATCGCTTGCAACATCTAATTGATCTTGACTTGGATCAATCCCTATTACTTTGCCTTGTTCTCCAACAGATAATGAAATTTCTTCGACTAAATGACCACCACCACATCCAATATCAATAACAGTTTCATTAGTTTCTAAATTTAAGGCATTTACAATAGCTAATCTTCGTGAAACTCCAGCATAACCATTCGCTATTTTTTGTTGAATAATACTAGTTTCATTATCAAATTTCATTTTATTATTTTTCTTATATATTTTTTAGTTATATAAAAAATACATATAAATGGAATATCAAATAACAAAAATATTAATTATTTCTTTTTTTAGCTCGATATTAATTTTGTTATTTTTAAATACAAGATACATTATTTTTTTCAAAAAATTTTCAAAAAATAAAAAAATCTTATTAAATCTTTCTATTTATTCTTTTTCTTCTTTAATTTTAATTTTAATTAATTATTGGTTGAGCATATATGGATTAACTTCTTTAATAATCTTTAATGCTGCAATCATTACGCTTATATACTTTGAATTAGCTCTATATTTAGAAAAAGTTTTTTGGGATGATTTTTTAGGAAATTCACTCCCTAAATCGATCAATATGCTTATTAGTTTTGTTGTAATGATGAATTTTGGTTATTTTACTCTTATGTTTTATATAAAGATCTTAGATATTGATTATTTTGTCACATAAGTATCATTATAAATTAATATACAAAATAATTATAATTTTTATGAAATAATATTTTCATATTAATAAAATATTTATTATTAATAATTTATTATGAATAAGGTTTTGTTTGTATTACATCAAAAAACTTCAGTTCCAGGAGATGTAGGTAATAAATTTAGAGATAGGGGATATGTTGCTGAAATATGTAGACCGCCTTTAGGTGAAGAACTTCCTTCAAATATTAATCAATACTCAGCTATAGTTGTATTTGGTGCGCCAGGAAGCATAAACGATGAAGATGAATATATAAATAAAGAATTAGAATGGATAAACAAAGTTATTAAAACTGACATTCCTTATCTCGGCATTTGTTTTGGTGCACAATTATTAGCTAAATGTTTAGGTTCAGAAATTACAACTAATAAAGATGGTCTTTCAGAAATCGGTTTTTATAAAATTGAACCAACTGAAAATGCTAACAATCTTTTTAATTCTCAAAAGATTTTCTTTCAATTCCATTCTGAAGGATTTTCTCTTCCTACAGGCTGTGAGTTATTAGCAAGGGGTGATATTTTTAATAATCAAGCTTTTAAATATCAAAATTGTTATGCACTCCAATTTCATCCTGAAGTAAATTTTAAACTTCATCTAAGATGGTTGTATTTGGTATTATTAAAGAATCCTAAAAAATTATTTGTTAAAGGTGCTCAAAATATATTTGTTCAACTTTATTATCGTTACAAATATAATAAAAATATTTCAAATTGGTTAGATTCATTTTTAGATCAGTATTTTTTAAAAAAAACTTAAATACTTATATAAGTGAAAATTAAAAACCTATATTTTTCACCTGTAAAATCTCTTTCTTTCAATAAAGTAGATACCTTAGAGATAATTAAGAATATTGGTATAAAAAATGATCGAATATTTGCTTTCACTAGTAATCTTAATTTTAAAGATATAGAATTAATAAGAAATAATCCTTTAAAACGAGAAATTTATAAATTTTTATCACTAAAAAAATATCCTGAATTAAATCAATATAATTTTTTATTAAAAGATAATTATTTAATACTAGAATTTGAAAATAAAATAATTTTAAAAACAGATATTAATAATCGTCATGAAGTAAAAATCTTATGTAGTAAACTTGAAGATATTTTACCAAATTTAAATAATATTAATTTATTAAAAGATAGAAAGAACCCTTTTTTTGATACAATGCCAAATAATTCAATATCATTAATAAATTTAAACAGCATTAAAGACTTTGAAGGCCTATCTAATCATCCAGTTGAACATGAGCGTTTTAGAGGAAATATATATGTAAAAGATTTAGAAAAATGGGAAGAAAGGAAGCTAATAGGTAAAGTTTTATCTATCAATGATATAAAATTTAAAGTTATTAAAGAAATTCCCAGATGTTCAGCAACTAATATTAAGCCCAAAACTTCTGATATAAATCTTAATATTCCTTTCAACCTAAAAAAAATATACAACCATATAAATTTAGGAATATATTTGGATCCTTTAAATGATGGTAAAATAAATAAAGGTGATCTTATAAAAATTAATGAATAAATTCTTATTAAATTATTCAGAAAAACTTACAGGATATCTATTAATTCTTCCTGCTGTTTTAATAATCAGTCTATTTGGAATTTTTCCTGTTTTTTTTGGAATGTATATGAGTGTGCACAAGTGGAAAGTTTTTAAAGGGAGATTTTTAGGATTTGAGAATTACCAAAGAATACTTGGAGACATACCAGCCTTTTGGTTATTTGTTTTAGGATTATTATTATTGATATTAAGTTATGGATTGTGGAGTGAATTTAAAAATAAAGTAAAAAATAAAATCTATTTAGCATTTTTATCTATAGTAATATTAATTATTGGAATAATATTAATTAATATCAACTGGGAAAAAATGCTTTTAACAGGTGATGAAGACTATCTTTACTCTCTTATTTATACTTTTTATTATTCGTTTTTCACTATAATTTTTGAGGTTGGATTAGGATTAATAATAGCATTTGCTTTGTACCAAAAATTAGCTGGAAAACAATTCTTTCAAATGATTTTATTATTTCCTTACATTACTCCAGCAGTAATGGGTGCTGCAGTATTTTTTTTAATATTTGGTAAAGCTGAAAATTCTTTTTTAAATCAACTAATAGGAATATTTGGTTTTGAACCTCAAATGTGGTTATTTGATAAAAGACCTATTACCGAAGTTTTATTTGGTATCAAAATAGAAGGTCTACTAGCTGGACCAAGTTTAGCTCTAATGTCATCTATAATATATGGAATATGGTCTTATACTGGCTACTATGCAATAATTTTACTCGCGGGTTTATCAATTATACCCTCTGATTTATATGAGGCTGCAAAAGCAGAGGGAGCTAGTAGATGGCAAACATTTATTAAGATTACCATACCACTATTAATGCCTATTATATTTTTTTTAATGTTGACTGGTTTTATAAATACCTTTCAAGCTTTTAATAGTATTTTTGTTATGCAAACGTCTTCTGCTGGAGATACAATGGATGTTGTTACAATAGAAATTTTTGATCATTTTTGGGGTAGGGTGAAATATGGTTATGCTGCAGCTGAAGGAGTAATTTTATTTATACTGCTAAATATTTTAGCAATATCGCAATATGTAATTTTTAGAAAAAGGTTAAGTTATGACTAGAATTATTAATGCTGAAACAAGGATACCTTATTTAATTTTATTAATAGTTTTTATTATTTCAATTTACCCATTTTTTTATATGATATCAACATCATTGATGACAGCTGGAGAAGCGTCAAATCAATATTTATTTCCAAAAAAATTGATGTTTGAAAATTATTATGAAGTTTGGACATCTAATAGATTCCAACGTTATACATTTAATAGTTTAATAATAAGTTCAATAATTGTCATTGGCGTTTTATTAACTAGTATTCCAGCAGCATACTCTTTTGCCAAAATAGAATTCCCATTTAAAAATATCATATTCTACATGTTGTTACTTTCATTGATGATTCCAGAAATTATTACATTATTACCTCATTTATTAATTATAAGAGGGGAAATTATTCCATTGCCATTTGGACCTTCTTGGATGAATAGTCTTCAAGGTTTAACAGTTCCATTTATGGGAAATATTTTTGTAATTTTCTTATTAAGACAATATTTTAAAAAGATACCAAATGAATTATGGGATGCTGCAAGACTAGATGGATCTTCTCATTTAAATTTTTTACTCAAGGTAGTAATCCCAATGAGTAAACCTATTATTGTGACAGTCTCTTTATTTACTTTTATTATAGCGTGGAATAGTTTTGCTTGGCCTTTACTTATATTAACTAGAGATGATTGGTATCCTGTAACAGTTTCCATCTATAGTTTTGTGAGAGAAGTGGGACCTAATTTTAATTTATTGATGGCTGCTTGCTTAATTGCAATATTCCCAATTTTAGTATTATACTTTTTTACTCAGAAGTTATTCATAGAAAGTATATCAAACTTTGGATTAAAAGAATAAATCAGTAAATTTTTTGTAACAAAACTTTAATTTTACCTCTATATTAATTAATATTTTTACGGGGTGATTATGAAATTTTATAAATATATTTTAAATTTCTTCTTAGCTTCTTTATTTTTTATCTCCTCGCAATCATTCGCAATTACTGCACAAGATATTGAAAATGCAGATCCAGCAGGTCAAACTGTTGAATTCTGGGTTCAATATTCAGATGAAAGATTAGATGCAATGATGGCAAGAGCAGAAAGATTTGAAGCTGAAACAGGAATCAAAGTTAATGTTGTTCACAAAGGACATTATGGAAAAGTTCAATCTGCTATGATGTCTGCTGCTGGAACAAAAGATATAGCAGACGTTGCAAGAGGTTATGGTAACGCTGCTGCAGACATGTACTTAATTGGTGCCTCAATTGATCAAAATATTTTAGCAAATAGTAAAAAATGGGGTGTTTCTCAAGATGATATAGCAGATTGGGGTGCAAACTGGACTGTTGGCTTTTCACCATATTTTGATGGAAATCCAAAACTATTACATGAAGTTGGAAAATCAATAGAGATCCTTTATTACAATGCAGATTGGTTAAAGGAACTAGGTTTAGATGCTCCTAAAACTCCTGCTGATTTTGCGGAAGCAGCATGTGCTGCAACCAATCAAGATTATAGTGGTAAGATGGGTGAAGATGTTCCAAGTTATGGATATGAAATAGATACAGATGCAAGTAACTTTGCAGCATGGGTATTTGCGCATGGAGGTGATGTATTTGACTATGATAATGGTCAGTATATTTATAATGGCCCAAAAGCCATTGAAGCTATGGAATTCATTCAAGGAATGGCTAATAAAGGATGTGCAATAGTTGCAAGAGGTAAATACACTGACCAGCAATACTTAGGACAAGGTTCTGTTTTATTTGCTGCTGGCTCTACTTCCGGTATTACCTATTTTCAAAAAGCCATTGAAGAGGGTTACAATGGTAACTGGGATGTAGCTCCAATATCGTACACGACTAATGAACCAGTGCTTAACTTATATGGCGGTGGTTTAATTATGGGAAATTCAGGTGATGCCAATAGAATGGTAGCTGCATATCAGTGGATGAAATATATTTCTAATACTGAGAACTCAGCAGTTTGGTCAACTGAAAGTGGATATGGTTTTGTTAGAACCTCTTCTGCAGATCATCCATTAATTGCTGAAAAAAGAGCTGAATTACCTCAATATGATAAATCATTAACAATGGTTCAATACGGAAAAGGTGAACCATCAGTTCCTGGTTATTATTCAGTTAGAGGTGAGGTTGAAAAAGCTTATGCAGCAATCATTAATGGTGATGATATCATTTCAACATTAAATCAATTAAATGAAGATGCTAATGCAATATTAGCTGATGCAACTGCAGAGTAGTTTAATTATTTTACTTTTATTAAGGGTGGTTTATACCACCCTTTTTTTATGATCATAGTTTGTTCTCTTAATGATTTACCGAATGTGTGTGAAAGCATACAGCCCAAATATCTTGTATCAGTAATTGATCCTGGATATGCACCAGAAACACCCAAGGGTGTAAAAAATCATTTAAAGTTAGGATTTGATGATATTATTGAAATTAGTAGCAATAATAAAATATTTCGATTGAATACTGATGAAATACCACAAATTCTACCTGCGGAAAAACATGTAAATTCAATAGCTAATTTTACTTCTTCATATACTTATGATGAAGATATCGTTATTCATTGTTGGTGTGGTGTCTCAAGATCAATGGCAACAGCTACTTATTTACTATGTAGAGAAAACAAAACTAATATTGAAAATACAATTAAATATATTCGAAATCTTGCACCGCATGCAAACCCAAATAAATTATTGATAAATCACTTTGAAAAGAAATTAGATGTTAGCAATCAAATCTCAAAATCATTTTTAAAATTCCCGCATACTAAAACATACGATTGTTCTTCAAATTTTGCACCTGTTACTTTATTTGATATAAAAGACATTGAAAAAAACTAATGAAAGAATACGTTCGAACAATTGCTGATTATCCTGTTGAAGGAATTCAATTCAGAGATATTACAACATTATTGCAAAATGCAGGACACTTTAAACAAGTCATTGATGATATGGTAAAACCATGGCAAAATAAAAAAATAGACGCAGTTTTAAGTATAGAATCACGTGGATTTATTATGGCAGGGGCAATAGCTTATTTTTTAAATGCTGCATTTGTTCCTTTGAGAAAGCCTCATAAGCTTCCATTTGATACTTTCAAAACCTCATACGATTTAGAATATGGATCAACTGAAATGCATATTCATACAGATGCCTTAGATGGTCATAAAGATTTACTAATTATTGATGATCTTTTAGCAACAGGAGGAACCGCACTTGCAGCAGTAGAGTTAATTAAAAAGTTTGAAGACAAAAACATTGTTGGTGCAGGTTTTATAATAAATTTACCAGATTTAAGTGGTGATAAAAAACTATTTGAAAAAGGAATTGAGATACATTCTTTAATGGAGTTTTAAATGAGAAATGCAGTTATTGTGGGTTACAAAAGATCACCTTTCACTTTTGCTCGTAAAGGTGAAATGGCTAATATAAGACCAGAAGACATTCTATCACAAACAATAAATCAATTACTTAATGAAATTCAAATTAATAAAAATGACATAGAGGACATTATTACTGGTTGTGCGTATCCAGAAGGAGCACAAGGTAATAATATTGCTAAAATTGTTTCTTTCATGACAGATATGCCAGAACATGTAGCAGGTATGACAGTTAACAGATGGTGTGGTTCTTCAATGCAAGCTATTCATGATGCAACTGGTGCGATTGCAATTAACTCAGGAGACGTTTTTTTATGTTGTGGTGTAGAAAGTATGACATTTATACCTATGAATGGTTTAACATACGATCCTCATCCTCAATTAAATAAAGATAATCCAAATGTATATATGTCTATGGGTATTACAGCTGAAAATGTTGCAAAAAAATTTAATATTTCTCGAAAAGAACAACAAGATTTTGCTATTAGCAGCCATTCTAAAGCTAATTTAGCTAGAGAATCAAATTTGTTCGACAATGAAATAGTTTCCATAACAAATAATGATGAGAAAATTAATAAAGATGGTGGAATTCGACCTAACACCTCACATGAAATTTTAGATGGGTTAAAACTTGCTTTTGATGAGAATGGAACAGTTACAGCTGGTACAGCCTCACCATTAACAGATGGTGCATCAGCAGTAATTGTCTGTGAGGAAGAATATGCAAAAAAAAATAATTTAAATATTTTGGCTCGTATCAAATCTACTGCTGTAGTTGGTTGTCCACCAGAATTAATGGGCCTTGGCCCAATTAATGCATCTAAAAAGGCTCTTAAAAGAGCTAATTTATCTATTTCCGATATCGATATTGTGGAACTAAATGAGGCATTTGCTTCTCAATCTTTAGCATGTATTAAAGAATTAAATATGGACATAAATAAAGTAAATATACATGGTGGAGCTATAGCATTAGGTCATCCTTTAGGTGCTACTGGAGCAAGGATTACAGGTAAAGTTGCAACTTTATTGCACAATAATAATAAAAAGTATGGATTAGCGACGCAATGCATAGGTTTAGGTCAAGGTATTGCAACTGTGTTAGAAAATATTAATTAAATATTATGCAAATTTATAAAACACCACTACGTGAGTTTAAATTTCTAATCGAGGATTTTTTAAATCTTAAGGAAAGTGAAACATTAAAAAAATTAGATTTAGAAACAAGTGATCTAATGCTTATCATTGAAGAGGCAGCAAAACTATGTGAAGAAACCTTACTCCCACTTAATCAAAGTGGAGATAGCGAAGGATGTTCATTTAATAATGGAGTTGTGACTGCACCAAAGGGATTTAAAGAAGCTTATAAAACTTTTTCTGAAAATGGCTGGCAGGGACTGAAAGTAAAAGAAGAATTTGGTGGTCAAAACCTTCCTTATATTATGAATATGATTTTAGATGAAATGATAAGCTCTACTAATATGTCATTTGGTCTTTATCCAGGTCTTACAGCTAATGCAATCGATGCAATTGAAAAGAGTGCTAATGAAGATTTGAAAAATACTTATTTGCCAAAATTAACTAGTGGTAAGTGGACAGGAACAATGAATTTAACTGAACCTCAATGTGGAACAGATCTTGGATTAAGTAAAACAATGGCAACACCATTAGATGATGGAAGTTATAGTATTACTGGTACTAAAATTTTTATTACATGTGGAGAGCACGATCTAAGTGAAAATATTATTCATTTAGTACTAGCAAGAACACCAAATGCTCCTCCTGGTATAAAAGGTATAAGTTTATTCTTGGTTCCTAAATTTTTACCAAATGGAAGTGGTGATTTTGATGAAAGAAATAAAGTTGAATGTGGATCAATAGAGAAGAAGATGGGTATTCATGCTAGTCCAACCTGTGTAATGCATTACAATGAAGCTAAGGGCTGGCTAGTAGGTGATCTTAATAAAGGAATGAGAGCGATGTTTATAATGATGAATGGTGCTCGTTTGTTTGTTGGCATACAAGGTTTAGGCTTATCAGAAACTGCTTATCAATCAGCACTTTATTATTCGAAAGAGCGTTTACAAGGAAAATTATCTTCCAGTAATCAAGTTGCTGATCCCATAATTGTTCATCCTGAAATCAGAAAAAACTTATTGTATATTAAATCGATTAATGAAGCAGTTAGAGGTTTAACTTTATTGGCTGGAAATCACTTTGATAATATTGAAAATTCTTCAGATGACAAAGATAAGAAATTATCTGAAAATTTTATAGCACTCATGACGCCAATTATTAAATCATATGCTTCAGACAAATCTGTAGAAAATACAAATCGAGCTATGCAAATCTATGGAGGTCATGGCTTTATAACTGATCATGGAATGGAACAACTAGTAAGAGATGCTAGAATTACAACAATCTATGAAGGTACAAACGGTATTCAGGCTTTAGATTTAATAGGAAGAAAATTACAAACTGATAATGGTGCATTATTTAATGAATTTTTTACTATGATTGATAATTATCAAGTTAAAATTTCTAATAATCAAAATATGAAAAAATATATTGATTTATTTATGCCTTCATATGATTCTTACAAAAGTATTTTTGAATATATTAAATCCTTAAATGATGAAAATGAAATTAATTCTCATGCTGTAGAATTTTTAAATTTATCATCTTTGATTTCGCTAGGTTATATTTGGTTACAATATATAGAAATTTCATTAGAAAAATTAGAAAAGCAGGATGAAAGTTTTTATAAATCTAAAATTGAAACTGGTAACTTCTTTTTAACTAAATTATTAGGTGAAACACAAGTCCTTTGTCAAAATATAAAATCTGGTGGAAAATACTATAATGATTATAATGATAAATATTTTGAAACAGCAATCTAATGACTATAAAAATTTATAAACCTTCAAAAACTTCTATGCAGTCAGGTTTTAAAAAAACTAAATTGTGGCTAGCGGAATATATTTCTGAAGTAGAAAAAGTAAAAGATTCTTTAATGGGT
>CACHAQ010000007.1 GCA_902577905.1 uncultured Alphaproteobacteria bacterium
CTAGAATATTAGATATTCCTATTATTGGAACAGAGGTTATAGCAAAACATCCTTACAGTGTTGCTGAATGTATCTCTACAAGGGTTGTTGATATGGTAAGAGCTGATGTTTCATGGAGTGGAGGCATTACGGCTACAATGAAAACAGCACACTTAGCAGAAAGTTTTGGTGTTCAGTGTGAAATTCATACAGCTATTTATCATCCTTTAGAACTTGTTAACTTACATTGTTGTGCAGCTATAAAAAATTCTGAATTTTTTGAAGTACTTGTGCCTTACGAATATTTTAATTTTGGTTTAAAAGATTCTATCAAACTCGAAAACGGTTATGCTCATTTACCTTCTAAGCCAGGTCTTGGTATTGATTTAGATTGGGATTTTATAGATAATACAACTTTCAAAAAAATTTAAAGATGACAAAGATTATTAAATTTAGTGTTCAAGATGTCCGATTTCCTACTTCAAAAGATTTAACAGGATCTGATGCTATTCATACAGATCCTGATTATTCAGCAACGTATGTGACGGCTTTTACTGATCAATCAGAATTAAAAGGATATGGTATTGCCTTCACTATTGGTAAAGGAAATGACATTGTTGCTGAATGTATAAAACATTTTTTTCCAATTTTTGAAAATATGGACTTAAATGATTTAGAAAATAATATTGGTAAGCTCTGGTTCAAGTGTGTTGATCATAGTCAACTACGTTGGTTAGGTCCTGAAAAAGGAGTTGTTCATATGGCTGTATCAGCAATCTTTAATTGTTTATGGGATTTAATTGCTAAGAAGCACAAAAAACCCTTGTGGCAGTTTGTTGTAGAAAGTGAGCCTGAAAAAATCGTTAGTTGGTTAACATTTAAATATATTGAAGATGTTTTAACTCCAGAGGAAGCGTTAGCGATTTTGTCAAACAAACAAAATGATAAACAAAAACGTATCGATACAGTATTGCAAGAAGGATATCCATCTTACACAACTGCTGCAGGGTGGCTTGGCTATTCAGATGAAAAAATAATTCAATTATGTAAAGAATATATGGCGAAAGGTTGGAAGCATTTTAAAATTAAGGTTGGTTTAGATCTAGATGCAGATGTCAAAAGACTTGAGTTAATTAGAAAAACAATTGGTGATGATTGCTTTATTATGGTTGATGCAAACCAACAATGGAACGTAAAACAATCGATTAAACATATTAATGCATACAAAAAATTTAATTTATTTTTTGTAGAAGAACCTACAAGTCCAGATGATGTAATGGGTTTTACCAAAATAAAAAAAGAAGTTGGAAACGTAAGACTTGCAACTGGAGAAGCTTGTGGAGGTCGTATCATGTTTAAACAATTTCTCGAATCTGGTGCAATGAATATTTGTCAAATTGATAGTTGCAGATTGGGAAGTATAAATGAAATAATAACTGTATTGTTAATGGCACATAAATTTAATGTTCCAGTCTTTCCTCATGCAGGTGGTGTTGGTCTTTGTGAGTATGTCCAACACTTATGTATGATTGATTATATTTTAATTAATGGTTCTAAAAATGATAAAGTAGTAGAATATCAAGATAGTTTACATGAACACTTCATATACCCATGTAAAATTGAAAATGGAAATTATATGCCTCCACTTGATCATGGATATTCTATTGAAATGAAAGAAAAGTCTGTTAATGAGTTCTCTTTTCCTAACGGCGATTATTGGAAGAATAATATATGAGACTAAAAGATAAAAAAATAATTGTAACTGCAGCAGCACAAGGAATTGGTAGAGCAACTGCAATGATGTTTGCTAAAGAAGGTGCTTCTGTAATCGCAACAGATATTAATGAAGAAAAACTTAATGAATTAAACAAAGAAAATAATTTAATAAAAACTCAAAAATTAGATGCAACAAATAAAAAGGCAGTTGAAGAATTTTGTTCCAGTATTGATTCGGTTGATGTTCTTTTTCATGCAGTAGGTTTTGTCCATCATGGAACGTTATTGGAATGTGATGATGAAGAATTTTATCGATCTGTGAATGTAAATGTATATTCAGCCTATCTTATGAGCTACAATTTAGTTCCTAAAATGTTAGAAAAAGGAAAAGGAAATATTATCATAGTATCTTCTGCAGCTTCTAATGTGAAAGGTGTTGAAAATAGATTTATATATGGAGCAACTAAAGCAGCTTTAAATGGTTTTGTTAAAGCCGTTGCGGCTGACTATGTGAAAAAAGGAATTCGATGTAATGCAATACTTCCTGGAACTGTGGAAACACCTTCCTGGGAAGGAAGAGTAAACATGGCTGCTGATCCAAAGAAAGCTCGTGAAGACTTTATAGCGAGACAGGCAATGGGTAGATTGGCCCAACCAGAAGAAATTGCTTCACTTGCAACTTATTTAGCAAGTGATGAATCAGATTTTGTAACTGGAACACTAAATTTAATTGATGGAGGGTGGACTTTATAATGAAAACTTTAAGATATAGAATTGGTAAAGATGTTAAACCAGGAATTTTAGACTCAGAAGAGAATATACGCGATGTTTCTTCTTTGGTAAATGATTGGGATAATAAGAATGTAACTATTGAAAAATTAAATGAAGTAAAACAAGTTGATTTAAATTCATTACCAATTGTTGAAAGTCATGATGGTATAGCACCATGTGTTTGTAAAGAAAGTATTGGTAAAATTATCTGTATTGGTCTTAATTATTCTGATCATGCAGAAGAAACAGGACAAAAAGTACCTCCCGAGCCTATTATTTTTGCAAAAGCAACGAGTTCAGTAATTGGGCCAAATGATGATGTGGAGATTCCCAAAAAATCAGTTAAATCTGACTGGGAAGTTGAGCTTGGAGTAATTATTGGAAAAGAAGCAAAGTATATTTCAGAAAGTGAATCACAATCTCGTATAGCTGGCTACTGTGTTATTAATGATCTTAGTGAAAGAGAGTTTCAGATAGAACACTCAGGTCAGTGGGTGAAAGGTAAGTCTTGTGATACTTTTGGACCAATTGGTCCCTATTTGGTTACAACTGATGAAGTGCCCGACCCACAAAATCTTAAAATGTGGTTAGAAGTTAATGGGAAAACAATGCAAAATGGCTCAACCAACACTATGGTTTATGGAGTAAATTTTCTAGTAAGTTATCTAAGTCAATTTATGTCATTACAACCTGGTGACATTATTTCAACCGGTACACCTCCAGGAGTTGGTATGGGAATGAACCCACAGGTATTTTTAAAAACTGGAGATGTAATGAAGCTAGGTATCGAAGGTCTTGGAGAGCAAACACAAAAAACGATTCAAGCTTAATGTTTGGGAGTATTAATAACTGCCATAACGTAAAAGATTTTAGAAATTTAGCAAAGAAGCGTCTACCAAGTCCTATCTTTCATTATATTGATGGTGCTGCTGATGATGAGATAACTTATAAAAGAAATACTGATGCTTATGAACAATGTGATCTAATACCTAACGTTCTTAGTGGAGTTGATAAAGTTGATATGTCAACTACAGTAATGGGACAAAAGTTAGATATGCCTCTATATTGTGCACCAACTGCCCTTCAAAGATTATTTCATCATGAAGGTGAGATAGGAGTAGCAAAAGCTGCTGAAAAATTTGGAACTATGTTTGGTATTTCTTCCCTAGGTACAGCAAGTATAGAGGAGATATCAAATTTAGTTAAAACACCAAAACTGTTTCAATTGTATGTTCATAAAGACAAAGGTTTAAACAAAGCTCTTATAGAAAGGTGTAAAGAATCTAATTTTGAAGCAATGGCGGTTACAGTTGATACTGCTGTTGGTGGAAATCGTGAAAGAGATTTGTATACTGGTTTTACTATTCCAATGAAATTAAAACTTAACAGTGTTTTAAGTTTTATGTTGCATCCAAAGTGGGCAGTGGATTATTTTACAAAACCTAAATGGGAATTAAGCAACTTAAAAGACCATATTAGTGAAGGTACAAAAGTAATGACTACAATTGGTGATTATTTCACAAAGATGCTTGATAATTCAATGAGTTGGAAAGATGTTGAAAAAATTAATAAAGAGTGGGGCCGCCAATTTGCAATTAAAGGAGTTATGTCAGTGGAAGATGCAAAAAAAGCAGTTGATGTTGGGGCTTCAGCTATAATGATCTCAAATCATGGAGGACGACAGTTAGATGGATCAAGATCACCGTTTGATCAATTAGCTGAAATTGTCGATGCTGTTGGAGACAAAATAGACGTAATTTGTGAGGGAGGCATCAGAAGAGGAACACATGTTTTAAAGGCATTATCTTTGGGTGCAAAAGCTTGCTCTGGTGGGAGAATGTATCTCTATGCTTTAGCTGCAGGAGGTCAAAAAGGAGTTGAAAAAAGTTTGTCTAATTTACGTAATGAAATTGAAAGAGATATGAAATTAATGGGAGTTTCTAACGTAAAAGAGTTAACAAGAAAAAATCTAAAATTCAGATAAATTAACAATTTTTTAAAAAAAAATATTTATTCTATTCCAATTTTATCTTACAAATTTTTTATGAATGATGAAATTGATCCAATATTTGTTGGTGAGACAGATGATATTGAAGTTGGAACTGTTGAAAGTTTTGAACACGATGAAACCAACTATGCAATTTATCATTTAGAGCCAGGCTTTTTTTGTACTCAAGGTAATTGCAACTGTGAGGAAAAAGCTCCATTAAGTGAATCAGAGGTTGAAGGTGAAGAACTAGAGTGTGTTGGTTGTGGTAAAACATATAGCATCGTCTCAGGTGATTGTGTTAGTGATCCAGAACTAGAAGGACTCAAAATTTATGATATCTCTGAGGAAGATGGAAATCTTTACTTAAATATTTAACTTATAATATTTATATTTATTATATTGCTTTTATTTAAATTTTTACTTTTAGTTAAAAAATTACAAACATTTTCACAAGACTCAGTAGCCATTCTTTTTCTACATTCTAGTGTAAGTGCTGAATTATGAGGGGTTAGCAAAGTGTTTTGTAAAGAAAATAACATGTGATTTTCTATTGGTGGTTCAGTTTCAAAGACATCTAATCCAGCAGCAAGAATTTTTTTATTTTTTAAAGCATCAAATAAAGCATTTTCATTAACAATACCTCCACGTGCAGTATTTATTAGAATTAAATTTGATTTAAATGATTCAAATTGTTCATATGAAATTAAATCTTTTGTTTCTGAGTTTAGAGGCAAATGAATACTTATATAATCAGCAATTTTAAATCCACTTTCTTTGTCTGTTGGAATATAATTCATAGAACGGATTTCATCATCTGGAATAAATGGATCATGAATATAAATTTCCATATCAAAAGCCATGCATCTCTTAGCTAATTCTTTGCCAATTCTACCAAAACCTAAAATAAGAATTTTTTTTTGATATAACTCAAAAAAATTTGGAAGATTTGCTTTTTCTATAAATTTATTTTGTTTAACCAATTTATCTGATTCATAAATATTTTTAGTTAAGCAAAGCATCATTGTCATGACATGTTCAGAAACACTTACAGCATTAGCTGTTCCTGTTATAGCTAAAGCTATGTTGTTTTCATTTAAGAAATTGTAGTCAACGTTATCATAACCCACTCCATGTCTTGCAACAACCTGTAATTTTTTTGCATTTGATAAAACTTTTTTACTTAATTTAACTGTTCTAACAACAATTCCATCTACATCAGATAGTTCATTTGTAAGTTGATCTTCTTCTTTACTATTAGTAACAAAATATTCTATATTATTATTTTTAAAGATCTCATATCCACAAGTATGAATTTCCCCTACAACACCAACTTTCATAAATGATCTATATTCTATAATAATAAAAAAATAAATTGATTAACTCTTTAAATTATTTTTTTATTATAATAGTATCTATTTTTTTTGGGAAAGGAACAAATGAAAACAGTTAGAATGTCTTGTTCACATGCATTAATTAAATATTTAACAATGCAAAAAATTTTAATTAATGGAAAAAAAGAACCACTTTTTCCAGGTGCTTTCGGTATTTATGGTCATGGAAATGTAGCTTGTATTGGACAGGCAATGGAAGAATATCAAAATGAACTTCCAGGATATAGAGGCCATCATGAGCAAAACATGGCCTTAACTGGTATTGCGTATGCTCGCGCCAAAAGAAGAAAACAAATATTTGTTGCTACGTCATCAGTAGGACCAGGTGCAACTAACATGGTTACTGCAGCAGCAGTTGCATTAAGCAACAGACTTCCAATTTTACTTTTACCTGGTGATACATTTTCTAGTCGCTTTCCAGACCCAGTTTTACAACAAGTTGAACATTTTAACTCTCCATCAGAAACTCAAAATGATTCATTTAAATCTGTATCAAGATATTTTGATAGAATTACTAGACCCGAACAAATTTTAACTTCTTTACCCCAGGCAATTAATGTGATGCTTGATCCTGCAGATTGTGGACCTGCAGTAATATCAATGTCACAAGATGTTCAAGGAGAAGCTTTTGATTATCCAGAAATTTTTTTTGAAGAAAAAATTCATCAAATAAGGAGAATTCACCCAGATCCAAATCAAATACAAAAAGCAGCTGATAAATTAAAAAAATCAAAACAACCTATTATTATTTCTGGAGGAGGTGTTTTATATTCAGAAGCAGAAGAGGAAATATCTGCTTTTGCAAAGAAACATAATATTCCTGTAACTGCAACTGTAATGGGTATTGGATGTATGAATAAAGACGATCCCTATTATATAAGTGCAATTGGATGTTTAGGAGAGGGTTCATCTAATAACCTTGCTACTGATACAGATTTAGCACTAGCAGTAGGAACAAAATTAGGAGATTTTACAACTGGCTCTTGGACGAATTTTGAAAATGAAAATTTTCAACTTGTATCAATAAATACTTCACGATTTGACACTACAAAACATCGCGCAACTCCTGTTGTAAGCGATGCAAAAATCGGACTTCAAGAATTATCAAAAGCATTAGGAGATTGGAAAGCACCAGATAATTGGTACCAGCGTTCAATTGAGGAAAGAAATAAATGGGATGAATATGTTGCTAAAGAAAGTGGATCAACAAACCAAGAATTACCATCCTATGCTCATGCTGTAGGTGCAGTTTATAGAAATTCAGACCCATCAGATATTGTCGTAACTGCAGCTGGAGGGTTAGTTGGCGAAGTGGTTCAAATATGGAAACCTAAAGAACTAAATACTTTTGAAACTGAATGGGGCTTTAGTTGCATGAGTTATGAAATATCGGGAGCACTTGGAATTAAAATGGCAAAACCTGAACAAGATGTAATTGTATTTGTAGGCGATGGCTCATACCTCTTACAAAATAGCGATATCTACAGTTCAGTTTTATATGATAAAAAATTAATTATAGTTGTTTGTGATAATGGCGGTCATATGGTTATTAATAGATTACAACTAGCAAAAGGTGGCAATGAATATCTTTGCAATCTCAATGCTGCAAGAGCGACAAATGTACAGTTTGTAGATTTTGAAGCTCACGCAAAAAGTATGGGGGCAAATGGTGAGACTGTTAAATCTATTGCAGAGTTAGAGGCCGCTTTTAAAAGAGCAAAAGAATCAGACAAAACATACGTAATTTCTATGAAAACAGATGGATATGAATGGTTAGAAGGAACAGCTTTTTGGGAAAGCCCAACACTTGAAGTGGATAACACCGAAGGTAAGAAATCAGCTCTTAACGAATTTTTAGAAGGAAAAAATAAACAACGTAAGGGCGTATAAAAATAAATCTCTTTTTCTAAAATATAAAAATTGTATGAGTCAAAACAAGCCTATAATTTTATTAGATCCATATCCAAGAACAATGGATCTACTTTTTTCTAAAGAAAATTTAAAATACTTAAAAAATAATTTTAAACTTATTACTGCTCCAAATAAAAATAAAAATAATTTTTATGAAAAAAATTTACCAAAGGCAGATTATATCTTTGGGCAACCCAATTTACCTTCATCTTTAATTTCTAAATCCACAAAACTTAAAGCAATATTTAATGTAGAGAGCAATTTTATGGACAATATGGATTATGATTATTGTTTTAGAAAAGGAATACATGTTTTAGCAACATCTCCTGTATTTGCTCAACCTGTTGCTGAAATGGCAATGGGTCTTACTTTATCGATAGCCAGAAGCATTCATATTGCTCACTCAGATTTTATTTCAAAAAAAGAAAAATATGGTGGTGCAATAAGCCAAAATAATTTTTTAATAAAAAATAAAACATTTGGTTTAATTGGATTTGGTGATTTAGCTAAATCACTTACGCCTATACTAAAAGCATTTTCTAATAATATTATGGCTTATGATCCCTGGATCCCAAATAAAGAAATTGAAAAATTTGATGTTAAGCCAACCAGTTTAAATTCATTACTTAAAAATGCTGACATCATTTATGTATTAGCTTCTATTACTTCTTCTAATGAATCTATGATTAATAGCTCTAAACTTAAATTAATAAAAGATGGATCAGTGTTTGTCTTAATGAGTAGAGCAGCCATAATAAATTTTGATGATTTTTTTAATTTTTTAAAAAATAGAAATGTGTTTGCTGCCATTGATGTTTTTCCACAAGAACCATTTCCTAAAAATCATAAATTAAGAAAACTCAAAAATGTAATTTTTTCTCCACATAGAGCTGGCGCATTAGACAGTGCATTTAAAGAGATGGGTGAATTAGTAATTCAAGATTTAAAACTTATTTCTAAAGACCTGCCTCCTAAATTATGCAAAAAAGCTGAAAGAGAAACTGTTAAATATTTACGTTCAAAACCAGTTGATATTAATTAAAAATTATTTAAAAATGCAGTATGTCAGATAACTTAGTACTTGAAGCTAAATCAGTTTCGAAATTTTTTGGTACTATTACAGCTCTTCAAAATGTAGATCTTCATCTAAAAAAAGGCGAAGTCCTTGGTGTAGTCGGAGATAACGGTGCTGGAAAATCTACATTAATGAAAGTTTTATCAGGATTATATAAGCCAAGTGAGGGTTCACTTTTTTTTGATAAAGAAAAAGTAACGTTAAATAGTCCCAGAGACTCACAAAATTTGGGCTTAGAAATGGTTTATCAAGATTTAGCACTAGCTGGCAATCTCCCAATCGGTGATAATATTTTTTTAGGAAGAGAGCCAACAAGAAAGGTTGGCCCTTTCAATTTTTTAGATCATAAAAAAAGAAAACAGTTAACTGAAGAGCATCTTGCAAAACTTAAAATAAACGTAAAGAGTGCTGATCAAAAGGTTGAAGAATTATCAGGCGGACAAAGACAAGCAGTTGCAATTGCAAGAGCTACAGCTTTTAACGCAAAAATTGTATTGATGGATGAACCAACAGCAGCGCTTGCTGTTAAAGAAGTCGGAAAGGTTCTAGATTTAATTTTAAATCTAAAAAAATTAGGTGTTAGTGTGATAGTAATTAGTCACCGAATGGATGATATCTTTACTGTTTGCGATCGCGTAATGGCATTATTTCAAGGTACAAACTTTGCTGAGTCAGAATTAAAAAATACTTCAAGAGACGAAGTGATTGGATGGATCATGGGGAAAAAAGATTAATGGATAAGAATCAAGAAACTTTATTTGTCAGACTTATTCCTTTTTTTGAGAGATATGGAATCTTATTACTTATCCTAATAATGATTGCTGTTTTGCATTTGTTGCAACCTGATGTGTTTTTATCATGGAGAAATGTAACAAATATTTTTAAACAAGTTTCTTGGCAGTCTATGTTAGCGCTTGGTGTCTTTATGGTCATTGTAACTGCAGGTATAGATTTATCAGTCGGTTCAATTATTATGTTATCATTAATGGGGCTTGCTATTGCTTCAAAAGCAGGAATGCCCTGGTACGTTGTCATGTTAGTTGCACCGGCAATAGGATTTTTGTGTGGTATGTTTAATGGTATTGGAATTACCTTACTTCGAATGCCTCACCCATTCATCATGACACTTGGGACACTTTATATATTTAGAGGTATTGGAAATCTTATATCCGGAGGTGTGCCAATAACAGGCTTTGCTGAACAGATAAGAGTTATTGGAAATGGTAAAATTAAGCTAGATGCATTTTTTGGAGAAGGGGCAAGAGAGTACATTCCCACAAGTTTAATTTTGATGATTGTAATATTTTTTATTTTTTGGATATTTTTAAATCATACAAGAATTGGTAAATGGATCTATGCAATTGGAGGTAATCCAGGAGCAGCAAGAGCAGCAGGTATTAATGTAGACCGAATTTTAATCGTAGTTTACACACTGTGTGGTTTCTTAGCAGGTATTGGCGGATTAATATTAGCTGGAAGAACGAATTCTGCTTATCCAAATGCTGGTTTACAATCTGAGTTAGATGCTATTGCAGCTGTCATTATTGGTGGAGCCAGTTTCTTTGGGGGCAGAGGAACAGTTTTAGGTGTGTTTGCCGGAGTCATGATTATGGGTATACTCCGAAATGGTCTAAATTTAATGAATGTTAGTGTTTTCTGGCAACAAGTTTTGATTGGTTCCATTATTATTTTGGCCGTTTATATTGATGTTCTTAGAAGACAACTTGCGACCAGAACATAATATTAAAAAATAATCACTTTCTGACAAACAGTCACTTGATTAGATTTCATTTTTCATTAATGATTAACAAAAAATTTTAGGAGGAAAAAATGAAATTTTTTATTTCTTTAATTACTACTTCTGTATTGTTTTTTTCAGGTAGTCTTCTTGCAGGCTCACATGCAAAAACAATAATGCTAAGTACTAAAGGACCAGGTGCTGGAAACCCTTTTTGGGCTTCAGTTGAAGCTGGTGCTAAAGATGCTGCTGAAGAGTTTGGTGTAAACCTAATCATACTTTCACCACCACAAGAAAGTGATGTTATGGCTCAGGTAGCACAAATTGAAGACCAAATTGCAAAAGGTGTAGACGGTATTGCGATCGCACCAACTGACCCTAACGCAGTTGCACCAATTCTTGATGATGCAATGGCTTCAGGTGTTCCAGTTGTATACATTGATACTAACGGAATTAATGAAGGTGTAACTTTCATTGGTACAAACAATATTAATGGTGCTGCTTTAGCTGCTCAATACATTTGTGATAATGTTCCAAGTGGTTCTGATGTTGCAATTCTTCAAGGAATGATAACTCAAACTACTGGTCAGCACAGAGCTGAAGGATCTAGCAAAGGTCTTAAAGCATGTGGTATGAATGTTGTTGCTGAACTTCCAGCTAACTGGGATACTGCACAAGGTATGTCAGTAACTGAAGATATCATCACTGGTAACCCAAATCTAAAAGCAATCTTTGCTTCTAATGATAATATGGGTCTAGGTGCTATCCAAGCATTAAAAAATGCAGATATGCTAGATGATGTTGTAGTTGTTGGATTTGATGCTAACCCTGATGCTGCTGCAAGTGTAATGGCTGGTGAAATGTCAGCAACTATTGCTCAATTCTCATACAATATGGGATACATGGGTGTAGAAAATGCACTTAAATTAGCCAATGGTGAGAGTATTCCAGATAACATTGATACTGGAACTGTATTAGTTACTAAAGAAAACGCTGCAGACTTTATGTAAGTCAAAGCTAAAACTTATTTTAAAGGGCCGTAATTATTACGGCCTTTTTTTTTACTATTCCATTTTTTACAATTGATTTATAGAAACAAATTATGAAAAATATTGGACTAATTGGTTGTGGTAATATTGCAGAAACTTATTTTAGAGCTCAAGAATATTTTAATAATATAAATTTTGTAGCTTGTGCTGATATCAATTTAGATGCAGCTAAAAAAACATCTGAGCAGTACAATATTGCAGCTCTATCTGTTGATGAAATATTAAATGACAAAAATGTAGACATTATTCTTAATCTCACAATCCCTCAAGCACACTATGAAATATCTAAAAGAGCTCTTCAGGCAGACAAACATGTTTATTGTGAAAAACCAATGAGTGTTAAATTTGATGACGCAAAAGAATTACTAAATTTAGCAAAAAAAAATAGCTTATATATTGGTAATGCCCCTGATACTTTTTTAGGAGGAGGAGGACAGCTTACTAGAAATTTAATTGATAATAATGATATTGGACAAGTTTTAACAGGTAATTTTATATTTGCCTTTCCTGGCGTTCAAGATTTTCATCCAAGTCCTGAGTCTTGGTTTCAAGATGGGGGAGGGCCTGTAATAGACATGGGTCCATATTTTTTTACCACACTTGTTAATCTTCTAGGGCCTGTTAAAAATATAAGAGGTAGAGGAGCAAAATTTTTTGACAAAAGAGAATACAAAGCTGGTCCAAAAAAAGGAGAAACTTTTAATGTTGAAATCCCAACTTCGTACATGTTTAATATTGAGTTTCAAAGTAAAGCAATCGTCCAGGGTTTCATTTCATTTGATGTCTTAAATCATAAACGTAATCATATGGAGCTTTATGGTACTAAGGGTTCAATAGTAGTGCCTGATCCAAATATGTTTGGTGGTCCTGTATCTATATCTGGCGAGTTTGGATCTGAATGGAAAGATATAAGTGTCGAAGATAAACCCCTTGGAAAAACTAATATAGTTAACCATAGCGGTAGAAGTAATGAAGCGCCTGAACAAGCAAACTATAGGGGTATTGGCCTTGCTGAAATGATTGATGCAATAGAAAATAATAGAATGCATAGATGTAATGGAGAACTTGCTCTTCATGTTCTGGATGTAATCGAGTGTGCGATGATTTCTTCAATTTATAAAGTGGAGGTTGAACTTCGCTCCTCATGCGTGAAGCCTGAACCCATGCATGATGATTTCATAAGACAAATCCTTAAAAAAATATAAATTTTACTAAGCTACTGATTAGTGCGATAATTTTACTGCCTAATTCCCAATATTTCTACTTGTTTTAAATACCTATTCTTGTTAGGAAAAATTTATTTATAGGAGGAATGCATGAAAAAAATTGCTTCAATTATTCTTGCCTCTGTAGCGCTTTTTGCTACTTCAGCGAAGGCAGAATACAAATTTAACTTCGTAATGCACAGTGATACGAACAATGCTTTCTGGGCAGCTGTTCACAAAGGTTTTAAAGATGCTTGTGCACAAATTAATGCTGATTGCCAAATGTTAACTCTTTCAGGTGATGGAGATCAACAAGAGCAATTACAAAACTTAGAGTCTTCAATTGCTCAAGGTGTTGATGGTATCGTAACTACAATTACTAACCCAACTATCTTTGATGCTGCAGTTGATGAAGCATTAGCTGCTGGTATTCCAGTAATTACAGCTAATACTGATGATCCAGAAGGTGCTGCTGGTAGTAACAGACTAGCATATGTTGGACAAGACTTAGAAGCAGCTGGTTATGAATTAACAGCTAATCTTTCTGAAATGTTTCCTGATGGAGATATTCACGTACTAATCGGTGTTGCAGACATGAACCAATCATGGGCATACACTAGAGGAAACGGTATTGCACGTTTCATGGAAGATTACAAAGCAGCTAACCCTGATAGAAAAGTAACTTATGAGAAAATCGAGTCAGGTCTAGATCTTTCAACTGTTGGAAACAGAGTTGCAGCTTATGTTCAAGCTAATCCAAATACAACTGCATATCTTGATGTAGGTTTCTGGGAAGCTGGTGCAGCTGCAGCAGTAAGAAACTTAGGTTATGGACCTGGTGAAATACTTCTTGCTGGTTTTGACTTAGTTGATGTAGTTTTCGAAGAAATGGACAAAGGTTATGTTCAACTAACAGTTGACCAACAACCATACTACCAAGGTTACATGTCAGTTCACCAATTATACTTAATGAACAAGTATGGTTTAAGTGCACTAGATATTAACACTGGTAAAGCTATGATTGGTCCTGATGATGTTGAAACAATCAGATCATTCAAAGGAATGTCAGTTAGATAAATATCTTAACCAGGCTCTTTAAATAGAGCCTGGTTTTTTTAAATAAAAAAAATATGAGTAAAAATTTTAGTCTTAGAAGTTTATTAGTAAGACCAGAGGTAGCAACTTTCTTAATGTTTCTAGCAATAATGATTGGATTTTATATTGCTAATGAAAGATTTTTAGATGCAAGAAATATAAGAATAGTTATGGGTATCACCCCCGAATATATTATTGTTGCTATTGGGATTGCAATATTAATGATCTCAGGTGAATTTGATTTATCTGTAGGCTCAGTCTTTGCATTAGTACCTATGACAATCGTACAAATGGTCCACCAAGGGATACCTCCTTGGTTTGCTATTTTTCTAGGATTAATGATTGGTATAATAGTTGGTTTCGTTAATGGATTTATTACCTTAAGATTTGGAATCCCTTCTTTCATCGCAACTCTTGGAATGCTCTATATTGCTAGAAGTCTTACAACTGTAGCTACTGCAGGATTTCCACCACCATTTCCTCATATTTTACCAAATGAGTTATTTGTTTATCAATTTGAATTATTTAGAGCTTCTTTGTACTGGGCTCTTTTAGTTGCCGTAGTTTTAGGTGTTATGCTTCACAGAAGTAATGTTGGTAACTGGATCTATGCAACAGGCGGAGATCAAAATGCAGCATCCTCAATGGGAATAAAGACTGGAAATGTTAAAATGTTTTGTTTCATTTTATGTGGTTTTTTAGCTGGCTTTGCTGGAATGATTCAAACATTTAGATTGGAAGCACCATTACCATCTCAAGGATACCTATTAGAACTTGAGTCAATTGCTGCAGCAGTTATTGGTGGCGTCAGTTTATTTGGAGGTATTGGAACAGTTTTTGGTGCCGTTATTGGCGCAATACTAATCAGGTTTTTAGAAAGCGGTATCATTATGGCTAGAATAGATGCTGAATGGTTTAGAGCAGGTTTAGGTTCTTTAATTATCATAGCCGTAGTGTTTAATACTTATATAAGTAGAAGAGCGACACGAATTGGTCAAAACAAGGCAAAGGATTAAACATGGAAGATATAATAGTTTGTGAGGGTCTAAACAAATACTATTCAGGAGTTCATGCTTTAAAAGATTTAAGCTTAAAGATAAAAAAAGACTCTGTTGTTGGTCTTATTGGAGACAATGGTGCTGGTAAATCAACATTAATTAAAATTTTATCTGGTGCACATCAACCTGATTCAGGTCATATATATTTTGAAGGTAACAAAGTTAAATTTAAATCTACAAAAGAAGCAATGAATTTAGGTATTGAAACAATTTATCAGTATTCAGCTTTGATCCCTGAAATGTCCATTGCAAGAAATATTTTTATTGGACGTGAACAAACTCAATATAATGTTGGCAATTTTGGTTTAATGAAAACTAAAACCATGCAGGACGATGCTATGAAAGCATTAACAGATGTAGAATTGCATCTTCGATCTCCAGATACACCAGTTAACCAATTATCCGGAGGTGAAAGACAAGGTGTTGTCATTGCAAGAGCAATGTATTTTAAATCAAAAGTTTTAATATTAGACGAACCAACAAACCACCTATCAGTAAAAGAAACAAATAAAGTACTAAGGTTTGTAGAAGGATTAAAAAGCCAAGGCGTGACATCAATATTTATTACTCACAACTTGAGTCATGTTTATCCAATTGCTGATCATTTATGTGTAATGGCAAGAGGTGAAAAAATTGCTGATTTAGATAAAAAGGATACAACAATAGATCATCTCACTGATTTATTAGTAAATGGATAATTTTGGGAGGAATTATGATTAGTGATGCGCAAATAAAACAATATAACGAAGAAGGTTATACGATCGTTGAAAATGTTTTTAGTATGGATGAGTTAAATCCAATATTAAATGAATTTGAAGAAATTGTTGATGATTTTGCAGAAAAAGCTTTTCAAGCTGGAAAAATTACAAACAAACATGATGATAAAGATGTTTTTAAAAGACTAGCTGCTCTCGAAAGAGATTTTAAAGGTTCTTCGGTTTTAATTCATCATAGAGGTGAATTAAAACCAGCACTTGCTAACTTATGGGGATCAAAAAAACTTTTAGATATGGTTGAAAATTGGGTTGGCAAAGATATTTCTGGTCATCCAGTTTGGAATATTAGATCTAAAACACCTCAGACAGCTAGGATGACAGTTCCATGGCACCAAGATTCTGCTTATTTAAAAGATGGAGCAGAAAAAACCACTCAGCCTGCTGCGTGGATTCCATTTCTTGATGTAAATAAACATAATGGATGCATGCAAGTTGTTCCTGGGGGACATAGACCTGAAAGAGTTTTGAATCATAAATTAGAAAAGAAAGATGGTTCAGTAAAAGATTCTTGGTATTTGTTTATTGAAGACAAAGATATTCCAGAGGAGAAAGTCGTTACTTGTGAAATGAAGGCTGGTTCAGTTTTATTTTTACATCAATTAGTTCCTCATCGATCACTTGAAAATTTATCTGAGGATGTAAGATGGAGTGTTGACCTAAGATTTCAAAATCCAAAAGATGAAGCTGGTTTTCATACTGGTTTGGTTGATCCAATCATAATGAGAAAATCAGAAGACTCAAGCTATACAGCTGATTGGGATTCTTGGTTTAAAGGTTATGAAGAAGAACACACTAAATTTAGAGGGACTTCAAAAAAAGACCAATTTGACTCCACAGTTGATGGGTCATGGTTAGATCGTTGGGATAACTAATTTAATTATCAAGTATGGAAGTTAATCTCGATGATTGGTACAGACCAGAAGTCGACAGAAAAAAATTAAAAGCCTTAAGTAAAAGAAGAGATCTACCTGGACTAATCCATTTCTTTTTTTATTTTTTATCTTTATTTGCATCAGGTTATCTAGCGTACCTAACTTTAGGAACTTGGTGGACATATTTGTTCTTTTTTATTTACGGTA
The DNA here is from genome assembly GCA_902577905.1 of uncultured Alphaproteobacteria bacterium. GTDB lineage: Bacteria > Pseudomonadota > Alphaproteobacteria > HIMB59 > CACPNW01. Next base: position 16,834 of record CACHAQ010000007.1, read on the forward strand.
CAATTTACGCTTTTAGTGTAGCGAACTGGCACGAAACTGTTCATCGAACTGCTTTTAAGACACGTTGGATAAATGAAGTTTTTTATCACATTAGTTCTTTTATGTGTGACTTTGAAGGTTTTAGATGGCGGTGGAGTCATACTTTTCATCATTCAAAAACATTACAAACAGAAGATGATTATGATCACGAAATACAAGTTTCACGACCTATTGAGTTAGTCGCATTCTTTTTGAATTTTATACCTCTTACAGATTTATTATATCCACATAAATTAATTAAGTTTGAAGTTCTAAAACATGCTTTTGGAAAATTTACTCCAGTCATTGATATAACTGCACCTAAAGAAGAAAAGAAAAAAATTCTTTGGAATTCCAGATTGTATGTCTTTATTTGGGTTTTGGTATTTACTTACTCTTTTTATATCGGTTCTTTTTTACCAATTATTTATATTATTCTACCTACTTATATTGGAAAGCCAATTTGGTTTGCTGTTAATGTTACGCAACACCTAGCTGCAAAAGTTGACACAAAGGATCACCGTTTAAGTACTTATTCTGTGAGAATCAATCCAATTTTAAGTTTTCTATATTGGCACATGGAATATCATTTAGAACATCATATGTTTCCAATGATCCCGTCTTATAATTTAAAGAAATTACGAAAAGAAATTGATAATGAACTACCTAAACCTTTTACTAGTCTTTTCGATTTTTATAGAAAAGTTTTACCAGCTGTTATCGCTTTAGCAACAGATCAAAATAAATACTACAAAGTAAAATTAAATAACTAAATTTACCAAGATCCAGAGTTTTCCATTGATTTCCAAGGCTCTTGTTGTGGTAATGATTCACCCTCTTGCAAGATTTCAATTGAAATTCCATCAGGAGAACGAACAAATGCCATGTGCCCATCTCTTGGAGGTCTGTTTATAGTAACGCCATTATTCATAAGTTTTTCACAAACTTCATATATATTTTTAACACTGTAAGCGAGATGTCCAAAATTTCTTCCACCAGTATATTTTTCAGGATCCCAGTTATACGTTAATTCTAATAAACCAGTTTTTTCATCACTATTTTCTGCAGCTAAAAATATTAATGTAAACCTACCTTTTTCATTTTCTACTCTTCTAACTTCTTTCAATCCAAGTTTATTACAATAAAAATCTAGTGATGCATCAATATTTTCTACTCTCACCATTGTATGCAAATATTTCATTGTAGATAAATATAATACTAATAATAATTTTAAATCAATTATTATTTATTTATAAAGCTAATATTCCAAAACTAACGCTTCATGTATTTGAAACTTATCCACTTTAATTTGGATAGATTTTCCATCTTCTAATTTAATTTCTTTTTCAAGATTTACGAAATATGCTTTTTTAATTTTTTCATTTAGATTAATATTTAATTCAACACCGTGAATTTCAGGCACATCTTCAATTATTAAACATCTTCCTCTTTGTAGTGGGGGAGCATATAAGAGATGAACAACATATCGATTTTTATTTTCTTGATGAAGTAATGTTATTCTTCCAGAGCTTGGTAAACCCTTGGTTTCAATTAATAGATTTTTGTTTAAGTGCCTAATTGTATTTCCAAATAGTTGACGATGAACTTTTGATCCATTTTCTGCATATATTCTATCTATATCATGAGCAAAAAAAACTGTATTATTATATTGTAGTACAGCTGGATAATTTTCTTTATCAAGTTTGTTTGGCGCATATAAGTGTCCATTATATTTTTCTAACGTTCGACTAAAATATGGCACTTTAATATCTGCTAGAATATTACTATTTCTAACAGCTTCTGATTTAATACCAGGTAAATAAGTTATAAATGGAGAAGAAACTAAATTATTTGATAACTCTTTTCTTACTTGTACATAATCCATATCAAAATCAGAGGGTCCAATATATTTTGCTCCAAGATCAAAAATAAATTTATCGCATTTATTATTAAGAGCGCCTTTACCAATCACAACCAACACCCCACCGTGATTCTGAAAATCTCTCAATTTATTTATTTCCTCTTCCGAAAGAGTATTTGATGATGGAATAATGATTAATTCAAAGTTGTTAATTCTTTCTTGAGAAGCGTTAATACTTAAGACTTCGTATTCAATATGCTCTTCCAATAACATTCTAGCAACACCATCATCTGCATTGTAAGAACCTGTCAAATAAAGAGCAATATTTGAAAAAGGTTTTCCGCCAATTCCATATTCTTCAATTTTTTTTATGTATTCAAAAGCAACACCAACGTTTTTATATGTATCCAAATCCATTTCTCCACTTGGGTGGAGATGATCACCAAAATTACATCGTGCACCGTGTGAGATCATAGCAGCTGCTTCATATTTTAGTGCTTCAGGATATTTAAAACCTCCAAATTCTCCCCATGAAGTATGAAATTTACCACTCATACCAATTATAGGTTTATTTTCATAGTTATGAAAATATCTAGACTGAGTTGCTATCTTATCATAGCCGCCCCAAGTTGTTGGTAAATCTTCTAAATCATTTTTGGTTGAGTTTTCATGAACGCGGTAAAGTAAATTTTCTTTTCTCTCAAGAACAGTTAAACCATTATAAAATATACTTGCATCTGGTTTCATAGACTGAATATGAGTAGTCATATTTTTAGTAAAATTTTTTAGAACAATTTCATTCCAATGAGCATTTACTTCTTCAGGGTTACCAATATCATAACCAGTTTCCTTTATAGATTGCTTACAATTATCACAGTAACATTTTAGTTGAGTGAAATGTATATCAAAGAAAAAACCATCCACTTGATAATTTGAACACAATTCAGTAACCATGTTTGAAATTAATTCTTCATAATTTCCCGAGGGACACATAAATTTCCAATTACAATAAGGTCTAAACTCTTTACTTTTTTGTCTTATCTCTTTATCGCTATGTTGACCGGTACTTGTAATTTCTTCAATTTCGTTTCCAGTTTTTTTATTAAACTCAATTATACTTCCGTCACTATTTCTTGCGCACCATTCTGGATGAATTTCTGCATCATGTGCTGACCATCCGACAGTTAAATATATTGGAGCTTTTACATTAATTTCGTGACAAGCTTCAATTTGTTGACCAAGTAAATCAATTTTTAAATTAGGATGAATTTTTGCATGCTTTAATTTTGTTGGATAATAACACCAACTATGATGACATTTTCCAAAAATATTAATTTGATTAATATGCCCAATTTGTAGAGCTTCTTTAAATTGTTCTTTTGAAAAATATTTTCCAACATCAGGGATATGCTCTGAAGTGTGAAAATCTAAATGTATTTGCCTTGAAGGTTCATTCATTAAAACAGCTTATTTTATAAATTATTAAATTTAAATAATTTTTTTAAAAAATTTAAAATAAAAAATTAAGTAATTCTCTAGTTTTTTTTATACTTTTAAACTGACTTTAACATACAAAAATATTCAAAAAGTATTTATTTTTGGCTCTTTTATGCTAACTTCTCCCTATCTTAATAAGGAGGAATGTAAGATGAAATATTATTTTAGTCGAATATGGGCTGGTATATTAATTACTTTACTTTCTTTTTCATTCACTAGTAGCTCTTATGCAATTGATATTAAACTTTGGGATCTTTCTGCAAGACAAGGTCAAGATGAGTTCTATGAATTATTAAAGAAAGAAGTTAAAAAATATAATCCAGATATAAATGTTATTGTAACCGAGTGGGAAAATGAGGCATATAAAACTCAAATTCAACTTGCTCTTAATGGTGACGATGGACCTGATGTCTTCTTTAACTGGTTTGGTGAAGATAGTGCAAGACTAGCAAGAGCTGGTTTAGCACTCGACCTTACACCTTACGCTGATATGGAAGGTGGATATGGAAGCTTCATTAGTAAAGGTTGGCAAGATGCTGGTGCAGTAGATGGAAAAATTTATGGTATTGCTAATAAAGCAGTTTCAAAATACTTCTATTACGATCCTGCATTCTTTGATCAACATAACTTATCTGTTCCTACAACATTTGGAGAGTTAATTGATACTTGTAAAAGTATAAAAGCAATAGACCCTTCAATCGTTCCATGGCCAATGGGTAATTCTGAGAGATGGAAATTAAATCATGTTATTACCATGCTTAATCAAAGAGTAGTAGGAGCAGAAAATACAAAAGCGGATTATGCATTAACTGCACCTGATGATGAATTATTCACAAATCCTAAATATGTTGAAGCTTGGGAAAAAGTTGTTGAACTAAATGAAAATTGTTTCAATGATGCGCCAAATGCAACTAATCCAGAATTAACTAGATCAATGTTTGCAGCTCAAATTTCACCTATGATGTATTGTGGAACTTGGTGTGGAGGTATTTTTGCTTCTGAAGGTTTCACAGATTTTAAAATGTTTAGATTTCCACGTGTTGAAGGTGGAGCTGATGATGGAACTGTAGGCTTTCTAGTTGCAGAAGGATTACAAGTATCGGCAAAAACTAAACATCCAGAAGCAGCGGCTTTAGTAGCATCAATTAATGTATCTGATACTATGGCTTTAGCAGATGCTGAGTTGAGAGGTAGTTTGATATCAAATGCAACTTTAATTGATCAAATGGAAGATGCTCCTCATTGGTTTACGTTTTATGTCAATGATATCGCTGACAAAAGTGGACATGTAAATGTTTTAGATGTTCTTTTAGAAGCGAATGTATCTAATGCTTATCTTGATATGGGAACTGAAGTTCTTAATGGAACAAAATCTCCTCAAGAAGCGATGGATTTCATTAGAAAAGTTGCTTTAGAAGCTAAAGCAGCAATGTAATAAAAAAATTAATTTCGGCTATTAAAAATTAATAGCCGAAGTTATCATATGAATAAAACTCAAACAAACTCAATTGGTTTTTCTTTATCTAGTGATAGGGTATCCGTAATTATTCTTTTAATCCCAGCTCTTATATTTTGTACAATATTTATATTTATTCCAGCATTTTGGGCCATAGTTGGATCGTTTTATAGCTATGGAATGACTTCTCTTAATGATTGGAAATGGGTTGGTTTTGATAATTATATAAAAGCATCACAGGATGAATTTTTTTGGATTGCATTAAAAAATAATTTTATAATTGTTTTTGCGTCAATCGTTCTGCAAGTAGGTGTAGGTACAATACTAGCAGCTATCTTAGATCGAGGAATAAAATACGGAAAAGTAATTTTTCGAACTATTATATTTACACCAATGGTTATATCATCTGTTGCAGTAAGTATAATTTGGTTAATAATTTATGATCCAAATGTTGGAATTTTAAATAGTATATTAAAAGCAATAGGCTTGCCAACACCTTCAATGGGTTGGTTGGGAGATCCTGATATATCTATTTGGATGATTATGATTGTTGCTGGCTGGCAAAATACTGGATTTATGATGGTTTTAATCCTAGCTGGTTTACAAGGAGTTTCTAAAGAAGTTTATGATGCAGCAGAGATAGATGGTGCAACGGGTGTAAAAGCATTTTGGTATATTACTCTTCCAATGATTAGAAATATTATAATTGTTGCAATTTTGATAACAACTATTGGTGCATTTAAAGTATTTGAATTTGTTTATGTCTTAACCCAAGGTGGTCCATCGAATGCAACACAAGTATTAGGAACATATATTTATTTACAAGCATTTAATTTATTGCATATGGGTTATGCCAATGCTTTGTCAGTTGTACTATTAATTATTGCCTTAATTTTAGGTTGGTTTCAACTTAAAGCAAGTAGGAGAGCGTAGTGAGTAAATTTAAGTTAGCTAATATATTTGCTTACGGTTTTGTAACTCTCTTTAGTATCTATGTACTATTACCAATAATAGTGATGATACTGACTACTTTTAAAACAAGAAGGGAAATTTTTTTAGAACCACTAGGTTTACCAGGTCAATTTAATTTTTCTTCATTTGAAAAGGCATTATCAATTGGCCTTGGGGGTTTTATCTTCAATTCTTTTTTGGTTTCATTATTTTCAGTTATTTTAATAGTAATAATTGCAGGAATGGCTGCCTATGTTCTAGCAAGAATAGATTTTAGAATAAATAGATATGTCTATTTATTAATTGTTGCAGGTTTCGCAATACCTCCAGCAGCTGTGCTTGTACCACTTTATGTAACAGTATCAAATTTAGGATTATTAAATAGTATATATGGTGTAGTAATGCCGTTAACTGCATTTGGTATCCCATTCACCGTTATTTTATTCTATGCTTTTTTTTTAGATTTTCCAAAAGAAGTTGAGGAAGCAGCTACTATTGATGGTTGTAGTAAGATGCAGATTTTTTTTAGAATTATTATTCCTTTATCTGGTCCAGCTATTGCTAGTGCAGCAATTTTTCAAACTGTGTGGATTTGGAATGAATTTCTACTAGCCTTAATTATGTTGACATCTGATGAAGTAAAAACTTTGCCATTAGGATTAATGAAGCTTAGAGGAGAATGGTCATCTGATTGGCCATCAATTATGGCTGGACTAACTATAGCAATCTTACCAGTTCTTATAGTATTCTTGATTTTCCAAAAATACTTTGTAAGATCTTTGGCAGGTTTAGGAAAATAAATAACATGGCCAAAAGACAAAAAGTTTTAGTTCTCTATTTAAAATTACCAAGCTTAGAAGGAGAAGTAATTTCATGGGCAACCTTTGATGGTACGGGAAAAAAACTGCATATGACAGGTGATAGTGATGAACCTCCTTATCCTACAGGTTTGGACGCCTTGTTAGATGGCTGGAGATTATTTCAAGCAAGTCAAGCTATTCCAGAACATCCAGGTCAAGAATTCAGAACTTCGTATTTAAAGCATGAATTTTTTTTTGAAAAATTAGAAGAAGGAGATTTTTAATATGGCTAAGTTATTGACAACAGAGCAAATGGCAGAATTTGCAAATAGTGGATGTTTATTTTTTGATGAATTAATTGATGAACAAACTAATAAAGAGTTTTTAGATGATATTGGTCACACAGAAATTGATGAAGTTGATAGTGTTCAGGATTATTATAGAAATATAAAGGCAACTAGTAGTATTCCAAGAATACCAGCAGGAACTAAACTTAAAGATGCTTATCCAAAAGGGTCTCCTTTAGAAAAAATCTTCGCACATGAAGTTGTCGATGGTGCTATTAAAAGTTTAGTTGGCAGCAATACAATAATTGATCACCAGTTTCTTCATATAACGTTTCCCACCAAATACTTTAAACAAGCTAATCAACGTCAGATGTCTCAACAAAATCATCAAGATAGTACAATTGATCCAAGAAGTACTTTTGACGTACAATTATTTTATTTTCCAACACAGGTAACAAAAGCAATGGGAGGAACAAGATATCACCCTGGTACACATTTACGTATTGTTAATGAATTTGGAATTGCAAAATATCAAAATATTTTAGGTCAAAAGAGTATAGTGTGTAAACCTGGTACAATAGGTATTTTTCATAGTGGATTATGGCATGGCGCAGGTGTAAATTTTTCAGAAAATATTCGCTATATGTTTAAAGTGAGACTCCAACCTACAGAGAAACAGGAATTACTATGGGATCCTGAAAAAAAATATCAGCCATTGCCAAACCGTGCACTTTATTGGACAGATGAAAGTAAGGATAAAACAATAAATGATATTTTAATGAGATCTTATCCCTGGCAAGAAGCAGATACAAATAGACTAGACAAAATCAATGTTGTTAAATTTTGGAGATTGTTAACAGGTCATAAGAAAATGGATGTTGATTATTGGTTAACACGCATTGAAAATGAACTATACTAAATAAAAAATTTTCATCACGATTATTTAAAAAAGAACTTATTTAATGAAAACTGGAATAATTGGTTGTGGAAATATTGCAGACATATACTTCTATAATTCAATAAAATATTTCAATAATTTTGAAATTGTAGCTTGTGCTGATATTAAGCCAGAAGCTTCTGAACATTATGCTAATATTTATAATGTAGAAAATTTAACTATTGATCAAATACTTAATAATGAAGAAATAGAATTAATCATCAACCTTACAATCCCAGATGTCCATTTTGAAGTTTCTAAATCAATTATACAATCTGGAAAACATGCGTATTCAGAAAAACCACTATCAATTGAGTTTCATCATGGAAAAAAACTTTTAGAATTATCACGTCAGAAAAATTTGTATTTAGGATGTGCACCTGACACCTTTCTAGGCGCTGGCATACAAGAATCTAAAAAAATTTTATCTAATAATAAAATTGGAAATATCGTATTAGGCAGTATTTCAATGGGTGTGGCTGGTCATGAAATTTGGCATCCAAATCCAGATTTTTATTATCAATATGGCGGTGGTCCAGTCCTTGATATGGGGCCATATTATTTTACAGCTCTCGTGAATTTATTAGGTCCAGCTAAAAATATTTATTCACAATCAAGGACGGTTTACAATAAAAGAGTAATTGGAAGTGGAGAAAGAAAAAACCAACAAATAAAAGTAGATATTCCTACCACTTTAGTTTCACAAATTGAGTTTGAAAACGGAACATTAGTAGACTCATTTTTCTCTTTTGATATTTGGAAACATAACAAAAATCATATTGAGCTTTATGGAGATTTAGGATCCATTAATATCCCTGACCCAAATACTTTTGGGGGATCTATACAGTTATGTACAGAGAAAAATGGTGAATGGAAAACTATAGAGACTAAAGAAAATAATTTAGGTAAAATAAATGTTGAAAAAAGTAAAAAAAAACAAATGAAAAACCAGGCATAGCAAATTACAGAGGAATAGGAGTTAGTGAAATGGTTGATTCTATTAAAAATAATCGAATAAATAGATGTAACGGTGAGCTAAGTCTTCATGTTTTAGACATCTTAGACACAATAATTAAATCTGCTAAAGAAGATAAAAAATTGGAATTAAGAAGTTCTGTATCAGCGATTGAATATTTTTCAGAAGAGGAAAATTTTAAATTATTAAAATGAAGGTAAATTTATAATGAAAAAAGCATTAATCGTATTTGGAGGTTGGCCAGGACATGAGCCTGAAAAATGTAATGAAATTTTAAGTAAATTCTTAAATTCTGAAGGTTACGAAGTCAGATCTGAAAATTCAACAGAAGCTTTTGCTGAAGATTATGTACATGAAATGGATTTAATTATACCAATTGTTACGATGGCTTTTCATCATTCTCCCAAAGGAGAAATAAAGAAAAATGAAGTTAATAATTTAATAAAAGCAGTAGTAAATGGTTGTGGTCTTGCAGGTCATCATGGAGGTATGTGTGATGCTTTTAGACAAACAATTGATTGGCAATTTTTAACTGGTGGTCAATGGGTTAGTCATCCTAATGGTATTCACAACTATAAAGTTAATATTACAAAAAGAAATGATCCAATAATGGAGGGTATTGAAGATTTTGATTATCATTCTGAACAATATTACATGCACGTTGATCCAATGAATGAAGTTTTAGCAACAACTACTTTTCAAGGTCATGAAATATGGAAATTAGAACAAGAGCCAGGAAAGCCAGGAGATGATCAATACCAAACAGAATGGATAAAGGGTGTTGAAATGCCAGTTGTATGGAAAAGAAAAATTGGAAAAGGAAAAATTTTTTACACTTCCCTTGGTCATTTTGCTGATGAGCTTAATCATCCAGAAATGAAAAAAATTTATCATCGTGGTTTGCTTTGGGCATCAAGATAGAGTAAGATAATTTAGGGAGATTATATGACAGATTATTTTAAAAATATTTCTGAAATTAAATACGAAGGTGAAAATAGTTCAAATCCATTAGCATTTAAATTTTACGATGAAGATAAGGTTGTCTTGGGCAAAACAATGAAAGAGCATTTAAGATTTGCAACTTGTTACTGGCATACATTTACTTGGCCAGGTCTAGATCCGTTTGGCGGTCAAACATTTGATAGACCTTGGATGCAAGCAGGTGATGAAATGAAAATGGCTGAAATGAAACTTGATGCTGCATTTGATTTTTTCACTAAAATAAAAACACCCTTTTTCTGCTTTCACGATAGAGATATTTCTCCTGAAGGTTCAAATTATGCTGAGACGCAAAAAAATTTCTTTCATATTATAGATTTAATGGAACAAAAAATTAATGACTCAGGTATGCAATTACTTTGGGGAACAGCAAATGCTTTTTCTCATAAAAGATATATGAGTGGAGCTTCGACCAATCCAGACCCAGAAGTTTTTGCATATAAAGCTGCACAAGTAAAAGATTGTATGGATGCAACTATGAGATTGGGTGGTCAAAACTACGTTCTTTGGGGTGGAAGAGAAGGATACGAAACTATTCTTAACACTGACATGACGAAGGAGACAGCTAATCTTCAAAGATTTTTAGAATTAGTTGTTAACTATAAACAGAAGATAGGATTTAAAGGTCAAATTTTATTGGAACCAAAACCTCATGAACCAACTAAACATCAATATGATTTTGATTCTGCAACTTGTTTAGCATTTTTACGAAAGGCAGGTTTAGAAAATGAGATTAAACTAAATGTTGAAGTTAATCATGCAACTTTATCTGGTCATAATTTTGAACATGAAATTGCTTACGCTACTTCAAACAGCGCCTTAGGAAGTATTGATATTAATAGAGGTGATACTTTGATAGGTTGGGATACGGATCAATTCCCAAATAATCCTGCCGACTTAATTATGTCATTTTATTTTATTTTTAAGAATGGCGGCTTAGGCCAAGGAGGGATGAATTTTGATGCAAAAATAAGAAGACAATCTATCGATTCTGAAGATTTATTCCATGCTCATATTGGAGGCATGGATGTTTGTGCAAAAACACTTATTGCTGTTGAAAAAATGATGAATGATAATGTTATTCCTAAGTTTATTGAAGATAGATATGACGATTGGAATAAAAGTTTGGGGCAGTTTATTCATAATAAAGATACTGGATTAGAGGATATAAATAAAAAAGTAATCGACGATAAAATTGAACCAGAACCTCGTTCAGGAAGACAAGAATATCTGGAAAATATCTTAAATAAATATTTGTAGTTACTAACCATAAGTTTCTATACTAATTGATTTATAAATATTATGAAAATTTATCAATTAGATACAGCATCAGATTTTGAAAAATTAGACCTTTGTCTCGCAATAGGTAATTTTGATGGAATACATAAAGGGCACCAAGAAATTATAAATAAAATTAAGGAGATTGCATCAAACAATAATTTATTATCTTCTATAATGAGTTTTAATCCTCATCCTCGTATTTACTTTAATCAAATTAATGAGCCTTTTAATATTTATACTCAAAATGATAAAATAAATTTTCTTGAAAGGTTACGTTTAGATATATTTATAGATTTTTCTTTTGATAACAATCTATCAGTATTATCAGCTGATGATTTTGTAACTAAAATTCTTATTGATAAATTAAACATTAAATACTTAGTTATAGGTACTGACTTTAAATTTGGAAAAGACAGAAAAGGTAATTTTAAAACATTAGAAAAGTATGCTGAAAAAAATAATTTTAATATTCATTTAATCGAACCTATTATGCTTGCTGATAAATCTGATAAATATTCATCTTCAATAATTCGATCACAAATAAAAGAAGGTTATATGGAAGATGTTACAGAGTCTTTAGGCAGGCCCTGGCATATGCATGGAACAATAATTGAAGGTGATAAAAGAGCTAGAGAAATCAATTTTCCGACTGCTAATATGATACCAGATCAACACATATTACCAAAAAGAGGTGTTTACTGTGTGGAAGTGCTATTAGAAGGCAAAAAATACAAAGGTGTTTCAAACTTTGGTTTAAGACCAACAGTCGATGGAAGAAAACTCCTTCTAGAGACACATATGTTTAATTTTAATGAAGAAATATATGGTAAAGAATTGACTGTTGAATTCCTTACATTTATTAGATCTGAACAAAAATTTAATAATTTTGAAGAATTAACCAAGCAAATCAACAAAGATATAAATACAGCTAAAGAATATCATCAACTATAATGGAATATAAAGATACAATTTTTCTTCCCAAAACATCTTTTGAAATGAGAGCTAACCTTCCAGCAAAGGAACCTGCAATAATAGAGGAGTGGGATAAAGAAAATATTTTTAAAAAGCTAAGAGATAAATCTAAAGGTAGAGAAAAATTTGTTCTTCATGATGGTCCACCATACGCAAACGGACATATTCATATGGGAACTGCTCTTAATAAAATTTTAAAAGACGTCATTGTACGAACACAACAAATGGCTGGTAAAGACTCTATCTATGTTCCTGGTTGGGATTGTCACGGTTTACCAATTGAATGGAAAATAGAAGAAGAATATAGAAAAAAAGGAAAGAACAAGGATGATGTTCCAACTGTTCAATTTAGAAATGAGTGTAGAGAGTTTGCAGAAAAATGGATCGAGATACAAAAAAAAGAATTTAGACGACTTGGTGTTGAAGGGGATTGGGAAAATCCATACCTTACAATGTCAAATCAAGCAGAAGCACAAATTGTTCGTGAGCTTGGAAAATTCCTACTTGATGAAAGTTTGTATAAAGGAGCAAAACCAGTTCTATGGTCCGTTGTAGAAAAGACAGCTTTAGCTGATGCTGAAGTTGAATATGAAGATCATACGTCCAACACTATATATGTTAAATTTTTAATTAAAAATTCTACTGATAAAGATTTAATTGACTCAAATATTGTTATTTGGACCACAACTCCTTGGACGATTCCAGGAAATAGAGCTTTGGCTTATGGTAAAGAATTAGATTATTCACTTATTGTTGTTGAAGAATTAGAAGAAGATAGTTTAGTCAAAGAAAATGATAGATTAATATTTGCTTCAGAACTTTTAGAAAGTGTAACTAAAGAAATTGGAATAAAAAAATTTAGTACAAAAAAGAAATTTAAAGGAGATAATTTATCTTCTTGCGAATGTGAGCATCCATTTAAACAATTGGGATACAATTTTATAGTAAAACCATTTCATGGGGATTTTGTAAACTTAGAACAGGGTACAGGAGTTGTACATATAGCTCCTGGACATGGAGATGACGACTATGTTTTAGGAATTGAAAATAATGTTGATATCATACAGACAGTTCAAGATGATGGTAAATATAATCAACATGCTGTTGGTTTTGAAGGTGAACATATTTATAAAGTAGATCACAAAATCGCAGATAAATTAGAAGAATTTTCAAAATTATTATTTAAAGGAACGCTTCGTCATAGCTACCCTCATTCATGGAGGTCTAAAGCCCCTCTTATTTATAGAAATACGCCACAATGGTTCATTTCCATGGAAAAAAATAATTTAAGAGACATTGCACTCAAATCAATTGATGAAACTATTTTCTATCCTCCTCAAGGTCAAACAAGGCTTAGATCAATGATTGAAACTAGACCAGATTGGTGTGTATCTAGACAAAGAGTGTGGGGTGTACCTTTACCATTATTTGTAAATAAAAAAACAGGTCAACCTTTAAGAGATGAAAATATTATCAATAGAATAGCAGACATATATGAAAAAGAAGGAAGCAATACGTGGTTTACTGAAGATCCACAAAGGTTTTTAGGAGATGAATATTCACTTGAAGATTATGAACAGGTTAAAGATGTAGTTGAAGTATGGTTTGATAGTGGTTCTACACATGCTTTTTGTCTAGAACAAAGAGAAGATTTGAAATGGCCTGCATCGATGTACTTAGAAGGAAGTGATCAACACAGAGGGTGGTTTCATTCATCTCTTTTAGAATCTTCTGGCACAAGAGGTAAAGCTCCTTATGAAAGTGTTCTGACACACGGGTTTGTTGTTGATGGAAGAGGACGTAAAATGTCTAAATCCTTAGGTAATGTTATTTCTCCAGATGATATATTAAAAAAATATGGAGTAGATATTTTAAGATTGTGGGTTGTCGCATCTGATTATTATGATGATCTGAAGCTTGATAATGCTATCCTCCAATCACAAGCTGAGTCTTACAGAAGAATAAGAAATACCTTTCGTTTTTTAATTGGCAATTTAAATGATTTTACTAATGAGGAAGCTATTGATGAGAGCGAGTTTCCAGAGTTAGAAAAATATCTCCTTCATCGTTTGTGGGAAGTTGATCAAGTTGTTCAAAAATGTGTATCAACATTTAACTTTCACTTGATGTTTACAACACTTTTAAATTTTTGTTCTAATGATCTTTCTGCCTTTTACTTTGATATAAGAAAAGATACCATCTACTGTGATAGTAAAAATTCGATTAAGAGGCGATCTACAAGAACACTTTTAAATATAATATTTAATCATTTAGTTAGGTGGTTTGCACCTTCTATTTCTTTCACTTCTGAAGAAGCATGGAAAGCCATAGGAAATACTGAAAGTATACATCTTCAAGACTTCTTAATTTGTAATAAAGAATACCAAAACAATCAATTAAATGAAAAATGGAATTTAATTAAAAATATTAGAAAAGTTGCTACTGGAGCAATTGAGAAAATTAGAGAAGAAAAAATTATACGCTCAAGTTTAGAAGCTCATTTGGATATTTATATTTCTAAAGAAAGTTTTGATAAAGTTAATGAAGTTATGTTTGATGAAATTGCTATCACTTCATCATTTAATTTACATATACTTGATGATACTAGCCATGGTTTTTCAATAGACGATATTAAAAATGTAAAAGTGCAAGTATCTAAGGTGAGTGGTCAAAAATGTCAAAGATGTTGGAAATATGAAAAGGAATTAATACAAAATGAAATTTGCAATCGTTGTAATGATGCAATAAGTTAAGTGATTAAGATAGCTATACTAGTATCATTAATTTTTTTTGATCTACTAACTAAGTACTTAATTCAAGATAATTTGTTTTTAAATCAATCAATAAAAATCAATGAATATTTTGATTTAATTTATGTTCAGAACTTTGGTGTTTCTTTTGGTTTATTTTCTGGTTATGTTTCTCATTGGTTATTAATATTTATAGCCTTAATAGTTGTTATATTAATTTTTTATTTATTTATTAAATCAGATAAACAACTTGAAAAACTGGCTTATTTCTTTGTTATAATTGGGGCTTTATCAAATATTATTGATAGATTGATAAATAGTTATGTTGTTGACTTCATCTTACTACATTATGAAAATTTTTATTGGCCAGCATTTAATCTAGCAGATATCTATATTACAATTGGAATTATCATGTTAATAATTAGTTTTTTTATAAAATCAAAAATAGTAAAATGAAAAAAGTTATTTGTGTAACAATCATTTCCTCAATTTTTCTATATTCTTGTAATACTATTCGAAGTAGTGCGGGTGTAGAAAGAAAAGTAATAGATGAATATAATGTAGTTGAAAATCCTCCATTAGTAATTCCACCAAATTTTAATTTACTACCACCTGATCAAATTGAATCAAAAGATATTGATGATACCGATAGTGAGCTTGCAAAGGAAATTCTCTTTGGCCTGGATGAAGAAAGTGATGAAACACCATCTAAAAATTCTGTTATCGACAATATTTTAAAAGAAACTGAAGCAGATCAAGTAGATAATAGTATCAGGGAAGATCTTGATGGGAACTCAGAAGGTGAAATAACTGAAGTTAATTCAGATGTTGAAAGTGAAAACATAGAAGAGCCAAAAAAGAAGAAAAGATTTTTCTTTTTCAACAGTAAAGAAGAAAATGAAAATGAAGAAGGTGAACCTAAAAAGAAAAAAAGATTTTTCTTCTTTTAATTTTATAAATGGAAATAAAATACTTTAATTCAAATTTTGACAAAATCACTCAAGATAAAGATACTGATCAAAGTATAACTAATTTAATAGAAAAACTTCCTCCTCTGAATATTGTTTCAGATAAAAATTTATTAGAAGAAACCATAAAAATTTCAAATCAATTTAAAGAGAAAAAGGAAAAAATAATTGTATTTGGTACAGGAGGTTCAAATTTAGGAGCTAGAGCATTAAATAATATTATTTCCAATAATAAAATTATCTTAGAATTTTATGATAATGTTGATCCTATTAATTTTGAAAAAAATTTTCAAAATATTAATTTTGAGCAAACTGGCTTCTTAGTTATTTCAAAATCAGGTACTACACCAGAGACATTATCTCAATTTTCATGTCTCTATCAAAAGGCAATAGAAGCTAACAAAGTTGAAAATTTTTTTTCAAATACTTTAATCATAACTGAATTTAAAGAATCACCACTTTTTAAAATTGCTAAAGATAATAATTGTTTACTATTAGAACATCATAAAGATGTTGGAGGCAGATATTCTATATTTACCAATGTTGGTATAGTTCCTGCTATCATTTCTGGATTAAATATACATGCACTTTTTAGAGGAGCATCTGAAGTAATTAATAATATTGATAATTACAGACCTTATGATCTTGGGAGATATTTAACTCAAAAAGAAAATGTAAAATTCACTAATAATGTTTTAATGACATATTCTGATTCACTTTATTTTTTTGGAAAATGGTATCTGCAACTTTGGGCAGAAAGTATTGGAAAAAATAATAAAGGTATTACAGCAATTCACTCAGTAGGGACCACTGATCAGCATAGTCAATTACAACTGTATTTAGATGGACCTAAAGATAAATATTTCACCTTTATAACTACAGATCATTCAAATAAGGGCATAAAAATTAATAATGATATGTTTAAAGGAACTGCTATTGACTATTTTAAAGATAAAACAATGGGAGATTTAATGGAAGCTGAACAGCGTGCAACGATTGAATCTTTTAAATTAAATAATTTTAGCTTTAGAGAAATTTATATTCCTAAAATAGATGAACAGAACTTAGGTAAATTATTATCGTTTAGCATAATAGAAACAATTGCTTCCTGTATGTATTTAGATGTTGATCCTTTTGATCAACCTGCTGTTGAACAAGGTAAAAAACTAACTAAAACTTATTTAAGATAATTTAAAAAAATAAATTATTGTTTTACCGTAAGTCTTTTTTTGAAGCAGATTAAAATTTTCTGGTATTACAGTATTATCTTTAATACTAGTCTCCAAACCAATCAAAGTAGTATCTTTAATTTTATTTGATAAATTTTCTAAAAGTTTTGATAAATTATATTTTGAATATGGTGGATCAATATAAATAACTGAAATATTTTGAAATTCTATTTCTAATTTAGAATTAATAAGATCTTCATCATAAATTTTAAATTGACTATTTTTACAAATACCTAAACAATTTTTTGTTAAAATATTAATAACTTCAATATTATTCTCAAAAAAAATTACCTCACTTATACCTCTAGAAATTGCTTCTAAACCCATTGTGCCAATACCTGCGAAAAGATCTAAAAAAATTTTATTTTTATATAATTCGATAGAATTTTTGATTGCATAACTTTCAATAATTGAAAAAAAAGCTTCTCTTTTTAGAGAAGAAGTTGGTCTTACAAAGTCATTAATGCTAGCTAATTTTTTTTGCTTAAACTTTCCTCCAGTAATCCGTATCATTTGCTAATTGAATTTAATTTTTGAAATTGTCCTTCTTTGAGTCTACCGAGTTTATAAGGGCCATATCCAATTCTTATTAATTTAACTATATTCCATGAAAAATAATTACAAATATTTCTAATTTCTCTATTTTTTCCTTCTTTAAGTTTAAAAATTAACCAACTATGATTTTTTAATTTTTTTTCAAAGGCAACTTTAATTTTTTTATAACTTATTTCTTTAATTGTAATGCCTTTATTTATTTTTTGTAAATCAGTATTTTGTATATTGCTATTTATACAAACTCTATAAGTGCGCTCAATGTTTGAAGATGGATGTTCTAAATATCTTGAATAATCGCCATTATTAGTTAGCAAGATCAATCCTTCACTCATATAATCCAATCTTCCAACACTAATCAATTTGCCAATATTTTTAGGTAATAAATCAAAAATTTTTTTTCTACCTAAGTTATCTTTTGTACTACAAATATATTTAATTGGTTTGTATAACTTCCACACTTCAACATCATTTATTTTTTTAACAATTTTATTATTAACTTTAATAATATCCAAATCACTTACTTTATGACTTGGATGAACACATAGTTGATTATTAATTTTAATTTTTTTTTCAATAATTAATTTTTCTGCATCTCTTCGTGAACAAATTCCAACGCTTGATAGATATTTTGAAATTCTAATATTCACTTTGCTTCATTAATAAAATTTTTTATTATTTTTATATCATATTTTGTAATTAAAAATTCAGGATGCCATTGTAAGCCAATGCACCATTTATGTTTTTTGTGCTCTATTCCTTCAATAACACCATCATTGGATGTGCATGAAACATCCAAGTCTTTACCAATTTTTTTTACTGACTGATGATGTGCACTATTAACTTTAATTTTTTGACTCACACATATTTTATGTAGTTGAGTGTTTTTTGAAATATAAACAGTGTGACTAGTTTGATTTCTTGGATTTACTTGTTCATGGTTGATTGGATCTCTTTTTAAATCTTGTATTAATGTTCCACCACATGCAACATTAATAAGCTGCGCACCGCCACAAATTCCCAATATAGGTTTGTTATATTTAAAAAAATTATTGAAAATATTTATTTCAAAATTTGTTCTCTTATTTTTAATATTTTTAGATTTAGTGTTACTTTTTTTATATAATTTGGGATTAATATCAAAATCTCCTCCAGTAATAATTAAACCATCAATTAAATGACAAAAATCATCAATATATTTTTTTTCGTGTAATAGAGGAAACGGAATAGCATTAAATTTTGTTAAGGAAGTTAAATAATTTTCCCTCAATGCATACCATGGAAACTTTGAGTATGTTTTCTTTTTTTCACTATCAAGAGTTATTCCAATAATTGGTTTTTTCATTATAATTCAATTATAATGTACAATATAAGTGTGTTCCAGAATGAACGTTGATTTTTTTATGAAAGAAGCAATTATTGAAGCAGACAAAGCTTATAATTTAAATGAGATTCCAGTTGGGGGAATACTTGTCGATAATACAACGAACAAGATTGTAGCCAGAAGTTACAATACAGTAAATAAAGATAAAAATGCTATCAAGCATTGTGAATTAAATCTAATTCAAGAAACTTGCGAAAGACTAAAGCTAAAATATTTAGAGAATATGACATTATTTGTTACCTTGGAACCATGCACTATGTGTGCTAGTGCAATAAGTGAAGTACATATTAAAGATGTATATTTTGGTGCTTATGATGAAAAAAATGGAGGAATTGAAAAGCTCCGAGTTGCTTTTCAAAGACAAAATATATTTATGCCAACTATTTATGGTGGCTTTATGGAAAAAGAATGTAGTAGTTTACTAAAAAAATTTTTTAAAAATAAAAGTGATAGATAAAATTAATATACCAGAATTTGAGGTTTCAGAATTTAATCAAGCGTTTAAAGAAGTAATTGAGTCCAATTTTAATTATGTAAGAATTAAAGGAGAAATTTCTGAAGTTAAAACTGCAACAAGAGGTCAAATCTATTTAACACTTAAAGACGAGGATTCTATTTTAAGTGGAGTTATCTGGGATCAGAAAAAAAAATATTTAGATATAAATCCAGAAATAGGACTAGAAATAATAGCAACTGGCAGAATCACCACTTGGTCTCGCTATAAAACTACTTACCAAATTGATATTGATAAAATTGAAATTGCAGGAGAGGGAGCACTTTTAAAACTTATTGAAGAAAGAAAAAAAAGACTTCAAAAAAAAGGCTATTTTGATGAAGATAAAAAAATCCCATTACCTTTTTTGCCTGAGAGATTAGGTATAATTACTTCTCCCACTGGCTCTGTAGTACATGACATAATTAATAGGGTGAATGATCGTTTTCCAATGCCATTAGATATATGGCCTGTTTCTGTTCAGGGTGTTGACGCAGCAGATAGCATTATAAATGCTATCGAAGGTTTCAATAAACTTAAATCTAGTAAACCAGATATTCTTATTGTTGCTAGAGGTGGAGGTAGTACTGAAGACTTAATGGCATTTAATGATGAAAATCTTGCAACAAGTGTTTTTGAATCAAAGATACCAATTATTTCAGCAATAGGTCATGAAACAGATACAACAATTATTGATTTAGTATCAGATTTAAGATCGTCTACACCAACTGCGGCAGCAGAAAAAGCTACCCCAGTTAGATTTGAACTAATAGAAAAAATTAAAAATTTACAACTTAGACTAAACACCAAAGTAAATTCACAAATTCAATCCAAAAAAGAAAATTATGAATATTTAAATAAATTTCTCAAATCTCCAAGCTTGATAGTTGATAATTATAAGGAGAAGCTTTTAGATGATTTTAAAAATTTAACATTATCAATTGAAAATAAATTTAGTATAAAAAAATTAAATCTTCTTAACCTGGGAAAATCTATTATTTCACCAGATTCATCAATTAACTTAAAACAAACAAAGATTAACAATCTTTCAAAAAATCTTAATTTGAATATAGCCAATAATTATAAAGATAAGCTTGAAAAATATAAGTCTAATATAAGATTACTCAATTCCAATTCTATTTCTTCAAATCTTAAAAAAGGATACTCAATTTTGATGGATAAAAAGAAAATTATTAAGACAAGTAAAAAAATTACTACTGACGATCAATTATCAGTTAAACTTATTGATGGTATAATTGATATAAAAGTAACAAAAATTAACTAAATCTTTTATGCTGCCAGAACCATTGACTGGGTTCTTCTTTAATCCACTGTTCAATCTTATTATGAATTGCTTCCATCATCTGAGTATCATTTATTTCTAAATTATTATGATAAAGTGGCTCTAAAAATGTTAGCTCAATATTTCCATTATCAATTCTTTTATTTTGTATCAGAATTATTGGTAAGTTATATTTTCTAGCTATTTTTAAAAAACCTGTTTGTGTTTTAACTTTTTTATTAAAAAACATTACTTCTTCTCCTGAGGAATCTTTTTGATCTATTAATAATACAATTGATAAAGAATTATTTATTGCATCAACAATATCTTTGGCACTTTTCTTACCTTTGGGAGTATAAAAGCTACTTTTAGAAACAAGAGAATTTTGTCTAATATTAAGTATTACTTTATCAATAAAATTATTGTTTATATGTCGATAAATGCCACCAATATTAATTCCAATTCTATCTAAACCTGGAACTAATACTTCCCAATTAGATTGATGAATACTAATAAAAATTGCTTGTTTTTTATTTTTAATAAAATCTTCTATATTTTCTAGATTGATATATTTTATTTTATTTTTAATAAAAATATCATTTATTCTTAGAAGTTCACAAATTGTAATTCCAAGATTATTCCAACTTTTTATAATAATATTCTGTATTTCTTCATCTTTAAGATTTGGAAAAACATACTTACAATTATTTATAGCTATTTTGTTGGCTCGCGAAAATTTTCCAAAAGTTCTAAATAAAAATGATGAAATTTTCAAAGATAGATTGAGTGGTAAAATCTTATAGAAAAAATAAATAAAAATAAATCCAATATACTGTAAAAAGTAAATTATCTTTTTCATATTGCTAAATCATTAATTTTATTTTCTAGTACATTACTTAAAATCTCTTTTAGTAAATTTTCATCTTCAAATTTGATTTCACCATTAAGTGTGGTGACTAAAGAACGATATGATTTTGGTATTCTTACAAAATCTTTTTTTGTAGTAACTAATACAGATTTTGTAAGATTAGCATTTTCTGCAAGATTTAACATGTCATTTTCATCAAATATATGATGATCTGGATAGCTAATTTTTTTTTCTAAAATAGCGCCTTGTTCACTTAGTGAATTATAAAATTTTTCAGGATAAGCAATTCCTGCAAAAGCTGTTACTTTTTGGTTTTTATAAATTTTATTATCTGTACTAATTTGAAACTTCGCATGAATAATTGGAACAGTGCTAGGAATTTTATCTTTAACATCTTGAGCAATTTCACCAATTACAATTACTAAATTTGCTCTAGAAATACCTCTTGATATGCTTTCCCTAAGAGGTCCAGAAGGAATAACTCGTTTATTTCCAAATCCTTGTTCACCATTAATTACTATAATTGAAAAATCTTTCTGAAGAGTTGGATTTTGAAAGCCATCATCCATAATTATACAGTCAGCACCTTTTTCTTTAGCTAAAATAAAGGATTTATTTCTATCCTGACCAATCCAAGTTGGGGCAACTTCAGCTAGCAACAAGGATTCATCTCCAACACTTTTTGCCGAATGCCACTCTTTAACGAGAACATTAGATGTTTCAACTCCTCCATAACCCCTTGAAACAAAGTGCGGATTATATCCATTAAGTTTTAATAAATTTCCAATTTTTAATGCAACTGGTGTTTTACCAGCACCTCCCACCACTATATTCCCAATGCAAATTACAGGAATTTCAGAAGAAGTTTTTCTACTAATAAAATTTCTTATTTTAGTTCCAAATCTAAATAGTAATGAAAGTGGATATAAGGAATTTGATAAGTATGTGTCATTTTTTTTATACCAAAATTTAGGAGCTTTAAGCATTTTAATTAATGTACTTTTCGATGTCTTTGAAAAGCCTTTCTTTTTCAAAGAAAGATCTATTAGAAAACTCAATTGCATTTGCTTGAATTTTTTTTATTTCCAAATTATTATTAAGTAATTCTTTCATCTTTACATCAATATCTTCAAACTTATTTACCATTATACATGAATTTGCTTTTACCATATCTTCATAAATATTAGTCCAATTATCAACATAATTACCGCTAATAATAGCACATCCATAACTTGCAGGTTCTATAGGATTATGTCCACCAATATTTTTTAAAAAAGAGCCACCTAAAATAACTAAATTACTAATTTTAAAATATTGATCTAATTTTCCAAAACTATCAATTACTACGATATTATTTTTTTCAATTTCTTTTTTAGATTCTATAGAAATATTAAATCCTTCTTTATTTAATTCTTGCTTAATTATACCAATTCTTTCTGGATGCCTTGGTGCAAGATAAATTTTTAAATTAAATTCATGTATTGTCTTTTTAATACATTTAATTATTTCTTTTTCTTCATTAGAATGAGTACTTGCAATCATAATTGTATTTGATTGATCTTTATTTATTGAAGAATTATTTTTATTCTTAGCTAATTTTAAATTTCCAATATAGTCAATTTGTAAGTTTGTTAATTCTTGAATTCTTTTTTTGTCATCTTTGCTTTGTGCAAAAATTTTATTAAAACTCTTTAATGAATTTCTGTAGAAATTTTTTGTACTTTTCCATTTTTTAAAAGAAGTTGGAGAAATCCTTGCATTTAAATATAAACAATTGATATTTTTAACTTTAATTTTATTAAGCATATTTGGCCAAATATCTGACTCTATCCATAGAATCAGATTTGGATTCCAAAAGTTTAAAAATCTTGAACACCACAGAGACACATCAAATGGGATGTATTGATGGATAATTTTATTTTTATAAAACTCCTCAATATATTTCGCAGAAGATTTTGTTGTTGTAGTAACTAAAATATCAAATACTTTATGATATCGTTCTATAATTAAATCTGAAGATTTAAATTCGCCAATACTTGCTGCATGTATCCATAAAATTTTTTTCTCATTATTTTTTTTTACCGTTGGTTTACCAAACCTTTCAATAAATCTTAGTCTATCCTCTTTTTTTCTATAAATCCTAATAAAAATATTAAAAATAATTACTGGTATGAGAAGAGTACTGAGTATTTGATATATTCTAAGCATTCAGATTTTTTTCTGCTGATTCCATGCAATCATTAATTTTTTCTTCCAAGAAATTCTTATATTTGTCTAAATCATCATCTTTAGTAGAAGAAGGAATAGTAATTGGTTCACCCCAGACAAATCTACATCTTGAAAATGGATATGTAATTAAAAATGAGTCCCAAGATTTAAGTTTAAGATTTTTATTTGAAGCAAAACCAAGTGGTATAATAGGGACTTGAGAATGAATTGCAATTTTTATAATTCCTTCTGAGACTTTCTTATTTGGTCCCCTTGGTCCATCAGGAGTAATACCAATATAATTTTTATCTTTTAAAATTTTAAATACTTTCCTTAATGAAGGTGATTTATTTTTTGACATTATAGAAACATTTTTTAAATTAAAATGACTTGCAATATATGCACCAAATCGACCATCACTATGGCTAGATGCTAACATATTTAATACAGCTTTACTTTTCCATACATATCCTATCATCATCAATTGACCATGCCAAAATGCTAAAATAAAAGGTTTATTCTCTCTCCACAATTTTTCTGGTAACTCAGAGTTTATAATCTGTATTTTAGAAGTGTAACATACGAATAAGATATATAGGTAACCTATAAATGCCAAAATTTTTTGAGATATAGAAAATTTAAAAATTTTTTTTTTAAAACTCATTTTCCAACTGTTCTCTAAGTTGTAATTTTTTATAAATGGTTGATTTATAAATTAACTCTTCATGTTTTCCTTGACTTTCAATTTTGCCTTTATCTAAAACGTAGATAATGTCTGAGTCTTCTATTGTGCTTAATCTATGTGCAATTATTAATTTGGTTTTATTATTCATCAGACTATTTATTGTTTCATGAATTTTATTTTCAGTTATGTTATCTAAAGAAGATGTAGCTTCATCCATAATTAAAAGTGGCGCATCTTTTATTAGAGCTCGAGCAATAGCAATTCTTTGTCGTTGTCCACCTGATAATTTTACGCCGTTTTCTCCAATAACAGTGTCTAGTTTTTGATCCAATTCTTCTGAAAAACTACTCACCCCAGCATTTTTAGCGACTAAACTAATCTCTTCATCAGTTGCTTTAAGGTTTCCATATTTAATATTATTAAAAATACTTTCATTAAATAAAATTGTTTCTTGAGTTACTATTGAAACACTATTTCTTACATCTGTCAGATCTAATTCTTTTATATCTTTAGAATTAATTAATATAGAACCTGAATAATTATCATATAATCGTAAAATTATATTTGCTATCGTCGATTTACCAGATCCAGATAAGCCAACTAGTGCAACTTTTTTTCCTTTTGGTATTCTTAAACTTATTTTATCAAGTACTGTATTATCGTTATATGCAAATGAAACATCTTTAAAAACAATGTCTCCATCTAGATCTATAGTTTTTTTTGGAGAAATATTTTCCATATTTTTTTCGCTTGTATCTAAAAGTTTAAATATTCTCTCAGCTCCAGCTAGGCCTTCCTGGACACTAATATTAAGATTTCCAAGTGCTTTTACTGGTTGATATGCCAGAAGAAGACTTACTAAAAAACTCATAAATTGGCCTGTTGTCATACTTTCGTTTAAGACAAAAACACCCCCAGCATAAATTGAGAGTGCTACAGCTAAACTTCCAATAAATTCCATTAAAGGACTTAAGCGATTGCTAATAAAAGCAGATTTTGTAAAATATTTTTGAATGAAACTAATTGTTTCAAAAGCTCTTTGTTTTTCATAGTTTTCTCTTGAGTATGCTTTTACTTGTCTAATACCTTTAATGCTCTCAGCTAACACATTGGAAAAAACTGCAATTTCATTTTGGATAGTGTAAGTAATTTTTCTTATACTCTTACCAATTTTTCTTATGGGCCAGATCGCTAAAGGGAATGCAAAAAAAGCAAAAATAGTTAGGGTCCAACTTTGGTAAAACATATTGCCTAGTAAAAAAATAATAACTAAAACATCTTTTATAATTCCTGTTACAGATTTAACTATTGCAAGTCTTAAGTAGTAAGTATCATTGATGAGTCTTGAAATTAAACTACCTGACTTAGAATCATTATAAAATTTCATATTCAAATACATAAGTTTTTCAAACATCTGAGTTTGAAGTTTTGCAATAATAGAATGTGCAACTTTACTCATTTGATAAGAGTGAGTATATGTTGCTAATCCTTTACAGAGGGTCACTATAATTATTGCAATTGGAATTAAAAACAACATTTCTTTATTACCTTTGATTAAGACTTCATCAAGCGCAGGTCTTACTAACCAAGCATGTAAACCTGTTGCTGCTGCTGAGATAATCATCATCAATAAAGCTAATATTATTTTGAGTTTATGACTCATTAAATAATGAAAAACTATTCTTGAAGTAACTGACTGTTTTTTATCTGAAGACATTAAAAAGTATGTAAAAGTAAAAATAACATAATTGCAAAAATATTATTTTGTCTGAAATAATAATTTGAACTTAACGGCGATGTTATATCCCATTTCTGAATTGCTATATACGTACAAATTGCGATAGTGGCTATAATAATTGAACTAAGTAAAAAATTTGAGGAATTCCATACGAAATAAGACAGTATAATTAAGATAATAAGATAGCATGTTTGAACAAATCTTTTACCATTTTTATCAAAATAAACTGCAGTAGATTTGATTTTATTTAAAACATCATCTGACCTATCTTGGTAGGCATAAATCGTATCATATGCTAACGTCCAAAAAATACATACAAAATACAATAAAAGAAAATCAAATGTAATTCGTGTATTAAATTGCATTGAAACTATTAGCACACCCCAACTAAAAATAATTCCAAGGAATAATTGTGGGAAGAAAGTTATTCTTTTCATAAAAGGATATAAAATAACAAATGGCACACTTAACAAACCTAATACAATTGATTTAAAATTAAACTCGAGAAGAATGAAAAAACTAATTACCAATAATATTATTAATAATAATATCGCTTCAGTAATAGAAATCTTTTTTGATGCTAAAGGTCTAAATTTAGTACGTGCAACTTTTTGATCAAAATCAATATCAATAATGTCATTAATTATACAGCCCGCACTTCTCATTAAAAAAGAACCAATTAAAAAAAGTATATACCAAAATAATAGTTTAGAAGTTTCTATTTTTAGTAACGCTAAACCAAACCAGCAAGGCCACATTAATAGAAGGAAGCCAATAGGTTTGTTAAGTCTGATTAACTCGCAGTAATCAAATATTTTTTTTACAACTAAGTTATCCCACATATATGAATATAATGTTATAATTCTAAACTATTGTAATGAAAATGTCTAAAACACGATTATTTGTATCAAAAAAATTATCAGCCAATATTTTAATTTATATAAAAAATAAGCAGCACCACTTTCTGAAAAATGTTCTTAGAATAAAAAAAGAAGATAACATAAATTTATTCGATGGTTTGACAGGCGAATGGCTATCTAAAGTAATTTCTATCAATAGAGATAACATTGTTTTACAAATACAAAACAAATTGAGAGATATTCCTCAAGAATCTGATTTATGGCTTATATTTGCTCCAATCAAATCTTATAGAATGAATATCACTATTCAAAAAGCAACCGAGCTTGGCATTTCTAGATTTATTCCAATTTTGACAGAATATACAAATCAATCAAAAATAAATTTTAAAAATTTTGAATTAAATATCATCGAAGCATCAGAACAATCTGAGAGATTGTCAATTCCGACTTTAGAAAAGCCAATTAAACTAGATAATTTAATTGACAATTTTCCGTTTGATAGAGGGTTAGTATTTTGTGATGAAGGAAATGAAAATTTACCAACTATTTACAATGCATTAATTAATGAAACAAAAAAATACAAAAAATGGTCTGTCATTATTGGGCCTGAAGGTGGTTTTTCTGAAAAGGAACGAACAATCATCTCTTCTTTGTCTTCATGTATATCCGTCTCTTTGGGAAAAAGAATTCTACGATCAGACACTGCAACTACTGCTGCAATTTTTTCTATTCAATCGTTTATTGAATAAATCATAATGAGCGACAACCTGTCCTAGAATTTTGCCTCTAAATCACTGGTTAATTTACTGAATAATTTATTTATTAGTGTATACAATAACTAATTAAGATGCGCATTTTATCCTTTATTACTGCTACATTTATGACTTTTGCTTCCTCAGCAAATGGTATTTCTGATTGGCAGTTAGGTTTTCAAACACCTGCAAGTGACGTTATGAGAAATGTTTATGATCTTCATAATTTTGTATTAATTATGATGACTGCAATCACGATATTTGTTCTGATTCTAATCTTTTACGTTGTATTTAGATTTAGAAGAAAAGTAAATCCAGTCGCTTCTAAAACTACTCATAACACATTTATAGAAATACTCTGGACTGGGATTCCAGTAATAATATTAATTTTTATGGCTATCCCATCATTTAAGTTAGTATATCAGCAAGATGTAATACCTGAAACAGATATGACAATTAAAGTCATAGGCCATCAGTGGTACTGGGAGTATCAATACCCAGAACATGATGATATTTCTTTTGAAAGTTACATGACACCTGATGAAGAATTAGAACCAGGTGACATAAGATTATTAACAGTAGATAACCACCTAGTTTTACCAGCAAATAAAAATATTCATGTATTAGTTACTGCTGGTGATGTGCTTCATAGTTTTGCTATGCCTTCATTAGGTGTAAAAAAAGACGCGGTTCCTGGAAGACTCAATGAAACATGGTTCAATATAGATGAGCCAGGAATATATAGAGGTCAATGTTCCGAATTATGTGGAACAGGTCATGGGTACATGCCCATTGTTATAGAAGCACTTAATGAAAAAGATTTTAATAATTGGATAATTGAACAAAAAAGTAAGTTAGCACTAGCAAACGAAATAACCACTAAAGAGAATACAATAGAATAGGAGAAAAATGAGTTACGCAGATTCAGCAAGTCACGACCATCATGATCATAAACCAGGTTTTATAAAAAGATGGTTTTTTTCTACCAACCATAAAGATATTGGAACTCTCTATATAATATTTGCCATACTAGCTGGTTTAGTTGGAGGTTTCTTTTCATTATTAATGAGAGCTGAATTAGCTGCCCCAGGCTTAGATGTTGTTGCTGATGGTCAAGTTTGGAATGTAATTATCACAGCTCATGGTTTGTTAATGGTATTTTTTGTTGTAATGCCTGCATTAATAGGTGGCTTTGGAAACTGGTTTGTCCCATTAATGATTGGAGCACCTGATATGGCTTTTCCAAGAATGAATAACTTTAGTTTTTGGATACTTGTTCCTGCTCTAGTTTTATTAGTTGTTTCAGCAACAATAGGAACTGGTGCTGGTACGGGGTGGACAATTTATCCTCCACTCTCAAATAAACTGGGACACGCAGGACCCTCTGTTGATATGGCAATTTTCGCTCTTCATTTAGCAGGTGCTTCCTCAATCTTAGGCGCAGTTAATTTTATAACAACAATACTCAATATGAGAACTCCTGGAATGACTCTTCATAAGATGCCTCTTTTTGTATGGGCTATGTTGATTACAGCATTCTTGCTTTTATTAGCTGTTCCTGTTTTAGCTGGAGCAATTACAATGCTTCTAACTGATAGAAACTTTGGTACAACATTTTTCAATCCTGCCGGTGGTGGAGATCCAGTTCTTTTCCAACACTTATTTTGGTTCTTTGGTCATCCAGAAGTTTACATCATGATATTACCAGCTTTTGGAATTGTAAGTCAGGTCATCTCTACTTTCTCAAGAAAACCAGTATTTGGATATCTAGGAATGGTGTATGCTATGATATCTATAGGATTTATAGGCTTTATTGTTTGGGCTCACCATATGTTCACAGTTGGTATGAGCGCAGATTTAAGAGCATATTTTATGCTAGCTACAATTATTATTGCTGTTCCAACCGGTATAAAAATCTTTAGTTGGATAGCAACGATGTGGGGTGGATCACTTACATTTGAAACCCCAATGTTATTTGCAATTGGGTTTGTTTTCTTATTTACACTCGGAGGAGTAACAGGAGTCATTCTGGCCAATGCTGGAATAGACACTGTAATGCATGATACGTATTATGTTGTTGCACACTTCCATTATGTTCTGAGCATGGGAGCTATGTTTGGAATCTTTGCAGGTATTTACTATTGGTTTGGTAAAATGTCTGGAAGAAAGTATAATGAATTCTTAGGCAAACTACATTTTTGGTTATTTTTTATTGGTGTAAATGTAACATTTTTCCCTCAACATTTCTTAGGACTTGCTGGTATGCCTCGAAGAATTCCAGATTATCCAGACGCTTATGCAGGATGGAATCTTGTATCAACTTACGGTTCTTACATCTCTTTTGCTGCTACCTTGATATTTCTTTTTGCAATTGTGTATGCTTTATTTTTTGGAAAGAAAGAAGTCGCAAACCCGTGGGGAGAGGGAGCTGATACTCTTGAATGGACACTTTCTTCACCTCCACCATTCCATCAGTTTGAGACTTTACCTAAATTCAAAGGATAATTTACGTGGATGCTAAATCCTTAGAAGCTGGTTATAGCAATAATTTTCTTTTAAGAAAATTTAAGGGTTATTATGAACTAATGAAACCAAGAGTTATGTCCTTGGTTATTTTTACTGCGTTTGTTGGAATGTTTTTGGCACCTGGGCATATAACATTTCTAAATAGTTTTCTCGTAATAGTTGCTATTGCGTTGGGAGCTGGTTCTTCAGCAGCAATAAATATGTGGTTCGATGAAGATATAGATAAAACTATGGAAAGAACAAAACTAAGACCAATTCCGCTTGGAGTAGTTTCTAAAAATGAAGCCTTAGTTGTAGGGATATTAACAGGGACTATTTCTTTAATTTTGATGCAATGGTTCTCGAACTCGTTAGCAACTAGTTTACTTCTTTTTACAATTCTCTTTTATGTATTTATCTATACATTTTGGCTTAAACGAACAACTTCATTAAATATAGTTATTGGAGGAGCAGCAGGAGCAATTCCTCCAATTATTGGATGGACAGCAGTTATACCTGAATTAAATTTCTTACCAATTAGTTTATTTGTAATTATATTTTTTTGGACCCCACCTCATTTTTGGGCCCTATCCGTATATAGATATAATGATTATAAAAATGCTAATGTGCCTATGTTACCAAACGTAAGCAGTATTGAAGATACAAAAAAACAGATTGTTTATTATGCTGTAATATTAATTTTATCGAGTTATCTTCCATACTTAGATAGCAATGTTGGAATAATATACTTAACTATAGTTACTATATTAAATTTATTATTATTTAATAGTTCTTTAAAGTTAAAAAAATCTAGAGAAAAAAAATCAATGCCAAATTCTGAAGGGTTAAAATTTTTTGCTATTTCAATTCTTTATTTATTCAGTTTATTCTCAGCATTATTGATTGATCATGTGGTACTTAGATGAAAAATAGAAGAAGAAAAAATATTATCACTTTAATTATTCTACTTTGTATTGTCGCATTCTTTTATTTGTGGACTTTATTTAAGGCTAATATTTTTGGAGTATAATGACAAATACTAGAACAGCTTTAGGATTATCATTAATTGTTCTAACAATGATAACTTTAGTTGCTTTTTCAGTACCTTTATATGACTTATTTTGTCGTGTTACTGGTTATGGTGGTAAGACAAGTACATCTGAGTTCCTTTCATCATCAATTTTAGAAAGAGATATTAATCTCAAATTTAATGCCGATGTTAATGATAGTATAAATTGGACATTTACCGCACCAGAAAATATTAAATTTAAGGTTGGTGAAAATAAACTTGTTAACTATAAAGCTACAAATCAATCTGACGTTGAAACAATTGGAACTGCGACATTTAATGTTTTACCAGAAAAGGTTGGTCCGTATTTTATTAAAACACAGTGTTTTTGTTTTGAAAAGCAGGCTTTAAAGCCTGGTGAAACAGTTGAAATGCCAGTTGTGTTTTATATAGACCCTTCAATTAATGAAGATCCAACAATGAAAGATGTCGAAGAGATAACGTTGTCATATACCTTTTTTAAATATATAGAATAACCAATGGCTAATAAATCAACAACAGGGCAGAAACATCCATATCACTTAGTTGATCCAAGCCCACTTCCATTTTTATCATCAATAGCTGGTCTAGCAATGGCTGCCGGTCTTGTATTTTATATGCATTATGGAACTTCTTGGCTTCTTATTCTTGGTACAATTGGTTTGTTAACTATTATGTTTTTATGGTGGAGAGATGTAATTAAAGAGTCAACTTTTCAAAAGGTTCATACACCTGTAGTGGAACTGGGACTAAGATATGGAATGGCGCTTTTTATTGCATCAGAAGTAATGTTCTTTGTTGCTTTTTTCTGGGCTTTCTTTGATGCAAGTTTAACACCTAAATTACCTATAGAAGAATTCTCTGAAACTTTTGATAGTAATGGTGCTGTTGGAATTTGGCCACCAGAAGGTATCAAAACATTTGATCCGCTTGATGTTCCTTTTTTAAATACATTAATATTATTAATGTCAGGTACTACTTGTACATGGGCTCACCATGCTGTTAGAGAAGGTCATAGAGAGCAAGCCATTCAGGCATTATGGTGTACTGTTGGTCTCGGAATTTTCTTCTCATTTATGCAGGGTGTAGAATATTACGAAGCAGCTCATCATTATTTTAGTTTTACTGATGGAATATATCCGTCAGTATTTTATATGGCTACTGGTTTTCATGGATTTCATGTAATGGTTGGTACAGCATTTCTAGCTGTTTGTTTGTATCGTGTTTATAAAAATCATTTTACTCCAGATAGACATTTTGGATTAGAGGCTGCAGCATGGTACTGGCACTTTGTTGATGTTGTTTGGCTGTTCTTGTTTGTCTGCGTTTATGTTTGGGGTGCATAAATTAAAAACTTTCCCATAAAATTTTTTTTATTTAGTTTATTTTGTATTGCGCTGACAATATTTTTAGGAATTTGGCAATTGCAAAGACTGGAATGGAAAGAAAAAATTATTGCCGAATTTAATGAACTAAAGGATCAAAAACCACTTTCACTTTCAATGGGAAAAATGAAGTATCCAAACATTGATGAGTTTACTAAAGTGATCACTTTAGGAACTGTTGACAGAAGTAAAAAAATTTTTTTTCCTGCTAAAACATTGAATGGGATTTCTGGTGTTAGAATAGCTAGTTTATTGTCAGATAATCATGGTAATAATTATTTAATTGATGAAGGTTGGTTTGAGCAAAGCAGATATGATTATTTTAAAGACAATAATGAAATAATAAATGCTGAAATTCTAGGATACATCCGATACCCAACACAAAAAAAGATGTTTACTCCCGAGAATTCTATCTCTTCAAATGAATGGTATTATTATGATTTGGAGCAAATTCAAACTTTCTTAAATGTTAAGATAAATCAGAAGTTTTTCATTAAAAATATGAGTAATTACGCAGAGAATTTCTTAATACCATCATCTCAAAATCATAATTTTTCAAATAATCATTTGCAGTATGCAATTACATGGTTTTTGATGAGTTTTTCTTTTTTGATTATTTTTATAATTTATTTATTTAGGAAGAAAAAATGAAAACATATTTAAAACTTAAAGAGATCTTTAATGAAGCTTCACTGACATCAGATATTGCAGGTATTTTACACTGGGATATGGCAACAATGATGCCTAGCAGCTCAAGAGATCAAAGATCAGATCAATTAGCCTATTTATCAAAACTTAGTCATAGTAAAATTTCATCTTCTGAAGTTGGTGATTTAATTGAAGATTCTAAGAATCTTAATCTAAGTAACAGTGATCAGAAAAACTTAAATGAAATGGATAGAGAATATAAATTAGCTTCTGCTATTCCAACGGAGCTTGTAGAAAATATTTCAAAATCTTCAGCTAAATGTGAAGGTGTTTGGCAAGAGGCAAGGGAAAAGTCCGAATTTAATTTAGTAAAAAAAGATTTAGAAGAACTTATAAATTTAACGAAAGAAGAAGCTAATATTCTAGGGGAAACTTTTAAAATTTCTCCTTATGAAGCACTAATAAATAAATTTGAACCTTCTTCAGAAGAAAATAAAATATCTGAAGTATTTGATGATTTACAAAAATTTCTCACACCACTTATTGATAATATTATTGATAAACAAAAAAAAGAAGAAACACTTCAATTTGAAACAAGTATTGATGAAGAAAAGCAGAAAAATATTTCTGAATATATAATGAAACAAATAGGTTTTGATTTTACAAGAGGGAGACTTGATAAAAGTGTTCACCCTTTTTGTGGAGGATCTACAAATGATGTTAGAATTACAACTAGATATAATAATGAAAATCCATTTTCATCTTTAGATGGTGTTATGCATGAAACTGGACATGCATTATATGAACTAAACCTTCCAAAAGATTGGATGCATCAGCCAGCAGGTAAATCTAGGGGGATGGCCATGCATGAAAGTCAATCACTATTAATTGAAATGCAAATCACTAGATCTTTAGCTTTTAAAAAATTTTTATCTAATACCTTAAATAATAAATTTAATATAAATGACAAAGCTACAAATCCAGACAATCTTTACAAATTAGGTACTCGAGTAAACAAATCTTTTATAAGAGTTGAGTCAGATGAAGTAACCTATCCCTTGCATATTATCTTAAGATTTAATTTAGAAAGAAAAATTTTTAACAATGAAATAAATATTGCAGACATTCCCGATGCTTGGAATGATGAATTTAAAAGATTATTTAATTTATCGATAAATAAAGACACTGATGGATGTTTACAAGATATTCATTGGTTTGCTGGATTATTTGGATACTTTCCAACATATTCATTAGGAGCACTCACTGCTGCTCAATTTGCGTCTCAATTGAGAACTGATGAAATGGAATTAGATAGGGAAATAGAAAATGGTGAATTTTCAAATTTAGTAAATTGGCTTAAAAAAAATATCCATGAAAAAGCTAGTTTTTTTTCAACTAATGAGGTTTTAGAACAGGTTACAAAGTTACCTTTAAATGCTAAATATTTCAAAGAATATATTATTAGTCGCTATCTTTAATGAAATATTTAAGTA
This sequence comes from uncultured Alphaproteobacteria bacterium, assembly GCA_902577905.1. Lineage (GTDB taxonomy): Bacteria > Pseudomonadota > Alphaproteobacteria > HIMB59 > CACPNW01. The sequence continues at coordinate 51,717 of CACHAQ010000007.1, forward strand.
CAAGAGATGATTCTCTAAGCAGATCATTTAACGATATTCTTTATCAAGGATTATCAAGAGATGGTGGTCTATATTTACCCCAAAGCTGGCCCAAAATAGACTTACTAAGTTTAAAAAATAAATCATACGAAGAAGTGGCATGTGAGATTATTTTTCCTTATGTAAATGAAAGTATAGAAAAATTAGATTTACAAAAAATTTTAAATGAAACTTATGCAAATTTTAATCATGAAAAAATAGCTCCACTAGTAGAACTAGAAAATAATAAATTTTTATTAGAATTAATTTATGGGCCTACTTATGCTTTTAAAGATTACGCTTTACAATTTCTTGGTAATCTATTTTCTACAAGTCTAGAGATGTCTCCAAAAAAAATTACTGTTTTAGGCGCAACTTCTGGTGATACTGGATCAGCTGCAATTCACTCTTTTAAATCAAAAAAAGATATAAATGTATTTATTCTACATCCTCATAATAAAGTATCACCTATTCAACAAAAACAAATGACTACAGTAATTGATAAAAATATTTTTAACATTGCTGTAGAGGGTAATTTTGATGATTGTCAAAAAATTGTCAAAGAACTATTTGTAGATGATGAAATACAAGAGTCTACTTCTTTAACTGCAGTAAACTCTATAAATTGGGCACGATTAATTGCCCAAGTTGTTTATTATTTTTGGTCTTATTTACAAACTGATAAGCAGAAAATTAATTTTATTGTTCCTTCAGGAAATTTTGGCAATATTTTTTCAGCCTTTGTTGCTAAAAAAATGGGATTACCTATTGGTCATTTACATATTGCAACTAATTCTAATGATATCTTGAAGTCCATAGTAGACACTGGAGAAATGAAAAAAAAATCTGTTTTTCAAACATATAGTCCTAGTATGGATATACAAGTTTCAAGTAACTTTGAGAGGCAAATTTTTGAAAGTCTCAATAGAGACAGCAAAAGAGTAAATGAAGTATTTGAAAGTTTTTCATCAAAAGGTTTTTATCAATTTGATGACTCTGTTTTAGCTAAGTTTCAGCAAATATATAAGGCTTCCTCAATTGATGATAGTCAGACTCTGGAAACAATTAAATATATATATGAAAAATTTAATTATATTGCTGATCCACATACTGCAACAGGACTAAAAGTATTATTAGATAAAAAAGATGATGAAGCATGGGTATCTTTGGTTTGTGCACATCCTGCAAAATTTGACAAAGCTGTGAATAAAGCAATTAATACAGAAATTGAAATACCAAAAGAATTGAGCAATCTCTTTGATAAAGAGGAAAAGATGACTATATTACCCAATAGTACTATGGATGTAAAAAACTTCATCTTAGAAAAAACAAGCAATGCATAAAATTACAACACTAGAAAACGGATTAAGAATAGTAACTCAAAATATGCCAGGGTTGGAAACAGTATCAATGGGTATATGGAATTTTGTTGGTGGTAGAGATGAAACAAAAGATATAAATGGTGTCGCTCACCTTTTAGAGCATATGGCTTTTAAGGGTACATCAACTAAAAACGCTCTTCAAATTGCTGAAACTATTGAAAATGTTGGCGGAGATATAAATGCCTATACTTCAAAGGAAATAACAGCTTATTATGTAAAACTTTTAGCTGATGATCTACATTATGGAATAGATATTCTGACAGATATTTTGCAAAATTCTACATTTGCTGAAGATGAACTTAATCGAGAAAGAGGAGTCATAATTCAAGAAATTGGAATGTACCTTGATACACCTGATGATATGATTTTTGATTATTGGCAAGAAAAAGCATACCCGGACCAACCAATGGGACGTTCAATATTGGGTAAAACCGATATTATTAAAAATATTTCAAGAGACGAAGTTAAAGACTTCATGATGAATCATTATAATCCAAAAAAAATGATTATAAGTGCAGCTGGAAAAATTGACCATGATCAATTTGTAGAATCAATTAAAAAATCATGCACTAACTTACCAGCTGGATTGTCTACTGAAAGACAAAAAGCTGACTACAAATCTGGAGAATACAGAGAAGATAAAAAATTAGAACAGATTCACCTACTGCTTGGTTTTGAAGGTATAGATTACCACCATGACGATTACTATTCTTTACTAGTATACTCATCTTTATTAGGTGGAGGTATGTCATCAAGATTATTTCAAGAGATTAGAGAGAAGCGTGGACTTGTATACGGCATTTCCTCTTTCAGCTCATCTTACACTGATACAGGTGTTTTTGGTATATATTGTGGGACAGGAGAAAATCAAATTCAAGAACTCATACCTGTTTTATGTGATCAATTAAACGAAAGTCCTAACTCAATTACAGAAAAGGAAATCAATAGAGGTAAAGCTCAGTTGAAAGCAAGTTTAATGATGGGAAGAGAAAGTGCATTTAGAAGATGCGAGAGTGCCGCTAGACAACTTCTAGTTTTTAATAGAATAATTGAACCATCTGAAACTATTAAAAATATTGATAAAGTTTCTAAAGAAACAGTTCAAAAGATAGCCAATGAAATTGTAAAAGGACCAATAACTATATCGAGTATTGGGCCATTATCTAAACTTGAGAATATAGATAAAATTCAATCACGTATAAATTAAACTTTAAGCCATACTAAAAGTTATTTATTTTATTTTTAAAGATTCATTAATTGAATGATTAAGTTCCCCATCTTCTGATGACAAATTCATAGATACTTTTATCGTTTCACCTATTTTGATTTTTTCTTCAGTAAATTTTTTTCTTATGTAATTTTCTATTTCACGTTGAGAACTAATACCAACTTGTTTAAGAAACTTTCTAATCTCTATATTTAAATTATCTTCATCCATAATTTACTATAAATTATTTTGATAGATTCATTCAATAATGTTATTAATTTTATGTGAAAACTGCTTCTTTTAAGACTAAACTTGGTTGGATTACAGTAAAAAAAAATAGTGGCAGAGTTTTTTCACTGAGTTTTGGAAAAACAAATAAAACGATTGATTTAATTAATATTAAGAATCAAATTAATTCATACGCTTCTGGAAAACTTAAAAATTTCAAGATTAGCTATTCTTTTGAAGGCTCTCCATTGCAAAAAAAAATTTGGAAAGAATTATCTAAAATTAAATATGGTAAAATTTCAACATATGGAGAAATAGCAAAAAAAGTTGGTACATCGCCAAGATATGTTGGTAATGTTTGCGGACAAAATAAACTTTTACTTATTATACCTTGTCACCGAGTGATACGTAGTGATGGTAAACTTGGAGGATTTTCTGGAAGAGGGGGGATCAAACTAAAAAAAAGATTACTTAATTTAGAAAAAAATGTCTCATAAAATAATTATTCTTCAACATACACCCTTAGTTACACCTGGATACTTTACAAAGTTAATGAGTGAAGACTTTGTTGAAACAACAATTATTCGATTGGATGAAGGAGAAAAGATTCCTGTTAACCTTGATATATTTGATGGGATGATGTGCTTAGGTGGACCAATGGATACTTGGATGGAAGAACAATATCCGTGGATGATTGAAGAAAAAAGTAAGATAAAGGAATTTGTTTTCAATAATCAAAAACCATATCTCGGAATTTGTTTAGGATGTCAATTTTTAGGAGAAATTCTTGGTGGTAAAGTAATTAAATCTAATCCTCCAGAAATTGGAGTTCTAAATATTAATATTTTAGATAATAAAAAAAAGGATCAACTTTTTCAAAATTTTGATAATCAGATTAAAGCATTGCAATGGCATAGTTACGAAGTAAGTGAATTAAATAATTCTGAAGTTACTATTTTGGGTTCATCAGATATTACAAAATTTCAAATATTTAAGTATAAAAATCATGCTTATGGTATTCAATTTCATATGGAAGTCGATGAAAACACAATCATTAAATGGTCCAAAGTTCCTGAATTAAAAAATGCTTTAGAAAAATATTTAGGAAAAAACTCCATTGATGAACTTGATATATTGCTTAAAAATAATATTCAAGAAATGAACAATAATACTAAAAAATTATACGAAAATTTTAAAAATTTAATGACTACCTAAAAGTTTCATGTTTAAATAGTTTTGGAGAAAATGTATGAAAAAAATTAAAGGACCTGCAATATTTTTAGCACAGTTTATAGGAGATAAAGAACCATTTAATTCACTACCTAGTATATGTAAATGGGTATCTGATCTTGGATATAAAGGAATTCAATTGCCAGCAGAAAATTTAGCAGTTTTTGATTTGGATAAAGCAGCTTCGAGTAAAGATTACTGTGATGAAATAAAAGGAATAGTAAAAAATTTTAATCTTGAAATAACTGATATTGCATCTCATTTAACCGGTCAATTGGTTGCAGTTCATCCTGCTTATGACACACTCTTTGATGGTTTTGCTGCTGATGAGGTAAAGGGTAATCCAAAAGCTAGACAAGAATGGGCAGTCAAAAGGATGATGAATGTCGCTCAAGCATCAAAAAACCTTAATTTAAAAACTGCTGCTACATTTTCTGGTGCGTTATGTTGGCCCTTTCTTTATCCATTTCCTCAAAGACCTGCTGGTTTAGAAGATGAAGCTTTTGGTGAATTAGCAAAAAGATGGCATCCAATTTTAGATAAATTTGATGAGTGTGGAGTAGATCTTTGTTACGAAATTCACCCAAGTGAGGATTTACACGATGGTTCAACTTTCGAAATGTTTTTAGAAAGAGTAAATAATCATAAACGTTGTAATATGTTGTATGACCCAAGTCATTATGTTCTTCAATGTTTAAACTATCTCGATCACATTGATATTTATCATGAAAGAATAAAAATGTTTCATGTAAAAGATGCTGAATTTAATCCGTCTGGTAGGCAAGGAGTTTACGGAGGTTATCAATCATGGATAAACAGAGCAGGTAGATTCAGATCACTTGGCGATGGCCAGGTTGATTTTAAATCAATTTTTTCAAAACTATCTGGTTATAATTTTGATGGATGGGCAGTTTTAGAGTGGGAATGCTGTATTAAAAGCCCTGAGCAAGGTGCAGCTGAAGGAGCTCCATTTATTAAAAATCACATTATTCAAGTTACAGACAAAGCATTTGATGATTTTGCAAGTTCTGGAACGGACGAGCAAGCTAACAAAAAGATTTTAGGTATATAAGGAGTAATTATGGGAAGAAGATTAAAACTTGGGATGATAGGTGGTGGCCAAGGAGCTTTTATTGGAGCCGTGCATCGTCTATGTGCAAGGATGGATGATAAGTATGAATTTGTTGCTGGTTGTTTATCTTCAACTCCTGAAAAAGCAGCTAAGTCTGCTGAAGAAATTGGTCTTGATCCTTCAAGAAGTTATTCTGATTTTAAAACTATGGCTGAAGAAGAATCTAAAAGAGATGACGGCATTGAAGTAGTATCCATTGTTACACCAAATCATATGCATGCTGCACCAGCAATAGAATTTCTAAATAAAAATATTCATGTTATTTGTGATAAACCTATGACTTCTACAATGGAAGATGCTCATAAATTAGTTGAAGCAGTCTCTAAATCTGATGCTCATTTTTTCTTAACTCATAATTATTCCGGATATCCAGTTGTTAGAGGTATGAGATCACTTATTGAAAATGGAGCACTAGGCAAAATAAGAATTATTAAAGGATCTTATCTTCAGGGTTGGCTTGGCTCAAAAGAAGAAGATTCAGGTTCTAATAAACAAGCAGAATGGAGAACTGATCCTTCAAGAAGTGGAGCTGCAGGAAGTGTGGGTGATATAGGAAGTCATGCTATGCATTTGTTAGAATTTATAACCCAATTAAAATTACAATCAGTTAGTGCAGATCTAACTACCTTTGTTGAAGGAAGAAAATTAGATGATGATGCTTCTATAATGATCAGATTAAATAATGGAGCTAAAGGATCATTATCCATCTCTCAAGTTGCAACAGGTGAAGAAAATAATTTTAGTGTTGCTATTTATGGTGACAAGGGCGCATTGAAATGGAGTCAAGAAAATCCAAATTATGCTAAATTTAATCAAGTAGGGGAGGCGAGTCAGATAATAACTAGAGGCGGTTCGATTAAAGTTGAAGGAAGTGAAGCTAATGTCCGAATCCCTGCTGGTCACCCAGAAGGATATCTTGAGGCATTTGCACAAATCTATTCAGATGCCGCAGATGTATTTCAAAATAAAGAAAATAAGGAAGAGTTATTAAAGATGCTTCCAAATATTGATGATGGTTTGCACATAATGAAATTTATTAATGCTACCGTAGATTCGAGTAATAATAATTCTAAGTGGATAAATTTATCTGAAATAAATTGATATTTTGGCAGTATTATTAGTTTTTTTTATATATGCAAATATTGCATACCAATATTCTCTTAAATATTCTTACTAAAATTCAATAATAAACTAATTCACTCATCACGTTCATCACTCTTTTAGGGTGACGGAAGTAGACGAAAGTCGAAGGAACGCATGCAAAGTTATAAATCGTTCAATTTGCCCTCAGGCAAATCGGAAGTAGGTTAAACCGAAGGAACGCGGATCTTAGTAATTAATTTCCATAGCTAAGCATGAAAAGTAACGCATGACTCAATGTGAGCCATGTACTGTGAAATTTATAATGGAGGATTAATGTTAAAAAAATCTATATATTTCATTAGCATTATTGCCGTCTTTATGCTCTTTAGTTCATACGCGAGAGCAGAAGTAGATGGTGAAGTGCAATACATTTTAAATACATTCCTATTTCTTGTATCTGGGTTCTTAGTCATGTGGATGGCAGCAGGATTTGCAATGCTTGAATCAGGACTTGTAACGTCTAAAAGTGTAGCAACAATAGCTGCAAAAAATATAGGCTTATATTCTATAGCTGGTTTAATGTTCTGGTTAGTTGGATATAACATGGCATATGGCATTCCTGCTGGTGGCTTTATTGGATCTCCACTTCCTTGGAGTGATGGTAGTGCTCTAGATACAGGTTATTCAGATGGTTCTGACTGGTTCTTCCAGATGGTATTTTGTGCAACAACTTGCTCAATCGTATCTGGAACACTAGCTGAAAGAATCAAAATTTGGCCATTTTTTATTTTTTGTGCTTTATTAACTGGTTTCATTTATCCAATCGAAATGGGTTGGCAGTGGGGTGGAGGATACCTAGCGGAAGCAGGTTTCTCAGATTTTGCTGGATCAACCTTAGTACATAGTGCAGGAGCAGCAGCAGCACTTGCTGGTGCAATTTTGTTAGGTCCAAGATTAGGACGTTTTACTGATAGTGGTGAAGCAGCTCCAATGGAGCCTTTTGCAAATTCATCAATTCCTCTTGCAACCCTAGGTGTATTTATCCTATGGCTTGGATGGTTCGGGTTTAATGGTGGATCACAATTAGCTATGGGTACATTTGATGATGTAACAGCAGTAGCAACAATATATATTAATACTAACCTGGCAGCTGGTGCAGGTGTAATGGCTTGTGCTGTTATTTCCAGACTAGTAACGGGCAAAACAGATGTTGTAATGATGCTTAATGGAGCATTAGGTGGTCTTGTAGCAATAACTGCAGAACCATTAGCTCCTTCTCCTTTCCTAGCAGTAATCATTGGTGCAATAGGTGGATTAATCGTCTTCTACGGAACAAGACTTTTAATATCTCTTAAAATCGATGATGTTGTTGGAGCAATTCCAGTACATGGTTTTGCTGGAATTTTTGGAACATTAGTAGTTCCAATTTCAAACACTGCAGCAAGTTTTGGTGCACAACTTTACGGAATTATAGCAATTAACGTTTTCGTTTTTGTTGTATCATTTATTATTTGGTACATCATGAAAATGCTCTTTGGTATTAGAATTAGTGAAGAAGCTGAAAAACTTGGTACTGATAAATCTGAAGTAGGTGTAATGGCTTACAGCATCAGAGACTAATGAATTTAGTGATTAGCACATCAACTCCTTATAGTTGGTCACTAAAAAATGGGAGAGCATTTGCTCTCCCAAAAATGCAAAATATTATTGAGAAATCTAATGACTGAAACAGAAATAATTAAAGAGAAAAAAAGAAACATATATTCTAGCTTCTTTTCAGAAGATTACGTCTCCAAATTTTTATTTAAATCAATTTTACACCATGTTATCTCTCTTGAAATATATGAAAATCACAAATTGAATGGAATTTCGTTTGAAACAATTTGCGCAAATATACCTAAGTCAATTGGATCTAGATCATCTATTCAATCTATTTTAAACGAAGCTTTAGAAAAAAATATTTTTGTTAAAGAGCAGAGTAAATCAGACAAACGAATTAAAAATTATTATTTAAGCAATAATTTTCTCGATATGATTAATACATGGTTAAGAAAAGAGGGTTCATTTTTTAGCAAAATGAGTTTAGAAAACTAATCAAATTTTATTAATTAAATCTAATACTATTTCTTGATAGTTTACGAATTATAGCTATAACTCAATTCACGTTCATCACTCTATTGGAGTGACGGAAGTAGACGATTGTCGAAGGAACGCATGCAAAGTTATTAATCGTTCAATTTGCAGTTTGCAAATCGGAAGTAGGTATACCCGAAGGAACGCGGATCTTAGTAATTAATTTC